>NZ_JBHFIH010000014.1:245472-251516 GCF_057334195.1 Brevibacterium sp. AGC70 | reverse complement strand
ATCATCCCCCCCCCACTGCTTCATTCTGCTTGGTGGCTGAACCCGTTCGGGTCCTTCGATCAGCCGGAGAAAGGTTCGATGCCCGTGACCTCGACCTTGATCTCCTTGCCGTTGGGAGCTTCGTAGCTGGTCTTTCCTCCGACGGCGACACCGAGCACCGCGGCGCCCAGTGGGGACTTCTCCGAAAACACGTCGATATCCGAATCGCCGGCGATCTCACGGCTGCCCAGCAGGAACCGCATCTCGTTTCCGGCCACCTTCGCGGTGACGACGGAACCGGGGGAGACGGTTTTTCCATCGCTGTCGCTGGATCCGACCTTCGCGGACTGCAGGAGCAGCTCGAGCTGGCGAATGCGAGCCTCCTGTTTGCCCTGCTCCTCGCGCGCCGCGTGGTAGCCGCCGTTCTCCTTCAAGTCACCCTCGTCGCGGGCGGCTTCGATCTTCTCAGCAATCTCTGCACGTCCCGGTCCGGAGAGGTGTTCAAGTTCCTGCGACAGGCGGTCGAAGGCTTCCTGAGTCAACCATGTTTCTTCCTGGGTGACATCCTCGGTCATGACTTCTCCTTCTTCGGTTCGGTGCACTGACAGGCGCGTCAGGCAACGAAAAACCGGGCGTTGGGTACGCCCGGATGTTGAATGAAACTACAGTCTAACGCATCTGCACGCGAAAACGATGATCTCCGTCACGCGCGCTTACAGATGTTGTGGGCGGTGTGTTCGTGACGGATGCGAGGCGCATCGTGCTCCACAGGATGCGTGCAGAAGCTGCTATTCGAACCAGCAGGCGTCGGCGTGCCCGGACGACGCGAATTGTGTCGTGGCCAGATCGACGTCCATCTGTCTGGGCGAGTTGGGGTCGGCGGCGGGATCGGCCGGGAGAGTGATCTCGGTGAAGCCGACAATGGCCTCATTCTCGTTCGTCGCCTGCACGATGCAGTGAACATCCCGATCCTGATCAGGAAATATTGCCACGGTGACCTGTGTTAACGAAGAGTCGACAACTGAATAGTCGAGTGTCTTGGGGGTCGTGGGACTGGTCTGTGGACGAAATGCCACAAACGCAATCGCGATGATCAGGGCAGAGACGATGACGACGGCGATGATCTTGGCTGTTTTTCCGAGATGCCGTTTGGGCTCGCGGACACGGCCGTATCGATCATCATGCAGTGGCTTGTCCACTGTTACCTCAGTCATTGAATTCCTCATCTACGAACATTGCGCACTAATCTAGAGTAGTCGATCCGTCTCCTGCGATCATTTCAGCCATTGCGCAGGAAACGGAACGTCACCAGGCTGAATCGAAAGGGACACACCAAACATGACTTCGCTTCCGTACCATGGACTGCGTCTGCTGACGGTTCATGCTCATCCTGACGACGAATCCTCGAAAGGTGCGGCCACGAGTGCGAAGTACGCGGCACTCGGAGCTCGAGTCCTCATCGCCAGCATGACCGGTGGTGAAGCCGGAGACATCCTCAACCCTGCACTGCTGCAGAGCCCGAAGGCCAGCCGCGATATCGCGGGCCTGCGTCGCGAGGAGATGGCCACGGCCGCAGCGGCTCTGGGCGCCGAGCACGTGTGGGTCGGTCACGTCGATTCAGGACTGCCCGATGGTGACTTCGACAACCAGACGCCTCCCGGCTGCTTCTACCGTGTCCCCGACGAGGTGGCCATGCTGCCCCTGGTGCACATCATTCGCAGCTTCCGACCTCAGGTTGTGACGACTTACGACGAGCTGGGCGGGTACCCTCACCCCGATCACATCAAAAACCATGCCGTGACGATGGCGGCTGTGGCGGCCGCAGCCGACCCGGAGAAGAATCCGGAACTCGGCGAGCCCTGGCAGGTTGAGAAGGTCTACTTCAATCAGGACCTGTCCGCGAAGAAGTGGGTGACCATCCACGAGAAGATGACAGAGGCGGGTCTCGAGTCGCCCTTCGCCGACCACATCGAGGACTTCAAGAAGCGCGATGCCCAGCGGGTCAACTGGTTGAGCACGACGATCGACTGCGCGGAATTCTTCCCCTCACGTGATCGTGCTCTTCTCTCTCACGCCACACAGATCGACCCGGAGGGCGGGTTCTTCTCCGCCTCGCGTAAAGCCGCGCGGACGTATTGGCCCACGGAGGAGTTCGAACTGGCTGTCGACAACACCGGCCGGACGCCTCTGACTCCCGGCGTTGATTTCCAAGAGACGGACCTCTTCGCTTCGGTGACCATGGATGATGGTCGCAAGGTGCCGGCAGAGGGCATGCTTCCTGCATCACCAGACGAAGACGACTACGACGAAGTGACAGGTGAGAGTGCATGAATCTGGCTGCAGCGCAGGGCGCGACCCCCAGCGGAGGCCCTGACCCCGATCTGGTCACTCCCGGCACGATCGGCTTTCTGTCGACTTTGGTGATCGTCATCTTCGTGATCTTCCTCATTCGTGACGCGCTCAAACGAGTTCGGCGTGTGCGCGCACGGGCCCATGCCGATGATGCGTATCCGATCCCGATGCGCAAGCATGCTGTGCCCAACCAGTCGAAGCTCTCAGGCGAGTCTGCACCGGTCGCGGAAGAGGAATCGTCGCCGGTCGAGGCCGAGAATTCGAAGACTGAGTCCGGCGACGCAGGGCGGGGCTAACCGGGTCAGAGCGTCGAGCAGCACAAGCCCTTCAGCTGAGTACGAGCCCAGCCGGCAGCAGGCGCCTAGTAGGCGGCCACCGCGGCGACAAGGAGTGCGGCAAGATGGCAGCCGTAGCCGGCGATAGTGAGAATATGGAAGATCTCGTGGAAGCCGAGCCACTTCGGTGAGGGATTGGGCTTTTTGATTCCGTAGATCACGGCACCGACGACATAGCAGACTCCGCCTGCCACGACGAGGATTCCCACTGCGGGATTGCTCGCCCAGATCTGGGGGATGTAGCCGACTCCGGCGACGCCGAAGCCCACATAGATGGGAACGAAGAGCCACCTCGGCGCGGTTGTGAAGATGGTCCTGAAGGCCGCCCCCAGGATGGCTGCGCCCCAGAGGACGGACAGGAGCAGGATCGTCTGGTCTGTGCGCAGGGTCAGCACCGCCAGGGGCGTATAGGTGCCCGCGGTGATGAGGAAGATGTTCGCATGGTCGAGTCGGCGCAGGATCAGTCGAGCCCGAGTGCGCCACCGTCCCCGGTGGTAGACAGCGGAGGTCCCGAAGAGCAGCATCCCGGTGATGGCGAAGATCGCGGCGGCGATCCGCGACTCGATGGTGGGGGAGATGATGACCAGAGCCAGGCCGCCGACCATCGCCAATGGAAAGGCTGCGGCATGGAACCATCCACGCAGCTTGGGTTTGACCTGACCGGCCAACTTGTCCAACTCACGCCGCAGAGCCGAGCGCCTGCGGGCAATGTGCACAGGGTAGCCGGACCGCGACTCAGCTGAGGGTGTGGAGTCGACTGACCGCTGACCTTCGGAGCCGGGTGAAGATGGTTCAGTGACTGGAGCGTTCATGGTTCCAGGATATCGACCTCAGCTGAGGGAACGTGCAACGGCACCTCCGGCGGAGCCGACGACGACGTGAAGCCGTTCGGGATAGTACTGTGTAAGGTGGTCGAACCGACCGGAAATCGAGTGTGAAAGAGGACAGTGTGGCGCGACCGGTGAGCCTGCTCTACCGTCTCTATGAGCGGCGGCTCCTGCGCGAGCTGGACAAATCTGTACCCGTGCCCAGGCACGTCGGTGTCATCACTGACGGCAACAGGCGCTGGGCGAAGGAATTCGGTGCCACCACCGCCGACGGGCACCGGGCCGGAGCAGAGAAGATCGTCGAGTTCCTCGGCTGGTGCGACGAGATCGACGTCGATATCGTCACTCTCTACGTCCTGTCCAAGGAGAACCTCGCCAGATCCGCCGAGGAGGTTGAGGTCCTCATCGAGATCATCTCCGATCTGGTCGAGAAGATCGCGGCACTCAAGGGCGTGCGTGTGCAGTTGGTCGGGGACCTGGAGATCCTGCCACCTGGCCTGCGGGCACGTTTGGAAGCGGCCACATCGACGGGGGACTGCCAGATGCGCGTCAACGTCGCCGTCGGCTACGGAGGACGGCAGGAGATCGTCAACGCGGTGAAGTCGCTGCTGCGTCTGCGCACGGATGAGGGCACAGACCTGGAGACGATCATCTCCGAACTCTCCCCGCAGCAGATCAGCGAACATCTCTACACCAAGGGTCAGCCGGACCCTGACCTCATCATCCGTTCCTCCGGTGAGCAGCGCCTGTCCGGATTCCTCATGTGGCAGAGCGCCTACTCGGAGTTCTATTTCTGCGAAGCGTACTGGCCCGACTTCCGTCGCACCGACTTCCTACGTGCGGTCCGGGACTACGGACTGCGCCAGCGGCGCTTCGGAAAATAGGTCTCGGGCTCACCTCGGTTCATACGAAGTTCACGCCCACGACTCTCCCGAACACGCGTGCCGTCACTCAGTCGGCATCGGTTCGGGGATAGGTTGGCAGTAGTTGGTCGACACCAACCCGAGATCAGGGGGATGTCAAGACTCGGATCTCGGCGGTACTCACGCCACAGGGGTCCTCATGACCGCACATATCCACACTTACGTTCTCGACACCTCGGTGCTGCTCTCAGATCCGGGGGCACTGTTGAGATTCGCAGAGCACCATCTCGTCATTCCGCTTGTCGTCGTCTCCGAGCTGGAAGCCAAACGCAATCATCCGGAACTCGGTTTCACCGCCCGCAAAGCATTGCACATCCTCGATGACTTCCGATCCGAGTTCGACCGGCTCGATGAGCCGATCCCTGTCGGTGAAGCCGGCGGCACATTGCGGGTCGAACTCAATCATGTCGATGCATCGACGATGCCGATCGGCTTCGATCGTTCGGAGAACGACACTCGTATCCTCGCCGTGGCCCGAAATCTGGCCGCTGAAGGTCAGGACGTCATTGTGGTCACGAAGGACGTTCCGATGCGTGTGAAGGCTTCGGCCCTCGGGCTGCACGCCGAGGAGTATCTGGCGGAGCTGGCCACCGACTCCGGGTTCACGGGGATGAGTGAACTGTCGCTGGACGAGGCCGAGATGTCGCAGTTCTACGAAGAGGGGTGGACCACCACCCAAGCGGTCTCCGATGAGGTCGTCAACACCGGCGTCGTCATCACCTCACCTCGTGGCTCCGCACTCGGTCGTGTCCGCTCGGGCAAGCGGGTGTCGCTGGTTCGCGGTGATCGTGACATCTTCGGTGTCCATGGCCGCTCCGCCGAGCAGCGAGTAGCCATCGACATGCTCCTCGACGATGCGCTGGGAATCGTATCTTTGGGAGGTCGAGCCGGAACGGGGAAGTCCGCACTCGCGCTCATGGCGGGCCTGCAGAAGGTGCTCGAGGAGAACAGACATTCGAAGATCATGGTCTTCCGCCCGATCTATGCCGTAGGCGGCCAGAGCCTCGGGTTCCTACCCGGCAGCGAGGGCGAGAAGATGAACCCGTGGGCGGAAGCGGTCTTCGACACGCTCGGAGCTCTGGTCAGTAAGAACGTCATCGAAGAGGTGATGAACCGTGACTTGCTCGAAGTTCTGCCGCTCACCCACATCAGGGGCCGGTCCCTGCATGATGCGTTTGTCATCGTCGACGAGGCACAGTCGCTGGAACGCAACGTGCTGCTGACTGTGCTCTCTCGCATCGGCATGAATTCGAAGGTGGTGCTGACCCACGACGTAGCTCAGCGAGACAATCTTCGAGTGGGTCGACATGATGGCGTCGCGGCGGTGATCGAGAAGCTCAAGGGCCACGATCTATTCGCCCATGTCACTCTGACCAGGTCGGAGCGCTCCGAGATCGCAGCCCTGGTCACCGATGTGCTCGAGGAGTTCGATCCCTTCCGCTCCTAGTCTGCGCAGCACGCACCGGCGACTCGATAGCCGACGGCGTCGTCGATAGCTGACTTCAGCGTGGATAGGCGACCGTGGCCTTGAAGGGCGAGTTCAGGGAGTCTGCTCTCGACGCTGCGGTGTGCGCTCGATGAGGTGAATGCGAGGGGGGGGGGGGGGGAGAATGTGATGTCCTGGCAAC
>NZ_JBHFIH010000014.1:239462-245435 GCF_057334195.1 Brevibacterium sp. AGC70 | reverse complement strand
CCCCCCCCCCCGCCCCTGTGTTGTGAGACTTATCTGCTGTGTGGCCGACTTGCAGTCTGAGTGACTTACTTGTAGTCACCGATCATCGTGGTGACATCGAGTGCGCTGTCGAGGTCAGCCTCGGTGATAGAGCCGTCGGAGACGAAGCCGAGATCCATGGTGGCTTCCTTGACGGTCATCTTGTTGGCCACGGCGTGCTTGGCGATCTTCGCCGCCGATTCGTAGCCGATGACCTTGTTCAGCGGAGTCACGATGGAGGGGCTCGCCTCGGCGAGGAAGCGGGCGCGCTCCTCATTGGCCTGGAGCCCGTCGATCATCTTCTCGGCCATCACGGTCGAGGAGTTCGCGAGCAGTCGAATGGATTCGAGCAGATTCGACGCCATGACAGGAATGCCGACGTTGAGCTCGAAGGCGCCGTTTGTCGACGACAGCGCAACAGTGGTGTCGTTGCCGATGACCTGGGCCGCGACCTGGATCGTGGCTTCGCAGATGACCGGGTTGACCTTGCCTGGCATGATCGAGGAACCGGGCTGCAGGTCGGGGATGGCGATCTCGCCGAGGCCGGTGTTCGGTCCCGATCCCATCCACCGCAGATCGTTGCAGATCTTCATATAGCCGTAGGCGATCGTACGCAGCTGACCCGAGGCTTCGATGAGTCCGTCGCGGTTGGCCTGAGCCTCGAAGTGGTTGCGTGCTTCCGTGATGGGAAGCCCGGTCTCTTCGGCGAGGATCTCGACGACGCGTGCGGAGAATCCGGCAGGGGTGTTGATGCCGGTGCCGACGGCAGTTCCGCCCTGTGGGACCTCAGCGACGCGGGGCAATGACGCCTCGATGCGCTCGATTCCGTAGCGGACCTGGGCAGCATAGCCGCCGAATTCCTGCCCCAGCGTCACCGGGGTGGCATCCATGAGGTGGGTGCGGCCCGACTTGACGATCTGGGCGAATTCCTTCGCCTTCTTCTCCAGTGAGGTCGCCAAGGTCTCCATGGCCGGGACCAGCGTATTGACCAGTGCCTTGGTCACGGCGACGTGCACGGAGGTGGGGAACACGTCGTTCGAGGACTGCGATGCGTTGACGTGGTCATTGGGATGAACGTCGATGTCCTGGGATTCGAGGGCCTTCGTCGCCAGGGAGGCAAGAACCTCGTTGGTGTTCATGTTCGACGATGTTCCCGAACCTGTCTGGAACACGTCGATGGGGAAGTGGGCGTCGTATTCGCCGGAGATGACCGCCTCGGCGGCCTTTTGGATGGCTCCGGCCCGGTCAGCATCGAGGACTCCGAGTTCCAGGTTGGCCTTCGCAGCTGCCTTCTTGACCTGGGCCAAAGCGGCGATGTGCGCCGATTCCAGGGTCTTGCCGGAGATCGGGAAGTTCTGCACGGCGCGCTGTGTCTGCGCGCTGTACAGGGCATCTTTGGGTACTTTCACTTCTCCCATGGTGTCGTGTTCGATGCGAAATTCTTCGCTCATAGTTGTCCTTTCCGACAAGGTGTCTGGGCTGTTAGTCATTGTTCATCGGCCGCAGATGCGGCCGTGGTCAAGCGAAGCGGGTCGAGACCGCGTCTTCGTCACCGCCGTGCTGCGCGACGACCGTTGTGCGGCCGTCATGCAGCTGGTAAGTCAGGCCGACGATGATGAGGCGACCTTCTTCGACTGCGCGGGAGATGATTGCCGAGAGCTGCATGATCTTCTCCACCGTGTCCATGGTGTTCTGCGCGACCGTCTCATTGACGGTTGTGCGGTTGTTCTTGCGAGCTCTGGCCACAGTAGGGAGGATCCGGGCCACGACGTCGGAGATGAACCCGGGGGGAGTCTCTCCGGTGTCGTAGGAGTTGTACGCCGCCGTCACCGCGCCGCAATTGTCGTGACCGAGCACGACAAGTAGGGGAGTGCCGAGAATCTCGACCCCATACTCGAGGGAGCCGAGGGTCACGGGATCGACGACCTGTCCGGCATTGCGCACGACGAACATGTCGCCGAGGCCGACGTCGAAGATCATCTCCGCTGCGACTCGAGAATCCGAACAGCCGAAGAGGGTGACGAAAGGCATCTGGTTGTTCGACAGTGCCTCACGCCGCGCGGTGTCCTGATTGGGGTGCTGCGGGACGTCATCGACGAAGCGATGGTTGCCTTCGAGCAGACGTTTCCAAGCCTCGTTCGGCATCAGAGAGATCCTCACTTCCGGTTGTCAGGCCAGGGGTCGAATCGGTGGTGTCCGAATTCGACAGTGACCGGGGTGGATATCAAGGGGTGGGCTCAGATGAGTCCTCGGCGGGCTGCCTCCTCGGCGGCCTCCACGTACGAGTGGGTCTTCGCTGCTTGATGCTCGGCGAAGACCGAACGTACGGTTCCCGACTTCGAGCGCATGACCAGCGAGTGAGTGGTGACGTGTCCGCCGTCGAACTTCACACCGTCGAGCAGGTCGCCGTTGGTGATGCCTGTGGCCACGAAGTAACTGTTGTCACCGGTGACGAGGTCATCGGTGTTGAGTACCTTGTCGACGTCGAGCCCGGCTGCAGCCGCAGCCTCACGCTCGGAATCGTCCTGTGGCCACAGACGGCCCTGGATGACTCCGCCCAGTGCCTTGATTGCGCAGGCGGTGATGATGCCCTCGGGGGTGCCGCCGATTCCCATCAGCATGTCGACACCGGTACCGGGACGGCAGGCGGCGATTGCACCGGCGACATCACCATCGGTGATGAGCTGGATGCGTGCCCCTGCGGCTCGGATCTCGTCGATCATCGTCTGGTGGCGCGGACGATCGAGGATCATCACGGTCACAGAAGCTGGATCATTCGTGCCTTTGCCCTTGGCGACGCGGCGGATGTTCTCTGCCACAGGCAGGCGCAGGTCGACGGCATCGGCGGCAGCAGGGCCGGTGACGAGCTTCTCCATGTAGAAGACAGCCGACGGGTCGTACATGGCGCCGTCTTCGGTGACTGCCATGACCGAAATGGCGTTGGGCATCCCCAGCGCGGTCAGACGGGTGCCGTCGATCGGATCGACGGCCACATCGCAGTGGGGGCCTCCGCCGTCGCCGACCTGCTCACCGTTGAAGAGCATCGGCGCTTCGTCCTTCTCGCCTTCTCCGATGACGACTCGTCCGGCCATGCGGACGGTCGAGATTACGTTGCGCATTGCGGCGACAGCGGCACCGTCGGCAGCGATCTTGTCGCCGCGGCCCACCCAAGGAGCGGCTGCAATAGCGGCGGCCTCGGTGACTCTGACGAGCTCGAGGGCGAGGTTGCGGTCGGGAGCGTCGGCTCCGACCTGAGCTTTCTGGGACCAGGCATCCGTCACAGCGACGGGAGGAGCCTCGGCATCCACTCGGCCTCGGTCATGATGAGATTTCACGTCAGCAGATTCATTGGAGTCACTCATAGGTCCAATTGTGCCACCCCACACGTTCGGCGCCGACATCGGGACGATTTCGCGCCGCTACTGTGGCCACCATCATGAAAGCCCACCCAGGATTGGCCCTTGGAGCCTTCCCCGAGGACAATGGCGATGTGAACGCCCAATCTGATACCAACACTGTGGGAACGCAGGCGCCCGTGACACGCACGGATGCCGGTCCCGAGGGAGTGCCAATGGCTGACGAGTCCGGAGTGATGCTCCCGGGGTCCAGGGAAGAGATGCGCTTCCTTCGGAAGAACTCGAACTGGGTCAATATGATCATTGCGATCTTCGCCTGCCTGGCCGTCGTCGCAGTGGTTCTGCTGATCGCCCCGCAGCCGCAAGTCGACTCCCAGCGTGTGGTTGACTACCAGACGATTGCGGAGCAGTCCCAGGACAGCGCCGACTTCGATCTCATCGTGCCGGAAATCCCGAGCGGGTGGACATCGAACGAGGCGAACTTGGACCGTGTGGGCGAATCCGACCACACGTCCTGGTATATGTCCTTCGTCGGAACTGAGCGGCAATGGGTGAGCATTGAGCAGGCCAAGGCCAGCGAGAGCTGGGCCGAGAACCAGGTCGATGATGCGATTGCCGCTGAGACGGTGACCGTCGGCGGCTCTGACTTTCAAATCTATCGGACCGAGGATGCCAAGGAGCATTGGGTCACAGGCAAGGGCGACACCTTCGTCGTCATCACCGCAATCGCGAGGCCCGACACCATCGATGCCTTCGCGAAGCAGGTCGCCGAACAGCTGAAGTGATCAGATCGTCGATCAGCTCACTTCGGACTCACATCGGAGCTGATGCGTCTCTTCCTGTTCTCAGGAGGTCGGCTCGGTCAGCCCATGCCCGGTCTCAAGGACGGTCTTGAGACCGCTGAGGACCATCATCCAACCAGGACCTGAGACCTGCTCCGCTGTTCTAGGCGAAGCGCCTAAGTGGTCATGGATCACGGTGAGCAGAGAGACTGAGTCATCGTGACGACGGATCTCCCAGGTCACCCTGCTTGTCGGTTCCGCCGCGAGTTCGGTGTCATAGAGTGATCGCCACCCGACGACGAGTCGGAACGGTCGATCGGATTCGATAACCGTTTCATCACCCCACAGGGACTCACCGTCGGGGGAGAGGTATCGAAATGGCGATCCCGACTCTGCGGTGGTCTCCACTCGAGAGCCGTAGAAGTATTTTGCCGAGAACTCCGGCTGGATGATTGCATTCCAGATCTCTTCGGGTGTCGCCCTGATGAAGATCTGATAGACCTGGTCTGTCGTCGACTCAGGCTTCTGTTTCGTCGGGGGTGTCTGGTCCTGCTGTGGGGGCTGCGACGTCGGTGCCATGATCGTGTGACTCCAAATCTTCTGCCAGGCTGATCAGCGCAGAGATCGGTGCCTCTGCATATCTACTCATCCAACGATCATGGATCTGCCGGATCGGCACAGGGTTGAGAAAATGCAGCTTCTCGCGACCCTGTCTGCGAGTGGCAAGTAGGTTCGCCTCCTCAAGGATCCTGAGGTGCTTCGCGATTCCGAACCTGCTCATCGGCATGTCAGCTTCGAGCTGGGTGATCGATTGACCGTTGTGGTCGAACAATCGGTCAAGCAGCCGTCGACGTGTCGGGTCGGCAAGTGCTTTGAAAACTGTGTCCGAATCCACGCCATCAGAATAAGAGACCAAATGGTCTCGCGTCAATGGTCTATCGGCCAGCAGGTGCCTGCGTTGTGCCCACGGGCAACGCAGGCCGCGGGTTCTCCAGCGTTGCGAAAATCAGAGGCCACCGATATCAGTCGTCGTCGGCGGACTCTTCGCGCGCTTTGTCGAGGCGTTCGCGTGCTCCGTCGAGCCACGACTGGCAGCGATCGGCCAGAGCCTCACCGCGCTCCCACAGGCTCAATGACTCTTCGAGAGGCAGGTTTCCGGCTTCGAGGCGTTTGACGATTGTGACCAGTTCCTCACGCGCCTGCTCATAGCTGAGAGCGGCGACCTCGGGGCGATCCTGTGCTGGAGATGGTTCGGTCATGGTGTCCTCCGTGTGATGTGTCGAATGCGTTCAGTGCGTTGGGGCGTTCACTTGTTGTCGCGAGACTCGTCTGTGGCAGTCACATCGGCATCGAAGCGTCCGCGAGCCACCCGGACGTGGACTGATGTTCCGACAAATACCTCGGCGGATTCTCTGATGGCCTCACCGTTGTCATTCTGGACGACGGCATACCCGCGTTCCAGTGTGCGCAGGGGCGAGAGAGATTGGGCTTGCGAACGCAGGTGGTTGATCTCGTTCTGCCCTTGGAACATCAGACTGGTCGTTGCCTGCAGGCTGCGGCGGCGAATCGTACGAAGTTCGTCTTCCCGAGCGGCCACCATAGTCTGCGGCTCGGCCAGCACCGGACGCGATCGGACTGCGGTGAGCATCTCCTGTTCCCGGTCGATGATCCGATTGACGGCGGCATCGAGCTCAGCCCGAGTGCGCAGCAGGTTCATCGCTTCCTCGGCCACATCCGGCACGATGCGTTTGGCAGCGTCGGTGGGAGTCGATGCTCTCATATCGGCAACCTCATCGAGGATCGGGCGGTCGGCCTCG
>NZ_JBHFIH010000014.1:224654-239402 GCF_057334195.1 Brevibacterium sp. AGC70 | reverse complement strand
CCCCCCCACGACGGGGGTGTTCGCCTCAGCCACGGCCCGAACCAGGGCCTCGTTGGAGAACGGCAGCAGGTCCTCCATACTTCCGCCCCCGCGAGCGATGACGATGATGTCGATCTGTGGGTCGGCATCGAGCTCGGCCAGATTCTTCATCACGCCCGGCACAGCGTCGGGGCCCTGGACAGCGCAATTGCGGATCTCGAACTCGGCGGCCGGCCAGCGCAGGGCGACGTTGCGAACGACGTCCTTCTGCGCATCGGAATCCCGGCCGGTGATGAGGCCGATCCGATTGGGCAGGAACGGCAGGCGTTTCTTCCGATTCGGGTCGAACAGTCCCTCCGCACCGAGCTGCTTCTTCAGTCGCTCGAGCCGGGCCAGCAGCTCACCGAGGCCGACAGCCCGGATGTCGTTGGCCCGCATGGTCAGACGGCCGGTCTTAGTCCAAAAGTCTGCTTTGAGGTTGGCGACGACATGGCTGCCCTCAGACAGCGGAGCTCCAGTGCGGTCAAGCACATTCTTCCAGATCTGGACCGGCAACGACATTTCGACGTCGTTATCACGCAGAGTCAGGTAGCTGGCCTTGCCGCGATGATTGAGCTCGACAACCTGTCCCTCGATCCACACACTCGACATGCGATCGATATACGACTTCATCTTGCTTGAGAGCAGACTCAGGGGCCACGGGTTCTCCGCTGTCGTCTCGCCTGCCGTCGCAGCCAGTTCCTGAGCGTCGACAGTTTCGCCGAGGGTCCCGGGAGTGCCGGAAATTCGTTGCGCCATGTTGTCTCCCCTTCCAACCCACTACCCTAACGAACGGTGGTGCCATGACGAATCATCGCCGCGCTGGAACTCAGGCGGTCGGGGATGGAATCCAGATGGTGGGAGCGTGTGATGTGGATTGCTTCACCTTTGTAGCCGTTGTTCAGGTCCCCGGCCTAAACTTAAGTTGTGACTGCGATATCTGTACCTATGCCCACCATTCCGCGCAAGCGTCTTCCTCCCGAGGACATCCGGACGCCCGAAGGCGCTGACCAGAAGGTGCTTCTGGCCGCCCCGCGCGGATACTGTGCCGGTGTTGACCGCGCAGTGATCGCCGTCGAGCGCGCACTCGAGCATTATGGTGCTCCCGTCTACGTGCGCAAGGAGATTGTGCACAACCGTCATGTGGTCGACACCCTCTCCGAACGAGGCGCGGTCTTCGTCAACGAGACTGATGAAGTTCCCGAGGGCGCTCGACTTGTGTTCTCCGCACACGGAGTGTCACCTGCAGTGCACGCCGAGGCGGCCGCTCGTGAGCTGTCCACGATCGATGCCACATGCCCACTGGTGACGAAGGTCCACCGCGAGGCAGTTCGATTCGCCCGTGACGGTTACCGAATTCTTCTGGTCGGCCACGCGGGTCACGAAGAGGTCGAAGGCACAATGGGAGAAGCTCCCGACGACATCACGCTGATCCAGAACCCTGAGGAAGCCAAGACTGTCGAGATCGGCGATGCAGAAAGCCTGGTCTGGCTGTCACAGACGACGTTGAGCGTCGACGAGACGATGGAGACGGTCAACATCCTGCGGGAACGGTTCCCCCACCTGCAGGACCCTCCAAGCGACGACATCTGCTATGCCACCTCGAACCGGCAGGTGGCCGTGAAGAAGATCGCCCCGCAGTCCGATCTGGTTCTGGTTGTCGGTTCAGCCAATTCGTCGAATTCCGTGCGTCTGGTCGAAGTTGCTCTGGAGCACGGGGCCAAGGACGCACGTCGCGTCGATTTCGCTCGAGAGGTCGACGAATCCTGGTTCCATGATGTCGCAACGGTCGGCGTGACCTCAGGAGCGAGCGTGCCGGAAGGGCTGGTCCAGGACCTTCTCAAGCTGTTGGGTGAGTACGGCTTCGGCTCGGTCGAAGAAATCGTCACAGCGGAGGAAGACATCATGTTCTCCCTGCCGCGCGAACTGCGCAAGGACCTCAAGGCCGCCGGGAAGAAGACATCGAACAAACGTGATGGCGCTGACCGGGATCACGACCTGATCTGAACGGTCTCTGGTCTAGTCGGAGCCCGCATGGCGACGTCTCAGATCAGTGGGATTCTGTGCTGCGAATGGATCCTGTCCCGCAGCGCTTGGCCGTGTGAGTTCTTCAGCGCTGACTCCGCGGCTGCGTGAGTCGAGCTCAGCAACTGCATCAAGTTCAGTGGCAACGATTCCCGTGTTCGGAAATTTTCGGGCAGTGACGAGGAACCGCGACTCCAGTGAAGAGACGAAACGATTGTAGTCCTCAACCGATCGATCCAGACTCGATCCCATCCGCGTCACGTGCGTGACCAGAGTGCCAATGCGTTCGTAGAGTTCGGTGCCGAGTTTGAGCACCTCGGCCGCAGACGTGCTCATGTCCGCCTGTCGCCAGTTGAGCGCCACGGTCTTGAGTAGAACCAGAAGCGTGGCGGGTGAGGCGAGCACGACGTTCTTGCCGAGAGCATGATCAATCATCTTCGGATAGGTAGACGCTGCCGAGGACAGCAGCCCGTCCGTGGGGACGAAGCAGACAACGAAATCCGGGGCCGAGTCGAAGGACTTCCAGTACTCTTTGGATGCCAGCGAATCGATGTGTCGCAGCAGTGCGCGAGCGTGATCATCGGCGTTGGAATCAGTACTGTCCATCCGGGCAGACAGTGGGGTCTTGGCGTCGATGATGATCGTTCCGCCGCCGGGTAGGTTCACGGTCATGTCGGGGCGATGGCGTTTGCCATCACGCACACTGCTGACCTGAGTCTCGAAATCCACATGGGGGAGGAGGCCTGCATATTCGACGATGCGTTTGAGCTGGACCTCGCCCCAGTCTCCACGCTGAGTCGTCGAATTCAGTGCGCTTGCCAGTGATCCGGTGGACTCCTGCAGTCTGAGATTCTGTTGGCTCAGGTGCCCGATCTGCGTATTGAGGCGCGTAATCTGCTCCAGCTGTGTTCGGACCTGAGACTGAAGGTTCTCCTGCAGGTGATTGACACTTGCCGCCAACGGACCGATCGCCGCGGTGATCTCACCAGCCATCTGCGCATCGGCTTCCAGATCCTCTGTCCGACTAGTGAGAATCCGAGACGTAGTCTCCGCTCTCGTGAGTCGCTCAATATAGCGAGAACGAGTGTGCGCGCGTCCGAGGAGGAAGCCGAGGAGGACGCTGATGATGATCGCCAGGATGAGGACGACGATCACTCCTGTGGCGGGGAAAGAATTCATGACTCAAGCGTGACAGACGGCACTGACACGAGATTTAGACCCGCACCTCGGCGCCGGGATAGACTTAGCTACCGTGGCTCTAACTATCGGAATCGTGGGACTGCCCAATGTCGGCAAGTCGACCATGTTTAATGCATTGACCAAGAACCAAGTTCTCGCGGCGAACTACCCGTTCGCGACGATCGAACCCAACGTTGGCGTGGTGCCGTTGCCCGACGCGCGATTGACTCGACTGGCAGAGATCTTCAGCTCGGAGCGTATCCTCAACGCGACAGTCGACTTCGTCGATATCGCAGGAATCGTCCGCGGCGCATCCGAAGGCGAGGGTCTGGGCAATCAGTTCCTGGCGAACATCCGCGAGGCTGAAGCGATCTGCCAGGTCATCCGTGGCTTCGTCGATGATGACGTGATCCACGTCGAAGGAAAGATCAGCCCAGCTGATGACATCGACACCATCAACACCGAGCTCATCCTCGCCGACCTCCAAACCTTGGAAAAGGCGCGGCCGCGGATCGAGAAGGAAGTCAAGGGCAAACGGGCGCCGGCAGAGCAGCTGACTGCCATCGACGCCGCTGTCGAGATCCTCGAGAGTGGAAAGACTCTCTATCAGGCGATGCAGGCCGACAAGTTCGACGTCACCGAGCTGCGCGAGCTTCAGCTGATGACCGTCAAGCCATTCCTCTACGTCTTCAACGTCGATGACGATGTGCTCGCCGATGAAGAGAAGAAGGCAGAGATGCGTGCATTGGTGGCACCTGTCGAAGCGATTTTCCTTGACGCCAAATTCGAGTCGGAACTCGCCGAGCTCGACGCCGAGGAAGCCCTCGAGATGCTGGAATCCACCGGTCAGGACGAAGCCGGTCTCGACAAGCTGGCTCGCGTCGGTTTCGACACTCTGGGTTTGCAGACCTACCTGACCGCTGGCCCCAAGGAATCCCGCGCCTGGACGATCCCGAAGGGCGCAACCGCCCCAGAAGCCGCCGGCGTTATTCACACCGACTTCCAAAAGGGCTTCATCAAGGCCGAGGTCGTCTCCTTCGATGACCTCGACGCCAATGGTTCGATGGCCGCAGCCAAATCAGCCGGCAAGGTCCGGATGGAAGGCAAGGAATACGTGATGGTCGACGGGGACGTGGTGGAGTTCCGGTTCAACGTGTAGAGCTAATGGCGCTCGCGAGGATTGCTCGGTGAGTTGGAATAGCGCGCTGAATGTCGTCGTGCGAGGGTCCCAGGGAGCAGGCCCTGGCTCACTTGGCAGCGGCTGCGTCGCGACTGCGGAACTGGCGCATCTTGTTGCGAGCACCGCACACGTTCATGTCGCACCACTGTCGTGTACGAGGCCGGGAGCCGTCCCAGAAGATGTACCGGCACGACTCGGCGGCACAGGCTTTCAGCCGGAGGCCCGCCGGGTCCAGGCCGTGCCGCACGATCGCCGAGATCGCCTCCGCAGCGAGTGAGGGCTCCGTAGCTTTCGGGAGGAGCGCAAGCTGGCCGGTCTCATCGATCCGCACCCCGTCCCAATGAACACTGAGCCGGCGATTCAGAGCCTCGCGAGCGTGAGCGTCAGCACGGTCCGTGAGGAAGGCGCGGATCGTCTCGCGGTCTGAGCGGAGGCTCGCGAGTTCGTCGTCGCGATGCAACGGTTCCCAGCCGTTCCATATGAACCATTGGTGTGCCGAGCCGAGGGTGCTCAGAACGTCGATGTCGTGGAGGAGAACTGCCGTGTTGCAGAGATCTATGACCTGCTGCAGCTGCGGAGGCATCTCAGAAGGCATGACGTCCCTTCAGGAGAGCAGCGAGCAACGCGCCAGGCTGGTCCTCCGGGACCATGTGGCCAGCCTGCTCGATGACGGAGAACCGGGTGTGCGAAGGCAGCTCCGCGATGAGGCGGTGGGCGTAGTCAAGATCGAGCCATTGGTCCTGCGCGCCCCAGATGACGTGCAATGGAATCGACAAGCTCGCCAGGAGATTCTGCAACGGCGCCGTGCTCTCCTCGCCTCCTTGCGCATACTGTCGATAGAAGGCCGCCCGACCGTCGCCGCTCCGCCACTGATCAATGTATTCGCGTAGGGTGGCAGGTCGGAGGCCGGTATGCGACCCTGAGCGGATCTTTGCCTGGATGAGCGAATCACTGGCCCAGCCAGGAAGCGACGCGAACACCTCCGGGTCAGTGCTCACAGCATTGAAGAACGCGCCTGCACCCCACCCACTGACGCTCGCTGCATTGATGAGAGTCAGACCGCTGAACTCGACCTTATGAATCAGAGCCGTCCGCAGTGCCACGACCCCGCCCACATCGTGCGCGATGACTCGCGGCTCTTCCGCGCCCCAGTGGCGGAGGAGGTCGCCGAAGATCTTCGTCTGCCGTTGAAGACTGAGGTCGGCCGAGGTCTTGTCGGACTGCCCGAATCCAAGCATGTCCCAGAAGTACACCGTGTGTTCTTCGGCGAGAACTGGTGCGATGTCGCGCCAGATGAACGAGGAGAACGGTGTGCCGTGGAGCAGGGCCAGTGGGGGGCCGTCGCCCATCTTCCCCCAACGCACGGTGCCGTCGGCGCAATCCCATCGTTCAGGCAGGGTCCACGGGTGATCGGCTCGAGTCGAGTTACTGGTAACCATGTGTAAACGGTAACACGAGGTTGATGTGGCGACCACGTTGCATGCCGCGCTGGGAAGACCGCGCCGTGATTGCCTACCCCGAGTTCTGGTCCCGTTGTGGGCTCGTCCCCGTGATGTTCAACGTCTGCGGTCGGTGCTCTGGGCGAGTGACTTCAAATATCCGTGCCCGGCTGCGAGGTGGAGAAGTGCACCGACTGCGCACACAATCGCGCCTGCGGCTCCGACGAGGCGAAGGCCCGGCAGCAGACCGAGCGCGACGAGCGTGATGCCCGACATGAGTACTACGGTTCGGATCTTCCCGAGCCACGACACCTCAGGCGCACGGGCCGGATGCGTGATCAGGTACGTGACGATGACTGAGACATCCACGACGGCGATGAGCAGCACCGTCCAGATGTGCAGATGGCCGGAGATGACGAAGGCGAGCACGATCGCCGCAACGCCGACGCGATCTGCGATCGAGTCGAGCATCTCTCCGATTCTGCTGGTCTGATCGAGTCTGCGCGCGAGGTATCCGTCCACCCAATCGCTGGCTCCGAATGCGGCCAGCAGAACGACCGTGAGAGTCGGATGTGCATGGTCGACGATCAGAATCGTGATCGGGGCCACCAGCGCAAGGCGTAGGAGAGTGACCGCGTTCGGAATCGTCGCCCACCGGCCACGCCGCCCTCTCGTCGAACCATCGCTCATGCTCGACTCGCCTTCCTGCGCCTCAGCAGTAGCCAGGCTGCGGCAGTCGCGACCGCGACCGCGGCGAAGGCGAGCGAGTATCGCTCGGCGAGTTCGAGAAGCGCCCCTCCGACGATCGCGCCTCCTGCGACCCATATCGTGGCCCAGACCAGTGCCGCCAGGGCACACACCCACGCGAAACGTGCGTACGTCATCGTCGAAGCGCCCGCTGCGGCCGCGACGAAGGTGCGGATTCCGGGGAGGAGCCGCGCGACGAGCACCGCCGCCCAACTCCCGGAGATCATGTCGCGCGCTCTGTCCCAGCGGTCGACGCCGAGCCGTCGAATCATCTTGGTCTCTCCGAGCCGCGGGCCGAGACGACGGCCGACGACGAAGCCGACGTGATCGCCGATGAAGGCGCCCAGCGCAGCGGCGACGACCGCGAGCAGGACAACCTCCGCTCGGTCAGCCAGCGCCACAGCCACCAGGACGAGCCCGGTCTCGCCCGGCGCGATCGCGCCGATGCCAAGGGCCGAGTCGGCGGCGGCAAACAATACGGCGCACCCCAACAGGAAGGGGATGTGGGCACCGGCCTGCTCGAGCAGCGCCTGGATGAGATCGATCATGCTGTCGACACTAGGCTCGCAGAGCGTGGCTCCGATGCTCCCGAAAGCCTGCAGTCACACTGACGAAAGTCAGTTCCTCGCGCCACGGCCCTCGAGTACGTTGAATGTATGAATGAGGACCCTCGCGAACGTAGACGGCAGACGGTCGTGGCCGGTCTGGCCTCCCTCGTCGCGGCCGCGTCCACGCGCTGGCTGTCAGACGCACCGGTGCTGACCCTGGCGATCGTGGCGATCGCGGCAATCGCCCTGGTGCTTCTCACGCCGTACGCGCTGGTGCGCGCCGTTCTCGGAGTATCCACGGCGACGGCGGTGGCCGTGCGTCTGCCGGAACCGCGTGCCGACGAGATCGTGCTGGGCCTCGTCTTCGGCCTCCTGACGGCCCCGGTCCTTGCGGCTCCTCTGATGATTCGTCGTGCGATGCACCAGCGACAGGAGTTCCAACGGCGCGGCTGGGAGCTGGCCGCAGTGGAGTCCCGTCGACGAGCAGGTGAAACCCACGCTGCCCTCCAGCGAGAGCGAATGGCACTCGCCGCGGAGATGCACGACGGCCTCGGACACTCGCTCACGCTCATCGCCGTTCGTCTGGGGCAGCTGTCCCTGGCGCAGTCGCTCTCGAACGACGACAGGGCGCAGGTCGCCAGCATCAGGGCGGCGGCAGCGGAGGCGTCCGATGAGCTCGGGCTCGCCGTTCGTCTGCTGCGGCATTCCGAGGATCCCTCTGCCGGGTGGACACCTCCGACGATCGAGGATGCGATCGCCGGAGCGCGCGACGCAGGCATGTCCGTCGACGCGCACATCGACAGCGGCCCCGCCGACCGGCTCAGCGACGAAGCATCGAACGCCGTTGCACGCATGATTCAGGAGACGCTCACCAACGCGGCCAAGCACGCCCCAGGAGAGCGCGTGACCGTCGACGTCGCGACGGATGACGAGGCGGTCGTCGCGCATGTGAGCAGCCCGCTCCGGGCTCGTGGTTCTGCGTCGAACCCACGAGGATCGGGATTCGGCCTTCACGGGCTGCGCCACCGGGCCGAGATGCTTGACGGCGAACTCGAGGTCCGTCGCGGTCCAGACGAATTCGCCGTCGCGCTCACCTTGCCGGTGCATGCACGACCGTCGGTCGACCGCGCCTCCCATCCGAATGACGTCGCCGCTGCCGAGGACGCCGCCGCCTCGGTCCGGTCTCGGGCCAGCCGAGCGGCTCTCGCGCTGCCAGTCGCGATCGCGAGTGCGGTTGCGTTCGTCGCTTTCGGATATTTCGTCCTCGCAAGCGTGGTCTCGGTCATCAGCGGTTCACAGTTCTCCGAGGTCACGGTCGGTGACGACAGAGAGACGGTCGAACGGATGCTTCCCGCGCTTGAGATGCTCGATCCGCCCCGCGACGACTTCCCTCCCCGCGCTGACGAGGAGTGCCTCTACTACGAGGCAGAGATCAGCTTCTTCGAACGGGCAGACGTCTTCGTCGTCTGCCTCGCATCCGGTGAAGTCAGCAGAACCGGGAAGGTGGCGGCGCCATGACTGGAGACCGAATCGACGACGCGACCGCCGTGCCGGCACGCATCCTGGTCGCCGACGACGACCAGATCGTTCGCGCGGGAATCGCGGCGATCCTGTCCTCGGACGACGACATGGAGATCGTGGCACACGCAGCGAACGGATCCGAGGCGATCGAAGCTGTCGACGCCCACAGGCCGGATGTCGTCCTCCTGGACATCCAGATGCCGCATCTGAACGGCATCGAAGCCCTGCGTGAGATCCGCCGACGTCGACCGGATCTTCCGGTTGCGATGCTGACGACGTTCTCGGACGACCATCTCATCTCGGACGCCATCGGCTCGGGCGCTCTGGGTTTCCTGTTGAAATCGGATGAGCCGCAGCAGCTCATCAGCGGAGTCCGCGCACTCGCACGCGGAGGCGGCGCGTTCTCGCCCCGCGTCGCACGCTGGCTGGCATCGCGCGAGCTGGAGGGACATCGTGCCGAGACATCACGACGAGATCTCGCGCGCACCCTCTCGTCGCGCCAACTGGAGCTGCTGACCCACATCGGCGAGGGACTCTCGAACGCGCAGATCGCTGCGTCCGTGCACCTGTCTGAGGGAACGGTGAAGCAGTATGTTTCACAGCTCTTCGACGAGCTCGGCATCGACAATCGCGTGCAGGCCGCGATCATCGCCTTCCGAAACGGCCTGATCGATTGAGCTCGTGGTGAAGTTCTCGACCCGAAGGCGAAAGACCGGGAGCAGTGTCGGAGCTCGTCCGACGTCTCCGACTTCGCTCGCCGCGCCAGGTCGCAACGACGTGTTCGCATCGACGTGTGACCTGAGAGCTATGTTGTCTTCATGAGTGATGAATCCGTAGTTCGGGTCTGCTGCCTTCTGTGGGCGCGGCCGGGGCAAGAAGAAGGTCTTGAGCGCTATGAGGATAGCGTCCTCGCCATCGTTCCCGAACATGGCGGACGACTTGTGCAGCGCATCCGCAGCACCACGGACGACGCGAATCCCCGCGAGGTGCAGATATTCCAGTTCACCTCTCAGGGGGCACTCGACGCCTATATCTTGGACCCGCGGCGTACGGCGCTCGCTGACGAGCGGGATCGAGTCGTAGCGCGCACCGAGCTCTTCCCTGTCGACGTGCTCACGTGATCCTCGGTGCCGGGGCACGCGCAGGGGAGCGAGGCTTGTCGTCGACAAAGCAAGCGATGGGTCAGCACCATCTCATCCGACGGCAGCGTCTCGCAGAACAGGCTGAGGCCATTCTGTGACAGCACCCTGGGAGGTCCGCCTCGAGGCGTGGCCTCGTCGTACAACGATCCCGCCAAGCGCGGACGGAACTTCGGAGGTGGAACCACGTGATGGTGAGCTGGACTGCAGTGGCGGGCATCGCTCTCGTTGAACTCGGGATGGCCATCACCCCGGGCCCGAACATGGTGTATCTGGCTGCGCGTTCGATACGTCAAGGAACACGTGCCGGTCTGACGGCGCTCGGCGGGACGGCCGTCGGGTCCGTCGTCTACCTCGTCGCCGCGACGTTGGGCCTGGCCGCGCTGTTCGCCGCGGTGCCCGCAGCGTTCTTCGCGGTCAAGCTCGCCGGGGCCGCCTACCTCGGGTACCTTGCCTGGCAGATACTGCGTCCTGCGGGGCGCTCGGCGTTCGAACCGGTGGAGGTCGAGCCGGTCCGCCCGCTGAGCCTGTTCGGAATGGGCCTGCTGACGAACCTGTTGAACCCGAAGATCGCAGTGCTCTACGCAGCGTTGCTGCCGCAGTTCATCGATCCTTTGCGAGCCGTCTGGCCGCAATTCCTGATCTTGGGTGGAGTGCAGATCCTCATCGGAGTCGCTGTCAATGGCACTGTCGTCCTCACCGCGGGTCGGCTTGCAGGTTTCCTGCGTCGCCGACCGCGCGCGATGAAAGTTCAGCGCTGGGCGTCTGGAGGTCTGCTGGCAGGGTTCGCCGTGAAATTGGCGCTCGAACCGCACCGCGCGGCGTAGGAGGCTTCATCGGAACTTCGCGTACATGCGCACCTGGGGTGGGTTCGTCTACGCGGCCTGCGGCGTCGATTCCTTCTCACACAAGGTCGTCGGCCGGCATGCCGCGATGACGAAGACGACCCCGTTGATGATCACAGCGATGCGGATGGGCCTGTGGCGGAGTGCTCGTGATGGTCATACCACCTGGTGCTGGCATCCGAATTGGAGCGGCATAGATTCGACGATGACTCATCTGCGACTACTTCTACTTCGAGGCAGTCGGCGGCAGAGTTGCCCTAGAGCACGTAAAGGGTGCCCAGCGCACGCAGATTGTATGACCGCACACGTTATTCGGCTACGGTACGCGGTGGAGTTCCGCTTCAACGTTTAGGCGGATCGTCTGAAATCGTCGACTCAGTGAGCGCGGCGGCGTAGTTACGCATCGAGCGCTGGTATCTGGGCAACATTCCTAGCTGCGATTCGATGGCGACTCGCAATGCTTCATCCTTTCGCCCGGCGCTATGGAGCGCCAGAGCCAATACAACGCGGGGTGCGGAGCCTGTCGACTCATGCGTCGGCGCAGCTTGCAGGACGGCGATCGCTTCGTCGAGGCGGCCGAGGTTGCGAAGGGTCGATCCGTATTGGACGGCGAGCTGCGCATGTCTGGCTGCGTCGAGGCCGAGTTCGAGAGCGCGTTCATACTCGGCGCCGGCCTCAGCCTCGAATCCCACGGAGTCGTACATGCCTGCGAGTTCAAATGCGGCCCTGCCGTCGGCGGCAGGGCATGCCGCGGCCACGTCGCGCATAGCAGCCACGCCGTCATCGCAATCCAACGAGGCGAAGCGCTCCCAGAGATCAGCGACGGAGGCTTCCCACTGTTCAACTGATGGTGTCATAGCACCAACTCTGCCACGAGGCGAAGCTCGTGGACATCGGACGGACGGCATCAGCGCCAAATGACCCAGAAGTTGGTCTGGGCCGGAATGCGGTTGAGTTCAGGTTCAATGTCTGACCGTAGCGGCGATAATTTGGTCTGTTCGACTCTGCTTCGACTCTCGCCGTTGTAAGCGCCTGCGGTATCCTTGGCGTGGCAGCACATGCTGCCGACTGCACTTCCAGGCGCGGACCGCCTGAAACATCGCGGAGAGGCCTGACACGTTCAGGACATGTCCGGATGAGGTGCGGCGCATCATGGCGCCGACTTCACCTGCCGATGCGAGCCATCGGCTGAGGAAAGGACATGACATGGCATCAAAGGATGAGAAGAACCTCGCACAGGTGCTCGACAAGATCGCGAAGATGGACGAACCGGAGCGGTCACTCGTGCAGCAAGTGCACGAGGTCATCATGGCTGCCGGGCCCAGACTGAAACCGCGGATCTGGTACGGTATGCCCGCCTACGCGCTCTCTGCGAGTACTCCTGCGCTGATGACGCTGCGCAACGACGAACGCGTCAACCTCGCTCTCACCGAGAAGGTTGCGCTCGTCCCTGCTGGCGGTTCCGACGGGGCAATGATGCCCGCAGCATGGTATTTCGAAACTCTCGACGAGTCCGCGGAGAAGCGCATCGCCGAGATCGTCCGCGCAGTGGCTTATTGAACGGGGTGATCGGACGCGACGTGGTGCGGTTCTGAACGCGCAACACTGCGTCGTTCGGGCCGGATCCGGGCGCGTATTCTGTTCATCGGCTCCCGGCGAGTTGAAGCGCGTCGCCGACGCCGAGGTGTCACGTGAGGTTGCCGCGTACCGGAACTCGGTCGAGTTCCGGCTCAACGTGTAGCACGAGGCTAATTGCGCGATATTCATACGTTCGTCATGTAGTGACTGTCGGACGTTATCGTAGCCCACGGCTCGTGTAGAGCGCTGTGTCGTTACTGGGGCAATCTCCATACAGAGTTTGCTCAAGGTCGACGATGCGGAACCCCATGCTTTCGTAGGCGCGGATCGCCGGTAAGTTATCCACCATTGTCTCAAGCCAGACATGTTGAGCGTCTGCGGATTCGGGCGCGTTGAGCAATGTGTTGAGAAGGACTCCGCCGACGCCCTGCCCACGCATCTGGGAGTCCACGTACAAGTGAAGGAGGCAGAGTCGTCGGTTCCAGGAGTTGAGGATACACGCATCGAATCCGCAGACCCGATCGTTGCGCATCGCCAGATATGCACTTTCCCACCCTGGGGGATCTTGCGCTAAGTGCTGGGCCAGATCGTGACGTTTGAAGGTGGGGAAGGCGAGCATCATCTCCTGCCAGGTGAACGAACCGTTGTGGAATTCAACGTCTGCGTACGTCTTGAGTGGCGTTGCTGTATCAAGGTCGATGACCGCTTCGCGGTCGTTGCTGCCATACGTCCTTACCCTCCTATTGAAGAGGCTGCGCAGACGAGTCGGCAGACTGAATCGGGAGGCACGGGGCCTGGCGTCGTTGGTCGAGCACCACCTCGTGAAATTGTGCCCCTCAGGTCGTGATGTTCTCGAGTGCACAAACTTGTCTGTAATCCGCGCCGATATTGCCGTGAGCGAACTCAGCGTGGATCAGAGATGGCTCTAAGTGCCGGAATGCGGCTGAGTTCAGGTTCACCGTTTGGTCGGACCGTCTGGAGTCGCCAAATCTAGCCCGTGCCGTTTAGCTGGCGGATATCGACCCGCCTCGTCTTCTTCGTCTTAGTCTGATGTGGGCGGCTGGGCGAGGAGCGCTTCGAGATTGTGTTCGTTGTTGCCGATACCGCTGAGGAGGGTTTGCATGATGCGGTTGGCCCAGTGGGATGCGGATTCGTTTTCGGAGCGAATGGTCGATGCTTCGTGGATCAACGCCATGTACACGCCACGTGCCCATGGGATGTCGATCCCAGGACGGAAAAGCCCGGCGTCTTGGGAGCGTTGCAGGAGAGCATCGAGGTGGGAGATGTTGCTGGGGTCGATTCCGCGTTGGTCGGTGGCGTCAAGGTCGATCAGCTGCCAGGACGCTCGCCAATCGACTTTCAGGTCGAGGGTGGCGACTGTCAACTGATACAGGGCGACCAGAGGGGGCGCTGTGTCGGTGTTCGCGCTGGCGATGGCGTCGCGGAGCTTCGTGTTGATGGCATTGACGAGAGCATCTCGGAGATCGTCTCGGGAGGAGAAGCGACGGTGCACGGTGGCGCGTGCCACGCCGGCAGCAGAGGCCACGGCTTCGAGAGTCGCAGAGGGGTCGGCAGCGAATACCTGCTCCGCCGCGATGAGGATTCGGGCGATTGATTGCTCGGCGTCGGCGCGTAGAGGTCGCGAGGATCGTTGAGGAATGTCTGGCACAAGATCAGTCTACAGTACACCTATTGACTTAACTGCGACATGTGTGTTGCAGTTAGTGTATCGGCGCTGGGCCGTTCTGAGCGGAGGAAGACATCATGGACTTACAGCTTGCGGGCAAAATTGGCCTCGTGACCGGTGCAAGTAAGGGGATTGGGTTGGAGGTGGTGCGTGTCCTCCAGAAGGAGGGAGTCACTGTGGTGACTGCCTCGCGCACGGTCACCCCGGAGCTTGCTGCGACGGGGGCGGTGACGCTGACCGGCGACCTCTCGGGCCCCGACGTTCCCGCGCGAATCGTCGCGGAGGCTCTCGGAGTGTCTGGCACGCTCGATATCCTCGTCAATAACGTCGGGGGCGGCGACGGGACACCTGTCGGCGCAGGATTTTTGGACTTCACGGATGGGCTGTGGGCATCGACTTTCGAATTGAACGTGTTTGCGGCTGTCAGGGCGACGAGGGCCGCGTTGCCCGCGCTGCTTTCATCCCACGGGGCGGTGGTGAATGTGTCCTCCGACAGTGCCCGACGACCGCACACCGCGCCGTTGCCGTATGGCGCAGCGAAAGCGGCGTTGAATGCGGTCACGAAGGGACTCTCGGAGGAGTTTGGTCCGCAGGGGGTGCGGTTCAACACCGTGTCTCCGTCCTCGACTCGGACGGCGTTGTGGGAGGGGGAGCAGAGCTTCGGTGCGGACCTGGCGTCGACGATGAACGTGACGCAACAGCAACTCATCGAAACCCTTCCCGTGCAGGCGGGCATGCTCACCGGCCGCTTCATCGAGCCACGGGAAGTCGCAACCGCCATCGCGTACCTGGTGTCGCCCCTCGCGTCCAGCGTCCACGGAGCTAACTGGATCGTCGACGCC
>NZ_JBHFIH010000014.1:211096-224587 GCF_057334195.1 Brevibacterium sp. AGC70 | reverse complement strand
CGACGCCGGCGTCGACAAGAGCAGCTGACGCACCCGCGGAAGTTGCGCACCTGTCGGAGGTGTCGGCGATGCACGCGATGTTCCCGGGCGGTTGCCGGGGTGGACGTCAGTGCGGGCCACCAATACGCGTTCGGGCGGGTGCGCTTGCACGCTTGGTCTCTGTTCGATATGGCTGAGACCTCGTGGGTCGAACTTGGCTGCCGGCGGACCAACACGAAGCTGAGTCGACGCGACCGCCGGTGTGTGAGGCAGTTGCCCGGGGTGTAATGGAGTCACGCGTGCGCTGTGATATCGGGGTGCAGGAGCGCGAGTTTCTGGACGGAATCTTCGTCTGCTGCGTAGTAGACGACGAGCGTCATGCCGTCGACGGGCAGCTTGTCGCGGTGAAGCGTGATGTCACCGATCGTCGGGTGGCGTACTTGGGTGGTTCCGCCGGACAGTTCGCGCACGTCGTGGCGTGCCCACAACTCACGGAACCGCGAGGAGGCGAGCGACAACTCGCCGACGAGCTCTTGGACGCGTGGATCGTCCTCCCGCCCACGGACTGACCCGCGGAATGCGGCGACGAACCCTCTCACCTGGCGTTCCCAGTCCGCGTGGTAGTCACGCTCGGCGGGGTCGAGCAACAACGACCTCAGCCGGTTCTCACCAGGGGTGAGGCGTGGCGACAACGCGCGGGCGAGACCGTTCGAAGCGAGCACGTCATACGCCTGTCCTTCGACGAAGGCTGGCACGCCGATCGTTGACAGAAGCGTGTGCAGCCGCTGTGGCACGCGTTCTTTCCGACGTGGCGAGTGGCGCAACGGCATCGGCCGCGCGAGTTCCCGCAAGTAGCGCGTCTCGAAGTCGTCGAGCTTCAGCACGCGAGCGAGAGCCGAAACCACCTGCTCTGACGGGTGTCTGTCGCGCCCGCGTTCGAGGCGCAGATAGTAGTCGGCGCTGATCCCCGCGAGCATGGAGAGCTCTTCCCGCCGCAGACCGGGTACGCGGCGTCGACCATCTGCGGGGATCCCCACCTGTTCCGGGCTGACAAGGTCGCGCCGCGCACGCAGATAGTCGCCGAGGCGGTTCTCGTTGGGATCCATACTCCTCACGTTACGGCACGGCGCGAACGGAGGGGATGCCCTGTGACTGCCCTGGATCCGCTCGGCTCTCCCTGCGCCTCTGTTTCGGTTCCACACTGGAAACCGGCCTCGAGAATCGGGGTACGGAAAGGGATAACCATGAACATCCACGGACGAACCACGTTCATCGTTGGCGGTACCGCAGGCATCGGCGCCGCCCTCGCGGTCCGGCTTCGCGATGCCGGCAGCGCTGTCATCGTCGGCGGCCGCAGCGCCGACGGACCTGGCCAGATCCGCATCGACGTCACCGACCCGAAGTCGATCACCCAGGCGCGCGACGAGGTCCTTGCCGCGCAACCCGATCTCGACCTCGTGGTGACGATGGCCGGCCTCATGCCAATCGAAGACCTGCGTGTTCCCGCGCACTCTTCCGTCGCAGAGAGGGCCATAGAAATCAATCTGCTCGGCACAATCCGCGTGATCGACGCGTTTACTCCGCATCTCCTTAAGCGGGGAACCGGCGACTTCATCACGGTCTCGTCAGGCATCGGCTTCATGCCGTTCCCTGCGATGCCGACGTACGGTGCGACGAAGGCCGGCGTGCATGCCTACTCCGAGGCGCTCCGCGCACAACTCGCCGGTACGGGCATTGGAGTCACCGAGCTCGTACCGCCGGCTATAGCGAACGCCGGCCAGGAGAAGATCAACCCTGCCGCCCTCCCGATGGGTGCGTTCCTCGACGAAGTGATCGGGATCATCACGCAGGAGCCGGGCCCGAACGAGGTCGTCGTCGAGGCCGCACACCACCTGCGCTGGGCCGAGCGCGACGGCAGCTACGCCGAGCAGCTCGAAGGCCGTTCCGCCGCGCTGGCAACGCTTCTCGGCCGTTGACCGGCGGTTCGGAGTCTGTCAGACCTCTGGGAACCCATCTCCGCAATGCGAATCTTCGGACCCGAGCAATCAGCGGGCCGAGCCGATATCGCGGTCGCCCTCGTCGCCATCGAGCATCATCGTGACCTCCTCTACTCTGTCGAAGCGTCCATCCGGTGCCAGGGCTCCGAACAGGTAGACCTCTTGGACTACCTCGCCCCCGTCCTGCTTGGTGATGTGAGCTATGTGGCGATCGGCGTACCGGTCACCGTCCCGCAGCTCATCGCGGATGGTGATAGCCGCATTCGCGACGATCGTGCGGAGGTGCGCAATGTGCTGAACGAACCCGGCGCGGTCGTCCCACGTGCCATCGGTTCGTTGACGATATGTGTCGGTGAAATGCCTGCGCACGGCCTCTTCCAGCGGCAGTTGACGCTCATTGAGCAGATCGTGCAGTGCTGCGGCGATGTCGGTCATGTGGTCTCCTCTTCTTAGCTATGCTGGTTGCATAGGTAAATTTAGCACCCATCTGTGCAAGTTGCATAGATATTTTGTGGATCTTGCGGTCGTTTCCCGCACCGGCGCAGAGGCCAGGGCGGGTGGCGACGGCGGTAGCCAGGTGGCACGAGGAGGCTGGACATGAATGACGAACGGGTGATTGCCGAGGCCCTTGGGAAGATTCTCGGGCGAGCTTTCAGAGGTCGTCTCTACTCTGATCTCACGCACGGCATCGCGGAAGGGCTGAACGAGTCGACCTATCCGGTGCTCAGCGCGGTCGCTCGTGCCGATGGGTCGCCGTCGGCACGTGATATCGCTCTCGAGGTGGGCACAGATCGATCGGTGGTGAGCAGACGCGCGGCGACACTGGCCGCCGCTGGACTGATTGACACTGTGGGCGGCCCAGATCGGAGGGCGGTCTACTACGCGCTGACCAGCCTCGGGACAGAAGCCACAACGGTGACGAGGCGACGGTTGGACGCGGCCATTGCCGAGCACATAGGCGATTGGGCACGGGACGACATCTCTCGATTCGCCCGCTTGCTCACCACATTCAGCGAGAAGCCTCTGTAGCTGTACCGGGCAGATGCTTGAGCGCGAGGTAGTCTCATGGAGTATGTCCCATGCATCAATGTTGTGCTTTCTCGTCTTTGCTGAGCCCGGTGAAAGGTGCATGGGAGAATCCGCTGCTTGCTAGTGTGTGGCGTGGCGTTGCACTCAGAAGGCCCGATATGTAGGCACGTGGCGGGGCTCCGGGCTAGTGTGGAATCGAGTTCCGGTTCGACGTCTGGGGGCAGGTAGAAGTGAATCGCCAATTCTGCGCCAGGGGCGTGCTCGTTGCTGACGGCGTGGGATGCGCGATCGCCGGATCGGCAGTGCTGGGCAGTGATCGCGTTGCCTCATCCATCGATCTTTCGCTGACGTCCCGCCCGATCATAGTGACCGCACTGGGCGCAACAAGCGCAACGCTGTTTGCAGGCGCGGTGCGTTCCCGCGACAGTGACCTCGCACTTGCGGCGGCTGTCAACCTCGGCTGGGTCGGAGTCTGTCTCATTGCGATGTCACGACGGCCGTCCCGGCTGGGCGTCGCACTCATTGCGGCGACAGCTGCATTCGACAGCGTGGCTGCGACTGCCCAATGGCGTCTCCGGGCCACGACGGAGGCTCTGGAGCGTTCCGACCGCTCCAAGAATCAATCTATCTGATAATCCAGATAGTCCAGGCAGTCGGTCGGGATCGTGATCGGCGGAGTCCGACGGCGATCCCTGCATCGGCTTGTTGAGGTCAAACTATGCCGTCAGTGGGTTCAAGAGCTTGCGACAGAGAGCTCTTCACGAACGATGCTCGTTCCCGCGCTCAGCGCGCTCAACTTCCCGAGGGCAACATCCCGCGAGAACGGCGCCATGCCGCAGTTCGTGCTCGGGATGAGTTTGTCCGAGTCGACGAATCTGAGCACCTTGCGCAGGGTGTCGGAAACTTCCTCCGGAGTCTCGATGGTCTCATTTGCCACGTCGATGGCCCCAAGCATGACTTTTTTGCCGCGAATGAGCTCGAGGAGGTCCATAGGGACACCGGAGTTATGGCACTCCAGTGAGACGATGTCGATGGTCGACTGCTGCAGGAGCGGGAATGATTCCCCGTACTGGCGCCATTCGGACCCGAGGGTTGCTTTCCAGTCATTGTTTGCCGTGATCCCGTAGCCGTAGCAGATGTGTACGGCGGTTTCTGCGCGCAGTCCTTCCGCGGCTCTCTCCAGAGTGGCAATTCCCCAGTCCGTCATCTCGTCGAAGAAGACATTGAAGGCAGGCTCGTCGAACTGGATGATGTCCACTCCGGCTGCTTCCAGATCCCGCGCCTCCTGATTGAGGACAGCGGCGAACTCCCAGGCCAATTTTTCGCGGCTCTTGTAATAGCCGTCGTAGAGCGTGTCGATCATGGTCATCGGGCCCGGGAGCGCCCATTTGATCGGTTGGTCGGTCTGCTGCCGGAGGAACTTCGCGTCGTCGGCGAACACCGGTTCCCCACGGCTCACGGCGCCGACCACGGTAGGCACGCTTGCGTCATAGCGATCGCGGATTCGAACCGTCTCCCGCTTCTCGAAATCAACACCGTTGAGGTGCTCGATGAATGTGGTCACGAAGTGCTGTCGGGTCTGTTCTCCGTCGCTGATGATATCGATTCCGCGGTTGGTCTGCTCGTGGACCGCGATACGCAGGGCATCGCGCCTGCCCTCAGCCAGGTCATCGCCCTGCAGGTTCCACGGTGACCAGAGAGTCTCAGGCTGTGCGAGCCACGACGGCTTCGGCAGACTGCCGACGATCGAAATGGGCAATAGTGTCGGCGTCATCGATTCTTCTCCTATGGTCATGCAGCTGGAATGGGATGGTTGGCGGCCCACTGTTCGAGCATCTCCCGGTGTGGGTTGACGAAAGCCTCCTCCGTGTACTTTCCCTGCTTGATTGCGAGCTGACTACGTTCGGCGCGATCGTAGGCGATCGGTGTCTCCGAGAAGTCCTGCCGCTTCAGCGTCGGTCGGTAGGTCTTATCGGCGGCCACGTGCGCGTTGTAGATCTCCGGTCGATAGATCCTCTGAAAGGTCTCCATCGTGCTGATCGTGCCGATGAGCTGCAGATTGGAATAGTCGTTGAGGAGATCGCCGCGGAAATAGAATGCAAGCGGCGCGACACCGCCGGGCGGCATGAAGTATCTCACCTGCAGTCCCATCTTTCCGAAGTAGTCGTCGGTCAGCGAATACTCGTCTTGCTGGTACTCCACGCCGAGAATCGGATGGTGATTCTCGGTCCGATGGTACGTCCTGCTCGTCGATACGCTGATGCAGACCACGGGTGCCGCCTGGAAGCGTTCCCGATATGCTGCGGAATCGAGGAAGTGCTGGAACAGTTTGCCGTGGAGATCGCCGAAGTCGTCGGGGACGGTGAATTCGCTCGCAGCATCGTTGACCGCTGGAAGTCGCACGCTGAAATCGAAATCGCGGACATAGGACGAGAAGTTGTTTCCCACGATCCCGGGGTGGCGGTCACCAGTCTTTCGATCGAGGATCTGGATATCCAGGACTTCGAGCAATGGGAATTTCTGATCGCAGCCTGTGGCTGAGAACAGGAGCTCCCCGGAGACGATCTCGAGGGCGACGGTGTAGCGGTCCCTATCGGGGTTGTCCCAGTGGGCGAGGTCGTTGAACCGGCGATTGATAGTCGTCAGGGTGTTGCGGAGGTTCTGCCGACGATGCTCGCCCCTGGCGAGGTTCGCGAAGTTCGTCGTGGCGCGTGAACTATCCGATGGCGAGTAGTGCTCGTCGAATCGGGTGGTAGTGATGCTGAAAGTGAACTTGGTAGTCATGGACGTCCAATTCCGTGATCGATCGGCCGGGCTCGGCCATGCGGAGGTCTTCGAAACCATCCTGCAGGCAACGGGTGGATATCGGGTAACTTGGCTGAACTATGGGTTCATATAGTCTTTATCTATGTCCCGAGGATTGAGAAGCATCACACTGCTGCAACTCCACTACTTCATCGAGGTCGCGGCGGAGGGCTCGATCACGGCCGCTGCTGATCTGCTCTATGTCTCCCAGCCGACGATGTCTGCAGCTATGAAGGATCTTGAGACCCGGGTGGGTCGGGCCTTGCTTTTCCGATCCGCCCGCGGGGTGACACTCACAGTTGAGGGTGCAAAGTTCCTCGGCTATGCGAGGCAAGTCGTTGAGCAGGCGGACCTCCTCGAGCAGCATTATCTCGGTCGGCCCCCATCGCGGCGTCTGCTCGGGGTATCGGCGCAGCACTACTCGTTCGTGGTTGATGCGTTCGTGCGGATGGTCAAGGCCAGCGATGCGGCCGAGTATGAGTTCTCGCTGCGAGAGACTCGCACCTGGGACATCATCGAAGATATTCGCACGCTCCGCAGTGAACTCGGCATTCTTTACCGGAACGACTTCAATCAGAAGGTCATCGACAAACTGCTGCGGGACTCCGGGCTTGCCTTTCACCCGCTTTTCGTTGCAGTTCCGCACATCTTCATCTCCCGGAAGAACCCGCTTGCCGCACGAGATCGCGTCACGCTCGACGATCTCGCCGACGTGCCACGGCTCACCTTCGATCAGGGAGCGAACAACTCGTTCTACTTCGCCGAGGAGATCCTGTCGACTTTGTCGAGTAGGCAGGAGATCCGGGTCTCCGATCGTGCGACGATCTTCAACCTCATGACCGGGCTCGACGGCTACACGATCTCGACGGGCATCATCAGTGACGACCTCGATCCAGAGATCGTCGCGATTCCACTCGACGTCGACGAACGCATCGAGATCGGTTGGATCGACCATTCCGGGATCCCGCTCACCGAGCAAGCGCGACGCTTCCTCGAAGAAGTGCGGGCCGTCGTCGCGGGTTTCGGGGTCGAACTGCTCGGCTAGCTCCGACAACGCTGTCGGCGTTCATGATGCTCCCGCGCACGGGCGGTTGCTCACCTAACCGGATCATGCCCTGCGCTAGAGTGACCCCTGGCGTCAGCATATGATCGCGACGATGAGATCTGATGCAGGTGGAGTGTCAACCTGGAAGATCGAAAGTTGAGGACAGAAGATGACCAACAGCACGAGTTCGCTACCGCACTCGGAAAGAGGCGGCGTCGCGAAGGTATTCCGGGTATCGGTCCTCGTTCTCGGTCTCATACTGGGCGTGATTGCAGCGATCTTCGGGCTTGCCTCGCTGATTCCCGGGCTAGGGCCACTCAGTACGGTTGCGGCTCGGTTTGCGCCCACCGTTGCGCCGATAGCGGTTCTGGCAGGACTGATCGTGCTCCTCGTCGGAATCGTCGCTATGCGCAGGGGGCGTCGGCGCACAGGCGCAGTCACGACAGGGCTCGGCGGGATCGGCGCGGTCACTAACATCGCTGTGGTTACAGTTCTCGTCGGTGCCATCACGTCGGCCGGCGGATCAGTCAACCTTTTCACCGCGACGTTCGGGCTCTCCGCAATGGACGCGGCGTCGCCCGACCGCCAGGAGGTGTACGACAAGACCAGCGCGGGGGATGACCTCTCCCTCTCGATCTACGAGCCGAAGAATGTGGACGGCTCGACACCGACCATCATGGCCGTCCACGGTGGCGGCTGGATCGCGGGAGAGCCAGATGCAGTGAGCTCAGAGCTTCGCACCTTGGCTGACCACGGCTACTTGGTAGTGGCGGTCGAATACGAACTTGCCACCAAGGACAACGCGACCTGGCAGAGTGCTCCCTCGCAGGTTGCCTGCGCCGCAAGCTGGATTCAGGACCACGCCGACACACTTGGTTCAGATATGGATCGTCTCGCGTTCTGGGGTGAGAGCTCCGGCGGAAATCTGGTCGCCAACACCGCCGGCGCCGCAGCGGACGGCACCGCTGAGTCGTCGTGTGGTGGGAACGTCCCCGTTCCCGCTGCGGTCGTCGCCGACTATCCTGCGTTCGACGTGACGGGCCTTTACGAGAACGCCCCTGCAGGTCCGGGCGCGGGCACAGGCTCGCGCATATTTGCGACCAGTTACACGGGTGGCACCCCCGAGGAATTCTCGAAACGCTACGCCGCGGTGAATTCCGCCGCGCATCTCAATGCAGCGGCCCCGCCGACGCTCGTGATGACCGCCATGCGTGATGACGTCATCATCCCTGCTGACCAATTCGCGTGGGTCGACGCGGCCCGAGACCGTGGAGTCGACGTCGAAACTGTGCAGATTCCACTCGCGAACCACGCCTACTCGCAGAAAGCGAAGAACTCCATCGGCAGCCAGGGGCACCTCAGCATCGCAGAGGCCTACCTATCAGAACAACTTCGAGAACCCAGCAGTGCAGGCTCGGCAAGCACCTCGGCGACTCAGCGTGAGAATCGGTCTCGGGCGGCCTCGTTGCTCGGCGTGAAGAAGTTGATCAGGGTGCCGTCGGGATCCCTGACCAGAAGTGAGCGGTTGCCCCAGGGCATGTCCGTGGGCTCATTGACGAATACCTCGACGACACCTTGCAGCGCCAGATAGGTTGCATCGACGTCGTCGACGAGGAAGTCGAGCGTGATGCTGCGATTCGCCCGCGCCTCGGCAGCATTGTCTCCGAGCAGCGGCACCGTGGCGCTGCTGGCGATGGCCAGGGTGCCGGACGTGGTGCGCACCTCGGCGAACATCGGATGCAGTCGGACAGCGGTGATCCCGGTGGCAGTCTCATAGAACGCGACCAGCGCTTCGACGTCGTCGGTGATGATGCGGGTGGCTGCCAGTTGCATGGTCTTCTCCTCTTGCGGCGAATGCGAGCCGTGATTGCGGCCGCAGACATGAGAGTACTGTCAATACCGGGCGAAAACTGTCCTGTATATACGAGAGGGTGGACGTTATGGCCGACACGACTGCACGAACTCTGCGACTGCTCGAGCTGCTCCAGTCCTCACAGCTGAGGACCGTTGCGGAGCTGGCCGACAGACTCGATGTCGATGACCGCACGGTTCGCAGGGACGTGGCGCGACTGGGCGAAGTGGGGGTCCCGGTCGAGACGGTGCGTGGTCGCTACGGCGGGTACCGGCTCGCCACCGGCCAGCGTGTCCTCCCGATCATGTTCAGCAGTGCAGAAGTCGTCGCGGTCTTTTTGGGGCTGTCTCGCGAACAGCCCGCATCCAGCGAGCCCAGCATTTCCGTGCAGACGGCTCTGGCCAAAATCAAACGAGCGCTGCCGACAGCCGATGCGAAGCGGATCGATGCCGTGCTGGCGGCAATGGCACCCTCATCGGAACCCAGTGGCGTTTCGGGTGATCCTGGGGTGATGCTGAGTCTGGCTGACGCGGTCGACCGTCACGCGGTTCTCGACCTGCGCTATCTCAACTCGGCGGGTATCGCATCGAGGAGGACCATTCACCCCTATGGCGTGATCGCGCATTCTGACAAGTGGTACCTGCTCGCACTCGACACGAGGCAGCAGGAAGAGCGCACATTCCGAGTCGACCGCATTCGGTCAGTTCGGTCGACGTCAGAAACGTTCGCTGCGCCGCAGAAGTCTGATCTCAGGCAGCGTCTCGTCGACCTCTTCGCCGAGGCGGACTATCGGTGGCATGTCGTCCTGCACATCTGTTCGAGCCAAGACCAGATCCGAACACACCTGCCGGCCAGCGTTGCACGACTCGAACGATCCGAATACGCCAGGCAGCGGCCGCAGGACTCGGACTCGGCTTGGTTTCGGGCAGAGATCCATGCGGAGCGCCTCGACTGGCTGCCAGCCGTCATCGCCGCGCTCGGATGCGAAGTGGTGATCGAGCAGCCCGAGGAGCTGCGCAGCGAGGTGAGTGCGGCGGCGCGGAGGCTGTCTGCCTCCGCGAAGTTCCGGTTCGACGCCAACCCTCGTTCCGGGTGAGCGGCGTAAGGTGGCCACCGGAAACGCCGCATGCGGGTTTCTGGCCGGGCCATTCTTCGCCTTCTGCAGGTGTCCGCGATCTCTCCCACAAGGTCCATGTGCAGGTGGGTGAGCCCGCCGCGCTCCGTTCGATAACAGCGGATGACGCAATCCTGTTGAGCAGTCATGAGCGAACGCAGTGCTATCGTGCCGTATGGCCACCTTCAGAGTGAACGGCGTCACCCTCGGTGTAGAGAGCTTCGGCTGCGAAGAGGATCCTCTTGTGCTGTTAGCCGGCGGAACCACGATGTTGTCGTGGCCCGACTCGCTCTGCGAACGGGTGGCCGAGGGCGGGCGCAGAGTCGTTCGCTACGACCTGCGTGATTCGGGTGCTTCAACCACCAAAGACCCGGAGAACCCGATGTACGACCTGCGTGATCTCGCCGATGACGCCGCGGACCTTGTCGCAGCTCTCGGCGCGGACTCCGCCCATCTCGGTGGGCAAGGTGTCGGAGGCATGGTCGCCCAAGTTGCTGCGCTGGATCACCCGGAGTCATTTTCGGCACTGACGCTGGTGAGTACCCGACCGGTTGCGCCTGGTCCTGTCGATGATGACCTGCCGGACCACGATCAGACGGTGATGTCTGCTGTGTTCTCGAGTCCTCAGCCTGATTGGAACAACCGTCGAGCCGTAGCCGAGTATGCAGCTGGCAACGCCGCTATTCTGGGCAACGATCCCGCACAGGCTATCGAGATCGCAGCTCGGATCTGGGACCGAACTCCGACGTCGGGGGCCGCGGTCCACCAGGCGAATCAGTTGGGCATGACCTTCTCCCGGATCGACTGCTCACCACGCTGGCGAGAACGCCTCGGTGACCTGCGAATACCCAGTCTGGTTGTCCATGGTCGAGCCGACCCCTTCTTTCCCATCGGCAACGGTGAAGCGCTTGCCGCAGAGATCCCTGAAGCGCAGCTGTTGATCCATGAGGATATGGGAACACAGATACCGGAATGCGCGAACGGCGCCATCGCGACCACTATGCTCGGCCTGGAGCGGTGACGATGACATTGTCGATCCGGTGGAGTGGGACGAAGGCTATTGTCGAGAGCCTGAGACCAGCCACGTGAATCAGTCAAGCCCGAGGTTGCGGACTCAGCTCACCTCTGCGATCCGGGTGTACGGATACTCAGATTCCCGGTTCTGAAAACTCAAGATGCTCGGATTCTTGACCTCACCGTTCTGGATCTCGATCGCCCGGGAGATGGTGGGGACCTGTGCCCAAGCGTCCGGCCCCTCCAGAACCGTGCTCAGATACGGCAGGATCGCTTCGCTGATCTCCCACGTCGCCGAGTTCCACAGGTATGACGGGGTGTGGTCGACGGCGTAGTAGTTGACACCTTGTCCGACTGTGAACATCGGATTCTCGAAACCTGTGGGCTTCGCGCATTCGAAGCCCATTCCCTCATCGCATGAGACATCGATGATGAGGCTGCCGGGAGCGAACTCCTTCAGATCCTCTGTGCGCAGGTAGGTCATCGGTGCGGAGACATCTTGGAGCGTGCAGTTGAGGACGATGTCGTGTGAGGCGAGGAAGGTCGGGAGGAGCACGTCGCCCTCCTCCGTGACCACCGTGGACAGGTGGGTCGGACCATCGCCGGTGTTGAGCTGGGTGATGTGCGCGCTGTGAATCGGTGAACCGACGGCTGAGGTCCCTCTTTGTGTGAGGACCTGGATGTCGTAGATCCCTTGGGCCTTCAGTGCAGTGACAGCCCCGCGTGCGGTGGCACCGAAGCCGATGACGACCGCACTCATTCGCGGACCATAATCACCGGTTGAGCCGCGGAGGCTCAATGCGTGCTGGATAGAACAGTAGCCGGCGAGCTCGTTGTTCTTGTGGAATACGTGCAGGCTGAAATCTCCCTGCCGAGTCCAATGGTTCATCGCTTCGAAGGCGATGAGGGTGAGCCGTCGATCAATAGCGGTCTGCGCCATCGCCTCATCCTGCACACAATGTGGCCAGCCCCACAGGATGCGGCCTTCGGGAATCGCCTCCACGTCTGCCGCCTGCGGCTTCGGCAGGAGGAGGACCTCAGCGGACTCGATTACTTCGGAGCGTTCCGCGACTCGTCCGACACGAGACTCGATGTAACCGGGCTCCAGCTGGAAATCTTCAGCATAGCCGCGTTCGACGATCATTTCGGCTCGTACCTCGGGGGTGATGCGATCGAGGTGATGAGGGTGAATCGGAAGTCGCCGTTCGTTCTCCATCGAAGAGTCGGCAAGTAGGCCCAGAGTGAGAAGACCGCTGGCAGGTGTCCCATCAATAGCCGAGGCGGTGGAGTCAGCAGTGGTCAGTTGAGCGGTGCCGGTCATCCGGCCTCCCATCGTTGGGGAACCAGAGTCAGCTCCCCTTCGACTATACGCTGAACCATCGCGGAACCGGCATTCAGCGCAATCAAGGACACGGCTGAGGCGTGAGCGTCTTCAGGACAGCAGTCGAGCGAATTCTGTGAGGGCCTGGCGTCCAACCAGCTCTCCTGGCATCAGTGGGAGCTCGGACAGAGGGATGTCGGGCAGCATCAGCCGCACTCGTTCAACCTGTGAGTCCTCGGCGTCACGGCGATCCTTGAGCAGTTGCCCCGCGTCCGAGGGGGAACGCCGATTGGCGACGAGCGCCGCCAACGGTACATTGATGGCCTTGAGAGATTCTGCCAACTCCAAGGTCTCCGCAACCGGCATCCTCTCGGGAGTGAACACGACGAGGAATCCGGTGCGTGAACGGTCAGTGATGACCTTTCGCAGATTCTCGAAGCGGTCTCTGCGGCGAATGAGCGTGCGGCGGAGCTCAGCGTCAGCCTCGGCGGCGGGATCAGCGCCGGACGTGCCCGCGATGCTGCGCATTGCTGCGGAGTAGCGTTCTGAGCGATCACGATTCTTCAACAGCGACTCGGTCCAGGTCGTCAGCTGCGCAGGCAGGGTGAGGATCCTGAGCGTGTGGCCGGTTGGAGCAGTGTCGAAGACGACGAGGTCGTACTCCTCTAACCCCTGTGCGACTGCGTCGGCCACGCGTTCGAGAACCGCTGATTCGAAACTGCCAGGAGCTTCCCGTGCCAGGGCGAGATGACGCTGAGCATGAGTACGCATGCGTTCGGGCAACATCCGCCTCATCATGCGTTCGACGGAAGCCAGGTGGCATTCGAGTGTGGCCTTCGGATCGATCTCCATCCCATCGACGAGACCGCCGGACACATCACCGTCAGTGAAGGCAACCAGCCGCTCGGGTGCATCGCCGACCTCACGGTCCCAGAGATGCCCGAGGTTGTGGGCCGGATCCGTGGAGACGACGAGGACGCGCTGTCCCTTGAGCGCGTGCGCGACAGCCAGCGACGAGGCTACCGTGGTTTTGCCGACGCCGCCCTTTCCTCCGACGAAGACGACGCGAAGACCGTCTATCGAGTTCAACAGCATGCGATGTGGTCCAGAGGTGAGTCGGGCATGCCCATGCGGCGATGCCAGGCGTGGAAGTCCTGGTAGAGGCTGGGGAGGAACTCCGCTGTGTAGTAGGCGGCGGGGTCCGGTACACCAAGTGCTTCGCCCAGAACGATCAGCGTGAAGAAGTCGTCCTCACTCTGCTTCTCCCGGGCAAACATCTGACGGTATGGCCCCTTGTAGAACTCGTCCAAGCCGTCACGGAACGGGGGGCAGCGC
>NZ_JBHFIH010000014.1:166711-211076 GCF_057334195.1 Brevibacterium sp. AGC70 | reverse complement strand
GCCCAGCGCTGGGCGAACTCACTCGTCCAACGCTGGGCCGCGTACATACCGCTTTCATCGGGCAATGATCAGACCTCTTCGCGTACGGCTTCGATCTTCTCGTCGGCGTCCTCGGGCTCCGGCGGCTCCGATCGAGCTCGGATGATCGCTCTGATGCCTTCGATCGCTACGAACACGCTGCTGACGATGATGATGCAGTCGATCGCGAAGAGCAGCCAGTCCGCGCTTCCCGGGGTCGCGAAGCTGAAGAGCTGGTCGATCGCGGCCCAGAACGACATGACGAATACGATGGCCAACGGTATGAGCGCCGGCCACGGGTTGCGCCGCTTTCGGATGAGCATGACCGCGAGGATCATCAACGTCAACGATGCCATCAGCTGATTGGTCGTACCGAAGAGCGGCCAGATGCGCAGGCCGCCTTCTCCTCCCAGTCCCTGTGAGAATGTGAGGCCCATGCCCAGCACGACGACGACTCCTGTCGCCGTGTATTTGCCGATCCTGAGGTTGACGCGTTCGCCCATCTCTTGAACGACGAATCTCATCAGACGGAACCCGGTGTCGAGCGAGGTTGCGGCAAACAGCACTGCCATCGTGGCGAGAACGGTGGTGCTCAATGACGCAGGCAGGCCCAGACCGGATTCCATGAGCATGCCGCCGCCCTGGACGAACGACTGCACACCGGCTTCACCGAACTTGCTGTAAAGCTCTTGCCACTCGGCAACTGTGCGAAGTCCGGCGGAGATCGCGATGATCGTTCCCAATGCTAGTAGGCCCTCACCAACTGCACCGAAGTAACCGACGAATCGGGAATCGGTCTCCTTGTCCAGCTGCTTGGAGCTGGTTCCGGAGGAGACCATGCCGTGGAAACCTGAGATAGCGCCACAGGCGATTGTGACGAATAGCAGAGGCACGATGCTGGGGGTGCCCTCCGGAACATTCATGTTGATGGCAGGGGTCACGATGTCGTGGGCACCGTCGGCGACGAACATGCCGACGACCACAGCTCCGTATAGGAGGATGAGGCCGATGAACAGCTGCACACCGTTGATGTAGTCGCGCGGCTGCAGAAGCACCCACACCGGAAGCAGTGACGCGAACGCTCCGTAGATGAACAGCGTCAGGATCCAGAAGACGGTCGGCGTCATGCCGAGGAAGGTCTCCGGCAGGACGACGGGTACAGCATCGCCGAGGACGATGAGACCGTAGAGAGCGATGACGCCGACGACTGTCACCGCCACCAACGGCATGCGCAGACGGTATACGGCCACGCCGACGAGCAGAGCGACGCCGATCGCGCCCCAAGTCGGAATGACCGCGGTCGGAGTGGAGATGAGCAGTCCGGTGATGACAACGGCAAATGCTGCGATCACCATGAGCAGTAGGATGAAGATCACGATCAGGAACAGGCCAGCGCCGCGTTTGCCGATGTAGCGGCCGGACAACGCGCCGATTGACTGGCCCTTGTTTCGAACCGACGCCCATAGCGCACCGAAGTCGTGCATACCGGCGAAGAAGACAGTGCCGAGTGTGACCCAGAGGAACGCGGGTACCCAGCCCCAGATCAGCGCGACAGCCGGACCGACGATGGGTGCGGCGCCTGCAACCGAAGTGAAGTGGTGGCCCCAGAGGATGAATTTGTTCGTCGGGACGTAGTCGACCCCGTCTGTGAGTTCGTGAGAGGGTGTGCGGAATTCGTCATTCAGGCGATAGACGCGTTTCGCGAGGTACTTGGAATACACAAGGTATCCGAGTGCCAGGATCGCGAGACCGATCACCATCAGGAGGACGGGACTCATCAAGTGTGCCTTTCGTCATTGCGTCATTGCGCAGACGGATTGAAGTTCAGTCGGTGCTGTCTGCCAGTATACCAACGTCAGCGTTTCGTTTGAACTTCCTCAGTATTCAATGTGAATGGTTGAGAGCTCCTGCAGCGTAGGCGGCCTGACCGACGTGAACAGCAGCGTCGTCGATGATCGAAGCTAGCCGTACTCCGCGAGTGACCGGGGGAGTCCAGTTCTCGTCGATCACTTCGCTGAGGTCGGTCTCTGAGAGTTCGCCGACGTAGCGACCCAGCGCGCTGAGCGTGGCTTCCACATAGTCGACGAGCAGCTGCTGATCATCGACCTTGATCCCAGCCGCCTGCTCCGGCGTGTGCCCGAGACCGACTGCATCACCAGATTCTCCCAACCCGAAGCCTTCACGGAACTGCTCCCACATCTGCTCGTCACCGGTGAGGTCAGAGAGCTGGACATCGACCTCGCGTCCGCTGTGCCAGAGGAGCCATGCAATCGAATTGGGATGGTCGCCAGGGTGGGAGTTGAGCTGTTCGGCGGTGAGGGCAGGCAGGCGCTTGGCTGCGTCGACAGGGCGCTGAGCCAAATCGGTGAGAATCTCAATGCTGTTCATATGGCCCATTGTGCTCCTCGTTGCCAACCATGTCATGCGGCACTGAGGGTTTGTCTGCTGCTCGCGGCCGGTTCAGGCGCGTACCTCAGTCGAGCCTCGGTCGTCTGCGATTGCGTTTGATCTCGGAGCGCAGGCTCTCCGCTCGAACGCGTCGACGGCGGGAGTTCCTCGACGGCTTCGTCGTCCGACGTTCCACGGGTGGGGCGAGTGCTTCGCGCAGCAATTCGGCCAGCCGTTCTCGTGCGGCATTGCGGTTGCGCAGCTGAGAGCGCTGCTGTTCGGAACTGACCGTGAGCACAGTGCCCGAAAGCCGCGTCGCAAGTCGCTGAAGCACACGATCGCGCTGCGACTCGCTGAGCACGGTGGTCGACCCCAAGTCCACGCTCAGCTGCACCCGGGAATCTGAGGTGTTGACATGCTGTCCACCGGGACCTGACGACCGTGAGAACTGTTCCATCAGTTCACTCGATGGCACCACAAGGCCCTGAGGAATCCCCGGACCGGCGGGTACACGCAGGTCATCCATCGAGTTCGGTTTCCTCCCGCAGCCGCGGCACGACCTGTTTTTCGGGCCGTATGCCTGACTTATCGGCGTAGAAGGCACGGACTCGATCCATGTCGGCAGAGATGTCACCACTGATGTCGATCGTGGGCCCGAGCCCGGTGGTCATCGTGGTCCGATCGACGTAGCCGAGTGTGACCGGCATGCCGGTCTTCTGGGCGATTCGGTAGAAACCTGACTTCCAGTGGGTGTGGCCACCGCGGGTTCCATCAGGGGTGACGACCAGGCCGAAGACCTCACCGGCGTGGACACGTTCGATCACCTCGGCGACAATGCGGCTGGGATCGGAACGGTCGACGGGAATGCCGCCGAGCCCGCGCATGATCGGATTGCGCCACCCCTTGAACAGGCTGTGCTTGCCCAGCCAATGCACCTCGATTCGCTGAGTCCAGGCGATCGAGAGCATGAGGACGAAGTCCCAATTGGATGTGTGAGGGGCACCGATGAGTACAGTCGGCCGGTTCGGAGCGGGCTGGGTGACCAGCTTCCAGCGGCTGAATTTCCAGAAGGCGCGGGCGGCAAGGCGTCGAAGCATGCTGTCTACGTTAGAGGACTTTGTTCGCCGGAGGTGAAGGCAGACTGACTGTGCCTGAAAGATTCAGGCATCACCGGATCTGCCTCGCATACCGCGTGTGCGCCGCTGATAGGAGTTCGAACAGCTGCCGGTGTGAGAGCTCAAGGCCGGTGCGGAGCATGATTCGTCGAGCGAAGGGACCTGTGTGGCCACGTCGCTCGACAGAGCCTCGAGTCAGGTAGTAGACGACGTATTTGGGTCCCGGTCTCGGGGTGGCCGTGTCGAGGGAGATCCGTTCGATCTCATTCCACGACACAAACGTCGCCGGCAGAACCACCCCGCGGTGGGACTCTATGAGACCGGCACCTGAGACCACGAGCGCATCTGCCCGGCGGAGGCGAACGGCCACGACGATCGGAGCCACGACGAGGCAGCCGATGAGGCCGATGGCGATCGCCCACATTCGCGGATTGAATGCGAAGAGCATCCAACTGACTTTCTGATCAAGACTGCTCGTGACGATGAGGAACGCGAGAACGACGAGCACTGCACCGGTCACGAGCGCTACGGACAGAATGATGACTAGTTTCCGGGGAGATGTTCCCACGACGACACTTCGCCCACTATCCATCGCACGCAGTGCAGCGGCGGTATTCGGGGGCCTGGACATGGCAATGAGAATACCCGTTGTGGAATAAATCGCAGCCATTTGGAGCTGTGCCCAGTGTCAGCGCCACCAGCACACCGACGAAGGAGAAGTACATGTCTGATGCAGACCGCGTAGTCATTCTCGGAGGCCACGGAAAGATCGCCCTCATGGCCGCACCGAAGCTGAAGGAAGCCGGATACTCGGTGGATTCCGTCATCCGCAATCCGGATCAGACCGCCGAGGTGGAGGCTGCGGGCGCGAACGCCGTTGTCCTCGACATCGAATCGGCCGATACCGGCAAGCTCGCGGAGCTCTTCACCGGAGCAAAGGCCGTGGTCTTCTCGGCAGGCGCCGGCGGTGGCAATCCTGACCGGACCCGCGCTGTGGATCTTGAGGCAGCGAAACGCTCCATCGACGCCAGCGCGCAAGCGGGAGTCGATCGCTACGTCATCGTGTCCTATGCCAGTGCGGGCGTCGACCTCGACCGTGTCGATCCGGAGAGCTCGTTCTACCCTTACGTTGAAGCGAAGCACGGAGCAGATGAGCACCTGCGTGCAAGCTCCCTGAACTACACGATCCTCGGGCCCGGCGGTCTGACCTCGGAGCCGTCGAAGGGCAGCGTGCTGCTGGCCGATGGCGCCGGTGACGTCGACGGCACGACCCCGGACGATGACACGCGAGTGACCTCACGTGAACTCGTCGCCGATGTGATGACCCATGTCATCGCCAACGATGCCGCGAAGCGAGAGACCGTGAACTTCTACGACGGTGACACCCCGATCGCCGAGGCTGTGAAGTAGGACTTCGCGACACACATATTTCGCGACACACACATGGGGAGATCGAACTCAGCCTTCGATCTCCCCATTGTCACGCTCACGACGTCTTCATCCTCGATCTTTCCTGTTCCAGAGCTGGTGGGTCAGTCCACTCGACGAGCCGATCGTCTCGATCGTGAAGCGGTCCTCGATGCCGCTGATGCCTTCCCACAGCGAAACACCCGTGCCCAACGTGATCGGAACGATCGCCACAGCCATGAAGTCGATGAGGTCAGCGGCGAGGAACTGGCGAATGGTCGACGGGCCACCCCCGATGCGTACGTCGCGACCGTTCGCGGCATCGATCGCCTGGTCCAGGACAGCCTCAGGGGTGTCATCGACGAAATGGAAGCTCGTCCCGTTGGAAAACTCCATCGCCTCCCTCGGGTGGTGAGTGAGGACGAAGCACGGAGTCTTGAACGGCGGTTCCTCGCCCCACCAGCCGCGCCACCCATCATCGGGCCACGGCCCCTCCTGCGGCCCGAACTTCTTACGACCCATGATCTCGGCGCCGATGCCCTGTCCCCACATTGCGAACAGCGCGCGATCAAGAGTGACGGGCCCATCGACGCCGCCGATCCCTTCGATTCCTTGACCGTCGAACCAGCCGAAGAGTGCTCGGGCACCGCCGATCGGCTCGTCGAACGTCACATAGTCACCGGCGGAGTAGCCGTCCAGTGAGACGAATTGACTGTGTACACGTACTCGAACCATGATCACTCCGATGTGATAGTCAGCGATGAGTGAGTCAAGCGTAGGATGTAGTGATTGCCGATTGCAACTACTTGGGAGGAAGAATTGCGAAGCGAACCGCGCTCGGGCTGCGCGATCAACGCAGCCGTCGAAGTCCTCGGTGATTCCTGGAGCCTCATCGTGCTCCGCGACATCGTATTCGGCAATCGCCGCCATTTCCGCGAGCTCCTCACTCTCAACGACGAGTCAATCGCGTCGAATATGCTCTCCAGTCGCCTGAAGAAGCTGGTCGACGAAGGCCTGCTGACCCGGGCAGACGCGGTTCGCGGCCAAAAGGCCGCCTATTCCCTCACTGAGGCGGGGATCCAGGTGGTGCCGGTCATGGTCGCGCTCGGCGCCTGGGGAATGAACCACCGCCCGACCTCTCGCGAACTGACAGTGAGGGCCCGCATTCTCGCTGAGTCGCCCGAGCTGGTCGACGATCTCATGGACGAACTGCGGGAGGCCCACCTCGGCGTTGCCCTTCCTGAATCTCCTCGGCCACGGGCTTCGGAGCGTCTGCAGGCCGAGTATGAGGCTGCACTCGGAAAGATGTGATCGATCTTCTGACCTTCGCATTCCTCGCCTGGGGCTGATTCTCACTGACGCCATCTGGAATGTGAGTGCGAAGAAGGCCTTGTCCGAGCCGAGGTCGTGTGCTTCTATAGGGTGAGTAGTTGCAGAATGCAATTGCTTTGCATATTGAATCGACTCATCGATCTCAAAGGAGCGATCATGTTCACCGGACTGATGGCCAGCATCACCGTCACTGATCAGGGCCAGGCGCACGACTGGTACTCGAAGGTCTTCGAGCGCGGCCCCGACGCCACTCCAATGCCGGGACTGCTCGAATGGCACTTCGGAAGCGAGTTCGGAGTTCAGGTCTGGACCGAGCCGCAGCGTGCCGGATACTCGACCGCGGTCATCGGGGAGTCGGACCTCGATGCACTTGCTGAGCAGCTGGCTGCTGCTGGTATCGACCACGGTGGACCACAGCCGGGCGGTGGTCAGCGGATTCTGCCGATCGCTGACCCCGACGGCAATCGAATCGTCTTCTCCGGTGAGTGAGGCTGCAATGTACCCCACGACCGACACCATTCGACTGAGCACGGAGATCGCATGTCCCCGCGGGGACGTCTGGGAAGCCTTCGCCGACACCGAAGCCAGGCAGCAGTGGAGTGCCCCAGCCGGCGAAAGGGTCGTCTGCGACCGCGATGACTTCCGAACCGGAGGCCGTGCGGAATATCGGTGTGGGAGCCCCGAAGCGCTCGAGTACGGTGCGGCCATCGACTACATTCACGTCGAAGTGGAGGACTTTGCCGTTCACACCGACACAGTGTGGCGTGGGGACGATCTTCTCGTCACAGGGATGGTCACCTGGTCCTTCACTGACGTCCCCGCGGGGACGTTGGTGACGATCGTGAACCAGGTGGTGTCGTTCGTCGGCACCGACATGATCGATGGCAGTCGGAACGGTCACCGAATCGCCCTCGAGCAGCTAGGCGCCTTCTTCGCCGGCCCAGGGGAGGTCCGCTCCAGCACGACCGACGGTGATGGCCGCCCGGCGTGAGGCATTCTCGCCGAGGTCGGTGAGCATGACCTCATCCATGTCCTCGAATCGGGTGCCTGTGCTCTGCAGATCGTGCACCAGAGATGACATGAAGGTATCTCCGGCACCGATCGTGTCCCTGACCTTCACTGCTCCTGCCGGAACCCTCACCCTGGCCGAGGCGGTCGAGAGGATCGAGCCCTCCGACCCGCAGGTGAGTGCGACCTGTTTGGCCCCGAGACGAAGGATCCGACCCACCTGAGCATCGGCACTCTGTCCGGGATAGAGCCAGTCCGCATCGACATCACTGAGCTTGACGACATCGACACGTGCAGCGAGAGACTCGAACCGAGCCAGCGCCTGCTCATGGTCGCCGATGATGGAGGCCCGGATATTGGGGTCGAAGCTCAGCAGTGCTGAGGAGTCTCGTCCGCGCTGGAGAAGAGAATCGACCGCAGCGGCACCGGGGGTGAGAAACGCCGCGATCGAACCGACATGAATTGCCGCCCAGTCGCCGCTGCCGACCAGCGATGCATCGGGGGCCCAGCGCAGTGAGAACTCGTATTCGGCAGAGCCGTCCGCCGACAGCAGAGCTCGTGCCGTCGAGGTCGAACCAGTCGGGCGGGCGTGCACACGGACGTGCGACTCCCGCAGATGAGCCAGAAGGAACCCACCGTGGAAGTCATCTCCGACATCGGTGAGCAGCTCGACATCGGCGCCGAGGCGTCCCAGGCCGAGGGCGACATTCGCCGGCGCCCCGCCGGGAGCATAGCGATCTGATGATCCGGCCGAGCTGACGATGTCGATGAGAGCCTCACCGATGACAAGAATGCTCATGGGCTCGATTCTATGCGCACACGAGCGTTCAGGTTCCTCATCAGTACGAATAGTACGTATATAGTCCAGAGGTCGACTTTGACATCAGTTTATGTCAGTGCCGTCTGGAATCGTTGCCGCATGGACAAAGACACGATGGAATCAGAAGTCAGAACGATCGTCGACGCAGCCTCAGCTCGCATCCTCACACCGCGGGAAGGCGAATGCTTGGTCTGCTACGTCTTTCGCCAGCTCGGAGAATTCGGCTGCGACGGAACACGTCGCTTCGCCCTGACCTTTCGGGACCGAACAGCTCCTCGGGCCACTGCGCTGATGGAACGTTTGGGAAGCATGGGTGCCTGCTGCTGTGACTGCGAGGTTTTCAACAACGCATATACGTTCGCAGAACGCCCGTGGATCACCGGAGCCGCATTCGGGGCAGAGATCGGCACAGGGTTCGAATCCCAAGAGCCGGTCGACCTACGCGAGGAGTTCGGCATCAACGAGCCACCCGCGAAGATCTTCTACCTGTGCTGCCAGTTCGTGCGTCGAGGCTCGACGCGGCCCTGCCCGAACTGGGTGCGAATGAGTCGGTGGTGAGGAACTGGGCGATGGGATTCCGGCAGAATAGGACACATGCCTCCACACCTGCCGCTGTTCCTCGACTGTGACCCCGGGATCGACGACGCCATCGCCCTCGGATATCTGCTGTGCCAAGACGACGTCGACATCATCGGCATCGCGGCCTCAGGCGGCAACGTGTCCACCGCACAGGTCAGCGCCAACGCTCAAGGCTGGCTTGAACTTGCCGGACGGACTGGCATACCCATCCACCCGGGAAGCGAGTTCCCCACAGCTTGGCCGACCGAAGGCACCGACGGAGACTCTGCGATGTCGCCTATCGCCGAGCCCGAGTACGCTGACCTCACCCACGGACCCACCGGCGTCGGATATGCGCGGCTTCCACAACCGGCGACACCGGCCAGCTCCATCAGTGCCGCTCAAGCCTGGGTCGATGCTGCACGGTCTCACCCCGGAGAGCTCATCGGCGTTGTCATCGGACCGTCGACGAACCTTGCCCTGGCCATAGCCATCGAACCCGAACTGCCCAACCTGGTGAGACGACTCTTCATCATGGGCGGCGCCTTCAACTATCGCGGCAACACCCACCCGACCACCGAATGGAACGTCACCTTCGACCCCGAGTCGACGGCGACGGTCGTCGCCGCCTTCGACCACGCTCACCTCGAGGGTACTCATCGGGCCCTGCCGGTGATCGCCCCGATCGAAGCCACCGAGGCTCTTGAGATGACTCCCACACGGTTGAGAACGATCCTCGACGCGGCTCCGAAACCTCACGACGGGACAGGAGAACCGTCGGCCGCAGGTGAGAGATGGGGCAGCTGGCTGGCCCAGATGGCCGAAGCCCTGCGCTTCTACTTCGAGTTCCACGAATGGGACGGTCTGGGCTACATCGCCCACATCCATGATCCCTTCGTCCTCGCCTGCGCCCTCGAGTGGGCACGCAGCGACGAGATCTCAACCATCTCGGCGGGCAGCGACGAGCCCATTGCGAACGGAACTCGAGGCACCCTGCCGTGGGCCACCACGATCTGTGCGCCCGTCGACGTCGAACTCACCGGTAAACTCACACGTGGCGAAACCGTCGCCGATTGGCTGGGGCGGTGGGGGAAGGGCGTCAATGCCGAGATCATCCGCACGATCGATGCGCAGACCTTCCTCGACCACCTCGGCGAGACACTGAGCAAAGGACCCCATCATGACCACGAAACCAACACAGTCTGGGCAGGGGCCGGCACACACCGTCGGTCCCGCACAAAACCAGAGCACTGAGAGTCACGGCACCAAAAGTCACCAGAGCCACACACTTCCTCTCACACTGACCTTGCTCGGCACCATCGTCATCCTCGGCACATATATCGCGGTCCTCCTGACACAACCGGCCAACCTCGGCACGAACTTGGGACATACGACCCTGTGGGTCATGCTCGGATACCTGCTCGGGGGAGTCCTCCTCGCAGCCGGCACACTGCCGCTGATCCCGCGCAGCATTCTCGCGCTCATCCCCGTCGCCATCGCCGCCAATATCGTCATCGGCCATGTCGTCGGCAATGTCACCCCCATCCCGCTCTACCTCGACTCGATCGGGACCGTGATGATCGGTGTCCTCGCCGGTCCTGCAGCCGGAGCGTTCACCGGCATCATCTCCAACCTCATCTGGGGAGTCACCCTGAGCCCCAGCGTCATCGCCTTCAGCTCTGGGGCGGCCTTCATCGGTGCGGCTGCAGGGTGGGCGGCACGGCTCGGTGCCTTTCGCACTCCCTGGTTCGCCGTCATCACCGGCGCTCTTGCAGGAATCCCTGCCGGAGCACTCGGCGCTCCTGTGGCTGCCTACGTCTTCGGCGGCGGTCTGGGCTCTGGCACCGGCGGCGTCGTCGCCATCCTGCAGGCAGCCGGCCTCGAGATGCTCAATGCGACATTGGCACAGAGCCTGTTCTCCGACATCATCGACAAGGCGCTCATCTTCGCCCTGGCCTATGTGGTCGTGCGGACCCTGCCGCGGCGAATTCTCGACAGGTATCCGTTCACCGACCACAGTCTTTCGCGCAGATCCCGCACACCGGTGCGGGTCGGCTGAATGACCTCGACTGTTCTCGACCGGGAACAGCAGGCCACACACCGTTGGCATCCAGCCACCGAGATCATCGTCCTCGTATGCTCTCTGCTGCTCGTCTTCGGCATCCCGTCCCCGGTCGTGCCCATCGCCATCATCGCCGCCACGCTCATTGCCGCGGTGATCTCACCCGCAGTGAGTCTGCGCACCTGGGCGATCGGTGTCGGCGTGCTGTGCCTGCCGACGCTGATCGTCCTCAGCGTCGTGCAGGGACTCTTCTACCCCGGCGCCGAGGTGACTGTGCTGTGGGAATACGGTCTCGCCCAGCTCACCGTCGAAGGACTGGCGATCGCCGCACAGATCTGGCTGCGGGTCAGTGCGCTCGTGTCCCTGTGCGCATTCTTCGGACTCGGAGTCGACTCGGCTCGCCTGTATGACGGGCTGCGGGCCCTGCGGCTGCCCTCCTCGGTGGCCTATATCTGCGCCTCGGCGATCGGCCTCATCCCACTCATCCGCACCCGCACTCAGCAGATGATCGAGGCCCGCGCCAGTCGCGGTTGGGACGTGAGCAGTTGGGTGGTCCGCACTCGGCTGCTGCCGAGCATCGTCACCGGTCTGTTCACCTCCGTCCTCATCGAGGTCGAACAGCGTCACGACGTGCTCGAACAACGCGGTCTCGGACAATCAACGCAGGTGACGTCGCTGCAGGATCACCACGATGGCCGGAGCCAAAGGTTCCTGCGGCGAGGTGCTCCCCTCCTCACCTGCGTCCTCGTCGTGTCCTCCGTGGCCGATGTCCTGCCCCTGCCCACTGCCGACCAGATGATCTGGGGTGCCTGAGAATGCTTCTCGAACTCACCGGCGCCGGCTTCACCTACCGCAGCAATGCGGCTGCGACACTGACCGACATCGACCTTCGGCTGGCCCCCGGACAGATGCATACGATCCTCGGCGAGGTGGGCTCGGGTACGTCCACCCTGGGGCGGCTGATCACTGGGTTGTTGTCCGAGCGTGGAACCAGCGTCGGGCACATCCGCGTTGCAGGGACTGCAGTGATGCTCGGCGATGACCCCGAGGCGCAGCTGAGTGGAATGACGAGCCTCGTCGGCGATGAGGTTCAGCTGTCCGGGCGGCTGAATGGGGACGAGGTCTCAGCGGTCGAGAGGCGTGCACGGAAGGCCCTTGACTCGCTGGGCATCGGAGATCTGTGGCGTCGTCGCCTGGATACTCTCTCCGGTGGTCAGCGCCAACTCGTCGCACTGGCGGGACTGCTCACCGGGAATCCATCATCGCTGGTCCTCGACCAGCCGTCTCTGTCGTTGGACCCGGAGACTCGGCGGCGTCTCGGCGCAGTGCTTCGGGCCTTCTGCGTCGCTGGCGGTGCGGTCCTCATCACCGCCCATCAGTTCGACGAGGTGGCCGAAGCCTGTGACCAGGTGAGCATCCTTGACTCCGGTCGGCTGATCACGACCGACATCCGCCCCTCAGCCAGCGAACTCGAACGACGCGGGATCTGGGACACTCGACCACGTGAGCAAGGTGAGCCACATCAGAAATATGAGCCACGCGAGGCCGGCCGCCCTGAAGCTGCCGGACCGTCGGCCCCGGCTTCTGTCGCACTGTCGGTGAGCGGGCTGAGCGTCGCCCGCGGTGGGGTCACCGTTCTGACCGACATCGATCTCGACCTCGCATCCGGCGAGATGGTGTCGATCATGGGCTCCAACGGCGCAGGGAAGTCCACCCTCCTGCGCAGTCTCGCTGGTCTTCTCGGGGCCGGGGTCAGAACGTCGGGCATGATCAACGTCGATGGCAACGGTACTCCGGTGAGCCTCGGCGATGCTCCTGCCCATGAACGAGCACAGCACCTCGGCTGGGTGGGACAGGACCCAGGAAGTCAGCTTTCTGCTGCGACCGTGTGCGAAGAACTCATGCGCGCCGTGCCACTGCCCTCGCACAGACGCCGCGACAGGGCAGCGATCCGCACCCGCCGACAGAAGTCGGTCGCCTCGGCGATGGCGATGACTGGGCTGGATTCGTTCAGCGAGACTCATCCCTATGATCTGAGCATCGATCTCCGCAAGGATCTGGTGATGGCGTCGGCACTCATCTTGAGCCCTCGGATTCTCCTCCTCGACGAACCCACTCTGGGCAGAGACCGCAAGGCCGTCGACAGGCTGAACGTGTTCATCAGGGATTTCCGCCGCCGTGGTGGATCCATCCTGGCCACAACCCATGACCGGCACTGGGCCGCAGTGACAGCGGATCGCATCCTGCTTCTGGGCGAGGGGAGGGTGAGTCACGACGATCAGTGCGGGGGATCAGTCGGATGAGCATCTCAACGCTGCCGGATGACGAGTTCGTCATGTCAGATGCGGATCGTCAGGTTGTGGTCGTCAACGGTCATATCGTCCTCCTGGACTCAAATCCTGTGGACTCAATTCGCGGCGCTGAGAGCGCAGCTCGCCCCTGACTCGATGCTAGGCGGGACCCGCGCTGCTTGGCCATGTCCGCAGGTGATTGCGCTTGCTTCGGCCATGTCAGTGCCGAGTCGTAGCGTGAGGTCATGGATAAGAACGTGAATTCGTTTGATGCACTGTACGCCGAAGCCGGCAGTCACAGATCCGTGATGCCATGGGACGAGCTGCTCGGCTTCGTCCGCCGATTTCCCCAGATCGCCGCGTTCAACGCGGCTCTCATCGCGCAGCAGAACGCCGGAGCGATATTCGTCGAAACAGAGCACGCGTGGCAGCAGAAATTCGGCAGGCTCCTCGCAGACGAAGCCGTGGCATTGATCGTGCTGCACCCCTTCGCGCCGGTGCGCTTCGTCTACGATGTCGAGGATACCCACGGGCCTCCGGTCCCCGATGCCGCAGTCAACCCTTTCAAAGCCGCTGGGGCACCGACGTGGGACGGGCATCGTCTCGTCATGGACGTCCTGCACCGAAAGGGGCTGGACCTCGCGGGCTTGCCGAAGACGCAGAGTCCCACTGTGATGTTGAAGCATGTGCTCGATGAGCTCGCGCTGGTCTATGCCGGACATCTCGGAGCTTTTCCGAAATTGGGGATTGCTGCCAGTGAGACGGATATCGACGGACGACAGTCCCGCTTCGAAGCCGAATGCATCACCTGGCTGATCGCCGGACGCCTCGGCCTGAAGATGGCGGCGACCGGGACGTTGAAGGGCTACCTCAAGCACGGTGAGCTCCTGCCCCCGCTGTCCAGAGATCGGGTCCTGCACTCGGTCAATGCCATCGAAAAGCTCTTCGGTGGGGCACTGGCGTTCGGTCGAACCATCCGCGAGGACGTGCCGAGCCTGTTCCCGCTGACCCAGCAGTGGTCTCTCTCCTCCTAGCACGTGGCATCAGCCTGCCGCACCTTGACGCACACCCGTGGACAGTTTTCTGCAGATCCCTGGTCAAAGCCGCGACGGGCGAGCAGAATGCCTATATGTCCACAACCCCGAACGGATGGACCAAAGCCACCGTCGATCGAAGAGTACGCCAGGCATTGCGGGCCTGCGGACCTTCGGCGGGAGTGCATCGACGGTCGAACGGGTCAGTGACCACGGAGCAGAAACAGATACCCTTGATTGAACGATCTCAATGAGGAGACATCATGACCCGCGCAGTACAGATCACCTTCGATTGTCACGACCCGATCGGCCAAGCCACCTTCTGGGCAGAAACGCTCGGATACGTCATCCCTGGCCCTCCCGGAATCAGCCTCAGCGCCGGTGACGATCCTTTTGCCGCATGGAAGGAATTCGTCGAGGGGCTGGGCATCGACTTGAAGCCTGCGGACTTCCGCGCCGCGATCGAGGATCCGCAAGGCCGCGGGCCCCGAGTGTTCTTCCAAATAGTCCCCGAGGACAAGATCGTCAAGAACAGAGTGCATCTCGATGTGCGTGCTGCCCCCGGTCTGCAGAACAGCGAACGAATGCAGGCGTTGGAAGACGAATGTCAGCGTCTGCAGGAACTGGGTGCACAGCGTCTCGAACGGGTCGATCCCAACCCGCCGATGGAGACTGGATTCATCGTCATGGCCGATCCCGAGGGAAACGAGTTCTGCCTCGACTGACTAGGGCTCTGACCAGGATGAGAATCCTCTTAGCAAGGGGGCAGTGGGCGCACCTCCTTGTTACCGTTAAGAGCATGAAGACACAGAAATTGGCCACGCGAGCCGCTGCCGGGACCATGATTCTCTCCTTCGCCCTCACCGGCTGTTCGAGTGGGGGCTCAGGTGATGGTCAGGCCCCGGAGACCGAGGGCCAAACCTCAGAGTCAACTGAGGCGCAGAACGCTTCTGGCAACGACGAATCAGGCGACGCTGAAGCAGGCGATGACGATGCCAGCAGCGATGACCGCGCTGAAGACACGAAATCGCAGGGCTCGACGACAACAAGCTCCTCGGGGTTGGCCGCTGATGCCGATCTGAGCAAGGAATCACCATCAGTGGCACCCAAGGACGCCATTGCCACGGCGAAGAAGGAAGCGAAGGACGGCACCGTACACGGCGTCGAACTCGACTTCGACGAACGCGACAAGGCGTGGCAGTACGAGGTCAAGGTCATCGATGGCTCCACTGACTTCGACGTCGAGATCGATGCTGAGACCGGTGAAGTCGTCGACACGGAGAAGGACTCCTCGGACGACAAGGAAAAGGCCATCGACCTGACCGACCCGATGACCTTCGACGAGGCGCTCAAACTCGCCCGGGGCCAGGCCTCAGGCCGACTCGACGGATGGAAGCTCGACTCCGACGACAACCGTATCGAATACCAGTTCGATTTCGATGACAAGAGTGAAGAGATCGAGGTATCCGTCGACGTCGAATCGAAGAAGGTCACCGTCGACGACTGACCAATGCCGCATCCGGAGCATCATCGGGACAGATGGGCACTGTCAGGACGGAACAGCGCGGCGTAGGCTGGTGCCATGCCCTTGAACCCAGTTGCTTCGCCTCGGCCGGCCGGGCGTCTCAACGTCATTGCCGGCCCTATGTTCTCAGGCAAGTCCGAGGAACTCATGCGCCGCGTCCGACGAGCGAAGATCGCCGGGGTCAACGTGCTCGTCCTCAGCCACTCTCTCGACACACGTTCCGACCTGTCGGCGATCACCTCTCACGATGGGATCAATATTCCCGCGATACCCGTCGGTGACGTCGAGTCCCTCGCCGAGCTCGCCCGCGTCGAGGACTATGAACTGGTGGCCATCGATGAGGCCCAATTCTTCGGGCCTGATCTGGTGCCGACCGTATTCGACCTCGTGGAACGTGGTGCTACCGTCATCGTCGAAGGACTGTGCGTGACGTTCGACGGCGGCCCCTTCGAACCGATGCCGACATTCATGGCCGTGGCCGAGGACGTGCTCAAACTCACGGCAGTGTGCACGATCTGCGGCAGGGATGCCGTCTTCCACCAAAGGGTGGGCACCCCCGGGCTCAGTGTCGAAGCCTCGGAACCGAGCGCCACAGACATCGATGCCAGCCATGTCGGGGGCCTCGAATCCTACGTCGCACGTTGCCGCGAGCATTTCGCTCCACCGCACTAGCAGCAATCGGTCACGGCCGCACCAGAGCAGGTGCTCAGTCCTCGATGCTCTCCCACACATCACGCCAGATCCGGGCCAAGTCCGGAACCTGATAATGGGCATTGAGGCCGCTGGGCTGAGGTACGACGTGAAGGTCGATATCCTCGGGCCAGCCATCGATGAGAGACGTGTCCTGCTCGCCGAGGTGGGCCTTGGGCAGCGAATATCCGATCCGGAACGACGTGATCCCAGCGACTGCGACTACCTTGGGGCGGATGCCGTCGAGTCGGCGGACAAGCCTGGCCGCACCCTCGCGCAGTTCCTGCTTGTCCAGCTCATCGGCCCGAGCCGTGGCCCGTCCCACGAGGTTGGTGATGCCGATGCCGCGTGCCAGCAGCTGTGCCTCGTCCTCGACGGCCAGGCCCAGGGAAGCGTCGACGAGGTGATCGGTCAGACCTGCCTGATGCAGAGACGGCCAGAAGCGATTGCCCGGTCGGGCGAAGGGTGCATTGACCGCGGCCGTCCACAGGCCCGGGTTGATTCCGACGATGAGCATCGAGAGTTCACCCGAGCGTCCAGGGAGAACGTCATCGATGGCGTCGTGATTGTCAGTGGCGAACTCAGCGAGGTCCTCCTTCGTCGGCTTTCGTCCAGCTAAGGGCGATGGTCGGCGGGAGCTGATGAAACTTTCCTCAATCACGCTGTCCACACTACCGTCGAGTCAGAACGGACGAATCAGCGCCCGTCGCCTCAGAAACATCGGGAGATCCATGACGCACGAACACGGGGAGCAGGCTCATCAGCACGTGCGACCGCACGCCGGTGAGTCAGCCCCTTTCCACTTCGAGAACACGTGGAGGGTCGATGCCAGTCCGACTCAGGTGTGGTCCGTGCTCTCCGATGTCGACTCATGGCCGCAGTGGTGGCCGGGCCTGCCCGTGGCGGTCCCCGTCGATGACAGGATCGTGCCCGGCAGCCGCGCCGACATTCAGGTGGAGAGCCCGATCGGCGTCACCTTGAGCTTCGGAATCGAACTTCAGGACACAGGCCCGCCGCGTTTCGTCTCGTTCTCCGCCACCGGTGATCTGAGGGGGACCGGTGTGTGGTCGCTGGAGCAGATGGGCCCGATCACCACGATCAGCTCCGTGTGGTGTGTGACGACATCGCGCTTGTCGATCCGCATGCTGCGTCCCGTGGCAACGTGGATGCACTCACGTGTGATGAGAGCCGGGCACCGCGGCCTGGCCAGACGACTGAACAGTCTCATGCCCTGAGGCCGACCACGCATCGATGCCACCTGCCAAGGACCGCAGACGCACGGATTCTGGTGCCGCATCATGCAGAAGCTGTACGGCCTGAGCAGAACGGGCACCTGACTTGCAGTGGATGACGACCTCGCGAGGCAGCTGCGTGACTAGAGTTTCCACCGCGGGCCAGCCCTCGACCTGCAGCAGACCCAGCGGCAGGTGGACGGATCTGGGTATCGATGCCAGATGGCGCTCCCAATCGGCCCGCACATCGATGAGCAGGGCAGAGGAAGGATCGGCCAGATACTCATCGACACTGATCTCGTCCTCCCGATCTGCACCGTCACCGTCTGCTCCTGCGCGGGCAGCTGCACAGGCCACAGCCACCTCGGCGAGGTCGCTGACAGGTTCGCGATCAGGATCCGGTGAGAACCTCAGCGTGGAGTAGTCGGACTCCAGCGCGTCATAGCGCAGCAGGCGACCGATCAGGGGAGCGCCGATGCCGCAGATGAGTTTCACCGCCTCCGTGGCCATTGCCGAACCGATGGTGCCGCACAGCACCCCGAGGACACCGCCTTCGGCGCAGTTGGGCACGGAATCGGCCTCGGGGATGTCGGGAAACAGGTCGCGCAGCATGGGCCCATGCCCGGGAACGAAGGTGCTCACCTGACCGGCGAAGCGAAAGATCGTTCCCCAGATCAGTGGGGTGCCGGTGAGTTCGGCCGCATCATTGGACAAATACCGGGTCGCGAAGTTGTCTGCGCCGTCGAGCACCAGATCATGGGACGCGAAGAGTTCGAGCACATTGTCGGGGCTCAAACGCTTGGCAACTGTGTGAACCTCGAGCAGCGGATCGAGGCGCAGCAGGGCGTCACGGGCGGAATCGACCTTGGCTCGGCCGATATCGGCATCGCGGTGAAGGACCTGACGCTGCAGGTTCGAGGCGTCGACCACATCGTCGTCGATGATCGTGATCGATCCGATCCCGGCCGCAGCCAGGTAGTGCAGAACCGGGGCACCCAAGCCTCCCGCACCGATGACCAGCGCCGAGGCGGCCCGTAACCGGAGTTGTCCTTCGACCCCGATACCCGGCAGGCTCAGATGCCTGGCGTAGCGTTCGAGTTCTCGTGGGGTCAGAGAATCGAGCGGTTCGACCAGCGGGCCCGGATTGTTCGCCGCGCTCATCTCGGGGTCACCATCCCGTCGAAGGTCGATGAGGCCAGGGCCAGCGGTCTCTTTGGGATGCGCCCGGCATGGGCAGCCAGATGACCGGACTCCACGGCGAGGGACATTGCCCGAGCCATGGCGCTGGCATCATGGGCCCGGGTCACCGCAGAGGCCAACAGGACGGCGGTGCAGCCGAGCTCCATCGCCAAACCCGCATCAGAGGCGGTGCCGATTCCGGCATCGAGGATCACAGGCACCCGGGCGCGGCTGACGATCGTCTCGATGTTGTGAGGATTGAGGATGCCCAGTCCGCTGCCGATCGGAGCACCGGCAGGCATGACCACAGCAACCCCGGCATCCTCGAGCCTCTTGGCCAGGGCCGGATCGTCGTTCGTGTAGGCGAAGACCGTGAAGCCGTCGAGCACGAGCTCCTCCGCCGCCCGGAACAGCTCCACCGGATCGGGCAGCAAGGTCTCCTCATCGGCGATGACCTCGAGCTTCACCCAGTTCGTCTCGAGAGCTTCCCTGGCCAACCGGGCAGTCAGCACAGCATCCCTGGCTGTGTAGCATCCGGCCGTGTTGGGCAGGATACGGATACCCAGGCGTTGCAGCAGGGCGAACACCGAGTCCCGGGCAGTGCCGTCATAGCGGCGCAGTGCGACGGTCGTGAGCTCAGTGCCTGATGCCTCCAGCGCCTGTTCGAGGATGCTCAGCGAACTTGCCCCGCCGGTGCCCATGACGAGCCGGGAATTCATCGTCACTTCGTCGACGTTCCAGGTCATTTCAGCCTCCCTGCACTGCTGTGACGATGTCGACGCTGTGGCCTTGGGCCAGAGTGAAGCCCGACCACTGCCCGCGCCTGATGACCTCACCGTCGACGGCGAGCGCGATGCCCAGGCGGCTGCCGTCGACGGGGGTGCCGTCGGGGCCGATCTCCTTGTCGACGATGCCGGAGATGAGGTCCTTGGCTGTGGTGGGACCGGCGAGTGCGTGGCGCTCGCCGTTGAGCGTGATGGTGATGGTGTCGGTCACGGATGACTCCCTGCTGGTTGCTGAATCGAAATGGTGTGCTGCTGTGCGTTTTGTGTTTCCGCCGGTGGGTGCTCTGCCTCTAAACGTTCCGGTCCCACTGCTGCCAGTGACCCCGGTGGCGCCCATGCTGTGTCGGCTCTGGTGGCAAGGTCGGCGGTGAGGCCTGCACCCAGCGGGGCGAGGAGGATGCCGTGCCGGAAGAAGCCGGTGGACACCACAGAGCCGGGATCGATGCGTCCGATGATCGGCACGTCATCGGGTGAGCCCGGTCTGGCGCGGGTGGTGATGTCTGTGATCTCGCAGTCGAGGATGGCCGGGACGAGGCGCTCTGCGTCACGAAGCAGCTGGTGGACGCCGCCGGCGTTGGTTCCCGACCGGCCGTCCTCACGGCTCGTGGCGCCGAGGACGAGCTCGCCGTCGGTGCGAGGCACGATGTAGACGGGCCGAGCATTGACCAGACCGCGGATCGTGCGCGTCAGCAGTGGGGCCAGTGCCTGTGGTGCCCGGAGTCTGATCACCTCACCCCATACTTGGCGCAGAGGCAGCGTCGGCAGCCCCGCGATGTCATTGCACGAAGCGCCAGCGGCGACGATGACCTGATCAGCGCTCAACCTCGTCCCATTGTCGAGCTCGACGCCCACGGTGCGCCCGGATGTCTTGAGCAGACTCGTGACGCAGGCCCGGACGAGGTCATCACCGAGGACCGATATCAGTGCACCGGTGACCCGGCGGGGATCGATCGAATGATCTCCGGGAATCGTGACGGCTCCGCACACCCCGGGTGCCAGGGACGGCTCCAGGTCACGGGCCCGGGATCCCGCGATGAGGGAGACGTCGAAACCGGCAGAGGACTGCAGGATCATGAGTTCACGCAGGGAGGCGAGGTCGGCCCGGTCGCCGGCACACACGAGAGTCTCGGCGCTCGTGTGTCCCAGGTCATGCCCCGAGACGGCAGTCAGCTCGGCGGCGAAGTCCGGATAGAGGTCCGCCGAGGCACGCATGAGCGGATACAGGGGAGACTGCCCCCACACCACCTCGGCGGCCGGGGCCAGCATTCCCGCCGCCGCATGCGAGGCACCCATGGCAGGGGCAGGATCGACGATAGTGACGCCGATGCCGCGACGGCGCAGATTCCAGGCAGTGGACAAGCCGATGATTCCAGCTCCCACAACAATGACGTGCACGTGCTTCTCCCTCCGGCGGCATGATCCGCATCAGGTTGAACGGTCGGCACAAAGCCCTCTCAGCCCCTTTATGAGGCTCCCGCGAACTCCTCTACTCTAGGAGCATGGCCGCAGATATGACAATGGACGCCGCAGTCCACGACACGGACAGAGCTGCAGACAGAGACACACGACTTGACCGGCTGCGCGCGGCCAGGCTCTATGTCTGCACCGATTCCCGCAGCGTGCAGGACGATCTCCCCGAGTTCCTCGATGCCGCCTACGCCGGTGGCGTCGACATCATCCAACTGCGCGACAAGGGCCTCGAAGCCCGGGCCGAGATCGAGGCACTCGAGGTGCTCAGAGATGCAGCCCACCGGCACGGGAAGCTCTTCTCCGTCAATGATCGCGCGGATGTGGCGCTGCTCGTCGGCGCCGATGTCTTCCACGTCGGCCAGGGCGACCTCACCAGCCAACAGGCCCGCGCGGTCCTCGGCCCTGATGTGATACTGGGTCGTTCGACCCATTCGATCGCACAGGCCGATGCCGCCGAGGCGGACCCCGAGATCGACTATTTCTGCTTGGGTCCAGTGTGGGAGACCCCGACCAAACCCGGCAGACCAGCCATCGGCACCGACCCCCTGCACGCGCTCGCCTCCAGCGCATCCAAGCCCTGGTTCGCGATCGGCGGGATCTCGGCAGGCGAGCGCCTCGCCGAGGTGAGAGCCGCCGGTGCGCAGCGCATCGTTGTCGTCCGTGCAGTGACCGCAGCAGAAGACCCCGCGGCCGCGGCTGCGGAACTCAAACAGGCGTTATGACAGCGCGCGGCGCAACTGCAAAGGAATCAATCTGATATGGGAGAGCACACAGTGAAGATACTCATCGCCGGAGCCGGCGCGACCGGCGGGGCGTTCGGCACCCGCCTGTTCGAAGCCGATCGCGATGTCACGTTCCTCGTCCGCGAGGCACGAGCGCAGACGATGCGTGCCAACGGCCTGCGATTCGTCGCCCCCGGTGAGGACCGGACGAACCACATCCCCGTCCTCACCGCTGCCGAGCTGGCCCAGGCCGATCCGGCAGCTGCCGACTCCGCCGCTGCCGATCGCCAGGATTCGACTCCGTTCGATCTCGTGATCGTCGCGGTCAAGGCCAACGGCTTGGAGTCGAGCATCGACGACATCAGACCCGCCGTGGGCGCGCACACCCTCATCATCCCGTTCCTCAACGGCATGGCTCAGATCGAGCGATTGGTCGAGGAATTCCCAGGCCAGGTTCTGGGCGGTCTGGTCAAGATCGTCGGAACGATCACGGACGGAGCCATCCACCAGATGACCGACCTGGCTATCATGACCATCGGCGACCTCGACGGGGGAGCCGTCCCCGATCCCATCGTCGAGGCTCTTGACGTTCCCGGCTACAGGCTGCAGATCCTTCAGAACATCACGGACGCCCTGTGGGAGAAGTGGATCTTCATCGCCGCGGCTGGAGTCGTGACCTGCCTGTTCCGGGCCCCGGTCGGAGCGATCATGGCAGCTGGCGGACAATCGCACATCGTGGGAATCGTCGACGAGCTCGAAGCCGTTGCGAGTGCCGGGGGACACCCGGTCTCGGCTCAGGCCAGGGATATGACTCTGGCCATGCTCACCGCCGAGGGCTCGTCCTTCACCTCTTCGCTCTATCGCGATGTGACCTCGGGTCTGCCCAGCGAAACCGAGCACATCCTCGGTCACCTCGGGCGAACAGCCGCTGACCTCGGTGTGCAGACACCCCTGCTCGACCTCACACTTGTGCAGCTGCGGGCTGGGGAGTCGCTGCGACAGAGTTGAGCGTCGAGACTGAACCGACGGTCGAGACAGAACTGACCTCCTCGACGCCGAGGCGCAGCATCGTCAGATACGGTTCACCGGGGATGGTGTGGGTGACTGCGTCCGATCCGTGCGGAGCCGTGAACGTCACCATCGGGATCGAATCTGCGCGGTCGAGAACCAGAAGGGTCTCGTATCCGCCTGGCCCCACCGAGTGGGCGGAGCCGATGGGAAGTTCGCAGGCCAGTGTCTCCAGCGGGTTGTCCGATGAAGGCGGCCGGTTCATCTCCTGATCGGCGACATCGGCGAACTGCTGGGCAGTGATGAGATAAGCCTTTGCCGGTGTGGGGCCTGGCTCATGATGGTCATAGAAGGCCATTCCTCCACCGCCCCACACGGTGGAGCTGCCGGCGAAGTAGATGGATCCGGGAAGTTCGATGCCCATCTCTGCCAAGGGCGGAGCGGAGTTCCGTGCGCCGGGATAGGTGACGAATGCGCCTGGGGGACGGCCGCCCTGCAGGTAACAGGCGAGCCTGTCACGATGCATGTTCGACCCATAGCTGACATACCACACGAGACCTTGAGACATCCCATTCATGATGCCACGTCAACGGCTGGGACTGTCCAATCTGCGGAGTCTCGGTGTGCCGTCCGATCACCATCTGATCGGGCTTTCCTCCTGGCCAGAAGTGTGCGCGTGAGTTCAGCAACACCGGTGATGACGAGTGCGATGCCGATTCCCAATCCCACCCCGAGCAGCGGCTGATCCTCGAACAGCACACCGCCGAGCAGGCCGATGCCCGTCGAATACAGCGCCCAGGCCAGGCACCCTGCCGCATCGAAGGCGAGAAACCGAGGGACCGGATACTTCAGCATCCCCGAGGTCACGGTGGTGGCCGTGCGTCCGCCGGGAACGAAACGGCCCGCGATGAGCACAGCGCCGCCTCGGCGGGCGAATATCTCCTCGGTGCGTTCGAGGAGCCGACGTGCACGCGGATGTCGGGTCCACCGAGACGCCACCGAGCCACCCCCGCGCCCTACAAGGTGGGCGGCGAGGTCACCGGTGAGGGCACCGACTGCTCCCGCCAGCAGGAGTCCGACGGGGTTCGGCGTTCCGGTCGCCGCATAGGCCGCCGCGGTGATGAGAATCGTTTCGGAGGGCACGATCGGGAACAGGGAGTCGAGGCCGGCGATGACGAAGACGAGTAGGTACACCCACGGCGATTCGAGTGTTGCGGCGAGGATGTCGAAAGCGAGGTCCATACCCATTCACGCTATTGACCGACGGGCGAGCTCGGAACGCGGCGAAGAGCAGTATCGCCTGCAGGAGCCCGGAGCGAAGATGCGGAAAACCGGAAACGGAGACTGCGGTCGGGCCCATGGGACCAGGCGCCCGGCGTTGCTACGATCGACCTATGCCCTGGCCGACGTCGCTGACCGCGCGGATTCCCCGAGAATCCCGCATGTTCGTCACACGCTGGAGTGCCTCGGTGCTGGGAATCCTGTGGGGCGTGCTACTGTGCCTTCCGCTGCTGCTCGCTGCGATCCCCGCCTCGACCTCGCGACTGAGCCGGAGGGTCCTGGCTTGGGAGCGCACCCGGCAGGAGCGGGGCTTCGGCGTCATCATGGGTTCGGGCCCGATGACGCGCGGCTTCTTCGTCCTCAACGGTGTGGTTGCGGGCCTCATCGCCATTCCGGTGCTCAATCTGCTCATGGGTTTCCTGCTCGTCACGATCGGTTCGCTCATCCAGGGACTGTTCATCGGCGGCAGCATCACCATCGGCTTCGACTTCTGGACCATCAGCCAGCCGACTCTGTTCGTCGGAGTGCTCTATGGAGCCGCGAACCTCATCGGGGTCATCGTCCTCGCCGAGTTCGCGAATTGGCTGCACGGCAGAATCGACTCCAGGTTCTCCGAGACCAGCCGTCCCAACGCGCCCCACACCCGCATCACTCAACTTCTCATGACCCGCCACGGTGTGGTCATGGCCATCGACGAGGAGCGGCGCCGGATCGAGCGGGACCTCCACGACGGAGTCCAGCAGAATGTCGTGTCCCTGTCCGTGCTCATCGCACGTGCCCAGCGAGCGAAGGATCAGGACAAGGTCAGCGCCCTCCTTGAGGACGCCCTCGTGCAGTCCCAGGACCTCATCGATGAGATGCGCGAGGTCGCCTGGCGGGTCTATCCCACAGCACTGGACGAACACGGCCTGGGCACCGTCCTCCACCGGGTAGCCGATCACTGTCCGATCCCGGTCACCCTCAACGCTGTCCCCGCCCGGCGGGTATCGCAGGCCAGTGAATCTGCTGCGTACTTCGTTGTCCGGGAGGCGGTGACCAATGTGGTCAAGCACGCGAATGCGTCGGCTATTCGAATCAGCGTGATCGCCGAGGAACAGAGGCTCATCGCCGAGGTGATCGATGACGGCACAGGGGGAGCCGACCCTGCCGGCAGCGGGCTGAAAGGACTGTCGCGCCGGGTTGGAGCATTGGACGGGACGATGACGATCGAGAGCACAGAGAATGTCGGAACCACAGTGAGAGCGGAGATCCCCTATGTCTGAACCTGGCATGCCTGAATCCAGCGCCGAAACCCCGAACGTCGACCCGATGAGAGTCGCCTTGGCCGATGACTCGGTGCTGCTGCGCGAAGGGGTGCGCAGCCTGCTCGAGGACGAGGGCATCGCGGTTGTGGCCTCTGTCGATGACGGGCAGCAGCTCCTCACTGCGGTCGCAGCTCATCGCCCGAACTTGGCGATCGTCGACGTCAGGATGCCGCCGACCCACACCACAGAAGGACTCGAGGCCGCGCTGGAGATCAAGCGCCGCTTCCCGGAAATCGGAGTCCTCGTGCTCAGCCAATACGTTCTGCGCGAATACGCGACTGAGCTGCTGAGCACCGAGACCGTGGGAGTCGGCTACCTGCTGAAGAACCGGGTCACCGACATCGACCGCTTCCTCGAGTCCGTCAATCGGATAGCGGAGGGCGGAACCGTCATCGACCCCGAGGTTGTCCGGCAGCTGCTGAGCTCGTCCGAGAAACAGAACTCCCTGTCCGCGCTCACCTCTCGTGAGAACGAAGTCCTCCAGGCCATGGCTGAGGGGTTGTCGAACCGCGGTATCGCCGAACGGCTCTATGTGTCCATCAGCTCCGTGGAGAAGGCCATCAGTTCGATCTTCGACAAATTCAGGCTGCACGCAGGGGAGACCACGAGCCGGAGGGTCGCGGCGGTCCTGCACTACCTCGATCAGTCCTGAGCCGACGGAGAGCAACCAGGTGACTCATGACCTCGAGAGCGCGAGCATCGTGACAGGGCAGGTTCTCAGAGTTCGGAACGGGCTCGGGCACCGATGCGCAGATTGAGATCTTCGAGCTCGGCCAGCACATCGCCGGCACCCCAGATCTGATTGCGCTTGCGACTGGTCAGACCGCGTAGGACCCCGGCTTCCATCAATGCGGAGACCGCCCTGTTCGCCGAGGAGCTGGACAGTTTCAATGAGTCCTCAATGTCGTCGATCGTGAACACCGGGTCCGATGCGAGGTAGGTCAGGATCCTGGCTGCGGCGCTGTTCTCACGTGGATGGCCGAGAAGATCGGCCCACTCATCAGGCAGTCGGGCCAGCCGATGCGCGGTCAGCTGAGCTTCCTCTGCCGCGATCACCGATGACGTCGACCACAGCGATATGACCGGTCCGGCGTCGCCGGAGTGATAGGAATTCAGAGCGGCGAAGTAGCGGTCTCGAACCTCGACCAAGGCAGCAGCCAGGGGAACGGTGATCCCTGTCGTGACGCCGCGTGAGTGGAGGATCCCAGCCGCCAAGGCTCGTCCGATCCGACCGTTGCCGTCGGTGAAGGGGTGGATCGCTTCGAACTGCGAATGGGCGACGGCCGCCTGCGCGATCGTGGGAATGTCAACGCGGCGGGCGAAGGACAGCAGATCGTCCATGAGCTCAGGGACGAGCTCCGGGGGAGGGGGAACGTAGAGCGCACCTCGGGGCGAATGATCGGAGCCGCCGATCCAGTTCTGCATCGGCCGATGCCGGCCCGCCAGATGAGCCTCTCCGGCATCGTCCTTGAGCAGCAGCCGATGGGCGCGAGAGACCGCATCGGCACTGATCGCTCCCGATGTCAGCAGATCCAACGCACCCGTTGCAGCGGCCATCGCAGTTGCCGAAGAATTGGACTTCGCACCGTGGAGGGCACGGACGAAGTCGTCGATGGGCGCCTCCTCGGCTTCGATCTTCGATGAGGCGATCGATTCGCTGCGCAGCAGCAGATAGGACAGTGGGATCAGGGTGCGACCATGCTCGGCGTCGAGCCGGGAGATCGCGCGGACCGCGGTTTCTGAGCGTGCGGCGAGCTCGGAGGGCAGGCCCAGGTCGACCGAGCCGATGCGGGCCGGAATCGAGACGGACACTTCGGCGAATTTCCTGTCGTCGATCGTGCCGCCGCGGAACTCCTGGCGCCACGGTCTGGTCTCTGTCTGTGCTGCGGGCACGGGAACGGCAGAATCGGACACGGGGTCGGCGGAGTCGGACATGGGAATAGTCTAGACGATAAGCCCACATGATGAAATAAATGGGAATATCTCTCATGGTGATCCCAGTTCCAGGGAGCACGCCCGTCTCGCTAGACTCACAGCTCAGGGATGCCGAGGATACTGGGAGCGCCAGAGGTTCACAGTGCTCGCAGGCGACTCGAACCCGACGAGATTCAGTGTCGACGATGAGGAGAACGATGAAACGGCAGCTGCCCGACATGAAGGAACTCGCCCCTCTCCTGCAGTTCAGTCTGCCCAGGCTCGACAGGGTGGGTGCTCGACTCGACTCCGCTGCCGATGTCTGGGACCTGCGTCGCATTGCGAAGCGGGTCACCCCCACGGCACCCTTCGACTACGTCGACGGCGGCGCGCTCGATGAGCACACACTGCGTAAGAACCGTCAGATCTTCGCCGACGTCGAACTCCTCCCACGGATCCTGCACGGAGTCGACGCCCCGAACACATCGACGACGATCGCCGGTCAGCACACAGCACTGCCATTCGGCATCGCCCCGACAGGCTACACACGGATGATGCACTCCGAAGGTGAGATCGGGGGAGTCCGCGCTGCGACAAAGGCAGGAATTCCCTTCTCGCTGTCAACGATGGGCACACGGTCCATCGAAGAGGTCGCCCAGGCGGCACCGGGATCCACTCGTTGGTTCCAGCTCTATCTGTGGAAGGACCGTGAGCGCAGTCTCGACCTGCTTCAGCGAGCCCAAGCCAGCGGGTACGAGACCCTGCTCGTCACAGTCGACACTCCGATCACCGGCCAGCGCCTGCGAGATAACCGCAATGGGCTCTCGATCCCACCGAAGCTGACCCTGAAGACGATTCTCGATGCCTCCTACCGGCCCGGCTGGTGGTTCAACTTCCTCACCACCGAACCGCCGAAATATGCCTCCTTGTCGAACACCTCGCAGTCCTTGGCCGAGATGACGCGGACCATGTTCGATCCGACACTTGACCTCGATGACCTCAGGTGGATCCGTTCGCAGTGGAAGGGCAAGCTCTTCGTCAAGGGAGTCGTCACCGCCGAAGACGCCGACAGGGCCCGGTCCATCGGCGCCGACGGCCTGGTCGTGTCCAACCACGGCGGGCGCCAACTCGATCGTGCACCTGACTCCCTGACCGCGCTGGCGGAGGTGCGAGCGGCCGTCGGCGAGGACATGGAACTCATCCTCGACTCCGGAATCATGTCAGGCACCGACGTCGTGGCCGCTCTGTGTGCCGGAGCGGACTTCGTGCTCGTCGGCCGGGCCTACCTCTACGGACTGATGGCCGGCGGGCAGCGCGGCGTGGAGAAGGCCATCGACCTGATCCGGGCAGAGATACTGACTGCCATGGGCCTGATGGGCGCCCGGAACATCTCCGACCTCGGACCGCAGCTGGCCAGGGGGCTGCCAACCTCTGCCACTGCGAACCGCGACATCTGAATGTGGTAAGAATGGCCGGGGCCCGAACGGGACACCGGTCGCACGACAGTCAAGGGACACGATGAACGAAACAGCCGCCTCGGCGAGGGAGAACCGCGAACTCAAACGGGGGCTGAAGTCACGTCACCTGCAGATGATCGCCATCGGCGGTGCCATCGGCACCGGACTCTTCCTCGGCTCCGGCGGCACGATCTCCCAGGCCGGACCCGGTGGTGCACTCCTGGCCTATGCTGCGATCGGCATCATGGTCCTCTTCGTCATGCAGTCCCTGGGCGAGATGTCGACGCACCTGCCCGTGGCCGGATCGTTCCACACCTACGGCTCGAAGTACGTCAGCCCCTCGTTCGGATTCGCCATGGGGTGGAACTACTGGTTCAACTGGGCGATCACGCTCGCCGCGGAGCTCGTCGCAGCCGGAGTCATCATGTCCTTCTGGCTGCCGGACGTGCCGTCCTGGGTCTGGGCCGCGATCTTCCTCGCCCTGCTCACCGGGCTCAACTTCCTCTCGGCCAAGGCATTCGGGGAAGGTGAATTCTGGTTCGCAGCCATCAAGGTCACCGCTGTTCTCGCGTTCCTCCTTCTCGGGGTGCTCATGATCGCAGGCATCATCGGCGGCGAATCTCCGGGGATGAGCAACTGGACGGCAGGAGAAGCTCCATTCGTGGGTGGCTGGGTCTCGATCATCAGCGTGTTCATGATCGCCGGCTTCTCCTTCCAGGGCACGGAGCTCGTCGGTGTGACCGCAGGCGAGTCAGCCAACCCGCGCCGCGATATGCCCCGGGCCATCCGCACCGTGTTCTGGCGCATCATGCTCTTCTACATCGGCGCAATCATCATCATCGGCTTCCTCCTGCCCTATTCGGACCCCTCGCTGCTGGCCTCCGCCAACAACGAGGACGTCACGGCCTCGCCCTTCACTCTTGTCTTCGAGCGCGCCGGCATCGCCGTGGCCGCATCCGTGATGAACGCCGTCATCCTCACCGCAATCCTCTCAGCCGGCAACTCCGGTCTCTACGCCTCGACCCGCATGCTCTATGCAATGGCCAAAGAGGGGACCGCGCCGAGGCTGTTCGCCCGACTCAACGAACGCGGAGTTCCCGTCATGGCACTCCTGGCCACCGCGGTCATCGGTCTGTTCGGATTCCTCTCCGAGGTGATGGGTGACGGTGGGGCCTACACGTGGCTGATCAACGTCTCCGGGCTCTCCGGGTTCATCGTCTGGGTCGGGATCGCCTGGTGTCACTTCCGGTTCCGCCGTGCCTACGTTCAGCAGGGCCGAGATCTTGCGGACCTGCCGTATCGGGCTCCGCTGTTCCCCATCGGACCGATCATCGCACTGGTCATGCTGGTCATCGTCATCATCGGCCAGAACGTCCAAGCAATCGTCGAGGGACGGGTCCTCGAAGTTGCCTCCGCCTACATCGGACTGCCCGCCTTCCTGCTACTGTGGCTCATCCACCGACTGGTCACTGGACGTCGCTCACGCACGGTGGGTCTGGGGGAGATGGACGTCGACGGACTGTCGATCACACCGCAAACTGGGCCAGCATGACCCTGCGCGGATCGAAATGATCCCGTAGGGAACGCAACCGTGTCAGATCGTCGGGCTCGAACGCTGACGTGATCTCTTCGGCGGTCAAGGACCGGAAGGTGAAATTGAGCGAGCGGCCCAGGGGCGCGTCGCCTGTCCCGGGTGCACCCAGCTCGCTGGCAATGGTGAGGTGATGGGCCAGTGGAGTCTCCTCGAACTCGTTCAAGGGCGACAATAGCGAAAACAGCCAAGTGGCATCGCGATGTCCGAGGGCGTTTGCAATCTCGGGTGCTTCGGCCATGGCGCCACCGAGCAGGCGCAGACCGATGACGGTGAAGCAGGGAACCCGGTCCGGGGAACTCGCTGCAATGAGGTTCGCTGTCGTCTGCTCGCCGAGCTCGGGCAGGAAGAATGCGTCACTGCCGTATGAATGGGGCTCATCAGGTTCGGCAAATATCTCGCTGGTCCTCGCGAAGGGCACGACATCAATGCTCGAGGCGAATTCTGCCCCGGCAGCCACCAGTGCCCTCTCCAGGAGTGCCACCTGCGCTCGACCGAGTTCAGTCTCGCCCGACCATGCGATCTGAATCCGCAATTGATGGATTCCGCGCAGGAAGGCAGGCAGGTCAGCGGCAGTGGTCGGAGCCGAGTAGATGGCAGCGGCAGTCATCATGTCCCGACCTTGCCTCAGCGCCCATTTCCGCCATACCTGGCCGGCCTGGGGAGATGCTCGCAGGTCGATCTCGATGGAGCCACCGAGCACCTCTGCAATGGGGAAGACCCTCATCGTCAAAGAGGTCACGATGCCGAAGTTCGAACCTGCCCCGCGCAGTGCCCAGAACAACTCCGGGTTCTCCTGCGCGGATGCCATCCTGATCTCGCCATCCGGGGTGACGATTTCGGCGCTGAGAACATTATCGGCAGCGAACCCGTACTTTCGTGACAGAAGGCCAACGCCGCCGCTCAAGCTGTACCCGGCAATGCCGACGCCGGGGAAGCTTCCCGACAACGGGGCCAGCCCATGGGGCGCGGCGGCTGCCATCACTTCCGCGAATCGGGCTCCGGCTCCGGCGGTCACTGTGCGTGCCGAGGGGTCGATGGCGACATCATTCATTCTCGAGGTGTCGATGAGTGTCCCCGAACGCATACCCGAAGTTCGGCCGTGTCCGGTCGACTGCACGGCGATCCGCGGTGAACGAGAGCTCAGCTCGGAGCGTACGGCAGCAGCCACTTCGGTAGTGGTCAGGGGGCTGACGATGTGGTCGGGGGAGTGCGGATGGTCAAGTTGGAATCCTGTGATCGAGTTCATGCCTTCACAGTAGAATCCATTGTGGCCCGAACGTGACCACAATAGAATTGATCTGTGACCAGTCGAACTCCGAGCAGCGAAATGCCAGGCAGGCTGCTGCGCCTCCTCTCGCTCCTCCAGTCGCGAGGGTGGTGGCAGGCCGGGGAGCTGAGCGAACGCTTGGGTGTGCAGCCTCGTACTCTGCGCAGAGACATCGAGAGGTTGAAGTCTCTCGACTATCCGGTTCGCAGTCGGACCGGCCGTGATGGGGGATACAACCTGGGGGAGTCGTCGAATCTGCCACCCCTGCAATTCGATGACGAGGAAGCCGTGGCGATTGCAGTGAGTCTGTCGACCGCCAGTCGTCAGGTGCGCGGACAATCCGTTTCGGACGGTGTGCGGGTGGCGACCGACAGTGCGAGGATCAAGCTCGAACGAATGCTGCCCGCGCGCCTCCGCCGTCGATATCACCGACTGGTCCAATCGATTGAGGCCGGACCTGACCCCGACGTCGATGGCGCGGCCATGCTTCCGGATACCGATGTGCTGCTCGAACTCTCCGATGCGTGCGCTGATCATCAGGCGTTGTCATTCATTCACGTCAAGCGCGACGGTGCCCGCACCCTGCGGCGCGTGAGACCGCACAAACTCGTTACGATGTCAGGGTATTGGTATCTGGTCGCCTTCGACTCCGATCGCCGCGATTGGCGGTCGTTCCGAGTCGAACGCATCAGTTCGGTCAAGTACAGACACGAACGTTTTGAGCCTCAAGTGCTCGACGCCTTCTCCTTTGTGGCCCGGTCCTTCGCCGAGGCGCACTATCGATTCAACGCCACCGTGACTTTCGAGATCTCCGCCCAGCGGCTGAGGTCGAAATACCACGGCACCATCTTCGGGGTCGTGAAGGAACTGGCATGCCAGCGCTGCGAGGTGAGTCTCAGCGCCGATTCGCTCGATCTCATCGTCGAGTACCTGTGTGCATTGCTGAGCGTTGATGCCGATTTCGACATTGCCGCCGACCACGAAGTGCTCAATCGGCTCCAAACCATTCGTGCGCGACTGGGAACTGTGGGTTAAGCTAGGCTCGCCTAACTACCTAAGAAGGAACTCATGCGCCGAATTCTCGCTCCACTGATTGCCTCTGTCCTTGTGCTCGCCGGCTGCGGCAGTGGGGGAGACACTGGTGACACGACCTCCGGCATCAGCGTCGACACCAAATTCGGCTCCGTCGAGGTCCCGAAGGACCCTCAGAAGGTCGTGGCGCTGGGATGGGGCGATGCGGAAACCGCGCTGGCGCTCGACGTGCAGCCGGTCGGCGCCTCCGACTGGGTGGAGTTCGGCGGCAAAGGCGTCGGCCCCTGGGCCGAGGACCTCTATGACCAGGCCCCGGAGATCATCGCGACGATGGAGCCAGACTACGAGAAGATCGCGGCGCTCGAGCCCGACCTCATCCTCGACACGAAGAGCTCCGGTGAACAGGAACGCTATGACCGTCTCTCGGAGATCGCTCCGACTGTGGGTGCGCCCGAAGGCGGCGACAACTACCTGACCACGATGGACCAGCAGGTCGACCTGGTGTCCCAGTCCCTGGGCAAAGAGGACGAGGGGCAGGAGCTCCTCGCGGACCTCGACAAGGAGTTCGGGGCCGCTCGTGAGGCCCATCCGGAGTTCGACGGGAAGTCCGTGAGCGTGGCCGCGAAGACCTCCGAGGGCTGGGGAGCCTACGTCGAAGGGTCGGAGCGGGTCCAGTTCATGGAAAATCTCGGGTTCAAGCAGTCGGAGAAGGTCGCGGCCCTCAAACCCTCGGGCTTCACCGCCACGGTGTCGGAGGAGAAGCTCGACGATCTCGACGCGGACCTGCTAGTTGCCTTCCCGATCTACATCCCCGATTCCGAAGTCACCGACGACCCCGGCTTCAAGCGCATCCCGGCAGTCGAGGACGGGCACAGTCTGGTGCTGACTGAGGATCTCAACGACGTCCGGCAGGCATTTGCGTTGAACTCGGTCCTCTCCGCGTCATATGCGGCAGAGAAGATGCCCGAGCTCGTCGCGGATGCTCTGAAGTAGCAGCCACACTCAAGCGGCTGTCGCATTCACGCTCAGGCAGCCATCGCACTCACGAAGCCGTCACGCTTCCTCACACTGCGGCACGCCACGCGTCAAGACCGATGTCGATGATGCGGGCGTGCCGCACGTCTGCCAGAGAGTCGATGGCCAGCCATTCGGCGCGGTCCGTTGTGCCGTCGACCTCGAGAGTCCCCAGCATGCCTCCGGTGATGTCGGCCTCATAGACGACGCGGACTCCCTTGAACGGACGCGAGACCGATCTGCGGCGTGCGGAATTGCTGCGATTCTCAGTGAAGGTGTGTGTCGTCAGCGGACGGATCAGTTCGGCGTCGAAGCCCGTCTCCTCCTTGATCTCCCGGATCGTGCCTGCCTCGATGCTCTCGTGGAACTCGATTCCACCGCCGGGCAGAGTCCACAGCGCATGGGCTGGTTCGCTGCCGCCGTTGAACCAGCTGAGAAGGATTTCCCGGTCCTGGTTGACGATCACCGCGTACCCGGCCAGTCGTGTGTCGTAATCGGAGAAGTGCATGGACTCAGCCTACCTGTGAGTATCTCTTCCCATGCCGCAGCCCGGTGAATAGGCTGATCAGATGACTGAAGGACCGAAAGACCCGAACGAGCACATCGTCGCCACCCGCACGATCGACGCCCCTGCCCATACGATCTTCACCGTGCTTGCAGATCCGGCTCGGCACCGGGACACCGAACCCACGGACTGGGTGCGAGACGCCATCGATCCGACCCCGATCACGGCCACCGGCCAGATCTTTTCCATGAATATGCACTTCGATGGAGCCAACGGTGACTACCGGATGGACAACACCGTGACAACGTTCGAACCTGATCACGCGATCGCTTGGGATCCCGGTCAAGCCGATGAGAGCGGTCACGTGGCCCCCGGTGGCTGGCGCTGGCGCTACGACCTCGAAGAGAAGGACACCGGCACCGAGGTGAAACTGACCTACGACTGGTCACGCACAACACAAGAGATCCGAGATGCATTCGGCGGCTTCCCCGTCGTCAGCCCCGACTATCTCGACCGGTCGCTGCAGGCCTTGGAACAGGCGGCTTTTGAGCACAGATGACCTGGTGAGACCTGCCGGGTAGGCTGGAAGCGTGACTGATATCGCCAGCAGACTCATCGGCAGCACCGGTGAGCGCATCGTCTTCCTCCACGGACTCTTCGGCCGCGGCAAGAACTTCACCTCCATCGCCAAAGGCCTCGAGTCCGACTACTCGAGCCTCCTCGTCGACCTGCCCAACCACGGTGATTCGAATTGGACCGAGGATTTCAGCTACGTGGGCATGGCCGACTCCGTGGCCGCGATGATCACCGAGGTGACCGATCCCGATGATCTGCCGGTGCACCTGGTCGGTCATTCCCTGGGCGGCAAGGTCGCCATGATCCTGGCCCTGCGCCACCCGGAACTCATCGACCACCTCGTCGTCGTCGACATCGCTCCCACGGCAGGCGGGTCCCTCGGCGTCTTCGAACATCTGCTCTCGAGCCTCGCCGAACTCGATCTCAACGAGATCGAGTCGCGCACCGCTGCGGATGAAGCCCTGCAGGAGAAGATCCCAGAGGACACGATCAGGGGATTCCTCCTGCAGAACCTGCGCCCCACCTCGGCGGGGTACGCCTGGCAACCCAACCTCACCCTGCTGCATGAGAGCCTGCCCGCGATCGGAGACTTCCCCGAGATGGGGGAGGCGACCTTCGACGGTCCGGTGCTCTGGATTGCCGGTGAGACATCGGACTACGTCTCCCGCGAGGATCTGCCCCTCATGCGCTCCCTCTTCCCCCGCACGACCCTGCTCACCGTCAAGGGGTCAGGCCACTGGGTCCACTCAGAGAAGCCGCAGACGTTCATCTCGTCCCTGCAGGCATTCCTCGCACGCAGGTGACGCCGCAAGCTCACCTGGTGTGCCCCGATCTCATCTGCAACACCCCGGGATCGGGGCACCCTTGCTAAGGAATATGCTGGTGGGCAGTGGCGTTGAGCCACACAGAGGTCCAAAGAGCCACACCATCAGAATCTTCACGAGGAGGAACGAGTGAGCACAGCGATCCCGGCCGATACCACGGCCAAATTCGCCGAGTACGCAGACGGATCACGACTGGTCAGCACCGAATGGGTGGCCGAGCATGCCGGTGAACCCGGACTGGTTATCGTCGAAAGCGACGAGGACGTCCTGCTCTACGAGACCGGGCACATCCCTGGCGCGGTGAAGGTCGACTGGCACACCGAACTCAACGACACCGTGACACGTGACTACGTCGACGGTGAAGGCTTTGCCGCCCTCATGTCCGCGAAGGGCATCTCACGCGAGGACACGATCGTCTTCTACGGCGACAAATCCAACTGGTGGGCCGCCTACGCTCTGTGGGTCTTCTCGCTGTTCGGACACGTTGACGTCCGACTTATGGATGGCGGCCGTTCCAAGTGGCAGGCCGAAGAACGCGAACTGTCCACCGAGAAGCCGCGCCGGGAACCGACCGAATACCCGGTCATCGACCGTGACGACTCAACTCTGCGTGCCTTCCTGCCCGAGGTCAGAGACAGCCTGGGCACGCGTCCCCTCATCGATGTGCGCAGCCCCGAGGAATACAGCGGAGAGCGCACCCATATGCCCGCTTACCCCGAAGAGGGCGCACTGCGCGGAGGACACATCCCCACTGCAGCGTCGGTGCCATGGGCGAAGGCCGCAAACGAAGACGGCACCTTCAAATCAGCCGAGGAGCTCAAGGCCATCTACACCGACGAAGCCGGGCTCGGCACCGCCGATGAAGTCATCGCCTACTGCCGCATCGGCGAGCGTTCCAGCCACACCTGGTTCGTGCTTCAGCATCTGCTGGGCTACAGCAACGTCCGCAACTACGACGGTTCCTGGACCGAATGGGGCAACGTCGTCGGCGTTCCCATCGTCACCGGGTCAGAGGCTGGCGAGGTGCCCAGCCGCTGATGACTGCCGACACAGACGCCGCGATGGCCGACAATTCCGATCTGCCGGAGAGCCTGGTCGAGATCGTCGAGGACTTCGCCGAGACCGAATCCGGTGATCGGCTGCAGCTGCTGCTCGAATTCGCCTCGGAGCTGCCTGAGCTGCCGCAGCGCTACACCGATCATCCCGAACTGCTCGAGCCGGTGCCCGAATGCCAGTCTCCGATCTTCCTCGTCACCGAGGTCGAGAACCCCGAACAGGGCGATGACGCTATCGTGAAGCTTCATTTCTCTGCGCCCCCTGAGGCGCCGACGACCCGTGGCTTCGCCGGGATCCTCCACGAAGGTCTCAATGGCCAGACCGCCGAGGTGGTCCTGTCCATTCCGTCCGACCTGCCTCTGCGGCTGTCGATGACGGAGATCGTGAGCCCGTTGCGACTGCGGGGGATGAGCGGGATGCTGTCTCGGATTCAACGTCAGACGTCCGAGAGGATCGGCAAGATCACAGGTCAGTGATCGGGAAATTGTTTGGACGAGCCGAAGTTATCGACTAGATTGTGGTTAGCCTGCCCTTAATTAGTCGATGCTAAGGAACCCTCCGATGACCGGTCTCGCCACCACCGCCTCGGCGAATCCGTCTGAGGCGAACGGTCAGAAGGCGAACCGGGCGCTGAAGGTCAAAAGGACCGTCGGCCTCGTCGTCGCGATTCTGGCGTTGATCGTCGTGGTGCTGGCATCGCTGGCCATCGGTACCCGGGACATGCCGATCTCGGAGGTTCTCGGAGCGTTCTTCAACCCCAGCGGCAGCGATGACCAGCTGGTCGTCCTCGAACTGCGCTACCCGCGGACCGTGCTCGGCATCCTCGTCGGCATGGGGCTGGGATTGGCCGGCGGGCTCATCCAGGCGCTGACCCGCAACCCTCTTGCCGATCCGGGCATCCTCGGCGTCAACGCCGGGGCCTCCTTCGCAGTGGCCGTCGGCATCGGGTTCTTCGGAATCACGTCGATCAACGGCTACATCTGGTTCGCCTTCCTCGGTGCCCTCTTGGCCACGACCGGCGTGTACATCATCGGTTCCTCGGGCAGGAACCACAGCGTCGATCCGATCCGCCTGACCTTGGCCGGAGTCGCGGTCGCCGCAGTGCTGACCGGGCTGACCAAGGGAATCCTGCTCACGAACGAACGAGCCTTCGACGCCTTCCGCGCCTGGGACGTCGGAGCCATCGCCGGCCGCGGGTTCGACACGGTCTCCGCAGTCGCCCCATTCATCATCGTCGGCATCGTACTCGCCTTGTTCTTGGCCCACTCGCTCAACGCGGTGGCACTCGGCGACGATCTGGCCGCCAGCCTCGGCACCTCGGTCAACCGCACCCGCATCATCACCATTCTCGCCGTCACCCTCCTCGCAGGCGGTGCCACCGCTGCCGCCGGGCCCATCGGCTTCATCGGACTCATGATTCCCCACATTGCCCGCTGGATCGTCGGCCCCGACCAGCGATGGATCTTAAGCTACTCCGTCATCCTCTCGCCCATCCTGCTCCTCGTCTCCGATGTGCTCGGACGCGTGGTGATGAAACCGGGCGAACTCCAGGTCGGTGTCGTCACCGCCTTCGTCGGCGCACCGGTGCTCATCGCTCTCGTTCGCAGAAAGAAGGCGAGCGGACTGTGAAGACATCGAACTCATCGATCGGTGACGCCCCCGTACTCGTTCCAGGACACCGCGTTCTGCCGGGGGAGCGGATCAACTTCGGTCGCCCCATGCTGCGAGCCTTCGGCTTCCGCATCGATCTGCGCGTCGTCGTCACAGCCGGCAGCGTCATTCTCCTGGCCCTGGGCTGTGGATTCCTGGGGCTGCTGCTCGGCGAGTTCTCATTGACACCCGGCGAAGTCTTCCAGGGGCTGTTCGGCCAGGCCGACAGGCGCATCGTCAACACCGTCGTCGCCGAATGGCGGGCACCGCGCATCATCGCCGGAATCGTCCTCGGCGCCGGTCTGGGCATCTCTGGCGCGGTGTTCCAATCACTGACCCGCAATCCGCTGGGCAGCCCCGACATCATCGGCTTCTCCACCGGTGCATACACCGGCGGCATCGTCACCATCATCGTCTTCGGCTCCAGCTTCATCTCCACAGCCTTCGGCGCGATCATCGGTGGGCTACTCACCGCCATCGTGGTCTACCTTCTGACCTGGAAGGGCGGCGTCCAAGGCTTCCGACTCATCATCGTCGGCATCGCCCTGACCGCTATGCTCAACGCCTTCAACACCTGGCTGATCATGCGCGCTGACCTCGACCTCGCCATGGCCGCAGCCACGTGGGGTGCTGGAACACTCAACGGCATGGGCTGGTCGACCCTGCTTCCGGCCGCCATCGGCACGGTGCTGTTGGGGCTGGGCTGCGGGCTCTTCTCACGTGGTCTGGGAACCTTGGAGCTCGGTGATGACACCGCCAAGGCGCTCGGCGTGCGCAATGAACCGGTCCGCGCTGGTCTCATTCTGGTGGCCGTGGCCCTCGTCGCCGTCGTCACCGCCGCCGCGGGACCGATAGCCTTCGTCGCACTGGCCGCCCCGCAGATCGGGCGCAGAATCGCGAAGTCCCAGGGCACCAGCCTGCTCTCAGCTGCGGCAGTCGGAGCGCTTCTGCTCGTCGCTGCGGACCTCATCGCCCAACACGCCCTGGGTGAGACCCAACTTCCCGTCGGAGTCGTCACCGTGTGCATCGGCGGCATCTACCTGATCTGGCTCCTCATCCAAGAAGCTCGGAAGGCACAATGAGCATCACACCTGATACGACTGATACGACGCCGGACACGACCGACACGACGTCGACGGACACAGCAGCTTCGGCCCCGGCTCCGCTGGCAGCCCGCGATCTCGATCTCGCCTACGACCAGCGGCACGTCATCGCCGACCTCGACGTGGAGATCGCACCGGGCAAGTTCACCGTCATCGTCGGCCCCAACGCCTGCGGCAAGTCGACCCTGCTGCGGGCACTGGCCAGGCTGATGGCTCCGACGAAGGGCACGGTGCTTCTCGACGGCGGAAACATCGCCAAGCTGAAGACGAAGCAGATCGCCAAGCGCTTGGGGCTCCTCCCACAGACCTCGATCGCACCCGACGGCATCACTGTGGCAGAGCTCGTGGCTCGCGGACGTCACCCGCATCAGTCGTTCCTCAAGCAGTGGACCGAACAGGATGAGGTCGCCGTGCTGACAGCACTGCGTGCAACGAATACAGAAGAACTCTCCTCCCGCCAGGTCGACGAGCTCTCCGGGGGCCAGCGGCAACGGGTCTGGGTCGCGATGGTCCTGGCCCAGGAGACGCCGCTGATGCTCCTCGACGAGCCCACGACGTTCCTTGATCTGGCCTTCCAGATCGACCTTCTCGACCTGTTCGCTCAACTGAATCACGAACACGGCCACACCTTTGTCGCCGTCCTCCATGACCTCAACCAGGCCTGCCGCTACGCCGATGAGATCATCGCGATGAAGAACGGCACGATCGTGGCCCAGGGCGCACCAGCAGAGATCATCACGACAGAGCTCGTTCACCAGGTCTTCGGCATCGACTGCACCGTCGTCGATGATCCTGTCACCGGTGCACCCATGATCGTTCCCGGCAAACCGAAGAAGACCTTCGCAGACCGCTGAGCCGCAACACCTGTCGAAGCCGCTGTCCGACACACGCTCGGTCCGACCGAAAGTTCGTCGAGGTTGACCTCACGGCCTCTGCCTATGGGGCAAGTTCAGCCTCTCGCGACTGGCTCATCAACGACAGCGGCTTTCAGGACGTGCTGAGGAAAGACGTGCTGAGGAAATAGGACTCAGCTTTCGAACGGACCTTTGCTCTGTCCCGGTGCGTAGTTCGGCTTAGGGCCTGCTCCGTGATCGGGCGTTGAGGACGTGTCCGCGATCGAGGATGGGTCTGCTGAGTCATCTGCAGGAGCCTTCTCAACAGGCATCTCGTCGTCCTTCTGGACAGTGTCGGTGTCCTTGCCGTTCTTGTTCCCCGACTTGAGCAAAGCGGTGAAGCCGATGGCGATACCGGCCACGATTCCTCCCCAGACGGCGCCGAGGATGAGTGAGAAGAACGTGTTGACCAACCACCCGAGAATTCCGCCGACTCCGGCGATCGCGGCCACTGGCTCCTCGAGGTGGTGGACGAAATCGTAGAGGGCATGGAATCCGAGCTCGTCTGTGCCGACGAGGATGATATGTCCGCCGACCCACAGCATGGCGAAGGTGCCGATGACTGACAGGCCACCGAGGAGCTTGGGCATCGCCTTGACGAGGAACCGGCCGAACTTCTGCGTGCTCGCCTTCTCCTTCTGTGCCATGTGCAGGCCGATGTCGTCCATCTTGACGATGAGGGCCACAGAACCGTAGACACCGACGGTGATCGCCAGGGCCACGACGACGAGGATGATGGCTCGAGGGAGCAGGTCCTCGCTGGCCACCTCGTTGAGGGCGATGACCATGATTTCGCAGCTGAGCACGAAGTCAGTGGTGATGGCCGAACGCACGATCTTCTTCTCGGCGTCGCCGTCACCCTTCTTACCGTGCTTGGATTCCTTCTTCGGCTCTTCATGGTGCTCGACCCACCCGAACTTCTCGAAGATCTTCTCCGCACCCTCGAAGCACAGGTAGGTACCGCCCACCATCAGTAGGGGAGTCAGCAGCCAGGGGAGGAATTCGCTGAGCAGCAGGATGATCGGCAGGATGATGAGCATCTTGTTGATCAGCGAACCGAAGGCGATGCGCTTGATGATCGGCAGTTCCCGTTTAGGATTGACCCCTTCAACGAATTTCGGAGTCACCGCAGCATCGTCGACGACTACGCCGGCGGCCTTCATTCCCGCCCGGGATGCACCTGCTGCGACATCGTCGAGGCTCGCTGCCGAGAGTTTGACGAGTGCCGCTACGTCATCGAGGAGTGCGAACAGACCGCCGGCCATTTAACGTCCTTCGTCGGGTTCGTCTGAAGCGGCGACTCGAGTCATCGCGCCGAGGTGGTTGCCTTTTTGGTCGAAGACATTGAGTTGGTCGCCGTCGGCTTCGACCCGTCGGGCGCGAGCCACCCATGTCTCCATTCCCTGCATCGCGCGTTGGGTCGTGAGGAACGATTCGACCTTCGCGCCGGAACCATCGCTGGTCCACGTCGTTGAAATACGATTGGCGCCATCGCTGCCGCTCAGGGAGCCGTCAGCTGCAATATCCAGAAACGCTGACGACCCTGGCTTCGAGCTGATCCACTTACCATTGACTGAATTGGTCATTTGTCCTCTTTCTCCAGTCCTCCGACGACCTTCCCGCTGGCGTCGGCGATCTTCATGACGTTGCCTTCGACAGTTGCCGACGATGCTTTGGACAACCACGTGTCCACGCCGGCACATGCTTTCTGGGTCGTGGTGAATGAGGAGATGAGGATTTTGTCCCCATCGACTTCCCACGTTGTCTTGATTGCATTGCAGCCATCGGTTCCCTCTACCTGTCCGTCGTCGGAGAACTCGAGATACGGATCTCCGGCTTCAGGAGAGGTCCATTTTCCGGAGGGATCAAGGGCCCCAGAGTCGGCCGAATCCGAGGGTGTGTTGGATTCTGTGGGTGCGGAGCTGGTCGGTTCGCTGGGATCGGAGCCTGTCCCGCACGCGGCAAGGGGCAGGATGAGGCCGAGAACAGCAACTCCGATCACACGTCTGAACGCAGCTGAAGGTCTGTTGTCAGTGAGGTTGAGCATGCACCGATCATAACGGCCAGCTTTGAGCGCATCATGGAGAATATGGCGAGTTGGGTGTCAATTCAGGTTTTGTAAGTTGTGTTCACCATCAACACGCATGGTGCTTGCGTCTCATCGTTGCCAAACCGTAATCTTTCATGTGGTTGAAAGACTGTTCTCAGAAACGTCCGCGCGATTGTTGAGCTGCGGGTCGAAGAGGGCACAGGCAAACGCAACAGTGAATCCGATCAAGGGAACCAAAGAGTATGCAGAAGAAACTCGTGCAGAGTTCGCTGGCACTGACCGCCGCAGCGGCGCTCGGTCTCGGCAGTGCGTTCGTCGCATCCCCTGCCATGGCCGACAACGCCCCGCAGAAGCTGGATGTGCAGAACGACGCGCAGGTGCAGAAGGCACTGTCCGGCCTTTCGGGCGTCAACGCCTACGGTGAGGCCGACGGCCAGCTCAACCTCGGCGTTGAGAAGAAGACCGACGAAATCAAGGACCTTGAGAAGAAGTTCAACAACATCAACGTTGTGGACGGCATCAAGGAACTGAAGCCTTACGCAAAGAAGGACCTCGTCGGCGGCGCCGGCTACCTGGCCAACTCGCCTGCAGGCAACGGCGTTTGCTCCACCGGATTCTCCGGCTGGGACGGCGAGGGCAACCCCGTCGTGCTGACCGCAGGACACTGCTCGAAGGTCATCGAAAGCACCGGCGAGATCAACGGCGACACCAAGGTCGGCGACACTGAGAAGCCTTCAATCGCAGAAGCCAATGGCGGCGAAGGATTCCAGCCTTCCGGAATCGGCACCGTGGGCGAGTGGGGCTACCACAGCTACGGCAGCGGCGACCTGCTTGAGGGGCCCAGCGATGACTGGACCGAGCCGAAGCCCACCGACATTGACTTCGCCGTCATCAACGTTGACGAGGAAAAGTACAACGTTAAGAACGGCGTCACCGACTGGACGAGCGCAGACTCCGACGATCTGTCGACGAGCCTCGCCACAGACATCACCGGCGTTGGTGCACACGAAGAGACCACCGTTGAGAAGTCGGGCCGTACGACCGGTCTGACCGAAGGCGACGTCATTCCGTTCGAAGAGTACCCATTTGAGTACTCGAACGTGGGCGGACGTTGGGTTCACGGCTTCGGTGTGACTTCACCAGAGTCCGATCCGTTCTCGCAGCCGGGTGACTCCGGTGGCGCCGTCTTCCAGGGCGACACTGCAGTCGGCGTCATCTCCGGTGGCGGACCTGCAGCTGATGGTTCCCAGTTCGGTTGGGTGGCCGACCTCGACTACTCGCTCGAGCAGTCCGGTGTCGACTTCCAGGTCGAGAAGCCAGGCGAAGAGACACCTGAGGCTCCAGCAGCCCCAGAGGTCAAGGACCAGACGATCGAGCCCAACGGCGACGTTAAGGGCAAGGCCGCGGCCGGTGCCGAGGTCAAGCTCGACTGGGCGCCCGCCAAGGGCACCCAGGCCGCCAAAGAAGGTTCCGAAACAGTGAAGGCCGACGAAGACGGCAACTTCACAGTTGAAGGTCCTGAGGCTGCAGGCGACTACGACTACACCGCTGTTGCTACGGTTGACGGACAGGAATCCAAGCCTGCCGAATTCCAGGTCACAGTTGAAGAGGAAGAGACCGAGACTCCTGCTCCAGTCGAGCGCGAGATCAACGTTGACCCCAAGGAAATCGTCGCTTCTGACTTCGTGAAGGAAGACAAAGGCGTGACAGTCACGGTCAAGGGCTTCGACGAGGGCGAGAAGGTGACACTGAAAGTCGCTTCCGGTCCTGAGAACGTCGAAGGCATCACTCTCGATGAGACCGCGAATGAGAACGGTGCAGCTGCCTTCTCGATCTACGGCACAAGCGAAGCCGACCCTTCGGTCTACCTCGGCAAGTACGACGTGAACGTTACCGGAGCCAACGACACCGATGAAGAGAAGGCTCTTGCCGGTTCCTTCAACGTTGTCGAAGATGAAGAAGGCAACGGCGGCGGAAACGACGGCGGCGATGACGGCAACAAGGATGACGACGGCAATGGTGACGGTGGATCTGATCTGCCTCGCACCGGCGCTGAACTGACCGGCCTTGCTGCCGGTGCCGGACTCCTCGTTGTTGGTGGAGCTGCAGTTGTTCTGACGATGCGTCGGAACAAGAAGAACTGATTATGACTCACACGGTCAGCACATGATCGTCTGAGAGTTCACTCGAGCGCCCCCCGG
>NZ_JBHFIH010000014.1:131286-166642 GCF_057334195.1 Brevibacterium sp. AGC70 | reverse complement strand
GGGGGGGCGCTCTTGTGTCTGTGACCAAACCGAGGAATTTCTGGGAAGAACGAGCCGCTCAGTGACTCAGCAAACCATTTCAGCAACATCTGTTGTTTCGTTCATTTAGTTCACAGTTTGTGGTCTACTTTCTTGGTAGTCGCTGTATGCAGGTCGTAACCTTATCGTGACCAAGGTCATCAAGCTGTGATATTGCAAGCTCCTGATAAGAGAAACGGAAACGTATGCAGAAGAAATTCGTGCAGAGTTCGCTGGCACTGACCGCCGCAGCGGCGCTCGGTCTCGGCAGTGCGTTCGTCGCGTCCCCTGCGCTGGCCGACGGCCCGCAGAAACTGGATGTGCAGAACGACGCGCATGTGCAGAAAGCGCTGGCCGATGTAGAAGGCGTCAATGCTTACGGCGCCAAGGGTGGCAAGCTCAACATTGGTGTTGCAGAAAAGACCGATGCAATTAAGGCGCTCGAGGAAGAGTACGACAATGTCGTAGTCACGGAGGGCATCAAGGAACTCAAGCCATACGCCGCCAACGACATCGTCGGCGGAGCAGGCTATTTGGCGCAGGCCGGTACCGGTGCTGGAGCATGTTCGACAGGGTTCTCTGGCTGGGACGGCGACGGGAACCCGATCGTTCTGACCGCTGGACACTGTGCAAAAATCATCGAGGAGTCCGGCGAGTTTTCGGGTGACTCCATTGTCGATGAAACCGAACAGCCTTCGACGGCTCCTGCGGCAGGCACCGGCGGTGACGGATTTGTCCGTTCCGGACAGGGCGTTCTCGGTAAGTGGGGATATCACAAATTCGGTGGCGATCTCGTCACAGATGAGACTCAGCAGCCGAAGGCAGACGACATCGACTTCGCTGTGATCAACGTCGATGCGTCTAAGTACAACGTCAAGAATGGCGTCACCGATTGGTCGACTGCCGCCTCCGAAGATCTTGGCGCTGGGCTCGAAACTGACATCGCAAAGGTCGGTGCCCACACAGAGGGCAACGTTCAAAAGGCCGGTCGCACCACTGGCCTGACAGAAGGTCCAGTGTGGACCGATCTGAATGAACAGTACGAGTTCATGAATATCGGTGGCCGCTTTGTTCACGGATTCGGTGTCAAGGCTTCCAAAGGCGCCCCATTCTCTGCAAGCGGTGACTCCGGTGGTGGAGTGTTCCAGGGTGACACTGCCGTGGGCGTCATTTCCGGTGGTGGAGATGTTGAGCAGGGCGGTGTGATCTACGACATGAGCTGGGTTGCCGACCTCGACTACTCGCTTGAGACCTCTGGCGTTGACTTCCAGCTGACTGATCCGAACGAAGAGCCTCCAGGCGACGACGATGCGAACGCAGACGCTGGTGCTGACGCGAAGGATGCTGACGCTGACGCAGGTGCCGATGCGAAGGATGCTGACGCTGACGCAGGTGCCGACGCGAAGGATGCCGACGCTGACGCAGGTGCCGAAGGTGACGACGCTGACGCAGGTGCCGAAGGTGACGACGCAAACGCCGACGCCGATGGCTCGGACACTCCTGAAGCCCCGAAGGTTGGAGATCAGACCGTCGAAGAAGGTGGACAGATCACGGGTACGACTGAGGCCAATGCCAAGGTCAAGCTGGACTGGAAGCCAGCTTCTGCCACCGGTGAACAGTCCGCTGTCAAGGCTCAGGCCGAAGCACAGGATTCGGTTACCGTCACAGCTGATGCCGAGGGCAATTTCACGGCAGAAGCTCCTTCAGAGGCCGGTACGTACGCCTACACCGCTACCGCCACCACTGACGCAGGAACTTCGGATCCAACCGAGTTCACCGTCACCGTGGAAGAAGCTGCAGACGAAGCAGATGCCGCTGCCGCCGATGCTGACAACGCAGACGCTGACTCTGCCGCTGAAGGCGACGACGCTAACGCTGACTCTGCCGCCGATGGCGCGGAAGCAGACGCTGGTGCAGCTGCAGACGCTAAGAATGCAGAATCCAACGCTGATTCCGACGGATCGAAGGACGGCGAGGCTCCGGCCGAGCGCAAGATCTCCATCGAGCCTAAGGAAGTTGCTGCCTCTGACTTCGTGAAGAAGGACAAGGGCGTGCAGATCACGGTCGAGGGCTTCGAAGAGGGCGAAAACGTCTCTCTCGAGGTCGTTGCCGGTCCAGAGAACGTTGAGGGCATCACTCTCGACGAGACCGCGAACGAGGACGGCGTCGCCGCCTTCTCGATCTACGGAACCAACGCATCCGATCCTTCGGCCTACCTGGGCAAGTACGACGTGCAGGTGACCGGAGCAAATGACACGGATGATGAGAAGGCACTTGCCGGCTCGTTCAGCGTTGTTGCCGACGAAGACGGCAACGGCGGCGGAAGCGACGACGGTGACGGTGGAGACGGTGGATCCGATCTGCCTCGCACCGGTGCTGAACTGACCGGCCTCGCTGCCGGTGCCGGACTCCTCGTTGTTGGTGGAGCTGCAGTCGTTCTGACTATGCGTCGGAACAAGAAGAACTGAACATAGCTCACTCGATCAGCCAATGATCGTCTGAGAGTTCATAAGAGTGCCCCTGGTCTTCCGATCAGGGGCACTCTTTCCATGCTCAGAACTACGGTGTAAAGGTTACGCATAGCGATATTGTCATCGCGAGTATTGTCGTCGAGCCGCACTATGCCGAGGTTGCCCAACTGTTCATGGTGGAGCCAGAAAGTGTCGTAGTCATCACTGCGAAGAGTACTCGAATCAATGCGCTCTTCGACCCCGGCAGCAGTCCATGGCAGCGGGCGAACGTGGGAGGGAAAATCATTGTTGGTGAAGCAATCGATGAGTCCGGAACGATCGGCACCGTTGGGATCGAGGCGTGACAAGGTTATGCTCATGGTTACCAGGCTGACCGGATGCACGATGACGGGGGAGTGGGAGCGTTGAGCCTCGATGATGACCCATTCGACTACCGGATCACGAAATCGGGCATGCTCATCATTGCGCGCAACGGTCGAACCGTGATGGAGCTTGGCGGCAAGAAGGCGTCTGCATTGATACCCAAGCTTGGTGCCAGCGACGAGTCCGACCAGCAGCTGCTTGCGCGTGTCACCGGGAACTACCGCCGCGGCAATGAACGACAGGTCAACAAACGGCACTGACCGGACGATTGTTCAGTCCTTGGTAATGTGTGTCACATGAGTCAAAAGAATCCGGGTGAATCTCCCCTGGGCGAGTTCGCCTCCGCCATTGCAGTCAAACGCGAGTCGGACACCAGCTTCAGCGCTGAGCTCGACGGAGAGTGGAGTGTCGCCGGCGCGGTCAACGGAGGATATCTCCTCAGCATCGTCGCGCAGGCACTGCGGAACAACAGCCCGAAGGCTCCTGACTCATTGGTGCTCTCGACCTATTACCTGGGCCCGAGCCAGGGTGGCCGAGCCGACATCGCGACGCGACTCATCCGCGAGGGCCGATCCAGTGCCACCTTCGCCGTCGATCTGTCCCAGAATGACGCACCGACGATCACCGCCCTGGCGACGATGGGCAACCTCGCTGCTCTGCCCGACGACGTCGCGACCACAGCTAGCCCGCCAGAGCTGCCGGACCCGGATCAGTGCATCAGCGTCGCCGAGGCGCCCGGAGACTTCATCAAGTCAACTCCTTTAGTCAAACGCTACGATATGAGACTCGATCCAGAGACCGCCGGCTTCGCAGCTGGTCGACCCAGTGGCCGCGGTCTGCTCCAGGGTTGGATCCGCTTGGCTGACGGAGCCGAACCAGACTCACTGGCGCTATTGGCATTCCTTGATGCGTTCCCACCGGTGATGTTCGATCTGGGCCGCTTCAACTGGGCTCCGACCATGGAGCTCACGGCCCATCTGCGTGCCGTTCCAGCACCAGGCTGGATCAGAGCGAAGCTGTACACGCGCAATATCGCCGGCGGCATGTTCGAAGAGGATTGTGAGCTCTGGGACTCCGCTGGCCGATTGGTCGCACAGTCCCGGCAACTGGCACGACAGCCGCGAGGTTGAGAGCTGAAGTATGTCGGGAGTCCCGCGCCGAGTCAGAGCCTGCGTCTAGAGTGTGAGGTCAAATAGACATCATTATGAAAGGACCACCAGCCATGGCGTCACTGTCCTCGCTGAGCATCACCTTCGACTGCAAAGACGTCGAGGCCCAGTCGGTGTTCTGGGCCGAACTTCTCAACGCCGAACTCGATGACGGCGCGAACGAATTCGTCGCCAGCATCGGCGGCGTCCACAGTGGCGAATCGACGACTCCCGGCATGCTCTTTCTCAAGGTCAAGGAACGCGGCGAGGGAAAGAACCCCCTGCACATCGATCTCGATGACCCGAACTATCCCGCCGATGTCGACCGCGCGGTGGCATTGGGGGCCGAGAAGGTTGCCTCATTTGCCGAGTTCGGCATCGAATGGACCACGCTGAAAGACCCCGAAGGAAATGTCTTCGACATCGGGCGGAAGGCACCGAATGAAGAAGGTGAAATATGACCATGAGCCCGTCACCAACAGACCCGACCGCAGCGCCGAACGAGCGTCAGGGGTTGGAAGAGTTCCTCGACTACTATCGTGCGGTGCTGCGTAGAAAGGTCGAAGGACTGGCCTCGGCTGACCTCAACCGTCATGTCGGTGCATCGCCGCTGACCCTGGGCGGCATCATCAAGCACCTCAGCTTGGTCGAAGAACAATGGTTCGTCGAGGATATCCTGGACCAGGAACTGTCTGAACCGTGGGCGAGCATTGACTGGAAAGCCGATCCTGACTGGGACTTCGAGAGCGCAGCCGAGGACACGCCCGACTACCTGCTGAGGCTGCATGCCAAGGCCTGTGAACAGTCGCGGGAGATCCTCGCCGGCATCGATGACTTGGATACCTTCGTGGCACACGAGCGGTCCTCTGGAGATCGATTCAACGTGCGGTGGGTGCTCATCCATATGATCGAGGAATACGCTCGACACGTAGGCCACGCCGATCTCATCCGCGAAAGCATCGATGGAGCCACCGGCGACTAGGACGCCACGACGGTGACATAGAGCCTATTGTTGGCACCGGAGAGTGTGAGTCTCGTAGGCTGAAGGAACTATGACTAACTCCAGCTCCGAGGCGGCCGCTTCCGTGAAGACCACCCGTTCCAAAGCTCTGATTCCCCTCGATCTGCTCCGCGGTTTCCTGATCGGCTCTGCCGAGCTCGTCCCTGGGGTCTCCGGCGGAACGATTGCACTCGTGACCGGAGTCTACGACCAGCTCATCGACTCGGCTGCCCATGTGGTCAGGGCGGCGAAGACTGTGATCACCGGCCCTGACCGTTGGAGCGGCGCCGTCGCAGAACTGCGCCGCACAGACTGGTTCCTCGTGATCCCGGTCCTCCTAGGCATGGCGACAGCAGTCCTCAGCATCGCTGGAGTGATGGAAGGCTTTGTCACAGCCAACCCAGAACTTGCCAGGGGCCTGTTCTTCGGACTCGTCGCGGCCAGCATCTCCGTCCCATTGCGGATGCTGCCGGCGCGCAGCGGGCAACCTCTGCTGTTGGGTATCCTCGTCTTTCTCGCCGCTGCAGCTCTCGCCTTCTGGATGACCGGACTGGCCGGTGGATCCGACGTCGAGAACCCTCCACTCATTGCGGTCTTCTTTGTCGCCTCAATCGCCATCTGCGCTCTGGTCGTCCCCGGCGTATCCGGATCGTTCTTCCTCCTCGCAGTCGGCCTCTACGCCACCACGCTGCGCGCAGTCAACGATCGCGACCTCGCCTACATCGCTGTATTCGGACTCGGCGCGATCCTCGGCCTGGCACTGTTCGTCAACATCCTGCGCTATTTGCTGCACAATCACCGCTGGTGGACTCTGGTCGCGATGGCTGGCCTGATGCTCGGCTCTTTGAGAGCCTTGTGGCCGTGGCAATCCGATGCAGAAGCCGGAGGTCTGCTCGCGCCCTTCGACCCGATCGGTGCCCCGATCATTCTCGCCGTCATCGGTGCGGCAATCGTGGTTGTCCTCATCGTCATCGAGTCGATGTTCGAGTCAAGGACTGCCAAGGACAACCTCGTCGAACAGTAGAGACAACATAGTTTGTGCAGATTTCGCTCAGGATTTGCTCAGGGTCGCCGGGATTCGGATTAGAGTGGGAGATCTGAACCACAACTACATCTGGAGACTTATGCGCTTGCGAAGCTTGGCCTCGTCCACTTTGGCACTGACACTCATCGTTGCAGGCCCAGCAGCGGCCTCGGCGACGGGGCTGGGCAGCGGGCCTCCGGATGAGGAACAGGCAGCGGCCACGGGCGAACTCACCCTACTGGCGACGACCGATGTCCACGGTCACGTCCTCAACTGGGACTACTTCGCCAATGCTCCCTACCCCGACGGGGAAGAACTCGGCATGTCGCGTGCCTCCACCCTGATCAAGGGTGTCAAAGAGGCCAAGGGCGAGGACTCGGTGCTCCTCGTCGACAACGGTGACACGATCCAGGGCACCCCGTTGACGTATTACTACGCGCAGCAGGAACGCATCACCGAAACCGGTGAGACGCACCCGATGGCTAAAACCTATAACCATGTCGGCTATGACGCACAGGTCGCGGGCAACCACGAGTTCAACTACGGACTTGACCTGCTCGCCAAATACAAGGAGCAGGTCAACTTCCCCGTCCTGGGCGCGAACGTCATCAATGACGACGACGACCAGCCCCACCTCGATCCCTACACGCTCGTGGAGAAGAACGTCGCCGGTCAGGAGATCACCATCGGTGTGCTGGGTGTGACGACCCCAGGCAGTCGGATCTGGGATAAGAACAAACTCTCCGGCAAGGTCCACTTCGATGACCCCGTCGAGACTGCGAAGAAGTACGTCCCGGAGATGAAGGACGCAGGGGCAGACATCGTCGTCGTACTCTCACACTCCGGCAAGGACCCAGAAGGCCAGACTTGGGACCCCTCGAAGCTGCAGGAGAACGTCAGCATCTCTGTCGCGAAGGTCCCCGGAGTCGATGTGCTCGTCGCCGGACACACTCACCAGGATGAGCCGAGCCAGGTCGTGTCACGCGAGGACGGGACGAAGGCGCTCATCACTCAGCCCAACTACTGGGCGCGGTCCGTTTCCGAGGTGGACCTGCCCATCAATCTCGAAGACATGGGGATCGACTGGGGGAGTACCGAACCCGAAGCCACACCACTTGCCACGCAGGGTGATGTCGCTGAGGATCCGGAGATCAACGATCTCATCGATTCCCAGCATAAGAAGACCGTCGCCTACGTCAACACGAAGATCGGCTCAGTGACCGAGACCATGAGCGCAGAGACCTCTTACTATGAGGACACTGCGATCCTCGACTTCATCTCAAAGGTGCAGTCCGAGACGGTGGAGACCGCGTTGGCAGACACCGAATACAAAGACGTGCCCGTCATCTCGCAGGCTTCACCATTCAGCCGCACAGCCGAATTCCCTGCCGGAGACATCACCATCCGCGACGTCGCCGGACTCTACGTCTTCGACAACACCCTCGGCGGAGTCGAAATAAACGGTTCACAGCTGCGCGAATACCTCGAGTACTCCGCCCGCTACTTCAAACAGACAGAAGAAGGCGCCGACTTCGACCCGATCAATGGAACCAACGCCATCGACGAGGCCCTCGATCGCCCGATTCCTGACTATAACTACGACGCGCTCTCGGGCATCGACTACGACATCAACGTGTCCAAACCGGTCGGCGAACGCATCGAGAACCTCACCGACAAAGAGGGAAATACGGTCGACGATGATGACACCTTCATCCTCGCGATCAACAATTACCGCCAGTCCGGAGGGGGCGACTACCCGGTCGGCGACCTGAAAGAGGTCTACAACGAACAGGTCGAGGTCCGTCAGAGTCTCATCGACTGGGTCAAAGACAACGAGGTTGTCGATCCCACGGACTTCTACGATGAGAACTGGCAGGTTGTCACGACCACGCAGGACCCAGGCGACGATGACGAGGCGTCATCCGAGGCCGCGGCAGAAACCGAAGCTGATTCACAGGCAGAAGCGGACGGGACCTCCGACGGCGGCAACGCCGATGGAGCAGACGGCCCGGACAGTGCCAACGACGACGAAGACGCTGCCGCCAACGACGGTGCGAATTCCACAGTCGACGCTGACGGCACGGTCGATGCCGACGATGGGACCACCTCGGCGAACGGATCGGATTCTGACAGCGGCATGGACAATGCCAATGGATCCGATTCATCCGACAGCAGCGGGAATGCGAATGCCGGCGGCGATCTGCCACGCACGGGCGCGGAACTGGGGGCGTCGATCGGGATTGCGGCAGCCATCATTGGACTCGGAGCGGGATTGGTCTGGTTCGCCCGCCGTCGTCGGATCTGAAAGGGCGATTCTCGTGTCGGTGAACTCACGTAGGGTGGGAACCGACAGCAGTGATCACGATAGAAAGCGAGCGAGAAACATGGCGAAAACAGCATTCCAGGGCACACCGGTTAAGACTGTAGGCGAGCTCCCGGAGAAGGGCACACAGGCACCGGCATTCAGCCTCGTGGGCAACGACCTCGGCGAATTCAACTCTGCCGACACTACGGGCAAGCGCGTTGTACTCAACATCTTCCCGAGCGTGGATACCGGTGTCTGTGCGGCCTCGGTGCGCAAGTTCAACGAACTCGCCGCGAGCCTGGAGAACACCACAGTGCTGTGTGTGTCCAATGACCTGCCCTTCGCACAGGCGCGCTTCTGCGGCAGCGAAGGCATTGAGAACGTCGTCGCCGCATCAGGATTCCGCAGCGCCTTCGGCAAGGAATTCGGCGTGACCATGGTCGACGGCCCCCTGGCCGGACTGTTGGCCCGCTCAGTCGTCGTCCTCGACGAAAAGGGAACCGTCATCCATAAGCAGCTGGTCGACGAGATCGGCACAGAACCGGATTACGACTCGGCGGTCGCCGCACTCAGCGCCTGAACGTGTCGGATCCGGTCACCGGTTCGGTGTGCCGGGTGCTACATGTCGAATACCTGCACGGGCAGCGCGTATTTCACGCCTGCCCGTGTTCCGGCTTCCGAGGTGATTTCGGGGATCATGTCTGAGGGCATTGGATGGTCGGGCAAGGCCTCGAGATAGACGGCATGAGCCTCCAAAGAGCGTACGGCCCGGTCGACGTGTTCCTCGTCGAGGACCACAGCATGGGTGGGATCAGCCCCGTTGACCAACAGCTTGTCGGCCTTCCACACTTCGAGTCCATCATCCTTGAGGTCGGTGAAGACCCACGGATTGTCGGCATCACGGATGGCATCGATCGTGGCGATGCCGGCCGCCCGATGGTCGACATGGTTCAGGCCCCACGGCATCTTGAGTTCCCAGTTGGTCACCATCACGGCATCAGGTTTGAATTGGCGGATCTTCTTCGCGATCGCATGCCGGAGCTCGATGCTGGGCTCGAGAAGACCGTCTGGGAAGTCGAGGATCTCAAGATCCACCACTCCGACGATCGTGCACGCCTGTCGCTGCTCACCTTCTCGTAGGGTAATAACCTTCTCAGGGGACATTTCACGGATTCCGGCTTCACCGCGAGTCAGAAGCAGATAGGACACGGACTTTCCCTGGTCGGTCCACTTGGCCACAGCCGCGGAGGCACCATATTCCATGTCATCGGGGTGGGCAACTATGCACAGGAGGCGATTGACATCATCGTCATCGAAGATCGGAAGCTCGGTCATAGTCCAAGGCTAAGCCCCGCGCGACACTTGTGCCAGAGCAGCCGGGGGTTGCGATGGGTACGATATGAGTGGCGCTGTCGAAACAGCGACGCTCCACCATTCGAAAGCGGGCCCATGTATCGGAGTCTCCTCCTGGCAAGTGTGATGGTGCTGGGCCTGGCCCTCTCCGGGTGCTCAGCCCTTCGTGTGAGTACCGACGAGGGTGATTCGCGACCGGTCAGCGTCGGCATCGACGATGGATCCGAAGAAGAGACGCCCCCGGAATCCGCTAGCCCTGCAATTCCTGCGGGAATGGATCAGGTGACGGTCGATTTGGGGCCCGAATGCCCGGTCAAGGTGCAGATGGCCATGGACAGCGAATGGAACGGCGACCTTGCCTACGACAGTTATCAGCTCTACAGCCGCGACAACGGCGCCATCATCACCGTCAACTGCTATGAAGCCGACGACGAAACGGCACAGAGCATCATCGATACAGCACAGGAACAGACCTTCGGGGAATCGCGATCAAGCATTATGGAAGAGAACTCCGGGACTGTGGCCGGTGGCGCGTACTGGACCGTCCACGGGCTGCTCGCCCGCCAGGAGATCCGGGCCATCGACGAAACCGAGTCCGTGCTCTATGGAGCCATTGCCGGGATCTCGGACAACGGTCGACTGTACAAGGTCACCGTCGAGATGGTCACGGTGTCAAGTGACCAAGCCACCGCCGCGCTCTTCGCGCAGATGTTGCCGACCGTCAGCTTCGCCGATCAGGTCCTGGAATCGCCAGCACTCTCATAAGAACGTGTGCGCAGTGCTCCTTGGCGGCGTTTGAGCAGCTCTCTGGCCGCGATCCGTCCCGCACGGGTGGCACCGACCGTTGAACTGGCCGAGCCGTATCCGACGAGGAAGATTCGTCGGTCGTTCTTGACCGAGACTTCGGTTTCCATGGAGATTCCTCCATCTGGTGTGCGCAGGCGCAGCGGCGCCAAATGGTTGAGAGCGGCCCGAAACCCGGTGTTCCAGAAGATGACATCGATCTCTTCGGCACGTTCATGTTCGAAGGGCTGCCATGACTCAGGCATCGCCAAGTGATCGCTTGCAGAAGGCCCGAGGCCTTCCGAGGTCGTTTGTACCTCGGTTGCTCGCCCGGGGAAGTGGACACCGTGAGGCAGGACCGCATCAAACATTCCGCGTGAGACGAGGACCCCAGATTCGACGCCGTATTGGAAATCCTTTCGTATCGGCAGGCCCGTGGTGCGCACGACACTGGCCGGGGCTAAACCGGCCAAGGTCCGGGAGCGCACGGCACGTTCGACTTCGAGGCCCCAGTTGCCGTCGAACTCGCGTGAGGTGAAGTTCGGAGGCCGACGCGTGGCCCACAGCGTATCGGTGACTTTCGCGAGTTCGAGCAGGAACTGTGTTGCCGAGATGCCACCGCCGACGACCAAAGTCCTCAAGCCCCGGAAGTCTTCGACGTCGCGGAAGTTTGCGGTGTGAAGTTGGCGACCTTCGAACTCGGCGATGCCGGGGACGAACGGAACATAGGGATGCGTCCACGTGCCGGTCGCATTGATCAGATACCGGCTCGTGAGATGAACACGTTCACCGTCGATCTTCGAGGTGATCTCCAGAGGCCCGGAACCGGGGGTGGGTGACTTCACGGTGACCACTTCAGCGGGTCGGACGACGCAGAGTTCAAGCTCGCGTTCGAAACGCGAGTAATAGTCGGAGACCACCGCCGAGGCGGGTATTGAGGGATCCGGTGTGCCCAGTGGGAACCCCGGGAGGTCCGCCACATGGTTCGTCGCCCCCAGTGTCAGGGAATCCCACCGTTCACGCCACGCGCCGCCAGGGCCGGCTCCGGCGTCGAGGACGATGAAGTCCTTGCCGGGCACCAGTCCGTCGCGCCAGAGATAGTGGGCAGCCGAAAGGCCAGCCTGACCTGCGCCGATGATGACGATCGGCCAATGGGAGTCGACCAGCAACTCCGAAATACGGCACACCATGTGGCCATTGTTTCAGGTTCCTGCCGTTCTTGCCTTCGGGCCAGTGCCGCGGATGATGATTCCGAGTCGTAAAGGATTCGATGCCACTGTGAGCGGAGGGTCAATTGCAGTCAGGTCCCCGCGGGTTCATGTAGCAGTCCTCATCAACGAGGTAGCGGTGGAAGCGATAGACATCAATGGAGATGTCGTTGCTTGCCACGTGTGCGAAACCGTCGATGGGCAGCCATGGGCCACCGTCGACAGAGAATTCGCCACTGAACGTCGCGGTCATGCCGACAGTCTTCGTTCCGGTCTTCTGATAGTCGTGACCAATCTGGGGCTCGTCGCCGGGCCGTGGCTTCGACCCTGTCTTCGATGTGGTGCCACCGGTGTCATCGCCGAAGTCCCAGTAGTACTTTTCAGGGGTGACCTTCACCGTGACTGCGTACGTCAGCAGGGTCATGTCGATGTAGCTGGTATCGGCATCCGTCCAGAAGGCAGCTGGCTTGCCGATGACGGCCCAATCCTTGGGCCAGGCATGAATCGTCGGGGCCGGAATGTCGAAGGTCTGGAATTGAGACTCAGGAATACGGGTCGGTGGCTCGGGCCTCACAGGAGCACCGCCTCCACCGCCACCGGGGCCAGGGCCGGGACCTGGAAGATTCGCACAAATATGACCGACTTCCTCGAGGACGCAGTCGGGCAGCCCGCTGCCTCCGCCACCGGAGCCGCTGTCCCCACCACCGGAACCATTGCCGCCGCCAGCGCCCCCGCTGTCGCTTCCTCCGCCGCTACCTGCGCCATCGGATCCGTCCCCACCTCCGGGGCCTGGGGCGGGGCCGGGTGGCGGAGGTGGGCCTGGTGGTTTTACGACATCACACTTACTGGTGTCACCAATACTGCACCCTGGCCCAGCCAGTGCCGGAGTAGAAAAGTGCAGAAGAACCACTACTGAGGCGAGACAAGCGATAGCGGTCTTGAGCCAAATCAGCTTTAGCACTTGCGCTCCCATAGCGATTGCTTGTCAACCGTCCAGGTGCCGTTATCGAATAAGATTGTGTGCTCCATCGTCACAAAACCGTCAGGATTACTGGTTGCTTTCGCTCCCGCCTGGGTTAACGACCATTGACTAGTATCTACGCAGAAATGAACAATTACGTTTGGTGAGGATCGGTCTTCCGGGGAGCCAGATACTTCGAATATCTCGACTGAAGTCGGATTGATTTTGCCGTCAAATTCTGTCTGTCGGGCCTTTATGGATTCGGCCTCGTTGATGATCGAGTCAAGTGCTTGACCACTTGAATACTTAGGGAAGTCCTTCACTTTTTCGTAGTCCCCTGAGTAGGCTCCATTAATTGAGGCTAGAAACCCTTCGAACGCAATCAACGCCCCTTCAACGGCTTCCGTTTCTTCGGGGCTCAAATCGAGTTCGGTCTCATAGGCGGGGATTGTCGGCTGCGGATCAGTTGCAGGGGTTGCCGCGGAAGAATCCTTGGCGGGCAGTGTCGATGTCGGTGCGGCGACAGGGGAATGGTCTTCGCACCCTGAGAGCACGAGGGGCAGGGCAAGTGCCGCTGCCAACGTCAGTGCTGTCGTCGTTCGATAGCGGATACGTCCGCCAGGTCCAGTCTTCATTCCACGCCTCTGTGGTCGAGAACTCCGGCGCAGATATACGAATCTCGCCTGGAATCTCTACATTATGCGAGAACTGCGACTTTGAGAACAGGCGAAGTTGAATCTGTGGATAACTTGCCCGTGAGTGAGTGGACCTACTTCTTCGCTGCTTTCGCAGCGGCCTTCTGCTGCTTTTTGAAGGCGCGGACTTCCAGCAAGGTGTCCTCATTGACCACATCGGCGATTGAACGACGGCTGTCTTCATCACCGTAGTCACCAGCTGCCTCACGCCATCCGTCGGCGTTGAATTCGAACTGCTTGCCGAGGAGCGCCAGGAAGATCTTCGCTTTCTGATCGCCGAAGCCAGGCAGCTTCTTCAATCGTTTGAGAACCTCTGGACCAGTCGGGTCTCCGGACGTCCAGATGGCTGAAGTGTCGCCGTCGTATCCGTCGACGATCTCCGCTGCGAGCTTCTGCACCCTTGTCGCCATTGACTTCGGGAAACGATGCACCGCAGGTTTGATCGAGAACTTCTCCAGGAACTCATCCGGGTTCATCTCAGCAATCTCGACCACATCGAGCTTGCCCAGACGCTCAGCAAGCTTCGCAGGTCCAGCGAACGCCACTTCCATCGGCACCTGCTGATCCAACAGCATTCCCATCAGCAGGGCGAATGGGTCATCGGCAAGTAGGGCATCGGCCTCGGAGTTGCCGGAGAGGAAAACTGAACTCATGCGTCCATAGTGGCATGTAACCAGCCCGCAAGCACCTCAGAGATACCATCGAGTCATGATCTGCCCTTGTTCTGGAATGCCGCCCGGCGCCGACTACGACGATTGCTGCCGTCCCGTCTTGGACGGACAGGCATGGCCAACGACTGCTGAGGCGCTCATGCGCTCCCGCTACACCGCATTCGCCCGCGAAAACGAGGACCACCTGTTCCGCACCTGGCATGCCAAGACCAGGCCGGCCGACATCGGTCTCGACACCGACACCACCTGGCTGGGTCTGGAGATTCTAGGCACGACAGGTGGATCGGAAGCCGACGAAACGGGAACGGTGCACTTTCGTGCCACCTGCAGGGACCACCTCGGCGAACACACACTTGAGGAGAACTCCTCATTCGTTCGCAGGGCCGGTCGCTGGGTCTACCTCGACGCCATCGACTGATCGGCATCACTGACGAACTGTGTCTATACTGTTGGCAGCGGCGCATCCATCGCCCAACCTCGGTCGTGATCCCAGCTCACTGACCATTCGGTGAAGGGGAGAGAATCCTCGGACGAACCTGTCACGGTGATCTCTTGACCAGGTTTCGTGCTGGGGGAGACTTGGTTGTTGAGGATCAGGCGCCATGACCAAGCACAAAGACTTCAAACATCTCGTTCGCCAGCGCATGAGTTCAACTGAACTTCACCTCCGCCCGCGCTGCAGTGCTACAAGGCCGAGTTCACGAGCATCAGAGCCACAACGCATCACCGCCGATGGATCCCAAAGCAGATGCCTTCAGGGCCAAAACGTTGAGAACGTTCATGAGCGATGGCCGTCTTGTGTCCATCCCTTCGAAGCGTAGGGCCCTAGTCGTCATCCTGTTGGAGATCCTCAGAGTATTCGAAACCGACCGGATCTACCGCGAGAAGGACGTCAACACGATCCTCGAAGCCTTCCACCCGGATTTCGCACGACTGCGTCGGGAACTCATCGATTACAGATACCTGAACCGCGATGCGCACACCGGTCAGTACTGGGTGAACAATCCGTTGCCTGAGCGCAGTGGACACCTCGGCCAGGAAACGGCGGCCTTCGAGACGTTTCTGCGCTGAGTCGGCGACCACGTATCCTTGAAGCTCGGGTAAACAACGGGCATTCACTAGGAGTCTTCATGGGCCAGGCATACCACGCCGATTCGACCGATCTCAACGACAAAGAGATCCTGACATGGGACACATTCGGTACGTCGGCCAGGGAGATGGCGCAGACCATCGCCGACTCCGAATACGACCCTGAGATCGTCATCGCAATCGCCCGTGGCGGCCTGCTGCCGGCTGGTGCACTGGCCTACGCACTCGGCCTCAAGCTCTCTGACGCCATCAACGTCGAGTTCTACACCGACGTCCATGAGACTCTGCCCGATCCGATTCTCCTGGCGCCGATGCTCGACATCGAGGCCATCAAAGGAAAGAAGCTGCTCGTCGTCGACGACGTCGCAGACTCAGGGCGCACCCTCGCCCTGGTCCTCGAACTGCTGAAGAAGCACGGCGCCGAAGCCCAGTCCGCAGTGATCTACGCAAAGTCAGCATCCATCATCGACCCGGACTTCGTCTGGAAGCGCACGGATCAGTGGATCGTCTTCCCCTGGTCGGCCGAGCCCCCGGTCGTCGCCTCCAAGTAAGCTGCCGGCCATGATGGATGCCTGGCGGGACGTCGAGGCCCCGTGCGGTCGGGTCCGAGCCTACGTCGACGGCAACGTGATCCGCGCTCGGGGCATCCGCTATGCCCGCGCGCTGCGTTTCGCCCGTCCCGTCGATGAGCCGCCTGCAGACGTCGTCGATGGCAGAGAGCCCGGTCCCGGAAGTCCGCAGTACCGACGCGACCCGAACGCGGGAATGACCTTCGACCAGCTTGGCGGCCTGCCCACCAGTGAAGACTGTCTGCGGGTGAGCGTGACAACTCCCGTGGACGCAGGCGAAGACCACTCGACGCTGCCTGTGCTCGTGTGGATCCACGGCGGTGCCTATGTCGCTGGCGCCGGGGATGCGGAGATCTACGATCCGCATACCCTCGTCGAGGAACAGAACATCATTGTCGTCTCGGTCACCTACCGCCTCGGCGTCCTGGGGTTCTTGGGAACGGGCAAACCTGAGCATTCCAATCTCGGCCTCCTCGACCAGATCTCGGCTCTGCGCTGGGTCCAGCGCAACATCGCGGCATTCGGGGGAGACCCGCACAATGTCACGATCGCGGGGCAGAGCGCCGGTGCTGACGCATGCGCGCACCTGATGATCGCCGAGGGAGCTGATGACCTCTTCCACCGAGTGATCCTGGCCTCGGCGCCGCTGGGACTCGCCGGTGGCACCGAACCGATGAACTGGGCCATGGCGAAGGTCGCTGAGAAGATCGACCCCGACGCCAGTGTCGACGACATCCTCGCCGCACAAGACGAAGTGCACAGGGCGGCATTGGTCGGTGGACTGCACGCCGGCATGTGCTTCGGCGTCCATTACGGCGACCACCCGCTGCCGGCGAAAGCCGACGCCGACGCAGCATGGGCTGAGGCCGCACGCAAATACGACGTGCTCATGACCCGCACCGAACGCGAGATCGCCTTCTTCGCCGGTTTCGTACCGGCTTTCCGTCGGCTCCACAATCGGCACCTGACCTCACCGATGCTCGAATCGCTGATCTCAGGCATCACCTCGGCGGTCTACACTCGTGCAGCCAAAGAATTCTACGATCGACACCGCATGGCGGGCGGCCAAGGCACACGCCTCCTCATCGTCTCTCGCGGTGATGGCAGCTTCTTCGACGCAGCACACTCCGGTGACCTCCCACTGCTGTTCCCCGGCGACGTCTGGCATGACAGTTTCCTCGACTACGGAGTATCGGCACAGATCGCCGGTCCGGAACTGCGCAGAATCTGGGGACGGTTCACGGCCTCCGGCGCACTGCCGCGGGTGCCTGTGCCCGGACTCATCGACATCCTCGGCTGATCCAGCGACGCGGAAGCTCAAGGTTGCGTCAGTGCCGTGGACTATCGTGGGCACATGGACTCACAGCAGGTCTCAGCCGCCCGTCTGATCTCCCAGGGACTCATCGGTTCTGCGCAATCGGGAACCGTCACAGCGCTCTCGGCTGTCCGACATCTCGGGTGTGTCCAGGCTCAGGCGCTGGGTGGTGCCTTGGTATCGGTCGCTCTTCGCACAGGGTCCTCGGTCGCTGCCGTTCGCGAGGCGATGGATTCTGGGGACATCATCCGGACGTGGACGCAGCGAGGCACGATCCACCTGACTGCGGCTGAGGACCTTGGCTGGATCCTCGGGCTGACCGGACAACGAACCTTGAAAGCTGTGGCGAAGCGGCGTGAGGTCTTCGGCATCGACGATGCCATGGTCGACGACGCCGCACAGCTGGCCGAAGAAGCGATCCGTGCCCACGGACCCCTCACCCGCCAGGAACTGCTCGACGCCTTCGAACCCCTGCAGGCGGGCGAGGAATACGGGCACGAACGCTACCTCATCACCACCCTGGCATTGCGCAACATCATCGCCCAGGGGCCGATGGTCGACGGCAGAGACGATATGAGATACGTCCTCACCGCGGACTGGATCCCGAACCCCGTGGAACTCGATGCAGAGGCCGCTCTCCACGAATGGATGCGACGTTACGTCCTCAGCCACGGGCCCGTGACGATCGACGACGCCGCACGGTGGACGGGACTGCCCAAGACACCGGTGCGCACAGCCATCGCCGCAGCCGTCTCCGACGGAGAGATCGTCGAAATCAGCATCGACGGCCGTGAGCACTACCAAGCACCCGAGCTCGAAGACCGCCTGCAAGAGAGCCAGTCACAGGCGAACGAACTGCTGCTGCTTCCGGGATTCGATGAGATCATCCTCGGGTACAAGGACCGCAGCGCCACCTTGGATCCGACACACGAGAAGCTGGTCGTCCCCGGCAGCAACGGCATGTTCAAGAACACCCTCATCGAAGGCACCAAGGCACGGGCAACATGGAAGCGCTCACCGCGCAAGACCGGACCACGCCTGATCATCGAACCCTTCGACAACAATGCTGTCGACCATGACCGCGCCGAGGCTGTCGCCGCCTCTCACCCCGCCTTCGCTTGAGGCTGCGATGAAGGTCGGAATCCTCGCGAACCCGAAGCACGCACGGACCATGCGCGCCTATGCCCGACTCGTCGAGATCCTCAACCGGGACCGGATCACGTATCGCAGCGCAACAACGACACAGCACTGGCCAGGGACCGAGCAGACCTCGCGACTGCTTGACTGGGGTGCAGAGCTCATCGTTGTCCTTGGAGGCGATGGAACGCTGCGCGTCTGCGCTCCGGTGCTAGCGGCAGCGCAGGTGCCTGTGCTCATCATTCCGACCGGAACTGCGAATGTCCTGGCCCGGCACCTTGGAATCCGCTCGACTGCGTCTGCGCTGGGATTGGCCGAAGCGCATCTGGGATCTCAGCCGGTGCTGAGCTGCGATGTCCCCGTGAACGAAGCAGACTGCTTCACCGCGACTGGTCCACGCCGTGAGCACTTCGTGTCATTGGCAGGAGTCGGGGGAGATGCGAGAGCAATATCCGGGCGCACACAATTGCCGGCAGCGTTGAGACTGGGAATCCTCGGCTATGCCTACGGCGCCAGCCAGGCTCTCTTCGCGCCACTGCTCAAGGCCCGACTCGACGACCCACACGTGGCCAGCCCACAGTTCGACGGCACGACCGGCACTGAAGTGTGGTCGGTGATGGCATCGAAGACCGCACGACCTGCCGGACCTATTCCGGTGTTCGCCCACGCCGAGGTCGGTGCAGGAGAGTTCGAATTCCTCGCTGTGGAGCTGAGAACGACACAAGCTGGTGGCCGCCTCTGCGAATGGGCACAGATCGGCTGGGACTGTGCGAACCGACGTCCAACAGCTCACTCCTCGATGCACTACTGGCGAGGAACCGAACTCAGCATCAGCGTTGAGGCTCCCGCGCCGGTCCAGCTCGACGGTGACCTCATCGGTGACTGCCGCCGGCTGGACCTGCGGGCCGGAACGACCGCGCTGACGGTCTTAACGCCGAACTAGCGCAGAAGCAGCGCCGGATTGGCGCAGAAGTAGCGCTGGACTAATGGTGAATCAACGCCGACGACGGGAGGTGCCGAAGATTCCGCGTGTGATCTCCCGGACCGCAGTGCGAGTGAACTGCTTGAACGCCGAGGACTGCACGACCTTGGAGAACATGCTGTCGTCCTCCTTCTGCTTCGCCCCCGTAGACGACCGCGAGCCTGATCCCGACCGGGAGTCCTGTGCCGAGTCCTCCGGGAACGCAATTTTGTCCTTGGCTGCCTGCTCCTCGTCGTGGGCCTCGGAACCTGCTTCCAGGCGTTTCGTGAGGATCTCTCGAGCAGACTCGTTGTCGATGGCAGTGCCGTATTTCTCCTGCTGCGGAGATGCCGCAACGGCGGCCTTGATGTCGTCCTCGGACATCGGTCCCATCTGCGATTCGGGCGCACGCATCCTCGTCGGAGCCACGGGCGTGGGAGCCCCCTCTGGGTCCATCACCGTCACGATCGCCTCGCCGATACCCAGCGAAGTGAGCAGTTCCTCGAGATCGTAGTCGGACTTCGGGAACGTCTGCACTGTCGACTTCAGCGCTTTGGCATCGTTGGGAGTATGCGCGCGCAGCTGATGCTGAATGCGCGAACCCAGCTGGGCCAGCACATCATCGGGCACGTCCTTCGGAGTCTGTGTGACGAAGAAGACGCCGACGCCCTTCGAACGGATGAGACGCACGGTCTGCGTCACCGACTGCAGAAACGCCTTCGAAGCATCGGCGAAGAGCAGGTGCGCCTCGTCGAAGAAGAACACAAGTGAGGGCTTGTCGGCATCGCCGACCTCCGGCAGATCCTGGAACAGGTCGGCCAACAGCCACATCAGGAACGTGGAGAAGAGCGCAGGGGACTGATTGAGCTTCTGGAGCTCGAGCACAGAGACGATTCCGGCCCCGTTGTCGTCAAGGCGCAGCAGATCGGCGGTGTCGAATTCCGGTTCGCCGAAGAACACATCGCCGCCCTGCGCAGAGAGCTCGGAGATCTTTCGCAGGATGACACCCACGGTGGCCTTCGAGGCTCCACCGATGTCTTCCAAGTCGGCCTTGCCCTCATCGGAGGTGAGGAAGTTCAGCACCGCGCGCAGGTCGGAGAGATCGAGGAGCGCGAGGCCGGCAGTGTCGGCATAGTGGAAGACCAGTGAGAGCACCGATTCCTGGGTGTCATTGAGCTCGAGGACCTTGGAGAGCAGGATCGGTCCGAACGAGGTGACGGTGGCCCGCAGCGGGGTTCCCAGTCCCGAATCTCCCAAAGTGTAGAACTCGGTGGGGTTGGCCGATGACTTCCACTCCTGACCCGAAGCCTCGAGTCGTGTGCTCAGCTTGTCAGACGCCTTGCCCGCCGCGCCGATTCCCGACAGGTCGCCCTTGATGTCGGACGCGAAGACGGGAACACCAGCGCGAGAGAGTTGCTCGGCCAGGACCTGGAGGGTCACTGTCTTGCCGGTGCCGGTGGCGCCAGCAACAAGTCCGTGCCGGTTGAGCATCGACAGAGGGATCGAGATGGGCGTGTCCTTGTCGGGTACGTCCTCGTTCAGCGCCACCCCCAAATGCAAGGTCTGCGCATCGAAGGTGTATCCGGACTTGAGTTTCTGCAGCGTCTCATTCGTCATGGTTCAATCTTTACACGGTCGCGCCGAGGCTGTGCAGGAATTCTTCGTGGATCCTCATATCCGACCCGAGCTCCGGATGGAAACTGCCGCCCCAAATATTGCCCTGCCGCACCAACACGGGTACTGCGGCGTATTCGCTGAGCACCTCAACACCGGTACCCAGATCCAGAATCTGCGGGGCCCGGATGAATGTTGCGTCGAATGCGCCGTCGAGGCCGGTGACCTGTACTGGTGCACAGAAAGATTCCCGCTGCCTGCCGTAGGCGTTGCGGGCCACGGTCACATCAAGTCCGCCGAGGCGGTCGAAACCGTCCAACGAAGCATCCGTGAGTCGATCCGCAAGAAGAATGAGCCCGGCGCACGTGCCGAAGACCGGCAGTCCAGCGCTGATCTTCTCCCCGAGTACGGGGAAGAGCTCAGTCGTGGCGGCGATGCGAACCATGGCCGATGACTCACCGCCGGGCAGGATGATGGAATCGATGTTCTCGAGGTGCTCCGGCCTGGTGACCTTGCGGGTGGCGACCCCCAGGGAGTCGAGGACAGCGAGGTGTTCTCGGAAGGCTCCCTGGAGGCTGAGGACGCCGACTCTCACCAGCCGCGCTCCGCCAGACGGTGGGGTGCTGGAACGTCTGCGACATTGATGCCGACCATCGCATCGCCGAGCCCACGTGAGGCCTTGGCCACGGCGATCGGATCGTCGAAGTGGGTGGTCGCCTCGACGATGGCTTTGGCACGGGCCTCGGGGTTGCCGGACTTGAAGATGCCGGATCCGACGAAGACGCCGTCGGCGCCCAGCTGCATCATCATCGCAGCGTCCGCCGGAGTGGCGATGCCGCCGGCGACGAAGGTCACGACGGGCAATCGGCCCAGGCCGGCGACCTGCTTGATCAGGTGGTACGGGGCCGCGTGCTCCTTGGCCGCGACATAGAGCTCGTCCTCGCTCTTGGCACCCAGGGCTCTGATTTCGGAGTTGATGGTCCGCAGGTGGCGCATCGCCTCGGAGACGTCACCGGTGCCTGCCTCACCCTTGGAACGGATCATCGACGCGCCCTCTGTGATGCGCCGCAGAGCCTCGCCGAGGTTGGTCGCACCACAGACGAAGGGAACCTTGAACACGGACTTGTCGATGTGATTGACGAAGTCTGCGGGGGACAGGACCTCGGATTCGTCGATATAGTCCACACCGAGAGTCTCGAGGATCTGCGCCTCCACGAAATGCCCGATACGGGCCTTGGCCATGACCGGGATCGACACGGCAGCGGTGATTCCGTCGATGAGGTCGGGGTCGCTCATCCGGGCCACTCCGCCCTGAGCGCGGATGTCGGCGGGCACACGTTCGAGTGCCATGACCGCCGAGGCTCCGGCCGCCTCCGCGATGCGGGCCTGCTCTTCGTTGACGACGTCCATGATGACGCCGCCCTTGAGCATCTGGGCCAGGCCGGTGTTGAGCAGGGTCTGTGTCTGTGTCATTGTCGTGCCTTCAGTTTGTGGTGCGCCCGATGGAATGGGCGAGCTGGTCGGTGAGAACGGCCGTTCACCACAACACTAGATCTTGAAGTGGCTCACCAGGAGTGCCAGAAAACATGAAACGTTTTAGGCCAGTATGATCGATACATGCCTCCAGCTCAGCCGACGCACACCGATGCTGCCCAATCAGACATAGCTCTGCCCCGGGCCGACGGGATCGCACTGCCCATCGACATCGACCGGAATTTGCCGACGCCGCTGCCCGATCAGCTGGTGGCGGAGATCAGGCGGCTCATCGCCGCCGGAGCGGTTCGCCCCGGAGAGCCGGTGCCTGCCAGCAGGCGCCTGGCCGCCCACCTCGACGTCTCGCGTGGGACGGTCGAAACCGCGTATGCCCAACTCGTCGTCGAAGGGTTTCTCACCACGGCTGAACGCTCATCCACACGGGTGAACCCGGAGCTGCCGAACACCGCACGCACACGCAATCCGCGCATGCGCCAACCGCAGGTTCCACGACGCAGACTGCGCAGCTTCGTCGACCTGCGTCCCGGCTTCGGCGGAGACAACCCGCTGCAGGAACCCGCGTTTCGCAGAGCCTGGCGTGATTCGCTCGACATCGATCCTGGTCCGATCGATCCGTTGGGACAGCCGCAGACCAGATGGGCGATCGCCGACCACCTGCGCCTGACGCGGGGGATGAGCGTCGACCCCGATGACATCATCCTCACCAGCGGATCCCGTGATGGGCTCCGCCTGCTCCTCACGACGGGAGTCGAGGGTGCGATCGGCGTCGAGAACCCCGGATTTCCGGGACTGCGTCAAGCCATGTCGGATCGTGATCTCAAGCCGATCGACACCACGCGTCTGCCCGCTGTCTCCGCTGACCACCTCGGCGCGGTCGTCGTGACTCCCAACCACCAGTTCCCGCATGGGACCACCATGCCCATCGACCGGCGGGTCAGACTCCTGGAATGGGCACAGGCGACCGGCGTCATCGTCATCGAAGACGACTACGACAGCGAAGCCCGCTACGCCCGGACAGTGGTGCCCACCCTCTACGATCTCGCGGTGTCCACCGATGCCCCGGCACAGGTGGTCCACATCGGCACGTTCTCAACGTTGCTGACCTCTGCCGTGTCCACCGGGTACATCATCGCCCACGGGGAGCTCGGCCGCCGATTGAGCGGCATGCGCACCGCTTTGGGCCCGGCGTTCTCACCGGTCATGCAGACAGCGATCGCATCCTATCTGAGCTCGGGAGGGCTGCGTCGCAGAATCTCGCGTGGCCGGCGCAGGCTCAGAGCCGCCGAGGCGGTCCTTGCTCAGGTCGGTGCGATTCCCGGTCTCGTCCACGACGGTCGAACCCTCGTCATCGAGACACGAGAGGCCACCGCAGCACAGCTGCGCACCGACCTGGCAGAGCGAGGGATCCTTGTGGCCTCGCTGGCGGCCGGATGGAGTGCGGACAGCGACGTCAGACACGGTATCGTCATCGCCCACTCGAACGTCGAAGCCGCCGTGCTGCATCAGGCGTTGGAGACGGTGCAGGAGCGGTTGAGTAGGATCGGGGAATGATGAAATTCGGGTTCGTCGCCGATGGCGTCTTCAAACTGCTCGTCGCGGTCGCACTCTGCGCGTTTCTTCCCGCGGTCGAGGCATTCCTGCTTGCGCCCAGGTGGCTGGCGATCACGGCGATCGTCCTGCTCTTCCTCAGCGCCGCCACGGAGATCTCCTACGGCGCCCGCAAGAGTGAGAAGAGCTATGTGAAGTACCTGGCGATATTCGATTCGCTCTGGGTGGTCTCGACGATCATCGCCGTGATCCTCGCCCTCGCCGGAAGCTCGGCGGCAGGCTTCGTCTGGCTCGGCTACATGGCACTCGGCTCGTTGGCCATTGCAGTCGTGTTCACCACCGGGGCCAATGGCCCCGATTTCGCCGAGGACGAAGCTTCCGGCGGGGCCACAACACGCAGCGACTGACCGAGACCGTCTTGGACTGAGGACCCGAGTGACCGAGAGCGACCGTCAGCGGTTGAACGCGATGGCGGCGTGGTAGCCCGCTGGCAGTCCTGACTCCAGGTCGAAGATCTCGACGTCGGGGTGCGGAGAGCTGGGTGACGCGGCTGCGCCGATGTAGTCCATCGCAGGGTCACGTGCCAGGCCAGTGCTCAGAGCCTTGAGGAAGGCTTCCTTCCGGGCCCACACGCGCACGAAATCTGTTGCCAGATCGGAAGCTGCGACCTGCTCGAGTTCGGCTTGCTCCTTCGGGTGAAGCAACGCCATCGCCTCGGCGGCAACCGCATGCTCGGGTACAGCTTCGAGGTCAACACCGATGGGATCGTCGGCCACGGCGACGAGAACCAAACGCCTGGCTCGAGTCACGGAGAATTCGCACTCCTCTACTCGCGGTTTGCCGGCCGAATCGAGGCGAATCTCGATGTCTGCAGGGTCGCGGTCCAGGTGTGCGCCGAGGACGTGACGGAGGATGACTCGACCCGCAGCCCACGTAGCCGCGGCATCGGGTTCGAATTCCGTCGCATAGTTCATCTCCTGCTTCGTCAGCGAAGAGAGATCGATGCGGGCCCATTCGGCTTCGGCGTCAGTGTCGGCGAGGACGATGGTCGAATCGAGTTGGGTGGGCAGGAGTGTGAAACCAGGGTGGGACTCCATGTATCAGCTGCCCAGAGCCTTCGAGATCTTCCTCAGCTTGCGGTTGAGCACGAAGATGCGCACGGATCCGATGATGCCGGCGATGAAGATTCCGCCGATCGCGGCGAAGAGCATGGCAACGCCGAGGGGCAGCTGGAACTGCCAGCCGAAGTACTGGAACTCGGCGGGGACGTTGTTCTGCAGGATGAAGATGAGCAGGAGCACGACGATGACGGCGCCGAGGATGAGGGATGCCCACATTCCCGCCGACATGCCGGAGCCGCCCTTGAGCCGTGCCAGTTCGGCATCCTTGCCTGCAGGAGTCGGTTCCTGGCGCTGTGTCGGTTCGGTCTGCTGCTCGGATTCGATGCGCTGCGTCGGATCAACCTGCTGAGTCGGTGCGACCTCGCGGGTGCTGCCGGTCGCCGGGTCCTCGTCGCCGAGCACGGACTGCGTCTCGGCCAGCAGCTCGTCGGGCGTCTGTGATTCGCCACGTGGGTCTTGAGTACTCATGCGCCCATCATAGTCGCTGATGGGCGCATGAGTGAGGTGTTGCGGTGTCTGAACTGAAGAAGTCAGATCAGACCTTCGCACTCAGGGTGGAGATGATCTCATTGAGCGTAGCCGAAGGCCGCATGACCGAGTCGAGCTTGGTCTCCTCCGGGTAGTAGTAGCCACCCAGGTCGGCAGGGCTTCCCTGGATTTCGAGAAGTTCGGCCGAGATCTTATCGGCGTTGGACTCGAGAGCTTCGGCAACAGGCTTGATGGCCTCGGCCAGCGGCTCGTCCGTGGTCTGCTGGGCCAGGTTCTGCGCCCAGTAGAGGGTGAGGTAGAAGTGGCTGCCGCGGTTGTCGATCTCGCCGACCTTGCGTGAAGGCGACTTGTTCTCTTCGAGGAACTTGCCGGTTGCAGCATCGAGCGTGTCGGCGAGAACTCCGGCACGGGCGTTTCCGTGGACGTTGAACTCGTGGCGGAAGGATTCGGCCAAGGCGAGGAACTCACCGAGGGAATCCCAGCGGAGGTGGTTCTCCTCGACCAGCTGCTGGACGTGCTTCGGGGCCGAACCGCCGGCTCCCGTCTCGAACAGGCCGCCACCGGCGATGAGCGGAACCACGGAGAGCATCTTCGCCGAGGTGCCCAGTTCCAGGATCGGGAACAGGTCGGTGTTGTAGTCACGCAGGACATTGCCGGTCACCGAGATGGTGTCCTTGCCCTGACGAATGCGATCAATCGAGAACTGAGTCGCCTCGACCGGGTTCATGATGCGGATGTCGAGGCCCTCGGTGTCGTGGTCGCCGAGGTACGCCTCGACCTTGGCCCGCAGGTTGCGGTCGTGGGCGCGAGTCTCGTCGAGCCAGAACACGGCTGGAGTCTCGGAGAGGCGGGCACGGGTCACGGCAAGCTTGACCCAGTCACGGACCGGGATGTCCTTGGTCTGGCAGGCACGCCAGATGTCACCGGCGGCGACATCATGGGACAGGATGACCTCACCGACGGAGTTGACGACCTCGACAACGCCGTCCTGGGCGATTTCGAAGGTCTTGTCGTGGCTGCCGTATTCTTCGGCCTTCTGGGCCATGAGTCCGACGTTGGGAACGGTGCCCATCGTGGTCGGATCGAAGGCACCGTTGGTACGGCAGTCCTCGATCACGGTCTGGTAGACACCGGCGTAGGAGGAATCGGGGATGACGGCCAGGGCATCCTGGGTCGCGTCGTCCTTATTCCACATCTTGCCGCCGACGCGGATCATCGCAGGCATCGAGGCATCGACGATGACGTCGGAGGGCACGTGCAGATTGGTGATTCCCTTATCGGAATTCACCATCGCCAGGGAGGGGCCTTCGGCGATGCCCTTATCGATACCGGCCTTGACGCCTTCGGCTACATCGGCTGGGAGCGCGTCGAGCCCGCCGAGGATGGCGGCCAGTCCGTTGTCAGAGGTCAGACCCGCCTCGGCGAGGGCAGCACCGTATTCGGCGTAGACCTCGGGGAAGAACGCCTCGATGACGTGACCGAAGAGGATCGGGTCGGAGACCTTCATCATCGTGGCCTTGAGGTGGACGGAGAACAGGATGCCCTCGTCCTTGGCCCGTGCGATCTGGGCCTTGAGGAACTTGTGGAGCTCAGCCACATCCATCTTGGTGGCGTCGATGACCTCGTCGGCGAGGACTGGCAGCGATTCCTTGAGTACGACGGTCTCGCCCGAGGCAGGACGCAGACGAATCTGGAGGGTGTCATCGGCCGGAATGACAACGGACTTCTCATTGTCACGGAAGTCACCGGCGGCCATCGTGGCGACATTGGTCTTCGAGTCAGAAGACCAGTCACCCATCGAATGAGGGTGGGCCTTCGCGAAGTTCTTCACTGCCTGTGGGGCGCGACGATCGGAGTTGCCCTCACGCAGGACAGGGTTGACTGCTGAGCCCTTGACCTTGTCATAGCGAGCCTTGGCATCGTGCTCATCATCGGTCGACGGCTCGTCCGGGTAGTCGGGCAGTTCGTAGCCCTGGGACTGGAGCTCGGCGATGGTGGCCTTGAGCTGGGGGACGGAAGCCGAGATGTTGGGCAGCTTGATGATGTTGGCTTCCGGCTTCTTGGCCAGATCGCCCAGCTCTGCCAGGGAATCAGCGACCTGCTGGTCTGCAGGGAGGCGATCGGTGAACTGTGCCAGTACACGCGCAGCCAGGGAGATGTCTCGGGTCTCGACCTCGACGCCCGCAGAGGTGGCGAAGGCTTCGATGATCGGCTTGAGCGAGTACGTCGCCAGAAGTGGCGCTTCATCGGTGCGCGTATAAATGATTTTGGCCATGGTGATGGACTACTCCACATCGTCTTGGGGTTTGACCACCCCATCCTACCGTTGCCCCGGTTGTGCTCAGCTTCCCGGTAGGGTTCTGTTTCGTCACACACAACAGGACGATGATGACGAACAACTGAGAAATCATCACGAACGACTCAGAGAGGACGACGGTGGCCAAGCTCTACTTCCGTTACGGGGCGATGAATTCCGGAAAATCGACCGCCCTGCTGCAGGCCGCCTTCAACTACGAGGAACGCGGCCAGCGAGTTCTGCTGGCCAAACCCCACATCGATACGAAGGGTGCCGGCGAGATCGTCTCCCGCCTCGGTGTCACCAGAGAAGTCGACTTCCTCATCCCCGCAGGCTCCGACGTTGAGACCATCTACCGTGAGCACGCTGACTACGTCGATCATGATGCTCTGCTCGAATCCATCGACACGCCTAAGGCCCGCGTGGCCTGCCTGCTCATCGACGAAGCTCAGTTCCTCGAACCGCTCCAGGTCGATTCGCTCATGCGCATCACCACCAACGCCTCGGTGCCGGTGATGTGCTACGGAATCAGAACCGATTTCCGTACTAAGGCTTTTCCCGGTTCTGCCCGACTGCTTGAGATTGCTCACACTTTGGAAGAACTCAAGACAATCTGCCGCTGCGGACGCAAGGCGATGTTCAACGGACGGCTCGTCGACGGCCGATTCATCTTCGACGGTGACCAGGTGGCCATCGACGGCAACGCGGTGACCTATGAATCACTGTGCCCACGCTGTTATCTCCAGTACTCGGGCGGTAGGCTGAGTGCGGTGGTCTCCTGACCTTCCAACAGCACTCCTGACCTCGAATATCTCATCTGATCTCGAACCTTGCTAGGAGCACTCTTGCGCATTGCAGTCCACCCCCTCAATGACAATCCGGGTTCACCGGCCATCGTCTTCGGAAACGCCCTCGGCACCAGGGTCTCCCTCTGGGCCGCAGTCGCGGCCAGATTCGCCGATGACTATCAGATCTACCTCAGCGATCTTCCCGGTCACACACTTCCTCGAACCGATGACGGGGCGGACTTCACGGTCTCCGATCTCGCAGCAGGCCTCGTCACCAGCCTGGCCGAACTGGGTGTGGAGAAGTTCACCTACTGCGGTGTCTCGATCTCGGGCGGCATTGGACTGATGCTGGCACTCGAACACTCTGACTCGCTGACTGGTCTTGTGGCTTGTGCGACGGCGACGAAGTTCGGCACCGACGAATCCTGGGCCGAACGAATCAAGGACGTCACCGAGGACGGCACCCGCGGCCAGCTCGACGACACCGCCGACCGGTGGTTCGCCGCCGGTTTCCTCACCGAGGACATCGCATCGGGACCGGCCATCCTCACGGACCTGGCAATGATCGATGATGCCGCCTATATCGCCTGTGCACGGGCTCTGACTCAATACGACGTGACCGGTCGGCTTGAGGCTGTCACCACGCCGACCCTGTTCATCGCCGGATCACAGGATCCGGGCTGCACCCCCGAGGCCATGACCGAGCTGTCGGCACAGGTGGCCGACTCAGCCATGGTTGTCATCCCCGATGCGGCTCATCTGCCGATGGCCGAGCATCCCGACATCGTCTTCGACCACATCGAGGCGTTCTTGAGTAGGGTGTAGATGTAGTCCACAGCATCCGACCTTGCTCAATGAGGAGCGCAGATGACTCAGGAACAGTACTCACGAACCGACAACTCCGCCGAGTTCAATGAACTCTCACCGGGTGAGAGGGCCCCAGGGTTCTCCAAGCAGGTGGTGCGCATACGCTGGACCGGTTTCCTGCTCGGGCTCATCCTCTCGACCCTCGTCTATGCGATCATGCCCGACGGGGTCGAGCACGGCGCGAAGCTGACAGCTGCTGTCGCCGTGTTGATGGCTGTGTGGTGGATGACCGAGGCACTGCCGATCGCGGCTACCTCTCTGCTGCCGCTCGTGGCCTTTCCAGTCTTCGGCACCGAGGTCGAGATGGACACCGTCGGTGCGTCCTACGGCAACCCGATCATCTTCCTGTTCCTCGGTGGATTCCTCATCGCCCTGGCCATGCAACGATGGAACCTGCACCGACGAATCGCCCTCATCACGCTGTCCGTCATGGGCAACAAGCCGGGACCGATGATCGCAGGCTTCATGGTCGCCACCGGTTTCGTGTCCATGTGGGTATCGAACACTGCGACGGCGGTGATGATGCTGCCCATCGGAATCTCTGTTCTGATGATCGTGAGCAAGGTCATCGGAGGAGCCGTCACCGATGCTTCGGGCACTGACTCCGCGGACTCAGACGAGGGTCAGGACGACACCGGGCTCGACGCCGTGGTGAAGTCCAACTTCGGCACCGCACTCATGCTGGGCATCGCCTATTCGGCCTCAATCGGGTCCCTTGGCACCATTATCGGCACACCGCCGAACCTCTTCCTCGTCGGCTACCTCAAGGACAACCACGACATCTCCATCGGCTTCGGCCAATGGATGCTCGTCGGGGTCCCTCTGGCGGTCGTGATGATGGTCATCGCCTGGTTCCTTCTGGTCAAAGTGCTGTTCAAGCCTGAGATCGATGAGATCCCCGGCGGCCGGGAGCTCATCCGTGAGGAATTGCGGAAGCTCGGTCCGATGTCGACCGGGGAGAAGCTGGTGCTGGGCATGTTCGTCCTCGCCGCGGTCAGCTGGATCTCCCTGCCGTTGATCTTCGATGAGCCACCGATCAGCGATGAGGGCATCGCGATGGTCATCGGTCTCCTCCTCTTCCTCATTCCCGGCGGAGCCAATCGCGGTGTCCGCCTCCTCGACTGGGACACTGCCGAGAAGCTGCCCTGGGGTGTGCTCCTCCTCTTCGGCGGTGGTTTGGCTCTGTCCGCGCAGTTCTCCTCCTCGGGACTGACCGAGTGGATCGGCAAGTCCACGAGCGGATTGGGAGTCCTGCCGACAGTCTTCGTCGTCGCGATCTTCGCCTTGATCATCCTGTTCCTCACGGAGCTGACCTCGAACACCGCGACCGCGGCCACCTTCGTTCCCGTCGTCGGCGGGGTGGCGCTGGGACTTGACCTCGATCCGTTGCTGCTGACAATTCCGGTGGCGCTGGCTGCGACCTGTGCGTTCATGCTTCCGGTCGCGACGCCGCCGAACGCCGTCGCCTACGGTTCGGGATACCTGACGGTGGCGCAGATGGTCAAGGGCGGCGTCCTGCTCAACGTCATCGGAATCGTCCTCATCACGGTCACGGTGTATGTCTTGGCCGTACCAGTATTCAACATCGTGCTCTGAACGACGAGAGAAATTGGCAGACTGGTGGAATGACTCAACTCTTCTCACCCATGACAATGCGCGGAACTGAGATCGCCAACCGCATCTGGCTCGCCCCGATGTGCCAGTATTCCTGCGAGTCCGAAGACGGGATGCCCAACACCTGGCATCTCGTTCACCTGGGCGCCCGTGCCCAGGGTGGGTTCGGACTCATCCTCACCGAGGCTTCCGCTGTCCTTCCCGAAGGACGAATCTCACCTCAAGATGCCGGCATCTGGAATGACGATCAGGCAGAGGCGTGGTCCTCGATCACTGACTTCGTCCATTCACAGGGCAGTCGCATCGGTGTGCAGCTGGCACACGCGGGCCGCAAGGCCAGCACCTACCGTCCCTTCGAGGGCAATCCTCGGGGCAGTGTCCCCGAGGCCGACGGCGGTTGGCCCACCCTCGGTGCCAGCGCCATCGCCTATCCCGGATACGAAGCGCCGCAGGAGATGACGAAAGACGACATCGCCGAGGTGGTCGATGCCTTCGCCGCGGCCGCTGTCCGAGCCATCGATGCCGGGTTCGACCTCGTCGAACTCCACGCCGCCCACGGCTACCTTCTCCATTCGTACTTGTCCCCGCTGTCGAATGAACGCACGGATGAGTACGGCGGCGACCTTACTGGACGTTCGCGAATGCTGACCGAGACCTACCAGACAGTACGCGCAGCAGTGGGCGAGGAGGTGCCGGTATTCGTCCGTCTCTCTGCCAGCGAGTGGCGTGAAGGCGGCTTTGACATCGCCGAGGCCGTCGTGGTCTCCCGTGACCTCAAGGAACGCGGCGTCGACCTCATCGATGTCTCCTCCGGAGGCAACTTCCCCGTCAAGGTTCCAGTCGGCCCCGGCTACCAGGTGCCGCTGTCGGCAGCGATCCGGGCAGAAGGCGTGAACACAGGAAGCGTCGGCCTCATCACCGACCCGGAGCAGGCGGAGACGATTCTGGCCTCGGAACAGGCCGACGCGATCTTCCTGGCACGGGCGGCACTGCGCGAACCGGCGTGGCCGCAGAGAGCAGCCCACGATCTCGGAGTCGAACCGGGACCGTATCCACCGCAGTACACAAGAGGAGCATGGTGAACCGACAATGACGAACACTATCGAAACCGAACACGTCGTCATCCGCAGCATCGCAGTGTCCGAGATGGCGAACAACGTCTACATGATCACGGCCAAGGAATCAGGATCACAGGTCCTCATCGACGCAGCCGACGATGCTGAGGCGATCAAGGATCTCATCGCCTCGGGAGCCGAGGACACCTCGGCGGCCCCTGAGCTGCACGCGATCATCACCACACACCAGCATTGGGATCACATTCGGGCACTGCCGGCCACCTCGGCGGCATTCCCCGACGCGATGACGATCGCAGGCAGCGACGATGCGGAGGCGATCACAGCAGCTGAGGGCGTGGAGATCACGCGAGCGGTCGACCACCTCGACGTCGGAGACTTCGGCGGTTTCGTCCTGCAGGCGATCGTCCTCCGCGGTCACACGCCGGGGTCGATCGCCCTGCTGCTGCGCGACGGGGGAGAGACCATCCTGTTCTCAGGCGATTCGCTGTTCCCCGGTGGACCCGGAAAGACCTGGAGCACAGAGGACTTTGCCTCCCTGATGGACGATCTGGAAGAACGAGTCTTCGACCAACTGCCCGATGAGACGAAGGTGCTGCCCGGGCATGGTGATTCCACGACGCTAGGCGAGGAACGCCCGAAGCTGAGCGAATGGCGCGAACGCGGCTGGTGATCAGCTGGGCAGGGCGGCGAAGCCGATGCCTGCCCAGATGATGGCAGTCACAAGTGCGGCGATGATACCGACATTCCACGAAGTTGTGATGGTGCGTTCGCCGCGAGGGTTCGCCAGCTCCTCGTCGCTGAGGCCGGAGTAGCGGTCGAGCACGGTATCGACAGCGGGATTCGGATTGTCCATCAGCCTGCGGATGCCGTGTTCGTCCTTCTCCATCTTCTTACCCCTGCCGGCCAACGGCCACGACGAGTAGACCTTCTCATGGGTGCGCACCCCGAGTCCGAAGTGGATGTCGAACCCGTCGACGAGGTTCCAGGGGATGTGCGCGGACTGCATAGGGTTGATCAGTGCGATCTCCTTGCGCCTGAGCTCGACGCGAGGGAACCGATAGAGGGCGTAGACGACGGTGATGATGGCGACCGGAATACCTGCCACCGCAAGCCCTCGTGTTGTGAAGTCTCCGACAATGATCGAGCCCAGGCCGATCACGCAGAGCCCCGCGATGACGACGAAGAGCACTGTGGAGCTCGTCGTTCGCACGATCGTCGGCTGATTGTTCCCTGCATTGCGATCCATCTCACTGTTCACCACCTGAACATCCTATCCACTGAGACTGCAGGTTGTGTGCATGTTTCCTTGATCTCGAAAGGGTAACGATTGTGAAATATGCTCAGCATGTGGACTCCGTCACAGTGCCGCGTGAATTAACTTTGAGGCATTCCATGTGAAAAACATGAACGCGGTCACACTCCCGACCAGGGAGTGATCGAGCGCAACACGCCCCGGATTGCGGGCGTGGCTACACGGGCGAAACAGCCTCATGACAACAAGGAGAGAACGTGAAAAAGCGCTTCCTCGCGGCCGGAGCCTCAGTTGCCGCAGCAGCAATGGTGCTCACTGCGTGCACACCCCCCGGCGGCGGAGACGATGAGAAGTCGTCAGAGAAATCAAGCATCAACATCGGATGGAACGAATCCTTCCGGTCGATGAACACATTGACGGCCAACGGCAATGCCGTCTCGAACGCCATTCTCACCTACATGATGAATGACAACTTCAAGCACTATGACGACAAGCTTGAGCTCCAGGATGGTTCTCTCGGCAGTGTCGAACAGGTCTCCGAAGATCCTTTGAAGGTCAAATACACCTTCAATGATGACGCCAAATGGTCCGATGGCACCCCGGTGGACGCGGCCGACTTGGCTCTGACCTGGGCCGGGCAGTCCGCGAACTTCAACACCGTCGAACAGAACAACGCTGACGACGGGTCGGTCAAGGAGAATGACGCGAAGACGGTCTACTTTGATGCGGCAACCGCAGGGTCTGCCCTGATCAAAGACTTCCCCGAAGTTTCCGACGATGGCAAGGAAGTCACCTTCAGCTACTCCAAGCCGTTCGCCGACTGGGAAACCGAGCTCGGAACGGGTGCTGACGGCGTAGGTGTTCCTGCCCACATTGTGGCTAAGAAGGCTCTCGGAATTGACGATCCGGCTGAAGGCAAGCAGGCGATCCTCGATGCGCTCAAGGACAAGGACACCGAGAAGCTGTCCAAGATCTCGAACACCTGGAACACGGGCTTCGACTTCACATCGATGCCCAAGGACGAGGATCTCCTCGTCCATACCGGCCCGTACAAGATGACCGACTTCAAGGAGGGGCAGTACGTCACTCTTGAACTCGATGACCAGTATTCCGGCCCCGTCAAGCCGAAGGTCGACACCGTGACGGTTCGCTACAACGGAGACCCGATGGCTATGATCCAGGCGATCGAAAACGGCGAAGTCGATATGACCCAGCCGCAGGCCACAGCCGACGTTCTCTCCGCTGCTGAAGACCTTGACGGTGTCACAGTCGACGCGGCCGACGGTGCAACCTACGAGCACGTGGACTTCACCTTTGACAACAAGGGTCCATTCGACCCCGAGGCCAACGGGGGCGACGAGGAGAAGGCGAAGAAGGTTCGCCAGGCGTTCCTCAAAACCGTTCCCCGCGAGGACATCGTCGAGAAGATCATCAAGCCGCTCAATGAGGAAGCCGTCACCCGTGACTCATACTCACAGGTTCCCGGCTCGCCGATGTACGACGCGGTCACCAAGGAGAACGGTGTTGCCGACGCCACCGATGTCGACGTTGAAGCTGCGAAGAAGCTCCTCAAGGAAGCCGGTGCCGATGCGCCCAAGGTGCGCATCATGTACGACAACACGAACTCGCGTCGTCAGCAGGAGTTCCAGCTCATCAAGGAATCGGCGGAGAAAGCCGGTTTCAAGATTGAGGACGTCGGAGACGTCAACTGGGGCACTCGCCTCGGCGATGGCACCTATGATGTTTCGCTGTTCGGCTGGCAGTCTGAGGGCACAGGCGTGACTGAGAACGATGCGAACTTCCGCACCGGTGCTCAGAACAACTACGGCGGCTACTCGAGCAAGAAGACGGACAAGATCCTCGATAAGCTGCTCGTATCCAAGGAAGACGAGCAGGAGAAGTTGCTCACTGATCTGGAGAGCCAGTTGAGCGAAGATGCCTTCGGCGCACCGATCTTCCAGTTCCCTGAGCTGACGATCTACCGTGACAAGGTTAAGAATGTCTCGTCGACATCTGTGTCGCCGACCATGTTCTGGAACTACTGGGAGTGGGAGACCAACTGATCCGCGACTGACGCGATCGGTTCTCCTTCACCCCCAGCTGCTGTGGGGATCACTCTGTGATCC
>NZ_JBHFIH010000014.1:116896-131258 GCF_057334195.1 Brevibacterium sp. AGC70 | reverse complement strand
CCCCACAGCAGCGTTTTCGGAAGATTGAAACGGACACCCAATGACAAGATTCATCCTCAGACGACTCCTCTCGACTGCACTCGTGCTCCTGGTCGTGACCTTCGTCCTTTACCTCCTGCTCAATGTCGCCCTCGACTTCTTCTGGGACCTGCGTTCGAGTACCTCTCCCAACATCGAGGCACTCTACGAGTCCCGCCGTCGGCTCCTCGACCTCGATACGCCCGCCGTGGTTCGCTACTTCAAGTGGCTGGCCGGCGTGGGCGGCTGTGTGGTCGGGCAGTGTGACTTCGGCGTCGCCTGGAAATCCGGCCAAGAGGTCACCTCTCAGCTTCAAGGCGCCATCGCCAACACGGTCAAGCTGATCACAGCCTCGACGATCGTGGCCATCGTGCTCGGCATCGCAGTCGGAATGATCTCAGCGATCCGCCAGTACTCGGGCTTCGACTACTTCATCACCTTCGTCTCCTTCCTCCTCTATTCCCTGCCTGTGTTCTGGGTGGCGGTTCTGCTCAAGCAGTACGGTGCGATCGAGATCAACAACTTCATCAACGATCCGACGCTGAGCAGCTGGGTGCCGATCATCCTCATCTGCCTTGCGCTGGGACTGTTCTGGATGGGAGCGCTGGGCGGTGGCCGAAAACGCAGGCTCATCACCTTCCTCGCAGCCACGGTCATCACCTTCGTGACGATCTACTACATCCTTGCCAGCGGTTGGCTGCAGCAGCCGAGCATCGGCATCGTCGGAGTCGTCGTCATCGGCCTCGGTGCTGCTGTGGTCATGACCTTCCTGTCGACAGGTCTGAAGAACAAGCGAGTGCTCTATGCGACGTTGGCGATGGCTGTCATCGGGGCTCTGCTGTACATGCCGCTGCAATACCTCTTCTACTACCAGGAGATGAACTGGCTGTGGATGTTCGGACTCCTGATCGTGACGATCGGTGTGGCCGTCGGCGTGGGTCTGGCGTTCCGCGGACCCGATCCTTGGGACACTGTGCGCACCACATTCTTCACCGGCCTCATCGTCGCCGTCCTCATCTTCGCCGACCGAGTGCTTCAGGGGTGGGGCGAGTATTCGGACCAGCCTGCGATCAATAACCGACCGATTGCGACGATCGGCGCATCGACGCCGAATCTCGAGGGCGACTTCTGGATAGCGAACCTGGACACGTTCACCCACCTCCTCCTGCCGTCTATCGCTCTGATCCTCATCTCCTTTGCTTCTTACACCCGCTACACGCGCGGTTCGATGCTTGAGGTCATGGGTCAGGACTACATCCGCACAGCACGAGCCAAGGGGCTCAACGAACGAACTGTCGTCATGCGTCATGCGCTGCGCAATGCGCTCCTGCCTCTGGCATCTATCATTCCCGTTGACATCATCACGATGATCGGCGGCGCCGTGATCACTGAGACGATCTTCGGCTGGAACGGCATGGGCAAACTCTTCATCGATTCGATGAGACAGTCCGAACTCGATCCGATCATGGCCTACATCCTCATCACGGGCCTGCTCGCCATCATCGCCAACCTCGTCGCGGACTTCCTCTACGCAGTCCTCGACCCCAGAATCCGAGTGAACGCATGAGTACCAACAACGACAACGAAAATGCTCTCGCGCCCGACGACGTCGGGGACAACGCGATCGAAGCCAAGGAAACCGAAGGTCTGTCCCAGGGCAAGATCGTCTTCCGGAAGTTCCTCCGCCACAAGGGCGCGATGATCAGCATCGGCGTCTTCGCCTTCGTCGCCCTCTTCGCCTTCTCATCGGTGGGCTTTGGTCCGATACCTGGTTGGTGGATCTACAACCACACCTCCTCGGGACAGATCCTCAATTCGGGAGGTGCACCTACCTGGTCGTTCTCGAACTTCTTCACGTTGGGCCAACACCCCTTCGGGCAGGACGACATCGGTCGTGACAACTTCGCCCGCGTGATGAAGGGGACGCAGATCTCCATCATCGTCATGGTCATCATCGGCCTGGTCTGTCTTGTCATCGGCACGATCGTCGGCGCGCTGGCCGGCTATTACCGTGGCTGGATCGATTCTGTGCTGATGCGCATCACGGACGGCTTCATCATCCTGCCCGTCATCGTCATCGGTTCGATCCTCGGCAAGCTTGTCGGCGGTGCGAACGGACCGCTGCTGGGCCTGGCCCTCGGCGCGATCCTCTGGACCGGTCTGGCACGACTCGTGCGCGGTGACTTCATGTCCCTGCGAGAACGCGAATTCGTCGATTCGGCGCGTGTGGCCGGAGCCAGCGACTTCCGCATCATGTTCAAGCACATGCTGCCCAACGCCATGGGTGTCATCATCGTCAATACGACCCTGGTGATGAGTCAGGCGATCGTGCTCGAGGCGGCACTCAGCTACCTCGGATTCGGCATCAGTCCACCCGGTATCTCACTGGGCCAGCTGATCAGCGAATACCAGACCTCTTTCGCCACACGCCCGTGGCTGTTCTGGTGGCCCGGTCTGTTCATCATCGTCATCGCTCTGTGTGTGAACTTCATCGGCGACGGTCTGCGCGACGCGTTCGACCCGCGAATGAAGACCATTCCCAGCTGGAGGAAGATGAAGAAGGCCGAGCGCATGACCCAGAAGAAGGTCGCGAACACGACGCAGAAAGAGGAGGCGAAGTGATGACTGAACAGACGAACACAGCCAAATCACCGGTCCTCGACGTCAAAGACCTGGGAGTGAAATTCTGGGTCAATGACGAATGGTGGATGGCCGCTGAGGAACTCAACTACACGGTCAACGCTGGTGAAGTGCTCGCGATCGTCGGCGAATCCGGCTCCGGCAAATCGCAGTCGAGCATGTCACTGCTCGGCCTGCTGCCCAGCAACGGTCGGGCCACCGGCTCGGCCAAGATGGGCGGCACCGAACTCATCGGCATGCCGCCGGAGAAGATGCAGCAGATCCGAGGAAACGAGATCTCCGTCATCTTCCAGGAGCCCATGACGGCGCTCAACCCGGTCTACACGGCGGGTTTCCAGATCGTGGAGACGCTGCGTGTGCACCTGGACGTCGGCCCGACTGAGGCAAAGGAGCGCGCTCTCGAGCTGATGCGCCTCGTCGAGATCCCGGACCCCGAGGAGCGTTTCCACTCGTTCCCGCACCAGCTCTCGGGCGGACAGCGCCAGCGCATCATGATCGCTCAGGCTCTGGCGTGCCAGCCCAAGCTTCTCATCGCCGATGAGCCGACCACGGCACTGGACGTCACGGTCCAAGCGGAGATCCTCAAGCTCATGCGTGAGCTGAAGTCGAAGCTCGACGCCGGCATCATCCTCATCACCCACGACATGGGCGTGGTCGCTGATATGGCCGACCGGATGATTGTGATGAAGGCGGGGCGCGTCGTCGAATCAGGCAATGCGGAAGAGATATTCTACAATCCGCAGCACCCGTACACGAGACAGCTCCTCGAAGCCGTGCCGCACCTTGGTACAGCCATTGAGGGAGAGGCTTTCGGGGCCGACCTCGCCACCGTCGAGGACTCGGCGGTCGTGCACGAGACGGAAGCCTCCCACAGCACCGATGATGACGTCACGGCGGGCACCAACGATAGCGGGGCTCACCCGCCGAAGGCGACTCTCAGCCCCCTGGTGACCGAGGGCGGATCAGACCGAGTCTCGGGCCTGGCCGAGGCCGCGGAGGCGGCCGGACAGCCCAAGCAGGACCATGACCACGACATCGAGATGGACTCGACAGAGACCTATTACCACCCAGGATCTCAGGCCGATTTCTCTCAGCCCTCTGCACTGCAGCTGCGCGATGCCGCGATCGAGTATCCGGCGATCGGACGGAAGAAGGCATTCCGGGCCGCCCATCACATCAACCTGATGGTCGCTCCTGGAGAGGTCGTGGGACTGGTCGGCGAATCCGGTTCGGGCAAGACGACGATCGGTCGTGCCGCACTGGGTCTTCTGCCCACGGTCGAAGGCGATATGGTCATCAACGGCAAGAGCATCAAGGGACTGAGCAATAAGCAGCTGCGGCCTCTGCGCAAGGAAGTCGGGATCGTGTTCCAGGATCCCGGTTCCTCGCTCAACCCACGCCTGCCCGTCGGCGAGTCCATCGGCGAACCTCTGTACCTCCACGAAGGAATGAAGGGGCCAGCGCTGAGCAAGAGCGTCGAAGAGCTGCTCACCGCGGTTGAACTGCCTACATCGATGCGCAACCGCTACCCGCACGAACTCTCGGGCGGTCAGCGACAGAGGATCGGCATCGCCCGAGCACTGACGCTGCGGCCGAAGCTGCTCATCGCTGATGAGCCGACCTCGGCGCTCGACGTCTCGGTCCAGGCGAAGGTCCTCGACCTCTTCGAAGGGCTGCAGCAGGAGTACGGATTCGCCTGCCTGTTCATCAGCCACGACTTGGCCGTCATCGAACGCATCGCCTCACGTATCGCGGTGATGCGTCACGGTTACCTCGTGGAGATCGGGAAGAGCTCACAGGTCGTCGCCAACCCGGTCCATCCCTACACTCAGCGGCTGCTGTCCGCGGTCCCGGTCCCGGATCCACGCGAACAGCGTAAACGTCGTGAGGCCAGGGACGCCGTTCTGGAGGCCACGGCCAACGCCTGAACCCTTGACAGGTCAGCGAATGACGAAGTGATTCGGTGGTCGCAGCGGAGAAGTCAGATTCGCCCTCGGGTGCGTTCTCACTCGCCGCTGTGACCACCGAATGCATTCACGCTCGTATTCTTCGTGCTCGATTTTGAACACCAGCTGTCATTTCCGGTAAGCGTGTGGCCGTATAATGGTCTGTTGGGTCCGCACCGGACCAATCTCTCTAGCTCATAAGGTTCTTGATGACTGAAGCCATCACGCGTCGGGAAAACCGCCGCAACGTCGCAATCGTCGCCCACGTCGACCACGGCAAGACCACTCTGGTCGACGCCATGCTCCGCCAGACAGGTGTGTTCAGCGAACACGGTGATTTTGCTGAACGCGTCATGGACTCCGGCGACCTCGAACGCGAGAAGGGCATCACCATTCTCGCGAAGAACACCTCGGTTCTCTACAACGGACCCTCAGCCGGTGACGATCCCATCGTCATCAACGTCATCGACACGCCGGGTCACGCCGACTTCGGCGGAGAGGTCGAACGCGGCCTATCCATGGTCGACGGTGTCGTTCTCCTTGTTGACGCATCCGAGGGCCCTCTGCCTCAGACCCGCTTCGTGCTGCGCAAGGCGCTGGCCGCGAAGCTGCCGGTCATCCTCCTGATCAACAAGACCGACCGTGCCGATGCTCGCATTGACGGAGTCGTCGAAGAGGCCCAGGACCTGCTCCTCGGTCTCGCCTCCGACCTCGCGGATGAAGTCCCCGACCTTGATGTCGACTCGGTCCTCGATGTGCCCACAGTCTTCGCAGCAGCCAAGGTCGGCGCAGCCTCCCTCGAACAGCCCGCAGATGGAGAGGCTCCGGCCAATCCTGATCTCGAGCCGCTGTTCAAGACGATCCTCGAGACCATTCCGGCTCCGGAGATCAACGATGACGACATCCTTCAGGCACACGTCACCAACCTCGACGCTTCGCCGTTCCTGGGCCGTCTTGCTCTGCTGCGCATCTTCGGCGGCACCCTGCGCAAGGGCCAGCAGGTCGCCTGGGCTCGTGGCGATGACATCAGCTCGGTCAAGATCACCGAACTCCTGGAGACTCAGGGCCTCGACCGGGTTCCGGCCACCGAGGCATCTGCCGGCGACATCGTTGCCGTGGCCGGCATTCCAGACATCATGATCGGTGACACGCTCACCGACTTGAACAACCCGAAGCCCCTGCCTGCGATCATCATCGACGATCCTGCGATCTCGATGACCATCGGCATCAACACCTCGCCGCTGGCGGGTCGCGAAAAGGGCACCAAGGTCACCGCACGCATGGTCAAAGATCGCCTTGACCAGGAACTCGTCGGCAACGTGTCCCTCAAGGTCCTTCCCACCGAGCGTCCCGACGCTTGGGAAGTCCAGGGACGCGGCGAGCTCGCGCTGGCGATCCTCGTCGAGCAGATGCGTCGTGAGGGCTTCGAGCTCACCGTCGGCAAGCCGCAGGTCGTCACCAAGAAGGTTGACGGCAAGGTCCACGAGCCCTTCGAAGAGCTCCAGATCGACGTTCCTGAGGACTACCTCGGTGCCGTCACTCAGCTTCTGGCCAGCCGCAAGGGTGTCATGTCGACCATGACCAACCACGGCACCGGCTGGGTCCGGATGGAATTCACCGTCCCCGCACGTGGCCTCATCGGATTCCGCACCCGGTTCCTCACCGAGACTCGCGGTACCGGCATCGCGAACTCCTTCTCGGCAGGTTACGGCCCCTGGGCCGGCAACATCGAGTTCCGGACCAACGGGTCCCTCGTCGCTGACCGTCCCGGCTCCGTGACCCCGTACGCGATGATCAACCTGCAAGAACGCGGCAGCTTCTTCGTCCAGCCCACCTCGGAGGTCTACACCGGCCAGATCGTCGGCGAGAACTCTCGCGCCGATGACATGGACGTCAACATCACGAAGGAGAAGAAGCTGACGAACATGCGTTCAGCCTCGGCGGACTCCTTCGAAAACCTCGTACCGCCCCGCAAACTGACGCTCGAGGAAAGCCTCGAATTCGCCCGTGAAGACGAATGTGTCGAGGTCACACCGGGTACAGTGCGCATCCGCAAACTGGAACTCGACCCGAAGGAACGCGCGAAGACCTACGCCAAGATGCGTAAACAGAACGCGTGAGTTCGAACAGCACAGTATGACCTCGAGCGCTCAGGACCCCATGACCGTCGTACCCCGCATCCTCTTCGTGCACGCTCATCCCGACGATGAGACGATCACGACCGGAGGAACGATCGCCGCACTGTCCGGCGAGGGGGCACAGGTCACGGTCCTGAGCGCCACACGAGGTGAGGACGGCGAGGTGATCCCCGCCGACCTCAAGGGTCTCGAGGGAAATCGGGCAGGGCTGGCCCGCGTGCGGGAATCGGAGATCGCCGAGGCGATGGCTGCCCTGGGTGTGCGCGAGCACCTGTTCCTGGGCGGCAGCGCCCACACCTTCGAAGACTCCGGCATGGAGTGGGGCGGCGATGGTCATGCCGTCGCCGCCTCGACCATGCCGGCCAATGCTCTCTGCGCGGCCGAACTGACGACCGTTGCCCGCTACATCGCCGCGGTCATCGACGAAGTCCGACCGCATGCGGTCATCACCTACGCTTCCAACGGCGGCTATGGTCACCCCGACCATGTGCGCGTCCACGAGGCCACCGTCGCTGCCGTCGATACAGCTGCATGGAGGGCCGGGCGACTCCTGTTCGTCGATGTCCCGACTGAAGCGGCCCGAGAAACATTCGACCCGAACCAGCCGGGATTTGCCGAGACTGGTTTCGCACCGGCTCAGACGATCCCGACCAAACCGCCTGTGAGCGAGATCGTCGTCGCCCAGGACATCTCCTCTGTCCTCGGCACCAAGCGTCGTGCCTTGGCCGCCCATCGCACCCAGGTGACGGTGTCCGGGGCCTTCTTCGCCCTGTCGAACGGCATCGGCATGAAGATCCTCGACCACGAGTACTACTCCATCGGCGCAGGAGCCCCCATCTCTGACCTGCGGCTGCGTTCGGGTCCCGCACCCCATGTGCTCACCGACCTCGACATCGACGCCTGCGAGACGCAGGATTCAGGCGCCGGAGCCGGGGATGGAGCTGCCGGCGGCGCTCTTCCTCTGCGGCGTCGACGCCGGGAGCCGAAGAAGCCGGGCTTCTTCGCGTACGCCCACGCGGTAGTGCTGGCCGTACTCATCGGCTTCCTCGGCGCCATGCAGCACCTCAACGTGAGTGTGTTCGACTTGGCGGGCACCCCGGTCATCCTGCCCTGGGGGCTTGCCCTGTCCCTTCTCCTGGTGGCCAGCGGGCTCTGGCACCTCAAAACGATGTACCTGAGCTCCTCGCCGATGCTCATCGCCGCATTCGTCATCGTCATCCTCTCCTATGTCCTCGGCCAGCCGACGTGGCTGCCTGGCGCGGACATCATCGTGACCGGGATGCTGCGCTCAGCAGCCTGGCTGATCGGTCCGATGCTCATCGCTGCTGTCCTCGCGTTCACCAAGGTGCGGCGGCCCGAAGCTGCCCGTTAGAATCGGGAGAACTATGCCGACTCAGACCCTGTCCCACTCCTCACCGAACCCCGGCGGTCGCCCGCAGGGCACGACGGAGACCCCGAAGCGCAAGCCGTGGCTGATCGCGCTCTTCATCATCCTCGTACTCGCGGCCATCTACCTGGTGGTCGGGTTCCTCACCGGCCGCGTCCTGTCGCCTGGGACGATGGTCGCAGGCATCGATATCGGAGGCCAGTCCACCACCTCGGCCGAAGCGACTCTGCGAGAGGAGTTGGGTGACAAGGCCGGGGCGAAGATCGAGCTCAAGGCGGGAAAGCCCACCGCCGAACTCGACCCGGAGAAGGCCGGAGTCAGCTTCGACATCCCGGAGACCATCAGCCGGGCCACCGGATTCACACTGGACCCGACCATCATCTGGGACCGGCTCTTCGGCGATGACGAAATCGAACCTGTCATCAGCATCGACAACGAGTCCTTCGACGAAGCCACAGGCAAGGTGACTAAATCCCTCGAAGTTGAACCAGTCGACGCTGAGGTCAGCTACGTCAAGGCCAAGCCGGAGATCAAAGACGGCACCAACGGTCAGACCGTCGATGCCGAACAGGTGCGTACAGCCATCGAGGATTCGTGGCTGCGCACGGACAATGCACTGCCGGTCACAGCAAGCAAGGTCGAACCCGATATCACCACCGCCGAGGCGAAGGACGTCGCCGACGGCTTCGCTGAAGACGCAGTGAGCAAGGATCTGACTGTACGCGCGGAACCTGCGAAGGACGCCGACTCGGATGTCGATGCCGGCGATCTCACGATCAGTCCGACAACGATTGCGAAGACCCTGACCTTTGAACCGAAAGGCTCGAAGCTGGCCCCCGTCTTCGACGAAGAGGACCTGCAGAAGCGTGTCCTGGCGTCTAACAAGGACGTCGGCAAGCCAGCGAAGGACGCCAGCTTCACGATCAGGGACGGCAAGCCTGAAGTAGTGGAGTCGGAAACGGGAATCGGCATCAAAAAAGACGAGCTGACGACGGCCGTCACCGACGCCATCACGGGCGAGACCGACAAGCCCACGGTCACGCTCGCCTCGGTGAAGCCGGATTTCACCACGCAGGACGCGAAGAAGGCCGATGTCTCCGACGTGATGTCGGAATTCTCGACCGGCTATTCCTCGGAGCCCAACCGCGACACCAACCTCAGAGTCGCGGCGAAGAAGGTCTCCGGCACAGTCGTTCAGCCGGGGGATCAGTTCTCCCTCAACGAAACCATCGGGCAGCGAACCGCCGCCAACGGGTACAAGGCTGCTGGAGTCATCTCGGATGGCCAGATGAAGGAAGACTTCGGCGGGGGAGTATCGCAGGTGTCGACGACGCTGTTCAACGCGGCCTTCTTCGCCGGCTTGGAACTCGACGAACACCAGGCTCATTCGCGCTATATCTCCCGCTATCCTGAAGGCCGGGAAGCGACGCTGGATTGGTCGACCATCGACATGAAGTTCACGAACACATCGAAGCAGCCGATTGTTCTCGACATGTATCTGTCCGGCGGCGAGGTTCACGCGAAGATATTCGGCGACAAGAAGCTCAAGGTCGGCTCAGACTCCTCCGACCGTTACAACTACAGTTCGCCCGGCTCCGTGACCGATTCGGGTCCCGAGTGCACGCCGCAGACCCCGAAGCAGGGCTGGTCGATCAAGATCACGCGGACGATGAAGGACATCGAGTCTGGCAAGACTTCGAAGGACTCATTCGTCACTGTCTACCGGCCGGTGAACAAGGTTGAGTGCAAGGACTGATCTGCGTCAGCTGCGGCTGGCGTACCAGGACCGGTGTCGGACTGTGGCACCGAGTGATGTGAAGAGGTTCAATGAGGCCTCATTGCTGGCCTCCACGTCGATGAGGTAAGAGCGGACTCCTCGCTGCGACAACAGTGCGGCAGCGGCCCGGGCCACCGAACGGCCTGCCCCGCGCCGACGCAGATCCGGACGGGTGACGAGGTTCGTCAGCACACCCCATTTGCTGCGCTCGACGATTCGGGCACCGGCCACCATGGACCGGCTGCCATCCGGATGGTCGGCATAGGCCGTGATGAACTGACAGGGATCGGATGCTTCGATGAGCCCACGGAAGGCCTCGTCCGAACCCGGGTCGCGCTCACTGGCCCACGCCGCATAATGCAGGGGACTCGGTTCTTCGCTGACGTCGATCGACAGCCCAGGTGCGGCCGCGTCACCGGGATGCGCGGCCCCAGCTGCCGCCTCGGCGGTGGACCCGGCCAGCAGAAACACCGGCTCAGAGGGAGAATAGCCCCGGGCCGAGAGAAGCGGTGCCAGACCTTCGCACGCCGGTGCAAGCGAGTTGGAATCCTCGCTCGAATAGATCTGGATGCAACTTGGCTTCTGGCGTGCTGAGTACCAGGCTTCGACAGCGTCGAGGCTCTGCTCCCAGTCCAATCCGGTGTCAGTGACGGGAAGGCAGCTGTTGGCACGCCTGGTCACCGATTCGGAGCTGCGCAGCAGCCAACCCTTCTGCAGCAATCCGATGTCGGCATCGGTTTCGGCGCTCTCATTGCGCAGATTCTCCATGTGCAGCCAGGAGATGTCCTGAGGCAGCCACGCCGCGGCAGAGATCCTGCGCAGGTCGACGGCAGAGACGATCTCATGGGTGCGTCCCGATTTCGTCGGTGCCGGCGGAACTTCGTGGACAAGCATGATCTGGTCCCGAGGTATGCGGATCGGCCCGCGTTTGGTCCCGATCTCCACCGATGTCTCGTCTGCGCTGTTGACGACGCCGAGGGCATCCGAGGTCGAGTGCGTGTCACCGGGCTCGAGCGAATACCGTACGACCACTCTTTTGCCGGGCTGCAGATCGTCCACTTGTCGCCTTCCGCCGAAACGCCTTTAAGTACTGGAGCCTCCAGCCTAATCCAGCCTCTGCCGCAGACGTTGCAGGCGTGACGGAGGACACGAATGTGAAAGCAGGATCACGTCGACCCGATGGGACCCTGCGCGGTCAGAAGGCGTAGTCTTAGGCTGTATACGTGCAATCTCGTTGAGTCTTAATAGGAGTCGTACTCGTGACGTACATCATTGCCCAGCCTTGTGTCGATCTGAAAGACAAGGCCTGCGTCGACGAATGTCCGGTCGACTGCATCTATGAAGGTGAGCGCAGCCTCTACATCCACCCCGACGAATGCGTCGATTGCGGTGCCTGCGAGCCGGTCTGCCCGGTGGAGGCGATCTTCTACGAAGACGACACTCCCGAAGAATGGTCTGAGTACTACAAAGTCAACGTCGAATTCTTCGACGAACTCGGTTCGCCAGGTGGCGCCGCGAAGCTGGGCAACACCGGCCTGGACCACCCGATCATCTCCGCCCTGCCCCTGCAGCAGCACGACTGAGCCATGTCTTCTCGCTTCGGCCTCAACCTGCCTGACTACCCCTGGGACCGGCTCACCGAATTTCGCAATCGGGCCGCAGAACATCCCGACGGGGCATGTGATCTGTCCATCGGCACCCCGGTCGATCCCACACCACAGGTGATCCAGTCCGCGTTGTCCGACGCTGGTGATGCCCACGGCTACCCGACGACGGCAGGTGCGGATGAACTGCGCGAAGCCATCGCCTGGTGGTACCAGAACTGGCATGGGGTCTCGCTCGACCCCGCCGCCGAGGTGCTGCCCACGATCGGTTCGAAGGAAATGGTCGCGTGGCTGCCCACCCTGCTGGGGCTGCGCCAGGCCGGCTTGGACGTGGCCTGTCCTTCGGCGGCCTACCCGACCTACGAGATGGGTGCCACGATCGCCGGCGTCGACTGCCGCCGCCTCGACGCGGCAGACGTCGCCGCCGGAGCCTCCCTCGACGGGATCGGTCTGCTCTGGATCAACACCCCGGGCAATCCCACCGGGGAGGTGCTCGACACCGATACCCTCGCCGAGGTCGTCCGCCGTGCCCGCAGCGCCGGAGTCGTTCTTGCCTCAGACGAATGCTACGGACTCCTCAATTGGGAATCCGAGTCTCCCGCTCCGAGCATTCTCAATGCCGCCGGTGACGATCACAGCGGTGTCCTCAGCGTGTATTCGATGTCGAAGCAGTCGAACCTGGCCGGGTACCGTGCGGCCTTCGTGACCGGAGACAGTCAGCTCATCGGTGATCTCACCAGGTCGCGCAAACACGCAGGCATGATCGTGCCTTTCCCCGTCCAGGCCGCGATGATCGCCGGACTGCGAGACACTGCTCACGTCATCGAGCAGAAGGAACGGTATCGGACTCGTCGGGAACTTCTGCGCAGCGGACTCGAAGCCTACGGATTCCGCATCGATCACTCCAGTGCGGGTCTTTATCTGTGGTCGAGCGCTGATGTCAACTGTTGGGACTCGCTGTCGAAATTGGCAGAAATCGGCATCATCGCCGGTCCTGGCGAATTCTATGGTGAGGCAGCCACTGATCATGTGCGCATCGCCCTGACGGCAAGCGATGAGCGTATTCGCGCCGCCGCTCAGCGGTTGCACATGGCGGCTGGCTGAGCCGTTCGGCGGCCAGAAAGCTGGTCACTTCAGTACCCGAATTTGAGCCCGAGAACCCTCTGTAAGGCCAGTTCAAGTAGGTTACTGGCCGGTACCAGCAGGTGGCTGTGATTTTTTGATTCTGACAGTTATCGGTAGTCTTTGATGGAATTGTGCAAGACACCTCAGGAAGTTCTTGAGGTGGGTCCAAGCAGAGGAGAACATATGCCAACGGATGCGAGTCTGCAGGTCGGGGACACAGAACTGACACTGCCCGAGGTGGCATCCTCGGCGGGCAACAACGGATATCGCATCGGCTCTCTGCTGAAAGACACCGGCGCGGTCACCTACGACCCAGGGTTCGCCAATACGGCATCAAGCTCCTCGTCCATCACCTACATCGATGGTGACGCGGGCGTCCTGCAGTATCGCGGCTATCCCATCGAGCAGCTTGCCGAGCATTCCAACTTCGTCGAAGTCAGCTACCTCCTCATTCACGGAGAACTCCCGACTCAGGAGCAGTACGACGCATTCGATGGTCGGCTTCGCGGTCACACCATCGTCCACGAAGACCTGCGTCGCTTCTTCCGCGCCTTCCCCTACGATGCGCATCCGATGCCCATGGTGGCAGCTGCGGTCGCGGCTTTGTCGACTTTCTACCAAGATGACCTCGATGTCTTTGACGAGGGTCAGGTCGACACCTCCACATTCCGACTGCTCGCGAAGATGCCGACGATCGCTGCGCTTGCCCACCGCAAGAACATGGGTCTGCCGGTCATCCACCCGGACAACTCCCTGAGCCTCGTCGAGAACTTCCTACGCGTGAACTTCGGCGTTCCCGCAGAGGAGTACGAGCCTGACCCACTGGCCGTCAAAGCCATGGACCAGCTCTTCATCCTCCACGCCGACCACGAGCAGAACTGCTCGACCTCAACGGTGCGCCTCGTCGGCTCATCGCAGGCGAATCTGTTCCAGTCGATCTCCGCAGGTGTCAATGCTCTGGCCGGACCGCTGCACGGCGGCGCGAATTCCGCAGTCCTGACGATGCTCGAGGAGATCTCGGCCTCCGACGATGGTCCCGAGAAGTTCATGGAGCGAGTGAAGAACAAAGAAGACGGCGTTCGCCTCATGGGCTTCGGTCACCGCGTGTACAAGAACTACGACCCGCGGGCGAAGATCATCAAGAAGACCGCTGACGAGGTCCTGGCTCGTTCCGGTGGCGACCCGCTGCTCGAGGTGGCACAGAAGCTCGAAGAGATCGCATTGGCCGATGACTACTTCGTCGAGCGCAAGCTCTATCCGAACGTGGACTTCTACACCGGTCTGATCTACAAGGCTCTCGGGTTCCCGACGAATATGTTCACGGTGCTCTTCGCCGTCGGTCGTCTTCCGGGCTGGATCGCCCAGTGGCGCGAGATGATCAACGACCCGGAGACTAAGATCGGCCGTCCGCGCCAAATCTACACGGGTGCCTACTCGCGCGATTACAAGGATATGAACGAGCGCTGATCGCACCGTCACTCTCAACCGGCAGCCTGTGCCGTAACTGACCCCTTGCGCCGTAACCGGCAGCGGGGGCGGTAATAGGCACGGCTGGCCAGATACGTCCTACACTCAGCACTGCTTCGACCCGTTGCAAGACGGTGTTCAGCAGCTGAGCGTAGGGCGTATTGTCATGTCTGCCGGCGCCAGCACGATCACACCGACTGTCCGAGGCTGAGACACGACGAGGCTGAGACACGACGAGGCTGAGACACGACGAGGGGGGG
>NZ_JBHFIH010000014.1:104088-116812 GCF_057334195.1 Brevibacterium sp. AGC70 | reverse complement strand
GGACGCGCCCTCGTCGGTGTCAGTTCATGGCCTACTCAGCCAACTGATGCTCAACCGTCTGCAGTGCAGCCGACCGAGCCTCAGCATAGAGGTCAGCAGCCTGAAGCTCAGTGAAGGTCGGGGTTGAGCTCAATGCCCTTGGACGAGCGGGAAATCGCCTCGACGGCGCCGGTGACGGAGTTGCGGCGGAAGAGGATGTTGTTCTGACCGCTGAGTTCGGAGGCCTTCACGACCGTCTCATCGTCACCTGGAACGGTGACGCGTGTGCCGGCGGTGATGTAGAGCCCGGCTTCGACGATGCAGTCGTCTCCGATGGAGATGCCCACACCGGAGTTCGCACCCAGCAGGCTGCCGTTGCCGATCGAGATGCGGTGAGTGCCGCCGCCCGAGAGGGTGCCCATAATGGAGGCACCGCCGCCGATGTCGGAACCGTCGCCGACGACGACGCCCTGGGAGATACGTCCTTCGACCATCGCCGAGCCCAGCGTGCCGGCATTGAAGTTCACGAAGCCCTCGTGCATGACGGTCGTGCCCGGGGCCAGATGTGCGCCGAGGCGGACGCGATCGGCATCGGCGATGCGGACACCGGAGGGTATGACGAAGTCGGTCATACGCGGGAATTTGTCCAGACCGAAGACGGCGACGGGACCGTTGGCCAGCAGCTTGGCGCGGGTGGCTTCGAAGTCCTCCGGAGAGCAGGCGCCGGCGGATGTCCACACGATGTTCGCGAGGTGACCGAAGATCCCGTCGAGGTTGACATCATTGGGAGCCACCACACGGTGAGACAGCGCATGCAGGCGCAGGTAGGCGTCGGCGGCTGAGGCGGGACCGGCGTCTAGGTCGATCGTCGTGGTCACGACCTCAGTTCGAGTGCCGCGGGCTTCATCGGTGCCCACGAGGGCATCGAGCCCGTCGGTGTTCGTACGGGAGACGGCGGCCTCCTCGGCGGCGTCTGGAGTTTCTCCCGTGCTCAGGGCGGGGTACCAGGCGGTGAGGACTGAGTCGTTGTGCAGGGTGGCCAAGCCACGCGCGGAAACTATGCGTTCTGTCATGCCACCAAGACTAGTCGCTAGCGGCAGTACTAGGCTAAGCGGTATGACTGTCGATCCATCTGCTGAGACCGAATCCGTTTTCACCCCCACCGGTGACCTGGCCGATTACCTGTTCGAAGCACTCAACAACCCTGCCGAGCTCACAGGTCGCCTGTGTGCCATCGAATCGGTCTCCGGCAATGAGACAACGATCACCGATGCTGTCGCCGAGGTGCTCAACCGCATCGGTGCGGGGCCCGGACCGGACCTGGAGATCCTGCGCGACGGAGACACCATCGTCGCTCGCACCCAGCTGGGGCATTCCGAACGCATCGTCGTCGCCGGGCACCTGGACACGGTGCCGGTGGAGAACAACCTTCCGGCTCGGCGCACGCACCTGGACGGTGCCGACTACACCGCCGACGAGGTCATCTGGGGCAGAGGTGCCTGCGATATGAAGGCAGGTGTCGCGATGGCGCTGGTCACTGCCGCGGCCCTGCGCGAACCGAACCGTGACGTCAGCTGGGTCTTCTACGACCACGAAGAGGTCGACGCCTCCCTCAACGGACTCGGACGAGTCTCACGCAACCACCCCGACTGGTTAGGCGGTGATTTCGCGATTCTCGGAGAACCCTCGAACGCTTCCGTCGAGGGCGGCTGCAACGGCACCATCAGGGTCAACGTGTCCACGACCGGGATCCGCGCCCATTCCGCACGTGCCTTCATGGGAGTCAACGCAATCCATGCCGCCGCAGAAGTACTGAGACGCTTGGCCGAGCACCAAACCGGGACCGTGAACGTCGACGGACTCGACTACCGTGAATCCCTGTCCGCTGTCTCGATCTCCGGGGGAGTCGCGGGCAACGTCGTGCCCGATGCCTGCACAGTCGCCGTGAACTACCGTTTCGCCCCAAGCAAGTCCGCGGCCGAGGCAGAGGGGTTCCTGCGCGAGTTCTTCACCGGCTTCGACGTCATCGTCACGGATGCGGCAGAGGGTGCCAGGCCCGGTCTCGATCGCGAGATCGCTCAGGACTTCATCGACACTCTTGGGCTCTCACCCGCACCGAAGCTGGGATGGACCGATGTCTCGCGGTTCAGCGCGCTGGGAGTGCCTGCAGTGAACTTCGGGCCAGGCAACCCCCTGTACGCCCACAAGTCCGATGAGCATGTCGCCGTCACGGAGGTCGAAGAGGCCACCCGGACGCTGCGCGAATACCTCGAAGGGCGCTGAGCCCCAATGGGCGTGCACGATCCGGCTGCCGGCGGGCCAGCCACCAACGAACCAGCCACCAACGATCCGGCCGTGGTCGAATCCCCGACCGATGACCCCGCACCCATTGACGCGGCGTTCTACAGCAAAGGGTCCCTGCGCCTGCGCGGCTCTCAGGTGCCCACGACCACAGCGGACCAGAGCCTTCTCGAATCCCGCGACACCTCCGACTGGGTCCACCAGGACCCCTGGCGAGTGCTTCGGATTCAATCCGAGTTCGTCGAGGGGTTCGGCTCCCTGGCAGAGATCGGACCGGCCGTGTCGATCTTCGGCTCGGCCCGACTGAGCGCGGACACGCAGGCCTATCAGGATGCCCGTGAGATAGCCCGGAGAATCGCCGCCCGTGGCAACGCAATCATCACCGGCGGCGGGCCAGGGGTCATGGAAGCCGGGAACCTGGGTGCCCGGGAGGCCGGGGGAGTCTCGATCGGCCTCGGCATCGAGCTGCCCTTCGAATCCGGACTCAACGACCACGTCGAACTCGGCGTGAACTTCCGCTACTTCTTCGTCCGAAAGACGATGTTCCTCAAATACTCGCGAGGCTTCGTCGTCATGCCCGGTGGCTTCGGCACTCTCGACGAACTCTTCGAAGCCTTCACCATGGTGCAGACCGGAAAGGTCACCTCGTTTCCGATCGTGCTCTTCGGCACCGCCTACTGGCAGGGACTTGTCGACTGGATGACCACGACCCTTTTGGCCGAAGGCACCATCAGCGACCGAGACATGAACCTGTTCACCCTCACCGATGACATCGATGAAGTCGTCGACATCATCGGCACCGCCATCGCCGAAGACGGAGACCGACAGTGAGGGATGCAGCGCAGCCAAGCCCCCACCTCGGCGGTTTCCACCTGTCACAGGCACGGCCGGGCAATCCTGCCATCATGGCCGTGATCAACAGGACCACGGACTCGTTCTACGAATCCGCGTCCACAGCCGAAGAGGCCATCGACGCGGTCGCCGCAGCTGCGCAGGAAGGTGCGCACATCGTCGACATCGGAGGAGTGCGGGCCGGCCGGGGCCGGGAGATCTCCGTGGCCGAGGAGATCGACCGTGTCTGCCCCGTCATCGAGGCCGTCGCGCACAGTCACCCCACCATGCTCATCAGCGTCGACACCTGGCGTCACGAGGTCGCCGAAGCGGCCTGCGCGGCCGGCGCCGGACTGCTCAATGACACCTGGGCCGGTGTCGATCCCGAGCTGGCATCCGTCGCAGCGAAGAACGATGTGGGCATCGTCTGCTCGCATACGGGCGGTCTGTCTCCGCGCACCGATGCCCACCGCAATCGATACGGTCTGACCGCAGGCGAAGTCGTCGGCCGGACTCTGGCCGGAGTGATCGGGCTGGCCGAGGCGGCACTGGACGCTGGTGTCACGGCCGAGAAGATCATCATCGATCCGACACCTGACTTCGGGAAGAACACCTATCAGTCACTGCGGCTGCTTCGTGAACTTCAGACGTTCACCGAGACCCGATTCCGAGTGCTGCTGGCAATCTCTCGCAAGGACTTCGTCGGCGAGGCCATCGGCGACGTGGAACCGTCGCAGCGACTCCACGGAACGATCGCGGCCACCGCACTGGCCGTAGCCAAGGGTGCTGCGATGATCCGCACCCACGACGTCCGCGCCACTGCAGACGCCCTCGCTGTGACCCTGGCGATCACCGGAGATGCGGTACCCAAACACACCGTGCGCGGCCTGCGCTGAGCCGGCGAGCCCACTGTGAGAAAATGACCGTATGCCATTGTGGATTGTGATCGGAGTGGCCGCAGCGATATTCGTACTCGTGATCGTGCTGGCGGCAACATTCAACGTCTTCTCCGCCGAATCCGCTGAGGAGACCGAAGCGGCGTGGGAGCCTCTGCCCCACGACTTCACACCTGAGGATCTCGACAGACTCTCATTCCGGCCCGCCCTGCGGGGCTACCGCATGGAGGACGTCGATGAAGCGATGAGAGTGCTGCGCACTCGCATCCACGAGTTGGAAGCCGCACGCGGGCAGCAATGAGCAGAGCCCACGACCTCCCCGGAATCACCCTCGCCCCTGAAGTCTTCAACTCCTCCCGCTTGTCACGATTCGGCACCCTGTTCCTCACCCTGCCCGTGTGGGTGCAGGCCATCGCCGTCTACTTCGTCTCACGAGTCGTGAGCATCTCGATCTTCGCCGCCGTCCTCAAGCGCCAGGACCCGGCGAACTGGTCCTCAAGTCCTGTCACCACCACCCTCAACGACTTCCTCAACTTCTGGGACGGCGGCTGGTACGGCCGAGTCGCGAAGGAGGGCTACCCGAGCATCCTGCCCACTGATGAGTCGGGAGCGGTGACGGAGAACCAATGGGCGTTCTACCCGCTGCATCCGGCCGTGGTCGGCAACCTCTCGAGCGTGACCGGCCTGAGCTACGAGGTGATCTCTCCGATCGTCTCGACAATCGCAGCCGGACTCGCCGCTATCGTCATCCTTGCGCTGTTTCGCAGATACACGGACCCGGGACAGGCCCTGACGGGTCTGGCCCTTGTGATGTTCTTTCCCCCGGCCGCCATCTTCTCCACCGGGTATGCGGAGTCTGTGACGCTCCTCCTGCAGGCCACCGCGCTCTTCCTCGTCGTCGAACGCCGCTACCTGAGCGCGATACCCGTCGTGTTCCTGATGGATCTGTCTCGCCCCATCGGCGTCGCTTTCTCCTTCTTCATGCTGCTGCACCTCATCGATCGATTCGCTCACCGCAAGCAGGATGCGTATCCCTTCGCCGAGGTGGTCCGATCCTGGTCCTTGGGTGTGCTCTCCTGCGTCGCGGCGCTGGTCCACCCCGCCCACGCGTGGTTGACGACGGGATCGTTGACGGCGTACACGGACACCGAGGCGGCATGGCACACGGGGGAGTCGACCTACCTTGTGCAGTGGTTGGCTCAGGCCAACAGTCTCATCGGTCCGCTGGGCCCGGTGCTCCTCTTCGTCGTCATCGCAGGAATGTTGGCCCTGATCTTCTCCCCGGCAGGGGCCAGGATGGGCCGGACCCTGCAGTACTTCTGTCTGGCCTATGGTGTCTACCTGCTCATCTTCTTCACTCCGCAGACCTCGACCCTGCGACTGCTGTTGCCGCTGTTCCCGATGGCACTGACCCTGTCGCTGGTCCGCTCTCGGGGGTACCGGGCGGCGGTGCTGTGCGCGTTCGTCCTGCTTCAGATCGTGTGGGTCGCCTATCTGTGGCACTTCACTCCACCGGCGGATCTGCCGCCCTGACAGACAAGCTCAGATGTCATAATTCGATCGGGTTACCCGTCCTTGACCGGATCGTGGAATAATCGTGTGTACAACATTCGGTCCATCGAGAGTGAACCGTCTTTGCATAATCAACGGAAGGAAGAGCCCACATGGCAGCCCAGAAACCCCGCACCGGCGACGGACCTCTGGAAGTGACCAAAGAAGGTCGAGGCATGGTGATGCGGCTCCCAGTCGAGGGCGGAGGCCGTCTGGTGATCGAACTCAGCAGAGACGAAGCCACAGATCTGCACGACACCCTGGCCGAGACCTTGGGCCAGTGAGCAGCACAGCACATTTTCCCAGCTGAGCAATCAGCTCAGCGAACCGAACAGCAGAGACTTCGCAGAGTCTCTGCTGTTTCCGCATTCACCGCCGGGTCTTCTGCACCATCAGCAGGCCCTGGCCGATGGGCAGCAGGACGCGTTCGAGGCTTTCCTGTTCGGCCAGCCGGTTGAGCAGCCCCCGCGCCGCCTGGGTCCGCGGCGAACGGTCGACGGGATCGGCCACGCCGCCCTTGAGCAGCGTCTGGTGGATGACGAGAAGCCCGTGAGCGTCGAGCAGACGCAGCGCAGGTTCGATCATGCGTTCGAGGTTGGTTGGTTCCGAGTCGATGAAGACCATGTCATAGGCGCTCGGTGCCAGACGTTGGAGGACGTCTTCGGCACGCCCGCTCATCAGGCGCAGACGGCTGTGTCGGATGCCTGCCATGTCGATGAGATCGCGGGCGGCACTCTGAGCTGTGGAGTTCGTGTCAATAGAGGTCAGGATCCCTGCATTGGGCATTCCCCGCAGCAGCGCCAATGTCGAAGTGCCGGCACCAGTGCCGACTTCGACCGCGGCGACAGGTGTGAGCAGACGGGCCAGAAGAGTCAGCGTCGACGCCGTCGTCTGCGACACCGGGGACAGGCCGTTCTCGTGTGAGAGCGCCCGCGCGGCGTCCAGGAGCGGATCGGGCCCGTTGTACTGTTCGGAGAAGGTGAGATCACCTGCGTTCTCGCGTGACAATCGGCCCTCCCTTTCGGCTGATATTTGGTTCCAAGTCTAACCGCTCCCGGGATCGATTCCGTGGGTCCGCCACAGCTCCTCGAGATCTTCGACGTCGACGAAGGCCGATCTGCTGACCTTCTCATGTGTGTGCGGGGTGCCCTCCTCATCCCAGTGTTCGCGAGCCGCGGGAAGCAGAGCCTCAGGCAGCACTCCAGCGGCGTTGACGACCCTCCACCAGGTGACATTCGAGCCGAATTCCTTCATCACCCGCCCGACGTAGCGCGGTGAGCAGGAGGCGACCAGTCCGATGGTCCCGTAATTGACGACGCTGCCCTCCGGCACGAGTTCGACGATACGCAGAACTCGTTCCACAACCACCTCGTCCATTCGCGCAGCTCCCTCCTGTGGCATGTGTCCGATTCTGTGCTGACCGTGAGTCGAGCCTACTGCGGTGCACGGTAGACTTGTTCCCATGTTGGGTATCAACGGCACCGAGATGTTGATCCTGGTGGTAGTCGCTCTTGTCGTCATCGGGCCCAAACGCCTGCCCGAATACGCGCAGAAGCTGCGCGACCTGGTACGCCAGATGCGTCGCATGGCCGAGGGCGCGAAAGACAGTGTGCGTCGCGACTTCGGGGACGATTTCAATGACGTCGATTGGCAGAAATTGGATCCACGCCAGTACGATCCACGCCGGATCGTACGAGAGGCTCTCGTCGAAGAAGACTCAGCCATCCGGGAGTCGAAGCTTCGGGAGCAGTCGACGGCGGGCAGCGACAAATCCGCTCAGGCGATCGATTCTGAAGGCTCCACAGACGTCGCAGATTCCGCTGCCGAGTCCCGCCCGAAGACCCTGTCGCCGATCGAACGCTTCCAGGCTCAGACCGTCCTGCGTGATCGCTCAGTCAGCGCGCCCTTCGATACCGAAGCGACCTGAGTCAGAACGACCTTAATCAGGACAACCTGGATCAGGACAACCTGAGTCAGAACGAGCAGACGGATCAGACCGGGCTGAGGCCCAGAGATCGTCCGGACAGACCGCGCGAGCGATGAGCCAGCGACGAAGCCAGAGACGCGAATTCCCGCGCGGCAGGGGAGTCCGGTTGTCCCAGAACTACTGGCGTCCCCGAGTCCGAACCTTCGCGGACCTGAGTATCCAGCGGCACCTGAGCCAGCAGCTCGACCTGAGAACCGATCGTCTCGGACAGATTCGCGGCCACCTGGGCGCCGCCTCCGGAGCCGAAGACATCCAGTCGAGTGCCATCGGGCATCTCCATCCAAGACATGTTCTCAATCACACCAGCCAACCGCTGGTCGGTCTGAGTCGCGATAGAACCTGCGCGTTCGGCGACCTGCGCGGCAGCCTGCTGAGGGGTGGTGACGACGAGGAGCTCGGATCCCGGAAGCAGCTGAGCCACAGAGATCGCAATGTCGCCGGTGCCCGGAGGCAAGTCGAGAAGGAGCACGTCGAGGTCGCCCCAGAAGACATCGGTGAGGAACTGCTGGAGGGCGCGGTGGAGCATCGGTCCGCGCCAGACGACGGCCTGGTTGGCCGGCACGAACATGCCGATGCTCATGACCTTCACATCGTGGGCGACCTGCGGAATGATCATGTCATCGACCCGGGTCGGCTTGCCGGAGAGTCCGAGCATGGCCGGGATCGAGAATCCGTAGATGTCGGCATCGACGACACCCACCCGCAGTCCGCTCTGGGCCAGGGACACGGCGAGGTTCGCAGTGATCGACGACTTGCCGACGCCGCCCTTGCCTGAGGCGATGGCATAGACCTTCGTCAGGGAGTCGGGTTTGTTGAATGGGACTTCGCGGCTCGTGCCGGCGCCCTGGAGCTTCTCGCGCATCGCGGTGCGCTGCTCGGGAGTCATGGTGCCGAGGACTACCGACACCTCGGTGACGCCCTCGACCTTCGACACCGCCGCCGTGGTGTCCTTGGTGATCGTGTCCTTGAGAGGACAGCCGGAGATCGTGAGAAGAACGGTGACGGTGACCTTGCCGCCGTCGATGCTGATGGACTCGACCATGTCGAGTTCTACGATGCTGCGGCGGATCTCCGGGTCGATGACGCCCGTCAGAGCTTCCCGAACGTTGTCCTCGGATGGCCCACTCATGTGCTCACGTCCTTTCTCTTCCCGATCAGTGTTCTCGGGGCCTTCAGCCTACCTGTTCGTCATCGGGGCGGTCACTTCTGATCGGATTGTCCTCAGGTGCCTTTGCGTCCTCTTCCAGTTCCTTGAGTAGGTCCTTGAGCTCGGAACGGATGAAGTCGCGCGTGGCCACCTCACGCATGGCGATGCGCAGAGCCGCGACCTCACGTGCCAGGTATTCGGTGTCGGCGAGGTTGCGTTCGGCGCGCTGCCTGTCATGTTCGAACTCGACACGGTCACGGTCTGTGCTGCGGTTCTCTGCCAACAGGATCAGCGGTGCGGCATAGGAGGCCTGCAGTGACAGGATCAACGTCAGGAGTGTGAAGTTCAACGACCGCGGATCGAACTGCCAGGACTCGGGCAGGAGAGTGTTCCAAATCAGCCAGACGGCGCAGAACACGGTCATACCGACGAGGAACGCGGGAGTGCCCATGAACCGGGCGAAGCCCTCGGCACCACGACCGAAGGTCTCCGGTGACATCGCGATGTTGGGGAGTCTGCGTTTGCTTGAACGGGGAACGTCGAAATCGTCAGCAGCCACGGCTATCCCCTCCTGAGATCATCACGACCGGTGACCCGCCAGTCGTCGGGCAGCAACTCGTCGAGGACATCGTCGACGGTGACAACACCGATGAGGTGGTCGTTCTCGTCGGTGATCGGCACCGACACCAGATTGTACGCCGCCAGCAGCTTGGTGACCTCGCCCAGCGGCGAGTCCGGAGGCAGCGCCTCGACCTCCGTGTCGAGCATGATGCCGACCGCCTCGTGCGGAGGATGTCGCAGCATCTCCTGAATATGGACGATGCCCAGATACTTGCCCGTCGGAGTCTCGATGGGCTGTCGGCAGACGAAGACCGCTGCTGCCAGTGCCGCGGGAAGATCCTCCCGTCGGACATGGGCCAGCGCCTCGGCGACGGTGGTCTCCGGGGTCAGGATGACCGGTTCCGTGGTCATCAGCCCACCGGCGGTGTCGTCGTCGTAGGACAGCAGGGTGCGTACGTCTTCGGCGTCGTCGGGCTCCATCAGGGCGAGGAACCGTTCGGCCTGCTCATCGCTGAGCTCGCCGAGGAGGTCGGCCGCGTCATCGGGCTCCATCTCCTCGAGGACGGTCACCGCACGTTCGGTGTCGAGGGCGGAGAGGAGCTCGACCTGCGTCTCATCGGGCAACTCCTCGATGACATCAGCCAAGCGCACGTCGTCGAGGGCGCGGGCGACCTGGAGTCGACGTTCGGGCTTCATCTCGAACAGAACGTCGGCGAGGTCGGCGGGCTTCGTATCCTGGTAGGCCGCAATGAGCTGCGTGGCCTCCTGGTCGACGTCGGAGTCGGCAGGATGTTCGGTGTCCGACCAGGAGATCTGCATCGTCTCACCGCGCCGTCGGAAGGCCGAGAACGCACTGCGTTCCTGGACTCTTCGCACAAAGAGGCGAGTCACCTCCCAGTCCTTGTTGACCTGCTGTTCGATGCCGACGTCTTCGATTTGGATGGGGGAGTCGTCCTCGCGCAGGCGCAGACGACGGTCGAGGAGGTCGTTGATCACCAGCGTCTCCGAGCGGCGCTGTTCGAAGCGGCGCATGTTCACCAGTCCGGTGGTGATGACCTGACCGGAGTCGATTGAGGTCACCCTGCCCATCGGCACGAAAACGCGTCTGCGACCGGGAACTTCGACGACGAGGCCGATGACCCGAGGAAACTGCCGCATGGTGGCGCGGTAGACGATGACGGCGTCTCTCACGCGCCCGACCTGGTCCCCGAGAGGGTCGAAGACAGGGACGGCGATGAGGCGCGCGACGAAGACTCTTTTCGGTGGACCACTCATGATCTCAAGCCTACGGGGTCATGGACCTGGTGTGAGCGAGGCGGCGCAGATCGAGATCGTCGAGCTCCGCCATTCCGACATCACTTGTTGTTCATTAACGGGCCGTGCCGCGGCCACACAGGAGTCTCACAGCCTCCCTAGGGTCTTTTCTCGGCAGAACTTCCCACTACCGAATACAAGGAGACCATTATGTCTGAAAGACGAATTCGTCCGCGTGTGGTGACAGGAGTAAGCGCCTGCGCCGCTCTCGCCCTGATGGCGCCGCTGGTGGGCGCAAGCTCTGCAGCGGCCGCCGATTCCCCTGCCGAACTCTACGAAGGCCACGTGCAGGTGGACCGCGGCAAGGCCGATGACCCTGAGACTCTGCGGGGTCAGGTCTTCGATGACGTCAACGAGAACTCGAAGCTCGACGGAGACGAAACGGGCATCGCCGACGTCGCCGTGACCAACGGCATCGACGTCGTGCAGACTGACGGCAAGGGTTCCTACGAGCTGCCCGTTCGTGACAATATGACGGTCTCCATCACCCAGCCGTCCGGCTGGCAGGTCCCGGTCGACTCGGACAATTTCGCGCAGTTCAGCTACAACCACCTGCCGAAGGGGTCGCCACAGCTCAAGTTCGGTGGAATCAAACCGACAGGGGACACCCCGAAGGCCGTGAACTTCCCGATGATCGAGTCATCGGCAACCGCCTCGGCGAAACAGAACTGCGCAATCGCCTCCGACACCCAGGCCTATGACAAGACCGAAATGGGCTACGCCCGTGACGGTGCCGTCGGCGACCTTGCCGATCGTGACGACTACAAGGGCTGCGGAGTCCTCCTGCTCGGAGACAATGTGGGCGATGACCTCAGCCTCAACGACGAGCTCCGCGACATCTACTCTGAGATGAATGGTCCGGTTCGTGCTGCTCCCGGCAACCATGACCAGGACTACGACTCCCCGGACGACGCCCACGCACTCGATACCTTCCGTGACCAGTTCGGACCCGGCCACTTCTCCTACGACGTCGGCAAGACGCACTTCGTCGTCCTCGACAGCATCGAATACTCGGGCAACCAGTCGACGAAGAAGTACAAGGAGAAGATCGGAGCAGAGCAGCTCGAATGGCTCGAAAACGATCTCAAGAACGTGCCGAGCAACGCCCACGTCGTCATCGCGACCCACGTGCCGATCGTCACTCACAAACAGGTTGTCGCCGAGGACGCCAAAGAATTCTATGACGTCATCTCCGACTACCCGAATGCGGTGACCGTCGGCGGTCACACGCACACGCAGGAGAACCTCGTGGCCGGTGAACAGCGCAAGGAATGGGCCGACGAGGGCATCGACACCCTTCCCAACACCCAGATCGTCGCCGGTGCCGTCTCCGGTGACTGGTACTCGGGTGGACTCAACGCAGACGGGCTGCCCTACTCCTTCACCGGTGATGCATCCGAACCGGGCGTACAAACCCTCGAATTCGACGGCTCCGACCGCAGCGAACGCTACACCGTCCGCAACGAGTCCGATGACCACCAGCTGCTGCTGGGCGTGAACTCACCAGAATGGCGCGATTGGGCACAGAAAGCACAGGACTGGCAGGACGCAGACAAGGCAGGTGAAGAGCCAGAGGCGATCTCCGAGCGCGTCGTGACCCGCGAGGACCTCAAACAGGGCGACTCCTGGCTGACATCGAGCTTCCTCGCCGGCACATCAGATGCTCGGGTCGAGGTCAGCTTCGACGGCAAGTCGAATACCGTCGCCGAGCACACTCAGCCTGGTAAGGGCGAGTCGCTGGCGAAGGGCTGGGAGTACACCGATCCCTACACGGCCTCGCAGAACCTGCGGACATCGGGCAGCGTCGGACAGTCAAGCTCGCACCTGTGGCGAGCCGAGCTGCCGACTCATCTCGACCTCGGCACCCACAAGGCCGAAGTGACCGGCACGGACCGCTACGGTCGTGAGTACACGGAGACCATCCGCTTCACCGTTGTCGAGGACGAAGCCGCTGCGGCGCAGACCTCGAAGAAGCAGCTGGCGAAGGACGGCTTCAGCACTCAGCAGGAGAAGAAGGTCGACGAAGACGACCGTAAGGGACTCGACTCGGACGAGGCACGCCAGGCGGACTCGAACTGATCGGTTCCCCTGAGCGAGACTGCTGAAACAGGGCGAGACTTCTGAAGCAGATCTGCACCTGTTGGGGGGGGGGGGGGG
>NZ_JBHFIH010000014.1:96996-104068 GCF_057334195.1 Brevibacterium sp. AGC70 | reverse complement strand
CCCCCCCCCCCCCCCCCCCCCCCCCCCCGCCCCAGTTTCTGCCTGCTTCCGGCTGTCCGAGCCGCAGCTGTGCTCTGCTCAGGGCAGTGCGGAGAAGGCCGCTGCAAATTCGGGGGCGACATGGCTGAGCGTCGGCGGCTGGCCCCATGAGTCATCCACTGACGCAGCGGCGACGTGAGCATCGATGACCGCCAGGCTCAGGGCATCCGCGGCAGCTGCCGTGATCGTCACCTGGTCAAGTGTCGAGGCGGCGAAGTCATCAGGAAGTCCAACTTCACCGGTGGCGATGCCGAAGACTGTATCGCCGTCGAAGAGCGTGTGCGAGGGCCGGATCGCGCGGGCGATTCCGGCCTGGGCACCAGCGGCCATCCGTGTGACTTGGGCAGGATCCAACGCCGCGTTCGTGGCCACGATGGCGATGGTTGTGTTCTTCGCCGAGGTGGCATCCACCGTGGATGTGGGAGGTGCGGGCAGATGCCCGATGCTCGGCAGATCGAACCCATAGGAGTGCAGGAGAGGGTGCGCCCACAGTGTGCCACCGGGCGTCCCGATCGTACCGAAGGGGTTAGCCACCACAAGCGCGGCAACGAGGTATCCGCTGGGCAGACGGATCGAGACGGATCCCAGAGAGCTGCGCATGCTCTGCATCCCCGAACGAGCACCGAGACCCGCGCCGAGGCTGCCCCTGACTGCGGTGGATCCTGCCCCATCGTGGGTAGATCGAAGGGCCGCACGGGCCGCGGTCGCCCCGTCGGAATCCGTGGGCGGACACACGGGCCCATCACCTCGCCCGAGGTCGTAGATCGCGGCAGCAGGGACGAGTGGAACGACGGTATCCGTCAGGCCGGGGGCAGGGAATCCGCGTCCCGCTTCGGCGAGCGTGCGAACGACACCGCTCACCGACTGCAGACCCAGGGCCGAGCCACCGGTGATCACGATCGCATCGGCGCCGTAGGAATGAGTGCCGGGAGCGATGACGTCGGTCTCATGGGTGGCCGGGCCGCCGCCGCGGACGTCGACGCCCACCCTGGCACCCGGTGGAGGCAGGACGGCAGTCACCCCGGTCAGCCCATCCGGGGCGAACCGACCGGCGTGGCCCACAGCGATTCCCGGGATCTCCAGAATTCCCCGACCCCGGATCGGGCCTGTGGTCATCGTCCCTGAACCCAGGCCTCGACCTCTGCGCGGGTGCGCGGGAAGCCTGCGGACAGGTTCTCGACACCGTCAGCAGTGACGAGGACGTCGTCCTCGATGCGCACACCGTTGCCGCGGAATTCCTCGGGCAGGAGCAGGTCATCGGTTTTGAAGTACAGGCCCGGTTCGATCGTGAAGACCATGCCGGGTTCCACCGCGGCATCGAGATACATCTCGGCGCGAGCCTGGGCACAGTCGTGGACGTCGAGTCCGAGGTGGTGGCTGGTTCCGTGGACCATCCAACGGCGGTGATGCTGGCCCTCCGGCGACAGCGACTGTGCCGCGGAGACCGGCAAGATGCCGAATTCCTCGAGGCGGACCGCGATGACCTCCATCGCCGCTTCGTGGATCTCGCGGAACTTCACCTCGCGGTTGACGTGGTCAGCGGCGACGGTGAAGGCAGCGTCCGAGGCGTCGAGGACGGCGTCGTAGATCTTGGCCTGGACCTCGGTGAAGGTTCCTGAGACAGGGAGCGTGCGAGTGATGTCTGCTGTGTAGAGGGAATCGGCCTCTGCCCCGGCATCGACGAGGACAAGGTCCCCGTCCCGGACCGCACCGTCATTGCGGATCCAGTGCAGGGTGCAGGCATGGTTGCCGGCGGCCGCAATCGTGTCATAGCCGATGCCGTTGCCATCGGATCGTGCAGCCGTTTCGAAGGCCGTCTCGATGACGCGTTCGCCGCGACGATGAGCGAGAGCGGTCGGCAGAGCGGCAATGACGTTGTCGAAGCCCGAGCGGGTGATGGCGACGGCTTCACGCATGGCCTCGACCTCGTGCTCGTCCTTGAGGAGCCGCAGCTCGGACAGCAGCTGGGCCAGTTCGGCATCGCCGGCCACCGAAGTCTCGAGATCGGCCTGCACCTGAGTGCGGGCGACGTCGATGACCGAGTCGATGCGGACATCGGCCTGGCGGACGAGTCTCACGGAGATCGCACCGAGGTCTTTCGTGATCGCGTCGTCGACCGTTGCTGAGCTCTCGGTGGCGATGCCCGTCATCGTCGACATCGCCTCGAGATCGGCGCGGGGTCCGACCCAATACTCGCCGTACCGGGAATCGGAGAAGAACTCGACGGTGTCCGAACCTGCGCGGGGACGGAAGTACAGGGTCACGCTGTGGGTGTCGTCCTCGGGTTCGAAGACGAGGACGGCATCCGGCTCTGAGTCGGCTTCAAGACCGGTCAGATGGATGAATGCCGAATGGGCACGGAACCGGTAGTCGGTGTCGTTGGACCGGACCTTGTGGCCACCGGCTGGGATGACCAGTCGCTCACCGGGAAAGGCTGCGGAGACCTTCGCTCGTCGGGCGGGAGTGAATCCGGCTGCGGCGAGAGCCTGGGCGTCAAGCGGTGTACGGTCCCACCCCTCGGCGACGAAATCGCGGAAAGCCTGCGAATTGGGGCGGTGGGAACGGTTGTTGACGCGATCGTCAAGGGCCTGGGTCTTCTCGGTGCTGTCTGCATTCTGGGCTGTCATGCTTCCATTCTAGGCACTGCCTGGAGACCATGCCGGGACGAGGACCAGTATCCCGCGCGACTGCGGATAGACTGGGTGCATGGTCAATGATCTCCATGTGCACACTGCATTCTCGGACGGGACTCAAACCCCGTCCGAACTCATATCCGAAGCGGCGATGGAAGGCATCGACGTACTCGGCGTCACGGACCATGACACGACCGCAGGGTGGGCGCCAGCGGAGGCTGCCGCCAGGGTCTACGGTCTTGGTCTGGTTCGGGGAATGGAGATCTCATGTCGGCATGAGGGAATCAGCGTGCACCTGCTGTCCTATCTCCACGACCCCTACGACACCGACTTGGCAGCAGTCGTCGAGGAGACTCGACGTGCACGTATGGACCGTACACACCTGATCATCGACCGCCTCGCGGAGGACTATCCCATCGACATGGATGCGGTCCTCTCCGTCTCCGGCGAAGATGCGACCATCGGTCGACCCCACATCGCTGACGCTCTGGTGGCTGCAGGACTCGTCGAATCGCGGACCGAAGCCTTCGCCTCGATCCTGTCCAGCCACGGCAAATACCATGTCAGCCTGCCGACGATCGACCCCATCACGGCCATATCACTGATTCGCGACGCTGGGGGAGTCTCCGTCTTCGCCCACCCGCGTGCCGCAATGCGCGGCCTGGTCGTACCCGATACGGCGATGACCGAATTCATTGCGGCCGGTCTCGACGGACTAGAAGTCGATCATCGTGACAACCCGCCGAACGAACGTGAGGTCATGCGCAGGCTCGCCCACGACCACGACCTCATCATCACTGGATCGAGTGACTACCACGGCACCGGAAAGCCCAACCGCCTGGGCGAGCACACGACCACGGACTATATGTTCGCCAAGCTCCTCGATCGTGCGAACTCCCGTCCCGGGGGAGTCGACTTCATCCAGGGCTGAGACGCAGCCGCTGGGTTCCGACGGCTGCTCACCGATTTCAACCGAGGATCCTGCGCAGTCGCAGCTTTCCCCATGTCAGGCTGAGCGCGTAGGACAGGACCGCGGTCAGTCCGAGGTATCCCACATACTGCGCGACCAGCAGCAGAGGCGAGGCTTCGATGACGAAGAGGTGCTCGAAGAACAGTTCGAGGAAGAACACATGAACGAGAAATGCGCCGAATGAGGCCGATGCCAGTTTGGTGAAGAAACGGTTCGTGCGTTCGCCCAGTTCGATGCGGGAGATGATGAGGATGACGCTGACCGCCAGTCCGACGATGAGCGGATTCGCATTGGCGATCGGATACGCGAAGTCCGATTCCCACCAGAAGACTCCGGCTGCGCAGGCTCCGAAGGCGAGTATCAGCGTCCACATCGGCGGACGCAGATCCTTCGCATAGTGGATGAAGAATGCACCCATGCAGAAGTACACCACCTGGTAGGTTGCAAAGCCCCATTTCCACGCGTCCTGGCTGGAACCGAGCTGCTCGAGCACGAACGGCGCCCACACGCTCGAACAGGCCAGCACGACTGCCAGACCCGCGAGCTTCCACGGCCGCTGTCCGCGCCAGAACAGCACGAGGGTTCCGAACACGAGGATGAGCGGGATATAGGCGTAGAGGTACCAGAGATGGAACGCCGGCCGGCCGGCCTCGAGGAAGGTTCGGACCAGATCGTGGCGGACGTCGACACCGTCGCTGTCGAAGAGATTGAAGCCGAGGATGAAGATGATCGACCATGCGAACAGCGGCACGAAGTGACGGATGATGCGGTCCCACACCTTCGCCCCTGACTTCGGAGGCGCACCCACGAGGGTTGCCCAGCCGGCGATCATGAAGAACATCGGGACCGCCCACGGATTGACCGCCTCGGCGAGGTGGCCCAACAGCCAGGCGTGATTGCTGTCTGCGTCCTGACCGCGTCCGATGAGGACTCCTCCGGAGTGGCCGATCATCACGGTCAGTCCAGCCAAGACGCGCATGACGTCGACGTCATGTCGGTGGCCCCGGGAGGCGAGAGGGAATTCCTGAGTCTGTATCTGGGGACGAATTCCATCCCGTGGTGCTGCTGCGACGGACTCCGCGTCCGGTCGGTGTGAACCGAACAAAACTCACTCTCGTTCATGCTAGACGACATGGGCTCCGCCATTGTCTGGGCACGAATTGAACGCAAGATGAACGAACGGCCCCGACCTTAGTGGTCAGAGCCGCTCGTTCGGTTGCGCCCGTTGGGGGCTTGCTGCCTATTCCGCGGAGGGCTGGCTGTCGCTGGGGGCACTCGAAGTGCGTCCCACAGGCTTGCCGCCACGGGTACGTCGACGTTCGCGGTTGCGTCGTGGCTTCTTCGTTCCTTCGTCACCCGTGGAGGGTCCGCTGCGGCCAGAGGAGCTGCCTCGGCGCTGTTCGGGCTTCTTCGGTCCAGAGTGGTCCTCGGCGCCTTCGGTCTGCTGTCGGCGCAGACGCCCCTTTGTCCCTTTCGGAATGGAGAGATCGGCGAAGAAGTGCGGTGACGTCGAGTAGGTCTCGGCCGGCTCGTCATGGTCGAGTCCGAGGGCCTTGTTGATCAGTCGCCAGCGAGGCATGTCGTCCCAGTCGACAAGGGTCACTGCGATGCCGGTGTTGCCGGCGCGGCCGGTGCGGCCGATGCGGTGGACGTAGGTCTTCTCGTCGTCTGGGCACTGGTAGTTCACGACGTGGGTGACATCGTCGATGTCGATTCCGCGCGCAGCGACATCGGTGGCGACGAGGACGTCGACCTGACCGTCGCGGAACGACTTCAGGGCCTTCTCACGCTGTGCCTGACCGAGATCGCCGTGCAGCGGTTTGACCGCGAAGCCACGGTCGCCGAGCTCAGCGGCGAGTTTGTCCGCGGTCCGTTTGGTGCGAGTGAAGATGATGGTGCGTCCACGTCCCTCGGCCTGCAACATGCGGGCGACGAGTTCGCTCTTGTCCATCGAGTGGGCACGATAGACGTACTGAGCCGTGTTCTTGCCCAACAGCGACAGATCTTCGTTGTCGTGGGCGCGAATATGGGTGGGCCGGCTCATGTAGCGGCGGGCCAGGGTGATGACCGCGCCGGGCATAGTGGCTGAGAAGAGCATCGTCTGACGGTGCGCGGGCACAGCGTTGATGATCTTCTCGACATCGGGCAGGAACCCGAGATCGAGCATCTCATCGGCCTCGTCGAGGACGACCGTGCGGACCTTATGCAGCCGAAGGACCTTGCGTCCATAGAGGTCGAGGAGGCGACCGGGTGTGCCGACGACAACATCGACACCTGACTTGAGCTTCTTGATCTGCGGGTCGAAGTCCATGCCGCCGTAGATCGTCATGATGTCGATGTCACGCTGTGTCGAGGCGGTCACCAGGTCGGCAGCGACCTGTTTGGCCAGCTCACGGGTGGGCACGACGACCAGAGCCTGGGGGAGGCGTGTCTCGGTGCTGTCAGACACGATGTCCGGCGTGTTCTCCGGGTCTGCCGAGACAGCGCCGTCTTCATTCTTGCCGATGACACGCTGCAGGAGGGGTATGCCGAAGCCCAGCGTCTTGCCGGTTCCAGTCTTTGCCTGTCCGATGATGTCGGCTCCGGACAGGGCCACCGGCAGCGTCATCGCCTGGATCGGGAACGGATGTGTGATGCCCTTGGCAGCCAATGCGGCCACGATCGGTCCAGCAACTCCAAGCTCAGCGAAATCTGGTTCTGTCTCCGCCATGTTTCAAACTCCTTTTAGCGCCTTCGCGCTCGTCATGGTCGTGAACCGGTACTCTTGAGTTATGCCCGATTCTGCCCCATTGGCCGGTAATAATGCTGCTACGCTCGCGCTGCTGGCGTTCGGCGAGTTGACCGCTTTCGAACGAATGGCCACCAACGCGACCACCGCGGTGCACATGGACGATAAAGTCACTCTGGCGCGGCTGGCCTCTCTGTCCTTTGCGAACTTCGAAGAGCTCTCGCAGCACATCAGTCGATTGGGCCAGGATGCGGTCGAGCTCTGTCAGCATTTCGAGCCGACCTTCACCGTGCTGGCTGAACGGACTCGTCCTCGTGACTGGCACGAAAGTCTCATGAAGGGATTCGTCTTCGACGGAATCATGAATGACTTCTACCGCACGGCCGTGGAGGAGCTCAGCGAGCCCGGATACAGCCTGGCAATTACAATTCTCGATGATACACGTGCGACCGAATATGTGCGCAATCGCCTGACCGCCGACGTCGCCGCCGACACCCAGCTGGCTTCGCGTCTGGCGCTGTGGGGCCGCAAGCTCGTGGCCGAAACATTGGGGCGCGCACGCAACCTTCTCACCGACTCTTTTCTGGGCATCGATGAGGAGTTGGTGGTGGCATCGATTCCGGCAGTGACGGCCAACCATTCGAAGCGGATGTCAGCCCTGGGGTTGGTGGCCTGAAGCTCCTTGATTCGGGTCCGTGAATA
>NZ_JBHFIH010000014.1:76695-96918 GCF_057334195.1 Brevibacterium sp. AGC70 | reverse complement strand
GTGTCTGACCGGGCCCTCAGCCTATTCACGGGGAATTCACCGAGATGCGGCGTTCATCCGCGCACGTTGTGTTGCGCAGGCAGTCGTTCAGGCGCCGAAGCCGACGCGACGGGCAGATTCCGTGCCGATCTCGACGTAGGCCAGAGCGGAAGCCGGGACGAATACCTGGCGCCCCTTCATGTCTGTGAAGGACAGCAGTGAATCGGCCTTGACGGATTCTTCGATGCGCGCGGCCAGATCCTTCGGTGCCTCGTCTGATTCCATGACGATTTCGCGCGGTGACTGCTTGACGCCGATCTTGATTTCCATTGTGCTCCTTGTGCGGGTCGTGGTGTAAGTCGTCCTCAGCATAACGTCAGCGAGGTCGTGTTTTCTTCCCTCTCCAGATCAGAGTTCGCAATCACTTCGTCCTGAAGGACTGGAGGCCGCCCCAGCTCATCTGGGTGAGCAGGCTGACGGCGGTGTCGACGTCGATCTCCGGCGTCGTCTCGAGCTGCTTGACGACGACCTCGGCAGTGCCGATGAGAGTCCGGCACAGCATACGGGCCTGGATGTCATCGAGATCGGTGTAGCTCTTCAGCGCAGTCATGACACGTGAGGCGGTGCGTTCTCGCAGGCCGCGGATCCGCTCCTGTGCCTCCGGTTCGTAGACATCGGAGTTGAAGAGGATGATGAACTCCTCACGATGGGAGACAACGAACTCGAAGTAGGAGCGATAGGTGGCACGGACCTTCTCATGAGGATCATCGGTTGATCCGATCGCAGCGTCGAGTGTCGTGTCGAGGTGCGCGGCAGAATCGTCTATGAGTGCTAGATAGAGGTCTTGCTTCGATGCGAAGTGCTGGTAGAGGACAGGCTTTGAGACACCGGCCGCCTCTGCGATCGTGTCCATCGAGGTGGTCCGGTATCCGCGTGTCGCAAAGACCGAACGTGCCACCCCCACCAACTGGTCACGGCGCTGTTCACGGGGCAATCTCTGTTGCGGGCTTGACATTCCTTCATGCTACGCGAAAACCAGGTCCGGGATCGGTCAACGCGCTCGGGCTCGGCCACATCGTTCTCATGTCCGTGACTCATGATGGAATACGAGTATGGATGAAGTGACTGAGGGGATCAGCGCGAAACTGCTCGCGGGGGAGTCGGTGACAGTCGTCGGACGCCCCGGGACGGGCAAGACGTCGAAGCTCGAATCCGTGTATGCACAGCTGATGGTCGAGGTCAGTCCCGCCTCGGTGCTGGTTCTCACGCCCAATCGCGATCATGCTGATGTGCTGCGCAACCGTCTCGCCGTACCCAGAGACGCGGTGCTGGCCTCCGCCCCGGCTCGAAGCATCTCGTCGTTCGCCTACGGAATTGCGCGCGCTGCTCACACGACTCAGACCGGCGATGACCTCGAGTTCATCTCGGGCGCTGATCAGGACGTGTTCCTCGCCGATCTCCTCGCCGGCCACGAACTCGGCCACGGCCGTGGACCGGCCTGGCCTGCTGAGATCACCGCGGAGGTGCGATCGACCTCCGCGTTTCGGACCGAGGTCCGAGATTTCCTCAACAGGGTCATGGAGTTCGATTTCGGTGTGCGGGTTCCTGCCCCGACCGCCGGGGGTGGTCCCGCGCAGACACCCGAGTTCGTGTTCGACTTCGGGCGCAGCGTGCTCGATCGTGCGCTTGAGCGGCATCACGATCCGAGATGGGAAGCGGTGGCCCAGGTTCTCGACGAATACCTCGACATCATGAGCATGCCCGGCTACGGAGGCACAGACTCTGCGACTGTCTTGGCTCGAGCAGCATTCGAGGTTCTGCGCGAACCAGCCGAGGTGACCGCGGGCCGAACCTGGACCTTCGCCCCCGATGTGGTGCCCACCGTGGTCCTTGCCGACGGAGTTCAGGATTTTCCCGCTGCGAGCTGGGGTCTGCTTGAGCAGCTGCGTGAGCGCGGAAGTGCTGTGGCGCTCTTCGGCAGTCCGGAGACCGTGACCGGACGTTTCCACGGAGCCGATGCCTCGATCATCGATCGCAGTGCTGCAGACGACGGATTCACCACCGTTATCCTGCCCGAGGTGAAGGGCACAGGACCCGACATCGTCAACGTCAGCGATGACTTCGGCCGGCGGATCACCACTCGGTGGGGCCTGCACCATATGCCACGCCCCAGCGGCGGGCCTGGCACCTCAGATGACGCCTCGGTCGCCGTTGACTCTTCTGACGAGGCCGCAGCCCCGGCCCTCAGCGCTGACGAAGCAGTTGTCCATGCGGTTGATGACTCTGTCCTCGCGTCTTCGCGTGACCTGCCGGATACGGTGGAGACCCATGTGTTCGCGGGCGCGGCTTCGAGCTACCGGTACCTGGCACGTCGAGTGACGAGCTTCGTCGAAGACGGGCATTCATGGTCGGATGTGGCTGTGCTGTGTCGCAACACGTCGACGGCTCGAGTCGTCGCGAACGAACTGAGTGCCTCCGGTGTGGCCACCGCGAACCTCATGCAGCCTCTCAGCGTCGACCCCGCCACAGCACCGCTGCTCGAGCTGCTCTCGCGCACCCCGGACTTCGCCGACGACGATTCGATCGCTGCACAGGCTCTGGCCCTGGCCGGAAGCGTCTATGTCCGCCTCGACCCGGTGCAGATCAGACGATTCAAGCGTGTGGTGAGGAAGAAGTTTCCCGCAGCGAACAGTTCGACCTCGCTGGCACAGGCGCTGCGTAACGATGTCGACGACGCATCCCCGACAGGACTGGCCACGATCTCCCGGATGCTGCACGCTGCAGCTGAGGTGCGATCGGTCGACCCGCACCAAGCCCTCTGGATGATCTGGGAGGCCTCAGGCGTCGCAGAGAAATGGCAGTCGGAGGCCCTTCGCGACCCAGAATCCGTGGCGAATTCGCACCTCGACTCAGTGCTGCGCCTGTTCACCTTGGCGCAGAAGATCTCCGATCGTGGCGGATTCACAGCACGTTCGTTCGCCGGGATCGTGGCAGAGCAGGACATCGCGCAGGATTCCCTGGCTGCGCGGGCTGGCACAGACGATCATGTGCAGGTGGGCACCCCGTCGTCCCTGGCACATCTGCGAGTCCCGCTCGTCATCATCCCGGAGGTGAACGAGGGAGTCTGGCCCAACCCGAAGCTCCGCGGCGGCATCCTCGGGCTCGATGATCTCAGCTCTGTGCTGAGAACTGGTGAGACCGCGACAGGTGACCCGGGCTACCACGCCCACGCCAAACGGAAGAATCTGCGTGAAGAGGGCGAACTCTTCTACACGGCGCTGACTCGGGCCGAAGAGCATGTCATCGTCACCGCAATCTCCGATGCTGAGAGCAATCCCTCGCCATTCTTCGACGTGATCGCGGCGCGCACAGCGAAGGGCACCGAAGATGCGGACAGCTACGCGATCACTCACGAGGACGAACTCCTGCCCCTGTCTCTGGCAGAGATGGCTGCACACACTCGGGCACGGCTGCTGAGAGCCGCAGCTGACCCGGCACAGGAAGAGTCCGGGGAAGATGTGGATGCCTGGGCACAGCTGCTGGCGGCACTGACTGCCGCGAGCACTGCGGTCGAACCACCCGACCAGTGGCGCGAGACCGAAGACATCACCTCATCCGGGCCTCTCTTCACTTCCGAAGACACGGTGAGAGTCTCACCGTCCCAGGTCGAGTCCTTCACCGACTGCTCGCTGCGGTGGTTCCTCACCCGCAATGGAGGTGACAGGCCAGGTTCCCTGGCGCAGAGCTTGGGGACGATCATCCACGCTGCAGCGGAGAACTTCCCGCAGGGCCCACCCTCAGCGATCCGCGACTACGTGGACAAGGAGTTCACGACGCTCGAGTTCGACGCGGAGTGGGAGCGAGATCGCGAACACACCTTGGCGATGAAGATGGCTGACCGCCTCGGCGAATACATCAAGACCGCGCCCGGTGATCCCATCGGCGTCGAAGCCCTGGTGTACGCCACCGGCGTTGATGACAAAGGCCAGGAATGGAAGGTCACCGGTCGCCTTGATCGGGTCGAGCAGACTCCAGACGGCATCCGGATCGTCGACTTCAAAACCGGCAAGAACGTGGTCAAGGGGCAGGAGATGCCCCGTCACGCCCAACTCGGCGTTTACCAGGAGGCGATCAACTCCGGGACCATCACCATCGGAGAAGACCAGGTCATCGACGCCAAGGCGTACGGTGCCGAACTCGTGTTCCTGCGCAATTCCAAGCAGACGACGAGAGAGCAGTCCGCGCTCGAGATCGACGAGGATCCGGGCTGGGCCCGCGACCTCATCAACGGTGTCTCCGATCGTATGCGGGCTGCGCAGTTCCCAGCCAGGGTCGAGCCTCAGAAATGCCTGAGCTGTCCTGTGCGCACCTCCTGCCCGGCAATCGGGCCCCAGACGTTGGAAGAGTCCTGATGCGCTTCACCGCAGAACAACTTGCCCGCCTGACCGCCGCCGACCCTGCCCAGGCGTTCCCCCCGAGCGAAGAGCAGCGAATCATCATCGAAGCCGACCCTCAGCAGTCGATGAAGGTCACTGCCGGTGCCGGCTCTGGCAAGACGACAGTGATCTCGCAACGGGTGGTGTGGCTCGTAGCCAATGGCTTCGTCGCGCCCGAGGAGATCTTGGGACTCACCTTCACCCGGAAGGCCGTGGGCGAACTGGGTGGCAGGATCAGGGTGCTCTTGGCCCGCCTGCGCCACAGCCTCGGGCTGGGTTCCGACTTGAGCCTTCCTGGTCTCGACAACCCCACGGTCTCGACCTACAACTCCTATGCGGCCTCGATCGTCAGCGAGCACGGAGTCAGCATCGGCATCGAACCCGAGACTGTGCTCCTTGATGACGCCGGTGCTCACACGATCGCCGGCTCGATCATCGACTCAACCTCAACAGAGGAGATCCCCGGCAACTTCGCACGGGAGACGATGATCGCCGACATCATCTCGTTGGCAGCGGCGATGAATGACCACGGTCGCGACGTCGAGGAAGTCACTGACTATCTCGACCAGTGTCTGCAGGCACTGGTCTCAAACAAGGGCAAACCCGTTGACCCCAACGGTCGCAGGGCAAAGCTCGAGGCAAAGATCAAGACAGCGAAATTGGCCGGCGAATACATGAGCGCCAAACGTCGTAACTTGGCCATGGACTTCTCGGACCAGGTTCGGTTCGCGCAACGCATCCTCGACGAAGTGCCGGCCGCTCGCAGTGCCGAACAGCGGCGATGGTCAATCGTTCTCCTCGATGAGTTCCAAGACACCTCGGTCGCCCAACTGAGACTGCTGCGCGATCTGTTCCAATCCACCGCAGTGACAGCGGTGGGAGATCCCAGGCAGGCCATCTACGGTTGGCGCGGTGCCAGCGCTGACAACATGATCCGCTTCTCAGCGGATTTCTCAAACGTAGCGCCGTTGACACTGAGCACCAGCTGGCGCAATGACCACACGATCCTGAAGGTCGCCAACCGGACAGCGGACGGACTAGCCGGGAGCCGGGAAAAACCGCTGACTGCTCGCGCAGGTGCAGGAGACGGTGACGTGGCCATCGACATCAGCTCGGGAGCGCATGATCCCGACTTCCTCACCGTCGGACTCCGGTCGCTGACAGAATGGGCGGCCACACTGCCCGCCGGATCGTCGACAGCGGTCCTGTGCCGCAAACGTGCCCATTTTGCGCCCGTTGCCGCGGCGCTGGAGGCTGCGGGCCACGCCGTGCACGTGCATGGCTCTTCAGGTCTCTTGAGCGATCCTTTCGTCGCCGATCTGCGGGCAGTCCTCACTGCCGCCGTCGACCCGATGGCCGGCGACAGTCTGATGAGGCTGATCAGCGGACGTCTGCTGGGCCTCGGCGCCACAGACATCGCCGCTTTGCAGTCATTCACCCGGAAGCAGAACGATCTGCGACTGACCGAGTTCCTGGGAGAGGACCCTGACAGCACGGGAATCGTGCCGGAGGCCATCGATCAGCCCACGATCGTCGAAGGCCTTGACGAACTCGTTGATCTCTCCGAGGCACTTGCAGGTTCGGCGAATATCGCGGGCGCACGCTCCATGGTGAATAGCTTCCGCACTTCGGGTCTGAGCTCGATGGCACTGGAACGGCTGGTGAAGCTGGCACGAGCATTGCGTCATGTCCGTTCCGGTTCCGGCACCATCGCCTCGATCATCCGCACCGCGATGACGGAGACCGGAGTCGATTCCGACATCTGGGGGCTGAGTGATTCGCTGCGCAATCTTCATCGCTCAGCGATCGATTCCTTCCTGTCAGCAGCAAGCCAGTATTCGGCCACCGATGACCAGCCATCAGTGCCGGGTTTCCTGGAGTGGCTGACGTTGATGGAGGCGAAGGATTCGCTGAGCGTGGCCGAACCGAATTCTGCCTCCGACGCGATCGACATCATGACAGTGCACGCCTCGAAGGGCCTCGAATTCGATGCAGTCGCTGTGCCGTCACTGGTGGTCAAGGACTTCCCGACGGAACCGCGTGACAAAGAGGGGTGGATGGACAGAACCGCTCTGCCGTATCCGCTGCGAGGAGACCGCGCCCATCTGGTTGACTATGATCTTCGCACCGCCGACTTCGATACGAAGAAGGCACTCGACGAATGGGTCAACGAATTCATCAAACCAGCCATCGCGGACGCACACGAGGAAGAAGAACGCCGCCTCGCCTACGTCGCATTCACCCGGGCCAAGCACCATCTGTGGTTGGGTGCAGAGCTGATGGGTGCCAGAGCCAACCCCGACGAGCCGTCCCCGTTCCTGACCGAAGCGATTGAAGTGCTGCAGCGCGACGTCGAGATGCCGGAACCTGCCGAAGAATCCGCGGAAGACCGTATCGAGACAAGCATCTGGCCCGTGCCGCGAACAGAACGTGTGTCCACGGCCCGACGCGCGGCCGAATGGGTCACCTCCGCTGCACCAACCGGTCTTGACGAACTGGCCCAGCGCCCGGGACTCGTGGGCGAATATGCGCGACAGGCGCTGCGGATCAGCAGCCGCCCAGGCACAGCAAGCACCGGAAGCGTCCCGGATCGACTGTCAGCAACTGCTCTAGTCTCGTGGCGCAGAGACTCACAGCAGTTCATCACCCAGACCCTGCGTCCGATCCCGAATCCGCCGAGCCGAGCCGCAGAGATCGGGACCACCTTCCACTCCTGGGTCGAGCAGCATTTCGGGCAGGCGAGCATCGACATCGACGACGAACAGCAGGTGCAGGCCATCGACAAAACCACGATTGAGCGTCTGCAGCAGACGTTCATCGACTCCGAGTTCGCGAGCAGGCATGCCGACCACATCGAAATGTCATTCGAACTGGTCCTCGGCCGATTCAGGGTCCCCGGGAAGATCGATGCGGTCTTCATCACCGGCGATCATGCTGAAGTCGTCGACTGGAAGACCTCGAAACAGCCGGATGAGAAGACGCTTGAGGTGATGAAATGGCAGCTGGCTCTCTACCGTTTCGCCATCCAACGGGTCCATCCCGAAATCACCGAGGTGACGGGAACCTTCTACTTCGTCGGCAGCGACGACATTGTGAAGTTCACTCAGCTTCCGGAGGAAGCCGAGATCATTGCATGGCTGGAGGACAACGACAGCACATGAGGCGGTGAAACAGTCTGAGGCGGCGAACGGATCCGGTCCTCAGCTCAGGATCAGGTCCGGATCAGGGGCGGTGAACTCCGTCGTCTGGTTCAGCGTCATCTGTTTGAACGTCGTCCGGTTCAGGCTCCTCGTCGATGACGTTCTCGGTCTCCAGCCCCGCATCGGGCTGCGGCTTGCTCTCCGGCTCCGACTCGCTCTCTTCCGGCAGCACATTCGCTTCTGGAGCTGAGCCGTGGTCGGAGCTTTCGGCCGCCGGACCGGGGGAAGCGGCGTTGGGGGCTGCAGCGTCCTTCGCGAAGAGGACGTCATTGAACGAGGACAGCAGTTCACCTGCGTCCTGTACTGCCTCCTCATCGCCGGAATCCACTGCTTCGAGGAGCCAGTCGAGGACGGCGAACTCGGCCAAGAGTTCGGCACGGGTGATCACATGTTCGTCGGCGCGGGGACGTGAGTTTCTGTACTCACTGAAGAAGGTCGGGACAGCGGCAGGGTCGATGAGCGCAGAGGCTGCGGCCAGATCGATGGCAGGATCGGAGACCCGCAGACGTTCGATTCCCGACAACGCGAGCACCCGCTCCTGATCGGTGTAGACGCTCGTCTCGTCGATCGCTCCGTGGATTGGTGTGGCGAGGAAGCGCCACAGGGAGACCCTCTCGAACTCCTCTTCCCAATGCTGGAGCAGATCCGCCGGCACCCGGCCCGTGGCTGCGGCCTGATCAAGTCGCTCCAAGATCTGAAACTGGAAACGAGACGGGTCTTCGACGGGGAACCCTGCCTCGGAGATCGATTCCGGAGCCGCCGAATGCAGGGTGGCCAGGGCCTGTGCCAATGAGCTCGCCCGCGCGATGTCAGCAATGGCCTGATCGCCTACCGGAGCACCGGGCAAGGGTTCGATGAGGGTCACCGTAATGGGTGCAGAAGTATCGAAGTAGTCGGCCTCAACCTCGATGATGGCGCGCAGATGGGGCCAGGTGAATCCGGCATGCGGGTACATCGTGTCGTAGATTCGAGCAGCTTCAGCGGCCGAACCCGTGTCTGCGGATCGATCGAGACTCGTCTGTGCCGTCGCAACCAACTGCTGCTGACCATCGTCAAGCAGCACTCTGACTCCCAGCCCCAGTGACGGCAGGGGGACCCACTGCGTCGGGGTGAAGTCTTCGAGCATCGTTGCCGCGACAGCTGCCAACTTGAGCGCCTTGGTATTCACCCTCCCCAATCTACCGTCTGGCGCGGCCGGAGACCGGAGATTCGGCTGTTGAGCGTGTCAGCACCCACACTTCCTGCGTCATGGCCCTGAGTTATCGTGGAGGGCATGAAGCCACTGCCACTCGTGAAGCCGATCAGTCTGGCCCGCCATGGGATCGATCGAGACCATCTCTCTCGTGGTCAGGACGGTGACCTGCAGGAGCTGTGGGCCAGCGGAGCAAAACCCGTGTTCGAACATCGTGGGTCACTCCTCGTGGCGGCCGGGGGCCTGTTCATCACTGATCCCGTAATGGTTCCGGAGGAGCAGACAGAGATCTACCTCGGCCGCGACGATGAAGGAAACCGGTACATCGGGGTCTCCCTTGATGATTCCGGTCGCAGCCAACTGGATACCTGGCTGGCGACTTCTCGTGCCCGCGACGCCACTGATCTGCTGACCGCTCCGGGGGAGGGCATCGACAGCGCTGAGCCTGTGTGGATGCCGCTGCGTCAGCTTGCCGAGACCCTCGATGACGTGCAAGTGTCCCTGGCATGCGAGATCGTGGGCCTGGGCAATTGGCACAGAGCCCACCAGTTCTCGCCCCGGACGGGGCAGCCGACACGTCCCACCCTGGGCGGCTGGGTCAGAACAGACCCAGACAACGGCAGCGAACACTTCCCTCGCACCGACCCGGCCGTGATCGTCCTCATCATCAACACGGACGGGGCCGGTGTCGAAAGAGTGCTGCTGGGAAACAATGCGGCGTGGGAAGTCGACCGCTACTCTCTGCTGGCCGGATTCGTCGAACCCGGTGAGACCTTGGAACACGCAGTCATCCGTGAGGTGTTCGAGGAGGCCCACGTCGAAGTTGTGGACCCGAAGTACCTCGGATCCCAACCTTGGCCGTTCCCGTGCTCCCTCATGCTCGGCTTCTCAGCTGAAGCTCCGAGCCTCGAATTCGCTGCCGACGAGGCTGAGATCGCCACCTTGACCTGGTTCACACGTGAGGAGCTGCGCGCAGCCATCGAACGCGGCACGGTCAGGGCGCCTGGACTCGTCTCGATCGCAGGGCAGCTCCTCTACAGCTGGTTGGACAACATTTGAACGCTCAGGCTACAGCGCTCCTCGACGCTCTCGACGAGGAGCAGAAAGAGGTCGCCACCCAGTTCTCCACACCAGTGATCGTCCTGGCCGGAGCCGGGACGGGCAAGACCCGTGCCATGACCCATCGCATCGCCTACGGCATCGCCACCGATGTGTTCCCTCCCAACCACGTTCTGGCTCTGACCTTCACCGCCAAGGCAGCAGGAGAGATGCGGTCTCGTCTGCGCGACCTCGGGGTTCCCGCAGTCCAGGCCCGAACCTTTCACTCAGCAGCTCTTCGCCAGCTGCGCTTCTTCTGGGATCGATTTGCGACCGGCGACTTCCCCCGAATCATTGACAATAAGGCGGGGATCCTCGGTTCAGTGCTGCAGAGCCTGGGGATCGAGACCAACCGGGAACTGAATCGAGATGTGGCCTCTGAACTCGAGTTCGCTGCCGCGTCCCTCCTCGGTGTCGATGACTATGCCACCCAAGCCGCCGCACGCGATCTTCCCGGACAATTGGGTGTCGAAGACATGGTGCGCATCTTCGAGGCATACAGCGAAGCGAAGACACGCGGCCGGTTGATGGACTTCGAAGATGTTCTGCTCGTTCTGGACGGAATGCTCGCAGAATACCCGGCCATCGCAGCAGACATTCGTGATCAGTACCGACACTTCGTCGTCGACGAGTTCCAAGACGTCTCACCCCTCCAATATGATGTCCTCTCGCGTTGGCTGGGGCCACGGGACAACCTCTGCGTAGTCGGTGACCCGGCCCAGACGATCTATTCGTTCGCCGGAGCAGATTCTTCACTGCTGCGGACTCTCAGCGCCTCACTGCCGACGTCGACGACGATCCAGTTGGTCCGCAACTATCGGTCGACGAAGGCGATTGTGTCGACGGCGAACAACCTGCTTCGGCACACATCCCGCTCGGCGCTGACCCTGCGCACAGACAATCCCGAGGGACAGCAGCCGGCAATGACCGAATATCCGACCGATGATGCTGAGGCCGCAGGGGTCGTCAAGGCCATCTCGGCCGAGATCAATGCCGGGCGCCGACCGCGAAACATCGCGGTCCTGTTCCGCACGAATGGACAGAGTCCCGCTTATGAGCAGGCTCTGGCGGCGGCCGGAATCCCCTACGTTCTGCGAGGCGGGGAGAGGTACTTCGCGCGCAAGGAGGTCAAAGAGGCCGTCCTCATGCTGAAAGCGGCCCGCGCCACCTCGAGCGGCAGGCCCCTACCGGAAGTCGTCGCCGAGGTGCTGGTGTCCCTGGGATACTCGAGCAAACCACCTGCGGCAGGGGCAAGCAGACAGAAATGGGAATCTCTGAAGGCCTTGGTCGATCTCGCGGAGACCCATCAGTCAGGATCTGAGCTGCCGGTGCCACTGGAAACGTTTCTCGCAGATCTCAGCGATCGAGCCGAACACCAATTCGCCCCTGACATCGAGGGTGTCACCCTGGCCTCATTTCACGCGGCCAAAGGGCTTGAATGGGACAGTGTGCACCTCGTCGGGCTCAGTGAGGGCCTGTTGCCCATCAGTTACGCCCAGACGCCGCGAACGGTCGCTGAGGAGCGGCGCCTGTTCTATGTGGCGCTGACGCGTGCCGGCCGTGACCTCAGCTTGAGCTGGTCACAGTCACGCCATGACTCCAAGCAGCGACCACGTAAGCCGTCCCGATTCCTCAGCGAACTCGGGCGAGTCGATCAAACCGTGGGTCAGGGCCGTCGGACTGCAGCCTCGGTGGCGATGAATCGCTGCAGATCGTGTGGCAAGGTGCTCGTATCCCAGGTCGACCGAGCCCTGTCCAGGTGTGCGAACTGTCCTGCCGACATCGACCTCGAACTCCTCGACCGACTGCGCCGATGGCGGGCCCGTGTCGGCTTGGAACAGGGGCTGCCTCCCTATCTCGTCCTCACCGACGCATCGATCTCCGCGATCGCAGAGATCAGACCGCAGGACATGACATCGTTGGCGAAGATCCCTGGAGTCGGCGCCACCAAACTCGAACTCTATGGGTCAGGGTTACTGAGCCTGCTCGTCGACTAGGTCGAAGTGGGGGACGGAAACGCGGCACTGGCAGCGAGGATGGAACGTCAGAGCCTCGTCTGTGCCGATACCTGTGGCCAGTGAGACGCTTCTGCGCACCGGCTGTGTGTCTGGGCGCAGCAGAGATCGTCTGAGGATCTGGACGGCGTTGAGCGCGCCCAGCCCACGCGACAAGGGATCGCTGAGACTCTCGCGGTCTGGGAGGGCTCGAACGTGGGGGTACTGATCCAGCCAGGAATCATCGGCGTCTTTCCTCCGCAGGCACTCACACGCGGCGCACGGCGTCGTCCCGGGCCGGATGAGACCGCTGATCTCGAGAGAGTATTCCCCGATCACAACCTGGCAATGCGGGACCTCACGATCCGTGAGCCAAGTGGCAGTGTGAATGTCTGGGACGAGGTACGAAGTTGTGATCACCAGCGGTGAGGACAGCAGATCGAGGTCTTCGACGCGATGCTGTTCAGCGATGGCGAAACCGGAGGCTGAGAGATACTGTTCTGTGACGGCTCTCAACGGCCCCACCACCAGAATCGGCGAATCTCCGAGGACCCTCGATACGCGATCAGGTGAGAGGGCGAAGATCTGCGCAGTCGCCAACAGCGGCGAACTCTTCGTCATCATCACGGCATCGGCATCGTCGGGAACCATGACGCCGGCTTCATCGAGCAATGTGATCAGCGAGCTCGCCCGGCCCAGGTCGGCACCGAGATCCTGAGCTCGAGAGTAGTACTGGGCTGAACCGACACCCATCCGCAGCTCCTCGACGAGAGCGACATCTACGGGCAGGAGACCGTCGATGAGGACAGGATCATCGACGCCGAACTGCACACACGATGGTGAACGCCATGTGATCGGCACACTGGGAAAAATTCGGAACATGTCTCCACCTCGCCTCGAACGCCTCGAACTTCCACAGTAGTGAAGGTGGACGACATCCGCCATGGCCGAGATGGAACTGTGGAAAACCCTGTGGAAAACAGTTGAGGGCAGGCCGGAAAATGCATTCCGACGTGCCCTCAACCGCTTTGTGCCCCAGGCGCTCGCGGAAACTCGTGCAGCTTCCCCTTCCGCACGCATCTCCGGGTTTTCCGGGGTCAATCATAGAACCTATTCTGCATTTGCCGCCCCGTCAATGTCGGTTCATGCACAGGCGAGTCAACAGTGTGTGGATAACCTGTGGATATCTCGCCATGAGCTGTGGAGAAAAGGTGCCTTGAATAATTGGGGAAATTGCTCCGCGGAGAGTGAAAGCGTAGGTCACTTCCGCACCTGGAGCCCACAGCGGGCAATTCGGCCTGTGGACAGCCCGGCAGGAGGTGCAGAATATCGATACTCAGGAAACTCACAACTAGAGACGAAAAAAATAATGGACGTTGAATTTCCTATGATGGGTCTGTGGCAGCTCAACAGCGATGGACCGAAGAGGACGTGCTGCGGGCAATTGCCCGCGGAGAGATCGAAGTGCGCCGTTCGGCACGCCGGAAGAAGACCATCTCGGTCTCGAAGGAAGTGGATACGTACGTTCTCAGCACGCCTGTGAGATACAGCGTGGAGCACAACATTCGGTCGTTGACCGATCTCTTCAATCGGCTTGCCGCCAGAGACCATTCATCGGCGGCCGACCTCATCGATCTGGCGGATGAGATGAGCCAGCGCTATTTCGACGGTCGTCTGCGACCGCAGTCGATCAGGTGGGTGACGAATCAGAACATCAGTCGATGGGCATCGACGACGACGTTGTCAGGCGACATCAGGGTTTCCCACCGTCTGCAGACAGTGCCTCGTTGGGTGTTGGAGACAGTCATCGTCCATGAACTTGCCCATCTGCAGATTGGCCCGCATTCCAGGGCATTCCACGAGCTGGCGGACAGACACCCCAGGCAGGCGGACGCGAAGCTCTATCTTGAGGGCTTCAGTGCGGGGGAGCAGTTCAGCCGGGGTGGCGGACGCTGACCTGCTGGGATGCCACCCCTGCCCGGTACAGCTTCGGCAGTCGAACGACGAGATCGGGCATGAGTGAGGATGGCAGCGCGCTGAGCGGGAACCACTTCACCGCAAGGGACTCGTCGGAGACGACAGGGACCTGGTGCACGGAAGCGACTGCGGCGAATACAACGTCGAAATGACGTTCGCAAGCGCCGAACGAAGCCGAGAGATCATGCACATGGAGATCGATCGGGGCGGGCGAGAACCAGGTCAGCCGGCTCAGCCCACTCTCCTCCATGGCCTCTCTGTGTGCCGCGGAGCGCAGACTGTCGTCCTCGGCTTCGAGGTGCCCACCGAACTGACCCCAGAGTCCAGCCTTGCGGTGGTGGTTGAGAAGCACGGCCTCGGAGTCGGGGTCGAAGACGAGGCAGCTGGCAGTGACATGCTCAGCGCCGGCCCCACGTCGCAGTGCTGCGTCACCGACGGCTGAGAACAGGCGTTCGAAGTTGCCCGCGAAATCAGTCGGCGTTGATGTGGCGCGGACCTCGGAGCGAGCTGTGTCGAGATGAATCATTCAGTTCTCGCTGCGACCGCCGGTCTCATCGCCGTCGTCTGATCCACCGTCGGAATCTGAATCGGCATCCGACGCGTCGGTATCCGAGCCGGCATCGTTCTGCGGCTCCGATTCTTTGCCGGACTCGGTTCCTCCAATGCCTTCGTCCAGAATTCGGCTCAGTGCTTCGTCAAGGGTGGATTCGCTGGTCCATTCGGCGTGCCGACGTTCGGAGTAGCCCAACGGGTCGTCGAGGTCCTGTGTTGTCGGCAGCAGGTCGGGGTGGGAGAACACCTTGTCTCGGGCCTCGGTGCCTCCCTGTGTCTCGAGATATCCGAACAGAGCCGCAGCGTCACGCAGGCGACGTGGATTGAACTCCAAGCCGACCAAGGTTGAGAAAGTCTTCTCGGCAGGGCCTGCCGTGGCTCGGCGGCGACGCAGGGCTTCACGGATCTGATCGCGTCCGGGAAGATGCCCACAGGCGGAATAGACGACCACGTCGACCCAGCCTGCGATGACTGCGAGGAGGTTCTCCAGATTCGTCAGTGCCTTCTTCTGATCCTCGGTGGTCGGAGGATTGAACAGGCCCTGACGAATATTGTCGCTGAGGTCGGAGATGTTGGACGGATCGACCTGCGAGGCCATGTCCTCAATCTGTGAAGTGTCGACCTTCAAGCCCTGCGCATAGCGGGTCAGCGCCGTTTCGACCTGTGCGCTGAGCCAGGGAGCTCGTTCGAACAGCGCGAGATGCGCGAGCTCCTGGGCGGCCAGGTAGATTCTGACTTCCGAGGCGTCGACGTCGATCTCGGAGGCGAACTTCTCCACGTTGGTCTCAACGAGCACTGCGCTGTCATGAGGCAGCAGGGGCAGTCCCACCTCGGTACCGGTGAGAACGCTCTCCGACAACGCACCCACTGCCTGACCGATCTGCATGGCGAACATCGAATCGCTCATCGAGCCGAACATCGACGAGGCGCCGGCGAGGATGCCCTTCATCTCTGCCGGCACCTGAGTCTCAAGGGTCTCTGTCAGGGCAGTCGACATGTTCTCTTTGATCGGGAGAACGAATTTCTGCCACCCGGGCATGGTCTCGCTGACCCACTCCGCGCGGGTCAGCGTACGTGCTGATCGATTGGCCACGGAGAATTCGGTTGCCTCGGCGAGCCACAGTTCGGCAAGTCGGAAGGCATCTGTGGTCGCTTTGACAGATTCCTGACCCACCGCAGGGTCAGGGCTCGGAACGGCCTTCTGCGCGATCGACGTCGCCTGCGCCTGGGGATCGGCGCCCTGTCCGAAGAGACCCTGCATCTGATTCATGATGGTCGACATCATCGCCGGGTCGATCTGGAAGCCCTGCGGACCGGGATTTCCGTCCTTGTCATCGCCCTGACCGGAGCCGGGACCGTTCGCTCCGAACAGCATTCCGAAGATCTGCTCGAACGGATTCTGCTCGTTGTTGTTGTCATCGCTCATTTTTCTCAAAGCCCCCAAGGATCGGTTTGTCTTATACGTTAACGGTTCCGCATGTGGGAAGCTTCCCAATTCCGGGAGGTTTCGGATGATGTTCGCACCGGGCGAAAGGAGTCTGTGAAACTCACGGTCAGGTTTCAACTAGACTGGTTGGGCGGTGCAGCGAAAGGATCACATGACAGCTAATGCCCCTCGGGCCGTGCCGGTGCCCGCAGCACCGACGCGTGGCGACACTCGACGACGCGCTCCACGTCTGACCACGACTTCAGGGGTCATGACATACATCCTCATCGCTCTTGCGGTTTTGCTGCCGGTGCCATACATGCTGCAGTTGCCTGGGCCGGTGTTCAACACCCTCGGCGACTATCAGGACAAACCCATGATCGACGTCTCCGGTGCCACTACCTACCCGACCAGCGGCCGCATCGATATGCTGACAGTGGCTGTGAGCGGCGGTCCGGGCCGGGATACCTATGCTTCGCAGGCGCTGGGCGCTCTGCTCCACGGCAAGGAGACGGTCATCCCCACCGAGGCCTACTACCCTCTCGATACGACGCGGGAAGATGTGGCCGCTTCCAATGCGGTGGAGATGTCATCCAGTCAGGATGTGGCCGTTGCCGCAGCAATGGGACAGCTCGACAAACCGTATAAGGTCCACCTTCTCGTCGGTGATGTGGTTCCCGATTCGCCCGCCGAGGCGGAACTGCGCAAGGGCGATCGGATCATTTCCGTAAACGGGAAGAAATTGGATCCCGATCCGGCAGCTGCACAGGTGATGAGTGAGACGGTTCAGTCCTCCGACTCCGTCGACCTTGTTGTCGAACGCGGTGGGAAGAAAGTCGACGTCGCGCTGAAACCAGAGACGATCGACGGGCGCAAAGCCATCGGTATCAGCATGAAACAGGACTTTGAGTTCCCCGTCGATGTGGCCTTCAACGTCGAAGGCATCGGCGGCCCCTCCGCGGGCACCATGTTCGCTTTGGCGATCGTCGACGAACTCACACCCGGTGCTATGACCGGAGGAAAGCATGTGGCAGGAACCGGCGAGATCGATCCTGCAGGAAATGTGGGCCCCATCGGTGGGGCTCGACAGAAGGTAGCGGCCTCGACTGCAAAGGGGGCGAAGCTCTTCCTCTCGCCCGCAGACAACTGTGCAGAGGTCATCGAGGCTGCCGATCAGTCCAAGATCACGGTGGCGCGCATCGACACGCTCGATGATGCGCAGAATGCCGTGGAGCAGTACGCAGCCGGAGACACTTCGGATCTCAAGAAGTGTTCAGCTGGCGGCGCCGACAACAACGAGAAAGGGCAGTAGTGAGCTCTCCGTCCTCACCCACCTCCGCACGAATGCCGACGAACCGGCCCAGACGTTCGCCCCTATTGCTCACTCTCGTGTCAGTGGCGATCCTGCTCGTTGCTTTCATCTCATTCACGCAGGTGTACACCGAAGTCCTGTGGTTCAAACAGATTGATGCCTCTCAGGTGTTCCGCACCATGTGGGTCACCCGCGGACTGACATTCGTGGCCGGATTCGTGGTCATGGCGGTCCCAGTGTGGCTGAGCCTGCACCTGGCCTTCCGCAATCGCCCGGTGTACGCGCCGACTACTCCGCGCCAGGAGAACCTCGATCGGTACCGTGAAGCCATCGAACCGCTGCGCAGAGTCGCGACACTCGCCATCCCAGCGGTCGTCGGCGTGCTCAGCGGAATCACCGCCTCTTCGCACTGGAACACCGTTCTTCAGTGGATGAACTCGACCTCCTTCGGTTCGCAGGACGCCCAGTTCGGCATGGACAAGTCGTTCTTCGTCTTCGTTCTGCCCGGTCTGCGGCTGATCGGAGATCAAGTGGGGATGGCCGTTCTGCTGTCGCTCATCGCCGCACTCGTCGGGCATTATCTCTTCGGCGGCATCCGTCCAGGCGAGCAGAAGGGTGTCATCCTGACGAAGACGGCCCAGTGGCAGCTGGGAATCACCGTCGGCGTTCTGGTCCTCGTTCAGGCGGGCCGTCTGTGGCTGGCCAGGTACGAACGACTGACGGCAACCGGCGGCATCGTTCCCGGTGTGACCTACACCGATGACAGGGCGGCGCTGCCGGCCATGGCCATCGTAGCGATAGCAGCGGTGCTGGTGGCGTTCCTGTTCGTCTATACGGCGTGGAAGGGCAACTGGCGGATCTCATTGATTGCGACCGCGACGCTCATCGTCCTCGGCGGCATCTCGATCATCGCCTATCCCGCGATGGTCCAGCAGTTCCAGGTCAGCCCTTCTCAGCAGAGCTTGGAATCCGAGTACATTCAGCACAACATCGATGCGACTCGTGATGGCTTCGACTTCGACGACATCGACGTGACTCCGTATGAGCCGAGCACCAGCGGTGAGAAGGGCGCTCTGCGTGCAGATGCTGAGACAGCTGCGTCGATCCGTCTTCTCGACCCGAACCTGGTCTCGGACACGTTCCGCCAGTTGCAGCAAGTCAGGCCCTACTACTCCTTCCCAGAGCAGCTCGACGTCGATCGCTACGAGATCGACGGCGATATGCGCGACACTGTGATCGCAGTCCGTGAGTTGGCCCCGGACTCGGTGAATAACCAGAGCTGGTACAACCGTGCGATCGTCTACACCCACGGGTTTGGTGTCGTTGCCGCCAACGGCAATCAGCGCAGCCCTGATGGTGAGCCGTTGTTCATGGAGTCCGACATTCCACCTAAGGGGGAGTTCCCCGAATATGAGCCGCGCGTGTATTTCGGTGAGAGCTCACCGGACTACTCGATCGTCGGCGGCGAGAAGGGCGCGACACCACGGGAGCTTGATTACCCCTCCGATGAGGAAAGCGGTTCGGGCCAGGTGAACAACACGTTCACCGGCGACGGCGGTCCGACTTTGGGCAACCTCTTCAACCGTCTGGCCTACGCGCTGAAGTATCAGGACGAGCAGATTCTGCTCTCCGATGCAGTCAACGATGAGTCGCAGATCCTGTACGAGCGCCACCCACGTGAGCGCGTGCAGAAGCTTGCCCCGTTCCTCAAGATCGACGGGGATCCGTACCCCGCTGTCGTCGACGGCAAGATCAAGTGGATCCTCGACGGCTACACCACGGCAAAGGACTACCCGTATTCGACGCCTCAGCCGCTGCAGGAAGCGACCGAGGATTCGGTGACGGCAACTGCGCCCAACGCTGTGTCCACGCTTCCGGATGAAGAGGTCAACTACATCCGCAACTCGGTCAAGATCACGGTCGATGCCTATGACGGCACGGTCGACATGTTCCAGTGGGACAAGGAAGATCCCGTCCTCAAAACGTGGATGAAGATCTTCCCGGACCTCATCAAACCGTCGTCTGAAATGTCGGGTGACCTGATGAGCCACGTGCGGTATCCGGAGGACCTGTTCAAGGTTCAGCGTGACCTGCTGACGAAGTACCATGTGACCTCGGCCAGCGAGTTCTACACCGGTCAGGACTTCTGGACGCTGCCGACGGATCCGACGAAGAAGACCAGCAGTGGTCTGACGCAGCCTCCGTTCTACATGACTCTGCAGATGCCGGGTCAGAAGACTCCGTCGTTCTCGCTGACGAGCTCCTACATTCCTGCGCGCTCCTCAGAAGGAACGGCACGGAACAACTTGACCGGCTTCCTGTCTGCGGATGCTGATGCCGGCAATTCCAAGGGAGAGGTGGCAGACGGCTACGGCAAGCTCAGGCTTCTGCAGCTTCCACGTAACACGACGGTGCCCGGTCCAGGTCAGGCGCAGAACAACTTCAACACTGCCCCGGATGTGCAGCGCAGCCTGAACCTGCTGCGTCAGGGTGAGTCTGAAGTTCAGAACGGCAACCTGCTGACGCTGCCCGTCGGTGGCGGTCTGCTCTACGTCCAGCCTGTCTACGTCCGCTCCGCCGGTGACACGTCCTACCCGCTGCTCCAGCACGTGCTGGTGGCCTTCGGCGAGGACATCGGATTCGCTCCGACCCTGGATGAGGCTCTCGACCAGGTCTTCGGTGGCGACTCCGGTGCACAGGCAGGAGACGCCGGTACCGAGGACAGCGGATCCGGCGAATCGGGTGGATCGAGCAGCGGTGGCGACTCCGGTGCCAAGCCTGCTGACCAGAACCTCAACGAGGCGCTGGAAGAAGCCAAGAAGGCGATGGAGGACTCCGACGCAGCCCTCAAGGAGGGCGATTTCGAGAAGTACGGAAAGGCTCAGGATCGTCTCAAGAATGCGATTGAGGATGCGGTGGCAGCCGATCCGTCCCTGGCCGAGGACGGTACAAAGGACGGAGCCTCGGCTCCGGCCAGTGCCCCTGCCGATGAGGGCGGAGACAGCTGAGGCCCGCCACGGTCGACGCTGAATGAGTCAGGGCCCCTGGGATCCGATC
>NZ_JBHFIH010000014.1:74424-76655 GCF_057334195.1 Brevibacterium sp. AGC70 | reverse complement strand
GATCCGATCCGATCCCAGGGCCCCTGACTCGTGTGTCGGCGGTCAGAATACGGGCAGCGTGGTGGGGGAGAAGCCGTTCTGCTCGTTCAGTCAGTCAGGTAGCCGTCGAGGTCATCGACGATCTGCCCGGCTCCGATGGGGCCTAATCCGAGGAACCAGACGTCGTCTTTGACACGGAAGGCTCTGTCGTCTTCGACGGCCGGCAGACCTGTCCACTGGCTGCCGGAAAGCGCCGTGGTCTCGCCGGTTGCCTCGGGGTCGCCATAACTGGTGTAGAAGACGTAGTCGCCACCCGCCTGGTCGAGGTTCTCCGGAGAGATCTCCACCGCGAGTTCAGCAATGTCCTGTGCTTGGGGGCGAGCGAGCCCGGCATCGTCGAGGATGACACCGATCAGGGATTTGTTGCCGTAGAGTCGCAGTCTCTCGGGCATGAAGCGCACGAGCGAGATCGTCGGGTTTCCATCGACCGCGTCATCGAGATCGTCGGTGGCTCTCGTGTAGTCGTTGAGCACGTCGGTGGCTTCATTCTCCATACCCAGTGCTTCGCCGACGAGTGCGAAGTTCTCCTTCCACGGGAATCCCGGGCGAATCGAGAATACGGTCGGTGCGATCGAATCGAGTTCGTCGTAGAGAGCGTCGGCGCGCAGCTGGCTGCCGAGAATCAGGTCTGGGTCGAGTTCGGCAATCACTTCCAGGTTGAGTTCGTTGATCGTTCCCACCGTTTCGACGTCTTTGACCTGATCAGCAAGGTAGGAGGGCACTGCGTGTGCCCCCTCGGTTGTGACCATGCCGACGGGCGTGATGCCCAAAGATAGGACATCGTCGAGCTCACCGGTGTCGAGGACGACGACGCGTTCGGGTCGCTCTGCGATCTCGGTGGTGCCATTGGCATGTCTCACCGTGCGTGGGAATGCTCCGGGCTCGGCGTCGCTTCCCAGTTCGGCAGTTTCCTTGTCTGCCGTGGCGAAAGCTTTGCCGCCGGTGGCGACGTCCTTCTTGCCGGTGCCCTCATCCTTGTCGTTGTCGGTGCCGGCGGTGCAGGCGCTGGTGAGCAGGAGAACGGACAATGCGGTTGCGGCCACGGCGCGCGTGCTGCGGGACGAAAGAGTCATAAGGTAAGCATAACCTTGCCTTAGCTGGAGTTCACTTTTTGAGATCCGTTGGGTGTCCCTGTCGACCCGGCTTTGGTGGAACTCGACACACTCGGAGCGCAGCAGCGCCTCGTCGGCCACCGAGTGTCGATAAGCGTCACTTCAAGCATGGCCCCGGGGGCGGCCGCGAAGGTAGGTGAATGCGAAGAATCCCCAGCCAGAAGAACTGACTGGGGATTCTGCCACTTTCGTGGCGGGGGGAGGATTTGAACCTCCGACCTCCGGGTTATGAGCCCGGCGAGCTACCGAACTGCTCCACCCCGCGTCGTGATCCCCACTTTACATGAGCTGTTTCCTGCAGGCCAAACCGAAGTCGGGTGACGTCCGCCACATGTCCACCTGCCGTTCACCTGAGGTGCTCAGTCTGAAATCAATTCCGATTCAGGGTTGCGGATGGTTGAAACCTAAACTATAGTCAATCTCGTACTTCAAATTTCAACTAAAAGGAGAAATCATGACTGCTCTTCCACAGGGGCTCACCGCAGGAACCTGGAACATCGACCCGGTGCACTCCGAGTTCACATTCACCGCTCGCCACGCCGGCGTCTCGAAGGTCCGCGGACACTTCGAAGACATCGCGGGAACCGTCAACGTCGGCGAGACCCTCGAAGACAGCACGGTCACCGCCGAGGCTGACGTCGAGTCGATCAGCACTCGCAATCCTCAGCGCGACGGTCACCTCAAGAGTGGTGACTTCTTCGAAGCAGAGACCAACCCGAAACTGACCTTCAAGTCCACTGGGATCAATGCGGCGTCGAACGATGAGTTCGAACTCATCGGAGACCTCACCATGCGCGGCGTGACCAAGGAAGTCACCTTCACCACCGAATTCAGCGGAGTTGCCACCGATCCCAACGAGAACCAGGTTGCAGGCCTCTCGGCTGTCGCCAAGGTCGATCGCAAGGACTTCGGCATGGAGTTCAACGCTGTTCTCGGCGGCGGCGAGCTGCTCGTCTCCAACAAGATCAAGATCGAGCTCGAGCTCGAGCTCGTCAAGGCCTGAACCGCCTGACGCTGCCACCAGTGCACTGGCAGCGAGGCAGTCGCAGCGAACAGAGAAGGGGGGGGGGGGGGGGGGGG
>NZ_JBHFIH010000014.1:61849-74375 GCF_057334195.1 Brevibacterium sp. AGC70 | reverse complement strand
CCCCCCCCCCCTTCTCTGTGTGCTCTTGACGGCTCTGCCTGTCTTCAGCACGGCGCTGGTGCAGTCAGCTCTGCCTGCGAAGCGCAGCGGGGTTCTGGTCTAATTCGGCAGCGAGGTCGTAGAACAGCTGTGCCCCGCGATCGACATCGGCCGCAGACTTGCAGAATGAGTAGCGGATCGATGATCGGTATGCGCCATACGCAGGCGATCCGTTCCGGCACAGGGCAGGCACAGGTATCCCGACGATCGAGTACCGCCTGGCCAATAGGTCGTTGAGCTCGAAGGCGTCAAGATCGGTCAGGGCCGAGAAGTCGACGACGGTGAAGTATCCTGCGGCCGGTGTAGACGCGATGACTCCCGGAACAGCACGACAGGCCGGCACCAGGACCTCCGCTCGTTTCTGCAGTGAGGATCGATTCTCGGCCACGAAGGTCGATCCATCGGTCATGGTCCGCGCCAGGCCCACCTGCAGGGGAGCGCTTGCTGTGAACGTGAGGAATTGTTTGACCGCCTGAATGGCCTCCCTGACCTCAGGCTCAGCAATCACCCACCCGATCTTCCATCCGGTCGTGTTCCACGACTTTCCCGCCGAGGAGACTGTGACGACTCGTGCTCCGTCGTCCATGGCCACCGCCGGCGCCACATGGGGCATGCCATCGAGGATCAACTGTTCATACACCTCGTCGGTGAGGACCCAGGCGTCCGCGGAGACTGCGGCTTCACCGATGCGAGCCAGGTCCTGTGCGTTGAACATGAACCCGGTCGGGTTGTGGGGAGTATTGATGATAATGATCGAAGGGAGGCTGTCGGCAGCGGTCACAGCCTGATCGAAGCTCTTCCAGTCGGGCGCGAACCCGCCTTCCGCGGTCGGAAGGATCGGCACGGTGACCAGCGATCCTCCGGCAGCGGTGATCGCCGCAGGGTAGGAATCATAGAACGGCTCGAAGGCGAGCACGGTCCCGCCGCGGGGGAGCAGGGCAAGAATGGCGGCAGTGAGGCCCTCTGTGGCCCCGCACGTGTAGAGCACATGCTGCGGTGACACCTCGTGCCCGAAGTCCCGAGACCGCTGTTGGGCCACGGCCTCGAGCAGTGCAGGATATCCCTGACCGGGTGCATATTGGTTCCAGCCTTCTCGCATCGCCTCGGCAGCGGCATCGATGAGCTCGGCAGGAGCATCGGTTCCCGGTGCTCCCTGTCCCAGATTCACTGCTCCGGTCTTCGCTGCCAATGCTGTCATCTGACCGTAGATCGTCTCACCGATCGTTCCGTCGGCATTGATCAGACCGGCCGCATCAGCCATCGAATGCCACAGATCGGCACGCATCACATCGGGCATCTGTCTCCTTCTGCAGAGATGATCGGGTTTCGGTGAGAACTCACACTTGTGTGTGCGCAGGAGGGGCGGCAGGGGCAATCCGTCCCAGCGAATCAAGGGTTCGTTCATGCAGGCGCGAATTGCTGGCCAGGGCATTTCCGCCGAAGGGCCCGCTGACCCCTGCCGTGTTCGTGAACGTCCCACCGGCTTCCAGAACGATCGGAACCAGCGCACCCATGTCGTAGAGCTCGAGTTCGGGTTCGCATGCGATGTCGACTGCACCTTCGGCCAGAAGCATGTATGAGTAGAAGTCGCCATAGCCTCGAGTCCGCCACAGGCTCTCACACAGGAGAAGGAATTCGTCGAGGACCCCGAGGGCCTTCCAGCCGGACAGCGATGCGTAGGACATCGAGGCATCCCCGAGGGAATCGACGTCGGAGACGTGGATGCGTTTGGCGGCTTCTCCCAGCGCCGAGGTGAATGCTCCCTGACCTGCCTGGGCCCACCATCGGCGACCGAGAGCGGGAGCGGAGACCACGCCGAGGATCGGCGTCTCGCCGTCGTAGAGCGAGATCAGGGTGGCCCAAATCGGAACTCCGCGGACGAAGTTCTTCGTACCGTCGATCGGATCGATGATCCACCGCCTCGGCGAACTTCCGTGGGAACCGAATTCCTCCCCGAGGACGCTGTCATCCGGACGTTCGCGGTGGAGGCGTTCCATGATCGCAGACTCCACGGCCCTGTCGCATTCGGTGACGGGTGTCAGATCGGGTTTGGTCTCGACGGTGAAGTCCTGGGCCACGAAATGACGGTAGCTGATGGAGTCTGCGAGGTCGGCGAGTTCGGTCGCCAGGTCGAGATCGTTCATTCCTCCACCTTATCCAGTCGAGGGCAGCAGTCTGCGCAGCGACTCCAACCGTGAGACTCCGCCGGGTCCCGCATTGCCGGCATCGACCCAGGCGTCGAGCTGGCAACCCGGCGCATCGGCCTGATGAGTGCACCCGCGTGGGCACTCGGCAGTGGCTTGGACGAGTTCCGGGAAGGCTGAGATCAGCGTGTCCCGATCGACATGGGCGAGCCCGAAGCTGCGGACGCCAGGTGTGTCGACGAGCCAGCCGCCGCCGTCAAGACGAAGGCAGATCGCCGACGACGAGGTGTGCCGACCGCGCCCGGTGACATCGTTGACATGGCCTGTGGCTCTCTCAGCGCGGGGGACCAGCGCGTTCATCAGGGTCGATTTTCCGACTCCCGAATGTCCGACCAAAACGCTGATCTGGCCCTGCAGACGATCGAACACCGTCGCATCGGTCAGCGTCCCGTCGGGGCTGAGCCCGGAGGACACGATCTCCACTCCGGTCTGCGAGAACCGTTCAATGATGTCATCGGCCGGTTTCAGGTCGGTCTTGGTCACGATGAGCAGGGGAGCGATGCCGGCGTCGAAGGCCGCTGTCAGTGCCCGATCGATGAGCCCGTATGAAGGCTCAGGGTCCTCGGTGGCGGTGACGATGCCCATGACGTCGACATTGGCAACGATCACCCTTTCCGTCGGATCCGTGTCGTCGGCGCTGCGACGCAGCAGGGACCGCCGTTCTGTGATCTCGACCAGGCGCGCCAAAGATCCCTTGCTGCCCGAGGTGTCTCCGACGAGCTTGACGATGTCGCCGGGCACCACTGCATCTTTGCGCAGGTGGGAGGCTCGTACAGCCGTGACGTCTGAGGTGGCGGCACCAGCCGTGTGGGATTCACGGACGTCACCGGTATCATCGGCGACGACTACTCGATATCGTCCGCGGTCAACGGCAGTGACGAGTCCCTCGATCGCTTCGTCGTGCTTGGGCCTGTTCTTCGTCCGTGGCCTGGAGCCGCGTCTGCTTGGGCGAGGGCGGTAATCCTCGTCGCGGTAGATCCGTGCCATCTCAGGCGCGCCGACTGAGCATGTCTTCCCACAGCTGGGTGAATTCGGGCAGTGTCTTCGCCACAGTGTCGGCGTTCTCGATGACCAGTCCATCGACGTGCAGACCGAGAATGGCTCCGGCCATGACCATCCGGTGATCGTTGTACGTATGCCACGTTCCTCGGCGCGGGGCCGAACCGGTGATCGTCAGAGACGTCGGCTGTTCGTCGACGTCGATACCGATGGCACCGAGCTCGCGGCGCAGGGCCGAGAGCCGATCGGTCTCATGCCCACGGAGATGGCCGATCCCAGTCAGATTGGACGTGCCGTCGGCGAGTGCTGCCAGGGCAGCTACGACGGGCGTGAGTTCACCGATGGCAGAGAGATCGAGGTCAACTGCTTGCAGGACTTCGGGCCCCTGAACCCGCAGACCATTGCGGTCCAGGGTCACAGTACCGCCGAAGGCTTCGGCGATGGATCGGAATCCGTCACCGGCCTGTGTCGTATGAGCTGGCCAGTCGAGGACGGTGACATCGCCGTTGGTGGCCATGGCCGCGGCGACGAAGGCTGCTGCGTTCGACAGATCCGGTTCGACGTGGACATCGAGTCCGCGTGGCAGGCCAGGCTCGACGATCCACCGTTCGGGTTCGGGCTCTGTGACGTCGACCCCCGCATCGGCGAGGACTTCGATGGTCATGTCGACGTGGGCCCGGCTGGGCACGGAACCGCCGTGATTGACGAGCTCGATTCCCAGGGGCAGCGCAGGGGCAGTCAGGAGCATCCCCGAAACGAATTGGCTGGAGGCGCTGGCGTCGATCTCAAGGTGCCCACCACGAAGGTGGGATTGTGAGTGGATCGTCATCGGCAGCAGGTTGTTCTCTGCAGTGATGGAGGCGCCGAGGCGGGTGAGAGCGTCGATGATGACTGACATCGGCCTGACCCTGGCCTGCTCGTCGCCATCGAGGACGATCTCGCGTCCGGTGGCGGCGGCGAGCGGAGGAACGAAGCGCATCACGGTTCCGGCGAGACCGCAGTCGATGGTGATCGGAGGATCTTCACGGTGTGCGGCGAAATCAATGGGGGTGATGTGCAGACTGCCGTCGACTTCGTCGATGTCGGCCCCGAGCGCTCTCAGCGCCTCGACCATGAGCAGCGTGTCACGGCTGCGCAGCCATCCGCGCACAATTGACTCGGATTCGGCTAGAGCAGCGAGGATGAGATAGCGGTTGGTCAGGGACTTCGAACCGGGGACGCTGACATTCGCGGTGACGCCGCCACCGGCGACCGGAGCAAGCCAGTCGCCGGTGGCGGGTGCAGTGAGATCGGGTGTGTCAGTCAACGCCAAGTGCACTCATTGCCTGTTTCGAGGTGTCTTCGACCGAGGACCAGAGATCTTCGGCGGCATGCTGCGTGCGCCACCAGAGTCCTGGCTTGCCCGCTGTGTCGACACTGGCCAGCAGCGCGCCGCCGAGCATCGAGGTGCGGATCAGGGTGCGCTCTGTGCGCGCCCGTTTGTCTTCCTTCGAAGTCGCCTTTTCCGCTGCGATACGTTCACCGACGGTGTCGAGGAGGTAGGTGCCGACGAGGATCGTGGCGCTGAGACGAGGGAATCTGCCGATAGCCAGCAACGATCCAGCAGCGACCTGAGCCGCCCCAGTGGCGCGTGCCAAGGTAGGTGCGTCGATGGGCACGTCGATCTGCTTGCGTGCCATGTTCAGCAGCGGACCGATCGATGCGGCTGCCGCTTCTGGTCGGCGCAGACGATCGACCCCGTTGCTGATGTAGCCGGCGGCCAACATGGGCCGTGCCAGGAATCTGATTGGAGACACTATGGTCCTTCCTACGTGTCGGGCATCTCACTGGCAAGCATAACGGTTGTCCGGGAATAGTGGGGGCTCGTCCTGGTGTTGATCAGAGAACACGCACCGGTGAGGGCGATCCTGCCGGTGCCGAGTCGAAAGGCAGAAGGAGAAGTCTGTGAACGCCACTGCCGTCCTAGAGAGAACGGGCGTACCATTGACTACGATGACCGAATCAGTCAAAGAAGTCCCCGAGACCAAGGCCGAACGTTCGGCCCGTTTCGAGCGTGACGCTCTGGAATATCTCAATCAGCTCTACGCAGCTGCTCTGCGGATGACCCGAAATCCTGCCGATGCCGAGGATCTCGTCCAAGAGGCCTACGCGAAGGCCTACGCGGCGTTCCACCAATACAAGCCGGGAACCAACCTCAAGGCATGGCTGTACAGGATTCTGACGAACACGTTCATCAACAACTACCGGAAGAAGCAGCGTCAGCCGCAGGAACACGGCAGTGAGGACATCGAGGACTGGCAGATCGCCCAAGCCGCGAGTCATTCCTCCTCCGGGGGCCGCTCGGCGGAACTCGAAGCGCTCGACCATCTGCCTGACTCCGACGTCAAAGACGCGTTGTCGGAGCTTCCGGAGGACTTCCGCATGGTGGTCTACTATGCCGATGTCGAAGGTCTGCCGTACAAGGAGATCGCTGAGATCATGGATACGCCTATCGGCACGGTGATGTCGCGTTTGCATCGGGGGCGCCGTCAGCTGCGTGACAGATTGGCCGATTACGCTGCGGATCGCGGCTTCTCCAAACCTGCGGGAGGTGCGAAATGAGCGATGAATGCTGTGAGAGTGTGCGTGCGGAGTCTCTGACGCGCATCTACCATTATCTTGACGGGGAGCTGACTACGACGGAGATCCGTGAGATCTCGGTGCACCTCGAACAATGTCCGTCGTGCCACGACGAGTATGAGATCGAGGCACTGCTCAAGGAGCTGGTGCGCAGGTCCTGCAGCCGGGAAGAGGCACCGATGGGACTGCGTGAGAAGATTCGTCAGCGCATCGCCACTGAACAGACAGTCTGGCCCGGCGCTGGAGCTTAGTCGCCTGCAGCGCACATGAAGAGGACGGCGCACATGAAGAGGGCGGGAAGAATAGATATTCTCCCCGCCCTCTTCACATGTCCTGAGCTGATTCGAAAGAATCAGCCGTTCGGACGCTTACCATGGTTCGCGTTGGAACGACGACGGTCGTGACGCTTACGGCTGCGCTTGCTCATGACTACACTCCTTCACTAGATGCTTCATTCTTTCATGACGACTGTGCCTGGGCAAAGTGTCACCCATGCCTCAAGGACCAGGCTCCTGCGGTTGAGGCGGCAGCGCGGAGATCAGGAATCGCCCATGGCATCCTGGACGCCGAGCCACGGGAACCACCCCCGGTGCAGAACCAGCCAGGAGAGCAGACCGTAGCCTTCCTGTCCGGGAAGATGGTCACGCGAGGATGCGATCTCCCGCTGCCACACAGGATGGCCGAGCAGGGGCGTGAACGTATCGACATAAGCGATGCCGCGTCGTTTTGCGACATCCGAGAAGCTCGTATTGAGCTCAGCGATTCCACGATTGCGCTCGGAGTTGTACTCAGGGGGAGGCCCGATGACGAACGCCGAAACCTTCCGTGCCAGTGCCTCGTCGAGAACATTGGCCACATCAAGACGGGCACGGGCGACCGAACGACCCGAATCGAGATCGCCCGAACCCAAAGCAAGGACCAGCCGATTGTCACCGTCCGAGGTGTACCTCAGGGACGCCTCGGCGATGGTGCGGGCATGCAGACCAGAAGAGTCCTCGTGCGGCACTGCCAAAGGAAAGACCCTGAGATCGGGCAGGCTGGGCAACGTCCTGGCAGTGACGCGTCCAACCCACCCGAGACCACGACCATCGCCGTGACCGGCGACCAGGGGGCCACCGATCACAGCAACGGTCGTCGGAGTCACGGTGCTCACCGGCGGAAGATCCGGTCGATGACTTCCTGCTGCTGGACTTCGTGGACATGTTTGAGTCCAGTTGCAGTCGCAGCGGAGGCAGGACGAGAGATCACGGTTATCTCACGGTCGCCCAGCAGCTGTGGCATGTTCAGCGCCATGAATGGCCAGGCTCCCTGGTTCTCAGGCTCTTCCTGTGCCCAGATCAGCTCTGCGCTGTCAGGGTACCGGTCGAGCAGAGCCGCGATGGAGTCTTCGTCAAGCGGGTAGAGCTGTTCGACGCGCACGAGTGCAGTCTTCGTGTCTTCACGCTTCTCCCGCTGAGCCAGCAGCTCCCAGTAGAGCTTGCCGGAGACCATCACGACACGGTCGACCTTTTCGGGATCGACGACGGCATCGTCTATGACGGCCTCGAACGTTCCCGAGGTGAAGTCCTCGGGAGAGTTGGCCGCGGCCTTGAGTCGCAGCATCGACTTCGGGGTGAAAACGATGAGCGGACGTTTGTTCGTCGTCATCGCGTGGCGACGCAGCAGGTGGAAGTACGACGCACCATTCGATGGCAGAGCCACCGTCATGTTCGACTCGGCACACAGCTGCAGGTAGCGCTCGATGCGAGCAGAGGAGTGGTCGGGGCCCTGTCCCTCGTATCCGTGGGGCAGGAGCATGACGACGCCGGAGTTCTGCTGCCACTTCTGTTCCGAGGACGAGATGAACTCGTCGATGACGGATTGGGCACCCTGCGCGAAGTCACCGAACTGAGCTTCCCAAGCCACCAGTGCATCCTTGCGCTCGACCGAATAGCCGTATTCGAAGCCGACCGCCGCGTACTCGCTCAACAGCGAATCATAGACCCAGAACCGGGCCTGTTCGTCGCTGAGGTTCTGCAACGGCGTCCACTCGTTGCCGTTGACGGCGTCGATAAGCACCGAATGACGCTGCACGAACGTGCCGCGACGCGAGTCCTGGCCAGCGAGGCGAACAGGAATTCCGTCCATGAGCAGCGAGCCGAAGGCCAGCAGCTCAGCGAAGCCCCAGTCGATTCCGCCGGACAGCGACATCTCCTTGCGCTTCTCAAGGAGGGCACGCAGCTTCTTGTGGATGGTGAAGTTCTCCGGAACAGCGGCGAAGGTCTCACCGATGTGGTGCAGCGTCTCCGTGCTGATCGCGGTCTCGGCATTGTTGAACGCTTCGATGTCACTGGGCACATGCGGTGCGTTGAAGGCGTCGCCGTCGTCGGAGCCGGTCTCGGCTTCCTTTGTCTCGGCGAACGCCGATTCCAGCTTCGACTGGTAGTCCTTGAGCGCTTCGCTGGCCTCCTCATCGGTGATGCACTTCCTGCCGACAAGCGATTCGGTGTACAGCTTGCGCACCGAACCCTTCTTCTCGATGAGGGAGTACATCAGCGGCTGCGTCATCGATGGATCGTCGCCCTCGTTGTGTCCGCGCCGGCGGTAGCAGACGAGGTCGATGATGACGTCGCGGTTGAATTCCTGACGGTATTCGAACGCGAGTCGTGCTGCTCTGACGACGGCTTCGGGGTCATCCCCGTTGACGTGGAAGATCGGTGCGTTGATCGACTTCGCAACGTCGGTGCAGTAGAAGGACGAGCGGGCCGAGGCGGGAGGGGTGGTGAAGCCGACCTGGTTGTTGATGATGATGTGGATCGTGCCACCGGTTCGGTAGCCGCGCAGCTCCGAGAGGTTGAGGGTCTCGGTCACGACACCCTGACCTGCGAACGCCGCGTCGCCGTGGACGAGGACGGGAAGCACGGTGAAACCGGCTTCTCCCTGGTCGATGAAGTCCTGCTTGGCGCGCACGATGCCTTCGAGGATCGGATCGACGGTCTCGAGGTGGCTGGGATTGGCCGCGACGTAGACATCGGTCGAATTGCCAGCAGGCGACGTGAAGGATCCCTCGGTGCCCAAGTGGTACTTGACGTCGCCGGAGCCCTGAACGCTGTCCGGAGACATCGTTCCGTCGAACTCACGGAACATCTGTGCGTAGGACTTGCCTGCGATGTTCGTGAGCACGTTGAGACGTCCACGATGGGCCATGCCGATTGCGACCTGTTCCATGCCGGTGTCAGCCGACTGGTTGAGGACTTCGTCGAGGAGGACGATGGCTGACTCGCCGCCCTCGAGGCTGAAGCGCTTCTGACCGATGTACTTCGTCTGCAGGAAGGTCTCGAAGGCTTCGGCCGCGTTGAGGCGACCGAGGATGTGTCCCTGCTCAGATCGAGTCAGCTCCTGATGCGGAACCTCGATCTTGGCCTGGAACCAACGGCGCTGCAGCGGATCGGCGATGTGCATGTATTCGAAGCCGATGGTCCGGCAGTAGCTCTCGCGCAGGAGACCGAGGATGTTGCGGAAGGGCATCATCGGCTTGGCCCCGAAGCCGCCGGTGGGGAACTCGCGTTCGAGATCCCACAGGGTCAGACCGTGTTGATTGATGTCGAGGTCTGGGTGCGAGCGCTGACGGTACACGAGCGGATCGATGTTCGCCATAAGGTGTCCGCGGGTGCGGTAGGCGTCGATGAGTTCGATGACGCGGGCGGTCTTATTGACATCGTCCTGGTCTTCGGCCGAGACGTCAGGCACCCAGCGCACGGGCTCGTAGGGCAGTCGCAGCGACTCGAAGACGTCGTCGTAGAAGCCGTCCTCGCCGAGGAGGTAGCTGTGGACGAGCTTGAGGAACTCACCGGATCCTGCGCCCTGGATCACACGGTGATCGTAGGTGGACGTCAGAGTCAGGACCTTGGAGACGGCCAGCTTGTTGATCGTGTGCTGGCTGGCACCCTGGAACTCTGCCGGGTAGTCGAGTGCACCGACACCGATGATGCATCCCTGTCCCTTGGTCAGACGAGGCACGGAGTGTACGGTACCGATTCCGCCGGGGTTGGTCAGTGAGACCGACGTGCCCGCGAAGTCGTCAGCTGTGAGCTTTCCCTGCCGAGCCTTGTCGACGAGGCCGTCGTAGGCATCGACGAACTGGCGGAAGGTCAGAGTCTCAGCCTTCTTGACGTTCGGCACCAGAAGAGTGCGCGAACCGTCCTTCTTCGGCACGTCGATCGCGAGACCGAAGTTCACGTGTGCGGGGGAGACCATGACGGGCTTGCCGTCACGGACATCGTAGGTCACGTTCTGGGAGGGGAAGTTCTGCAGAGCTCGGATGACTGCGAAGCCGATGAGGTGAGTGAAGGAGACCTTTCCACCACGGGTCCGCTTGAGGTGCGAGTTGATGACGATTCGATTGTCGATGAGTGCCTTTGCCGGCAGCGCCCGCACGGACGTGGCCGTGGGAACTTCGATCGAATCATCCATATTCTTGGCGATCAGCTTCGCCGGACCGCGCAACGGAGTCACGGTCTCTTCGGGAGCCGGCTTCGGCTCAGTGTCCTTCACGACGACCTTGGGCACGGACTTGGTCTCGGCCTTCAGAGTCTCGGTCTGTGCCGAAGACGGGGAGATTCCGCGGGGACTGTCATCCGCAACAGAGTCTGCGCCCGAGGTGTCCTTGGCGGACTTGTCGGCAGGCTTCGCAGGAGCCTTCGCTGCTGATTTCGCGGCCGGCTTGGTGCCGGTCTTCGCTGCGGGTTTGGCGTCTGCAGTCTTCGCTGCTGCTCCATCCCCGTTCTTTTCGTACTTGTCGAAGAACGGCCACCATGATTGGTCGACGGAGTTCTTATCGGACTTGTACTGTTCATACAATTCCTCGACCAACCACTCATTCGACCCGAAGTCGTCGACGGTGCGGTTCGGAGTATTGACGGACACGGCGTTGATCGCCTACTTCCTGATTCAAGAATTGCTGCTTAACGACATGACCAGCCTAACGCGATGTACCCGAGTATGTCCGCATAGGGGACAATAGTGTTATGCGTTTCATCTCAAATGACCCGAATAATGATCTGACGTACTCAGATGTGTTCCTGGTTCCCAATTCGTCCTCACTGACTTCCCGGTTCGACGTCGACCTGTCGACGACCGATCCGACCGGCTCGACGACACCGATCGTCGCTGCAAATATGACCGCCGTGTCCGGTCGTCGGATGGCGGAGACCATGGCTCGCCGAGGTGGCCTCGCTGTTCTGCCGCAGGACATCCCCCTATCTGCTGCCCAGGACACGATCGAGTGGGTGAAGAGTCGCGATCGCGTCTTCGATTCGGCGCTGCGGTTCTCCCCGGAGGACACAGTGCTGAGCGCACTGCACGTCCTGGCCAAACGGTCCCACGGCTACGGAGTGGTCGTCGACGACTCCGGCAAGCTCGCCGGGGTGATCGATTCGACGAGTCTCAAAGGCGTCGACCGGTTCACTGCGGTGTCTTCGCTGCTCGAACCGTCGCCACATGTCATCCGGGCTTCGGACATCGACTGGTCCGATGGCGCACAGCTGGAGTCTCTGTTCGAGTCCATGAACGAGGCCCGGACCCCTTTCGCAGCCGTCGTCGATGACAGCGACAGGGTGCTGGGGTCCCTGACTCCCAAGTCGCTGCTTCGGTCATCGATCTACGCCCCCAACCTCGATGATCAGAACAGACTGAAGATCGCCGTGGCGGTCGGAGTCAACGGCAACGCCGTCGACCGAGCCTCTGCGCTGGTCTCAGCCGGTGCCGATGTGCTGGTCGTCGACACTGCCCACGGCCATCAGGTGAAGATGCTCGACACCTTGAGCTCGATCGCGGGCGCTGACCTGGGAGTGCCCATCGTCGCCGGCAACGTCGTCACCGCCGATGGTGTTCGCGACCTCGTTTCGGCCGGTGCTCAGATCATCAAGGTCGGTGTCGGCCCCGGTGCTATGTGCACGACGCGCATGATGACGGCCGTCGGCCGTCCGCAGTTCTCTGCTGTTCGCGAATGCGCCGAGGCTGCCAGACAGCTGGGTGCTCATGTCTGGGCGGACGGAGGAGTGCGCTATCCCCGGGATGTGGCGCTGGCTCTCGCCGCAGGCGCATCACAGGTCATGGTCGGCTCGTGGTTCGCCGGCACCCACGAGTCTCCGGGTGATCTTCTTGTCGACGGTGAAGGCCGCAAATACAAGGAGAGCTTCGGCATGGCTTCGGCGCGGGCAGTGGCGAACAGGACTCGGACGGAGTCTGCTTTCTCCCGCGCACGCAAGGGCCTGTTCGAAGAAGGCATTTCTTCGTCGACGATGTACATTGACCCAGAATCTCCCGGTGTCGAGGATCTGCTCGACGGCATCACTTCGGGCGTACGCAGCTCATTCACCTATGCAGGAGCCCGCAGTCTCGGGGAATTTGCGGAACTCGCAACGGTCGGAGTTCAGAGCGCTGCAGGTTACGATGAAGGCCGCCCTCTGTCCCGGAGTTGGTAAGATCTAGCCATGCACAGTGACAGTCCCAGCCGGCGGGAAGCCGGCGCCCCAGACGACGACCCTCACCCGTTGAGGCTCGATCTCATCACCTACTCCGATCTCCTGACCGCGAACGGCGGGGATCGTCACTGATGGAATGGTTCTACCTTGCGTTAGCCCTCATCCTCATCTGCGGCACCGGCGTCTTCGTCGCTGCCGAGT
>NZ_JBHFIH010000014.1:53536-61769 GCF_057334195.1 Brevibacterium sp. AGC70 | reverse complement strand
CCCTTCTCACGCTCGATCGTCACACCGCGGACAAAGGGGGGGACGACGGTATGTTCGGGGCCAAGACTCTCCGTCGTTCGATGACCCACCTGTCCACGCAGCTGTCCGCGGCCCAGGTGGGCATCACCATCACGACCCTGCTGACTGGTTATCTGATGGAACCATCCCTGGGCAAGCTCTTGGCTCCAGTCTTCGAATCGTTGGGCGCGAGTCCGGGTCTGGCAGCCCCGATCGCCCTGGCGATCGCTCTCATCGTGTCCACGTTCCTGTCGATGATCTTCGGCGAACTGGTGCCCAAGAATCTGGCGATCGCAGTGCCGTTGGCAACCGGCCGCATTGCCGCGCCGATGCAGTATGCCTTCTCCCTCGTCTTCAAGCCCGTGATCAGCGTGCTCAACGGCACCGCGAACAAGATTCTTCTGTCCTTCGGCATCGAGCCTCAGGAAGAGGGCTCGGTCGGTCGGTCGCCCGAAGAGCTGACATCTCTGGTGCGTCACTCCGCTGAAGAGGGAATGCTCGATGAGCAGACCGCCGACCTCCTCGAACGGACTCTGAGTTTCTCCGAGCGCACCGCAGAGGACGTGATGACTCCGCGCACACGCATGTCATCGGTGTTCAAGGATACGACCGCGCGAGCGATCATCGAACAGGCCCGAGAGACAGGGTTCTCTCGCTTCCCGGTCGCCGGCGAAGATAAGGATCACATCGTCGGCGTCGTCCATGTCAAACAGGCATTTGCGGTTCCGCTGCCCAATCGTGACGATGCATACGCCGGAGGACTGATGACCGAGGTGACAGAGATTCCTGAAACTCTCCGGCTCGATCCGCTCCTCATGGAGCTTCGCGCCAAGGGCCTGCAGCTGGCCGTCGTCGTCGACGAATTCGGCGGCACCGCCGGTGTCGTGACGCTCGAGGATGTCGTCGAAGAACTCGTCGGTGAGGTCGCCGATGAGCATGATCGGATGCGTGTGGCGGCGCGGCCGGCTCGGGATGGCACATGGATCGTTCCGGGACAGCTTCGTCCCGACGAAGTTTCGTCGACGATCGGACTCGAGATACCGGAAGATTCCGATTATGAGACTCTGGCGGGCTTCGTCCTCAAAGAACTGGGGAGGATCCCAGAACCAGGGGACCAGATCCGAACTGATGACGCGCTGATCCGTGTCGAACGGATGCATGGTCGCCGGGTCGAGAGATTGCGCATTCTCCTTCGTGCGACCGACGCAGCCGGCTATGAACAGGGTGGTGAATTCTGATGAGCGCTGACTGGTTCGGCCTTATCTGGCTCGTCGTACTGCTTCTGGGCAACGCCTTCTTCGTCGCAGCCGAATTCGCGGTGGTCGCGGCCAAACGATCACAGCTCGAGCCCCGGGCTCAGGAGGGGTCATCCGCGGCGAAGACCGCTCTCTACGCGATGGAGCATGTCTCGGTGATGTTGGCGATCTGCCAACTCGGAATCACCGTGTGCTCTCTGCTGTTGGGCAATGTGGCAGAGCCGGCCATCCACCATCTCCTGTCAGGGCCGCTGGAAGGACTGGGCATTCCGGCCGGGTTGTCCTCGACGATCTCTTTCATTCTGTCTCTGGGCGTCGTCACATATCTGCATGTCGTGATCGGCGAGATGGTGCCGAAGAACATAGCTCTGGCAGCCTCGGCTCGCGCCGTGATGCTGCTGGCGCCCCCGCTCGTCTTCCTCTCCCGCGTCTTCGGCTTCGTCATCAAACCGCTCAACGGTCTGGCCAACTCGATCCTGCACCTGTTCAAGATCGAAGCACGCGACGAGGTCAACGAGGCGTTCACGATCGAGCAGGTTGAGTCGATCGTCGCCGAGTCCAAACGCGAAGGTCTGCTCACCGACGACACCGGGCTTCTCAAGGGTGCACTGGAGTTCAGCGACAAAACAGCCGCCGACATCATGGTCCCGATGTCCGAACTGATCACCATCTCCTCCAGTGTGACTCCTGATGAGCTCGTCACCCTGGTCGGAAAGACCGGGTTCTCGCGCTATTTCGTCACCGACGAAGACGGATATCCGCAGGACTATCTCCATATCAAAGACGTCCTCTATGCCGACAGCACGCTCGAATACGGTGCACCGGTTCCGACGAAGAGATTCCGCCCCCTGTTCACGGTGACTGCGGGTGACGAAGTCGAAGAGGCCCTCTCCCAGATGCAGAAGGTCGGCATTCACGTTGCCAGGGTCGTGTCTGCAGACGGAAACGTGCTGGGACTGCTCTTCCTCGAAGACGTCTTGGAAGAACTCGTCGGGGAAGTCCAGGACGCCATGCAGCGGGGCCGACACGAATACTGAGCATGACATCACTCAGGTACGGTGATGAATGTGTGACACACGTCATCCAAATGCCTGTTCTTTTGTAACAATATGTTACTAAAGGCCCCCGCCGGAGCCCGCAAAAACCCGATCTGTGACGCTCTGGTGGGGGTTGAGACGTGCTAAACACCAGGTCACACGCCACATATGAACGGAAAGTGACAATCTGTAACGACCTCGTTATAGTGTTGTGACATAAGGTTTTCGTTCGCCCGGATACACGGCGGCCGAAATACGGACAACAGTACGGAGTAATATGTCGAGTGAGTCCTCGACCGCAGAGATGCCACTGGTTCGCCGTCGCGATCTGCGCAAGCAGCACACAGCTTCACCTGTGCCATCTGTCTTTTCCAAGCAGTCCGCGACATCGGTGTCGCAGCATTCGGACCCGACTCCATCCGCACCCCTTTCGCCGCGTCGTGCCGCGATGGCTGCAGAAGCCAGGGCCGCCGCTGGATCTCCACGTCGGGCCGCGATGGCCAAGGAAGCTTCGGCCCATCCCGACCATGGCGGTTCGGCCTTCGTGGCCGCTCGCATGGGCAGCCGCGGATCTGACGGTTCACTGCTGCGTTCGGTGCGTCGACGTCGTGTGACGACCTTCTCGGCTTTGGCCACTGTCTCTGTCACAGGAACCGCGATCGCCGCCGTCATGGTTGCAGGCAACATGAGCGGCAATCAGGAAGTCAAGGTCGACGAGACTGCCGCCGATAGCCAGACTCGCGCCATCAATTCTGAATCCGTCTCCGCCGATATCAAGGCAGACGACGAGAAGACGAGCATGGCCATCGGCGCCCCGAGCGCCAAACAGACCAAGGTCGAGGCCGCTTCGCGTGCCATCACCAAAACAGTGCTTCCCGGATGCGAAGGCGAGGCTCCGAAGGGCGAGGCGTCGAACGGTGAGGTCCCCGAAGAGTGGCTGTGCGATATCGGCGTCGGAAACCACCAGCTGCGTTCGGACGCTGCGGTGTCCTTTGCCAAGATGAACGCTGCGTTCAAGAAGGACACGGGAAAGGAACTGGCAGTCACCGACTCGTATCGGTCGCTGGAATCTCAGATCTCCGTCGCGGAACGCAAGCCCGGATTCGCTGCTCGCCCCGGCACGTCCAACCACGGCTGGGGAATCGCGCTGGATCTCGGTGCGGGAACTCAGAACGGAACCGGCGTGCAGTATGACTGGCTCGTCGCCAACGGTGAGAAGTACGGTTGGGAGAACCCCGACTGGGCAAAGCGCAACGCCTATGAACTCTGGCACTGGGAATATGTTCCAGGCCGCAAGGACCTCAAGGGCGCCTGATGCCGATATCCGCGTGCAATCGAGACTCGATTGCACGCGGATCCGTTTTGGGAAGCACCACAAGTCGGTGATAGCATTGCACCCGTTGCCCGCGTAGCTCAGTGGATAGAGCGTCTGCCTCCGGAGCAGAAGGTCGTAGGTTCGAATCCTGTCGCGGGCACCACACACCGTCCTCCTCATCAGCTGAGGTGGGCGGTTTCTGCTACCACCGATTATGGTGGTTCCTAAGCAACCTCAACCAGCTGATGAAGGCCCTGATGTCGACTCCTGCGGATGTGACGAACGCCGATGTCGTGCTCAGCGCACAATCGGTGCGTAAGAGCTTCGGTCGCGGCGACACCGCTGTGACAGCCCTCGATGACATCACGGTGAACTTCGAAGCCGGCAGGTTCAGCGCGATCATGGGACCCTCGGGCTCAGGAAAGTCCACGTTCATGCACGTCCTCGCCGGACTCGACAGAGTGGATTCCGGAACCATCACGATGGGCGGCCAGGAGATTACCGGTCTCAATGACAAAGAACTGACCCAACTGCGGCGAGACCGGGTCGGATTCATCTTCCAAGCATTCAATCTTGTTCCCACACTGACCGCTGAACAGAACATCGAGCTGCCGGTGTCGCTGGCTCGCAAGAAGATCGATCCGGAGTGGAAAGCAGAAGTCGTTGAGCGTCTTGAGCTGGGGGACCGGCTCAGACACCGACCGCACGAACTCTCCGGTGGCCAGCAGCAGCGCGTTGCTGTGGCTCGAGCCCTTCTGACTCGCCCGGACGTGATCTTCGCCGATGAGCCCACAGGCAACCTCGACTCCCAGGCAGGAGCAGAGGTGCTGGCCCTGCTCCATGGTGCAACCACCCGCTACGGGCAGACGATCATCTTGGTCACCCACGACCCCGTAGCCGCCTCCCACGCCGATCGCGTCGTGCTGCTCAAGGACGGACGGGCCGGGGGAGAAGTGCAGCAGCCGAGCAGGGAATCCGTGGTCTCCGCGCTGGGTGAACTGAGCGATCTGTGATCGCAGTCGCTCTGGCGGAGATCCGAATCCACTGGGCGCGATTCCTCGCAGTGGGTCTCGGCATCGCGCTGGCGGCTGGATTCGTCGCCTCGACCCTGATCATCAGCTCATTCCTGCAGACGAGCCTGCAGGAATCGGTCGGGCACACATTCTCCGAATCGGATCTCGTCATCGTTCCGGGCCAGGACGTCTTCGTCAATGGGCAGGAAGTCTCTCCTCTGGTGAAGCCTCTGGAACGGGTCGACGGGGTCAGCGGTGCGGCCGTCAGTGCTCGCACGACGACGACAGGTCGAGGTCAGTCCTTCTCTGAGAGCACGTTCGCTCTGAATCCTGCACCCGCCGATACGAGCCTGGATACGTTCTCCATCACCGAAGGCACACGGCCCGATTCGAATACCGACCTGGTCCTGGATGAGGCCACTGCGACAGATCTGGGTGTGGGCATCGGCGAGGAGATCCGCTTCTCCGTTGACGCGGTGTCCGTCGGGCCTGATGAAGATTCGATGCCCGTCTACCGGGGACCTCGCCAGAGCAACACGACGTTCACCGTGGTCGGTCTGGCCTCCATGGGCAGCGGTCCCGCGACTGCAGGCATGCACCGGGGAATGACAACCTCGGCGAGCTATCAGGAGTACTTCGCCCAACAGGGCGACGTCATTGCGCTCCAGATCGCGCTCGACGCGGGTGCGGATCCGGCCGCGGTCCTCCCGCGTCTGCAGGCGACGATCGACGACTCTGCACGGCAGGGGAGCCTGGAGGCGATGACCGTCTCCGACGCCATCGACGTCAAAGCCGAACGGCTTTCCGGCGGCAACGAGGTCATCACCTGGCTGCTCCTGGCCTTCGCCGGCGTCTCAGTCATCGTGGCGATACTGGTGGTGTCCAACACGTTCTCTGTCATCGTGGCCGGGCGCAGACGCGAACTGGCACTGCTGCGCTGCCTGGGAGCCTCACGTCTTCAGCTCTACGGGTCTGTGGTCACGGAGGGTACGGTCGTGGGGCTGCTCGGGTCGATCATCGGTGTGGCTGCAGGGGCAGGCTTCAGCTTCTGCCTCGCTGCCGGAGCGAAGCAGATCTGGCCCAAGGAGTTCGACTATCTGAGCCTCAGTGTGCCCCCATCGGCATTGTTGATCGGCGTTGCCGTCGGGGTGCTTCTCACGGTGCTCGCCACCATCCGACCGGCCCGCAGCGCCATCGCGGTGACACCGCTGGAGGCGCTGCAGCCCTTCGACGAGGCGCTGTCTCCTTCGCGCCAAAGCAGGCTGCGACACATCGTCGGGTGGTCGAGCATCGGCCTCGGAGTCGCGCTCCTCCTCGCCTCGATCTATCTGATTGAACAGTCGCAGGCATGGATCCTGGGCGGCGCACTTGGGGGAGCTCTTCTCGTCTTCGGCCTTGTGCTGTGCTCCGTGATGATCATTCCCCCTATTGTCGTGGCCATCGGTGACCTGGCCTTCAGCCCCTTCGGCATCCCGGGTCGACTGGCCACCCTGAACACCTTGCGCAACCGCCGGCGAACAGCAGCGACCGCAACCGCACTCATCATCGGCGTCACCCTTGTGTCGACGATTCTGGTCGGCGGAATGTCAACGAAGGCCACGATGGGTTTCGGCCTCGACCAGCGCTATCCCATCGACATCGCTGTCCCGCTCGAAACCACCGTCGACCGCGACGAAGCCGATGGCGTGCGTGACATCGCGGGCGTGGAAGCCGTCGTCGTCGCTCATCGGGCACAGGTGATCGGCGATCACGGCGACTCACCCCCTGAGCTCTATGTCATCGATCCCGAATCGGCGCAGACGGTCATCAGCGAGGGCGCCGAGGCCCCGGTCGCCGGGAAAGTGCTCGTCCCCAAGGACTTCGCTCCCGACAGCATCCGCATCAAGGGTCTCACCGAGGCGACGGTTCCGGTTGAGAAGGCCGGTGACTCGAGTCTGGTGTACTTCACCACCCCAGATGTCGGCAACGACCTGGGCGTGTCCGCAACCTCCACGTCCGTTCTGGTCAGGGTCGACCCGAAAGCTTCGGTCTCAGACGTCTTTCGGATCCAGCAGGACGTGGCCGAAGCACTCGATGTCACCAGCGACGAGGTAGCCGGTTCAGCAGTGGCTCGTGGCCAATACTCCGAGTTCATCGACGTGCTTCTCATCGCTGCTGTGGCGCTCCTATTCGTTGCGGTCCTCATCGCCCTGCTCGGTGTCTCGAACACGGTGAGCCTGTCGGTGATCGAACGTCGGCGGGAGAATTCCCTGCTCCGGGCCCTGGGTCTGAGCATCTCCCAGCTGCGATCACTGCTCGCTCTCGAAGCCACCCTCATATCCTCAGTTGCGGCGCTCATCGGGCTCCTCCTCGGCGGTGCGCTCGGCATTGTCGGTACCCATCTGGTCACGCACGACTATTCCAATCGGCTCATCGTTGACTGGTCTCTTCCCTCCTCTTTGGGCATCCTGCTGGTGGCTATCCTTGCGGGGCTGCTCTCCGCTCTGGCACCGGCCAGACGGGCCGCGCGGCTGTCACCGGTCGAGGGACTCAAACAAGAGAACTGACCCCGCCGACGCTGGTGCGGTGAACAGGATGATAGAAATGCAAGCATGAAATCTGCGTGGGCATCCGGTCTGATCGTCATCGGAATCGTTGTCGCAGCATTCAACCTTCGCCCGGGCGTGACCGGCCTGTCGCCGCTGCTGGATGCGATGGGCACCGAGATCCATCTCAGCGCGGTGTTCCTTGCAATCATCGGGATGCTGCCGCCGCTGCTCTACGGAATCAGCGGCTTCATCACGCCACGGCTGTACAACCGCTTCTCCGGACTGACGATCTCACTGGCAGTGATGATCATGATCACGGCTGGCTTGGGCCTGCGCGCGATCGTCGACTCTCCCGCACTCTTCTTGGCACTCAGCGTTCTCGCGCTGCTGGGCATGGGCATCGGCAACGTCGTCGTGCCACCGATCGTGAAGTCCTACTTCCCGGACCGTGTCGCACTGATGTCGACAGTGCACGTGGGTCTGCTGCAGTTGGGGACTTTCATCCCGCCACTCGTGGCGGTGCCGCTGGCATCGCAGTTCGAATGGCGCGGTTCCCTGCTCGTGTGGGCTGTCTCCGCGGCGCTGGGGATCGCCGTCTGGGCAGTGATCGCTGTGCTCAGACCTGCACCCCGGTCGCAGGTCTCGGCCACGGTCGTCGGCGGAAGCGAACTGCTGCGACTGGTGAAGACCCGCCGAGCCTGGGCACTGATGACGATGACCGGACTGACCTCATTCAACAATTTCATCCTGTTCACCTGGCTGCCTTCCCTGCTGACACGAGCGGGCTTCGACCCGGCATTCGCAGGAGCCATGCTCGCTCTCGTGACCGCCATTCCCCTCGTCCTCGGGTTCGTCCTGCCGCTTCTCGCGCAGAAGATGCACACAGCGTCGCCGATAGTCGCGGCCTTCTGCGCCTGTCTGGCTGTCGGTTACCTCGGCCTGTGGCTCATGCCTCAGGCAGCACCGGTGCTGTGGACGGTCCTGTTGGGCATCGGAATCTCGACCTTCCCGCTGGCTCTGACCCTGATCACCCTGCGCTCGCGCAGCGCCGAGGCCTCGGCGGCAC
>NZ_JBHFIH010000014.1:27078-53472 GCF_057334195.1 Brevibacterium sp. AGC70 | reverse complement strand
CCTCGGCGGCACTGTCCGGGTTCGTTCAGGGAGGCGGTTATCTGATGGCCGCGACCGGACCCCTGATCTTCGCCTTCCTGATCCAGAGCTTCGATGTGATGTGGCCGGCTTACGCCGTGGTGCTGGCCTCCACAGCGGTGAAGTTCACAGTCAGCTTCTCCGCCTGTCGTCCCGGCTCGATCTGATCCAGGCACCACACGAATTGGGGCTCCACACGAACTGGGGCACCACACGGTCCGAGGCGAAGACTATGACACTTGATTCGCCGTCGACAACCGGACACGAGTAATCTGAACGGGTGACCCCGGAACTTCTGCAGACCGCTCTGGCGCGTGCACTGGCGAGCAGCGCTGCCGCACGAAGAATCGACAGTGCCCCTGTACCGGACTCGACCCTTCGCAGGGCGCAGGCACAGCCTCACGGCGACTGGGTCTCGACCATCGCACTGCGCAGCGCCGCATCTCTGCGCACCGAGCCCAGAACGCTGGCAGAGGAGATCGCTTCACGGCTGCGCGATAACACCGGAATCACCCGTGTCGACGTCGCCGGACCCGGGTTCCTCAACATCACAGTGAGTCCCAGCAGCCTCGCTCAGGTCGCCGCCGACATCGTCGGCACAGGCACGGCCTTCGGTCCTGATGCGGACACAGCAGCGCGCATCGAAGCCACGGTCGATGAGCGCATCTCATCCAACCCCGAACTGCGGACTCTGCTCCCTGCCGTGGGAAGCGACTCGCTTCGCTTCCTGGCCGCACGCGGCAGCACGGCTTCATCACATACGGCAGACATGGGACTGCTGCGCACGGCCCATCCGGACAACCCGGTCTACCTCGTCCAGGTCGCGCACTCCTCGGCCTGTCGCGTCGAACGTCGCGCGGCAGCGGCTGGCATCAGCGCCGCCGACTTCGACCCGAACGCCCTGACCGATGCCACAGAGACCGCGTTGGCTGCAGCCCTGGCAGACTTCATCACCACCACCAACGCCGCCGCCTTCGCGCACGAACCTCGGCGCATCACCTGTCTCCTCGAAGCCACCGCACAGCTGTTCCTGGGTTGGGCAAGAACATGCCCAGTGACACCGAGGATCGATGAGGACATCACGCGGCTCCACGCTTCCCGGCTGGTCCTCGACCGAGCCGCCATCATCGTCCTGGCCACAGGACTTCGACTACTGGGCGTTCGCGCCCCGGAGAGGATGTAATGCCTGCCCATATCGCCGGCACCATGCACGCCACCCCTGCACCCGTGTGGCTGCCCTACCCCGAGGACGTCAACGCCCTCCTTCCCAGCTTGTGGTCGGACAACGTGACGAAGTCCGACTCCGGTGTCCTCACCGTCGCCGGGCACACGGTCACCGATCTGGCTGAACGCTACGGCACCCCGACCCTCGTCATGGATGTCGCGGACTTCACCGCCCGCGCCGAGAACTATGTCAGCGCGTATTCGGCCGCTTTCTCCGCAGACAAGGGACTGTCCGGTGTCGACGTCTTCTATGCGGGCAAGGCATTCCTGTGCACCGCTGTCGCCCGGTGGGTCCACGAGGCGGGTCTTGGCCTGGACACCTGTTCCCTGGGAGAGATGATGGTGGCCCGCGCAGCAGGAGTTCCAGGCGATCGAGTCGGTCTGCACGGCAACAACAAATCTGTGGCCGAGCTCGAATATGCCCTCGACTACGGTGTGGGACGCATCTTCGTCGACAGCCTCGACGAGATATCCCTGCTGGAATCGATTGCGGCCGCGAAGGGCGCCGTTGCACCAGTGATGCTGCGAGTGACGGTGGGAGTCGAGGCACACACGCACGATTTCATCGCCACAGCTCATGAGGACCAGAAGTTCGGGCTCTCGGTCTCCGCCGGAACAGCAGCAGAGGCCGCCGAGGCAGTGGCGAACTCACAGCATCTGCGTTTCGATGGTCTGCACTCGCACATCGGCTCGCAGATCTTCGACATCTCCGGCTTCCAGGTCGCTGCCGCCCGTGTCCTGGCCCTGCGAGCGGAGATCATGGACGAACACGGTGTCGATCTGCCCGATGTCGACCTGGGTGGTGGCTTCGGCATCCGCTACACCTCGCAGGACACGCCCATTCCGGTGGTCGAGATGGCACAGGAGCTTGCCGCGGTGGTCGCCAAGGAATGCCGCGGACTGGGCACGAACGTGCCGCGGATCTCCATCGAGCCCGGACGCGCGATCGTGTCACCGTCTATGTTCACCCTCTACCGGGTCGGCACGGTCAAAGAGGTCGACACCGACAACGGTGTGCGCACCTACGTCGCCGTCGACGGGGGGATGAGTGACAACATTCGGACAGCTCTCTACGATGCCGACTATTCGTGTACCTTGGCCAATCGGAACTCCAGTTCCGAACCCGCCATCGTGCGCGTCGTGGGCAAGCACTGCGAATCCGGTGACATCATCGTCCGAGACGAATACATGGGATCAGATGTGTCCTCCGGGGATCTTGTCGCGGTCCCGAGCACCGGTGCCTACTGCCGGTCACTGGCCAACAACTACAACCACCTGCCGAAACCAGGGGTCCTGGCCGTGACTGCGGATAAGGTTGAGTGGATTGTGACGCCCGAGGACTACTCTCAGATGTTGCGCAGCGATCCGGGAATGAACGTCGGTGAGCGCGTGTGAGTGCCATTGAAGACAGCGAAAAGGTGGACAAATGCAGGCTTTGAAAGTTGCCATGCTCGGATGTGGGGTCGTCGGCACCGAGGTCGCCGCCCGCATCCAGGACCGGAGCGAGGCTCTGGCCGAACGGATCGGTGCGCCTCTTGAGCTGAGCGCAATCGTCGTCCGCGACACCGCGAAGCAGCGTCCCGGAATCGATCCGAGCCTGCTGACGACGGACGCAGAAGCTGCCATCGCCGACGCCGACATCGTCATCGAGCTCATGGGCGGCATCGAGCCTGCCAAGACGCTCATCCGCTCGGCACTCGATCACGGCTCCTCCGTCGTCACCGCCAACAAGGCCCTGCTGGCAGCCAACTACGGTGAGCTCATGTCAGCGGCGGACACGGCAGGAGTTCGTCTCGAACACGAAGCCGCCGTCGCCGGTGCCATTCCCATCATCCGTCCGGTCGGTGACTCGCTGGCCGGGGATCGGATCGACCGGATCATGGGCATCGTCAATGGCACCACCAACTACATCCTCGATCAGATGGACTCCGAGGGCTGGGGCTTCGATGAAGCGCTCAAGACCGCGCAGGAGCTGGGATTCGCCGAGGCGGACCCGACGGCCGACGTCGGCGGACATGATGCTGCGGCCAAGGCCGCGATTCTCTCGTCACTGGCCTTCCATGCTCCAGTCACGATCGACGATGTCCACGTCGAAGGCATCGAGGACATCACCCCCGAGATGGTCGCCACGGCCCGGGACCAGGGATTCGTCATCAAACTCCTCGCTGTCTGCGAACGAGTCAGCGAATCGCCTGCCGGGCCGGGACTGTCCGCTCGCGTCTACCCGGCACTGCTGGGACGCAATCACCCTCTTGCAACGGTGCGCGGCGCCTTCAATGCGGTCTTCATCGAGGCCGAGGCCGCTGGTTCGCTCATGTTCTACGGTCAGGGCGCCGGGGGCGAACCCACCGCTTCTGCGGTCCTCGGCGATGTGGTCTCCGTGGCCCGTCGCAAGGTTCTCGGAGGTCGGGGTCAGTACGAACGTCCTTTCCACAAGGACTCGACGATCCTGCCGATATCGGCGATCACCACCCGGTACCACATCACTCTCGACGTCGTCGATCGTCCGGGCGTCCTCGCAGCAGTCTCCGAGGTCTTCTCCGATGAAGGCGCGTCGATCGAGCTCATGCGCCAGACCGTGGGAGAAGTCGACGAACAGGGCACACAGCACGCGAAGCTCGTGCTCGCCACCCACTCGAACACCGACGCGATCCTGCAGGGAACGGTCGACCGCCTCGGCGGCCTTTCCGTGGTGCGCGCCGTCAAATCCGTGATCCGTGTAGAAGGACAGTGAGAATGACCGAATTCCCCAAAAAGCAGTGGCAGGGCGTCGTCGAGGAATACCGCAGCCTCCTCGACATCTCCGAAACCACACCGGCCGTGACTCTGGGTGAGGGCGGAACTCCGCTCATCCGTACGGAGAAGCTCAGCGAGTTCACCGGCGCTGACGTATGGGTGAAGTACGAAGGCCTCAACCCGACGGCGTCTTTCAAGGACCGCGGGATGACCATGGCCATCACCAAGGCTGCGGCTCAGGGCGCGAAGGCCGTCATCTGCGCCTCGACCGGCAACACTTCAGCCTCGGCGGCGGCCTACGCCACCAAGGCGGGACTGACCTGCGCCGTGCTCGTGCCCACCGGTAAGATCGCCCCGGGCAAGATGAGCCAGGCCATCGCCCATGGGGCCACGCTGCTCGAAGTTGACGGAAACTTCGACGACTGCCTGACTCTGTGTCGGAAGCTCTCCGAGTCCTACCCGGTTCACCTCGTCAACTCCGTCAACCCTGATCGCATCGAGGGACAGAAGACCGCCTCCTTCGAGGTTGTCGACGTCCTGGGCGACGCCCCCGACATTCACGTGCTGCCTGTGGGCAACGCGGGCAACATCACCGCCTACTGGAAGGGTTACCGCCAGTACCAGGAGATCGGCGTCTCGACCCGTCTGCCGCAGATGTGGGGCTTCCAAGCAGCAGGATCGGCACCGATCGTGCTCGGCCACCCTGTCGACGAACCCGATACGATCGCCACCGCCATCCGAATCGGCAATCCTGCCAGCTGGCAGCAGGCCATCGAGGCGCGTGACTCCTCCGGTGGAGTCATCGACTCGGTCACAGACGAAGAGATCCTGCGCGCACACAAGATTCTGTCCCGGGAAGAGGGAATCTTCGTCGAGCCCGGTTCGGCCGCCTCGGTGGCTGGTCTGCTGAAGATGTCCGAAGCGGGCAAGGTCCCTGCCGGTGCGAGAATCGCGGTCACCGTGACTGGTCACGGCCTCAAGGATCCCAGCTGGGCACTTCACACAGCCGACGGTTCCGAGATCGAGCCCAAGCGGGTCTCCGTCGACGCCGTCAGCGCGGCACGGGCCCTCGGGCTCGAAGACAGGTGAGCGTGAGGATCCAGATCGAGGTTCCGGCCACCTCGGCGAACCTCGGCCCTGGCTACGATGCATTCGGCTTGGCACTCGGGATCTTCGACACTCTGACATTGACGATCCACGACGAACCCGTCGATCCCAGCACCTGTGTGAGTGTGACAGGGGAGAGTGCCGAGACTCTGCCGACGGATCAGTCCCACCTCATCATGCGTGTGATCGTCGACGTGCTCCATGAAGAGTATCCCAACGCCCCTTCAGACTTGGGGGAGAGGCTCAGCCTGGACTGTGTCAATCGGATACCGCATTCGCGCGGACTCGGATCTTCTGCGGCAGCGATCGTGGGCGCCATTGCGCTGGCCGGCGAGATCGGGGCCTACGCCGGCGGTGTCCAACTGAGCCGGCAACGCGTGCTTGAGCTCGCCTCCGAACTCGAGGGCCACCCTGACAATGCGGCTCCTGCAGTGTTCGGGGGACTGAACGTCGCCCTGCCGAACCCCGCCCGCTCGTGGCAGGTGCCGTCCAACACCCTCGCCGAGGTGACCGTGCTGGTGCCCGAGGTGCGTTTGGATACGGAGATCGCACGAAGCGTGATCCCCGTATCCGTCGAACATGAGGTCGCCGCAGAGAACTCCGCACGTGCCGCGCTGCTCATCCACGGCTTCGTCACCGATGCCTCTGTTCTGCTGGAGGCCACCGACGATCGGCTCCATCAGGAATTCCGACGTGACGCATACCCCGAGTCGATGGCCATTGTCGACGGTCTGCGTGCCGAGGGCCTGCCCGCCGTGATCTCGGGCGCGGGACCCACCGTCCTCGTCCTCGCGAACACGGTTCCTCCGGCGCTGCTCCCGCCATCGGTGACACTCATTCACACCTCGATTGACCTCGGCGGATATCGCGTCAAGGAAAAGAATTAGGCACCGGATTCGCGTGATCGGCGTTGAGCACGTAAACTGATGGTGTTCCGTCAGTGATCGGATTCGATGATACTCATCGCGAATCCACTGTCTATTTCACAAATTCTGGAACGTCTCCTGCTCATTCTTAGGCAGGTTATCTTTCACATGCACCGTCAACGGTGTTTCCGTCGCCGTGAGTAAACGGCTCTTGCCGCACGGCCGAAAGAGGGAGAAGGACCTTCGTGTCTGAAACCACTACTCAAGATTCCACGCCACGCACCGGCAGTCTGACCGCTTTGCGTCTGCCCCAGCTCCAGGAAATGGCAGCGGGACTCGGGATCAAAGGGTACCGTCGACTTCGCAAAGGCGAACTGATCGACGCCATCAACAACCACAATGGCTCACAGGGCGGTTCGGGACAGGCTCAAGCAGCCCCGAAGACCGCACCAGCCGCTTCCGCAGGCTCAGAGAAGGAAGCCAAGGAAGACAAGAGCGGTTCCAACGCAGCACCCGATGAAGCCAAGCGTCGTCCGGCTCGTCGCAGCGCAGCTGCGACATCTGATGATGATGCCGTCGCCGCACAGGGAACAGCTGCGGCAGCGACGTCTGCTGAAGCCTCGACCGTCGCCGATACGCCGGTCGCAGGCGACACTTCGTCCGAATCAGGCGGGGAGCCGGACAAACAGCGTTCGCGTCGCAGTCGTTCGCGCTCGCGTGGCGCTGACGCCCAGAACGAGGACAACGGACACAGCTCCGATGACTCGGTTGAGCGCTCGGACCGCAATGATCGCGGAAACGGTCGCAATCGTCAGAACGACGACAACGACCGCGGCAACGATCGCAATGGTGAGCGCAACGACCGCAACGGTGACCGCAATGATCGCGGAAACGGGCGTAACCGTCAGAACGACGACAACGACCGTGGCAATGACCGCAACGAGCGCGGAAACAACCGCAACCGTCAGAACGACGACAACGATCGCAACAACGACCGGGGCAACGATCGTAACAACGACCGTCGCGGACGCCAGAGCGACGACAACGATCGCAGCAATGACCGCAGCAATGACCGTCGGGGACGCAACAACGATGACGACGATCGCGGCAACCGTCGCGGACGTGGTCGTGACCGTGACCGCAAACGTCGCGGAGGACGCGGCGGCGACGAGCCCGAGATCCGCAACGATGACGTGCTCATCCCCGTCGGCGGCATCCTCGACGTGCATGACAACTACGCTTTCCTGCGTACCTCCGGGTACCTGCCCGGACCCAACGACGTCTACGTCTCGGCTTCGATGGTGCGCAAGAACCAGCTGCGCAAGGGCGACGCCGTCGCCGGTGCCATTCGCCAACCTCGCGAAAACGACCGCAACAGCAAGCGTGAGAAGTTCGACGCACTGGTGCGACTGGACTCGGTCAACGGCCTGACCGTCGATGATGCCCGGAGCCGTGTCGAGTTCTCGAAGCTGACACCGCTCTACCCGCAGGAGAGGATGCGCCTTGAGACCACTTCCAAGCAGCATTCGACCCGGCTCATCGACCTTGTGACTCCCATCGGCAAGGGCCAGCGTGGTCTCATCGTGGCACCCCCGAAGGCGGGCAAGACGATGATCATGCAGCAGGTCGCCAATGCGATCACCGAGAACAATCCGGAAGTTCACCTGATGGTCGTCCTCGTCGACGAACGTCCCGAGGAAGTCACGGACATGCAGCGGGCGGTGAAGGGCGAAGTCATCGCTTCGACCTTCGACCGTCCCGCCGATGATCACACGACGATCGCCGAGCTGGCTATCGAGCGCGCCAAGCGTCTCGTCGAAATGGGTTCCGACGTCGTGGTGCTCCTCGACAACATCACCCGCCTTGGCCGCGCCTACAACATTGCGCAGCCAGCCTCGGGTCGAATCCTCTCCGGTGGTGTCGACGCGAACGCGCTCTACCCGCCGAAGCGATTCTTCGGCGCTGCCCGCAACATCGAGAACGGCGGCTCACTGACGATTCTGGCCACAGCCCTCGTCGAGACCGGTTCCAAGATGGACGAGGTCATCTTCGAAGAGTTCAAGGGCACCGGCAACATGGAGCTGCGTCTGTCTCGACAGCTCGCTGACAAGCGCATCTTCCCGGCTGTGGACGTCAACGCGTCGAGCACCCGTCGTGAAGAGATGCTGATGACCAACGAAGAGATGAAGGTCATGTGGCAGCTTCGTCGTGTACTGTCCGGACTCGAACAGCAGCAGGCTGTGGAGCTCCTGATGTCGAAGCTGAAGGAAACCGGCTCGAACGTCGAATTCCTCATGCAGGTGCAGAAGACGACACCTCTGCAGAAGTCTTCCACCGACAACAACTGAGATGACCGACGATGACACCCTCAAAGCCAGCGTCAGCGCACTGCTCGACGAGCACGCACGCCTGCAGTCGGAACTCTCCGATCCTGCGGTGCACGCTGACGCTGGCCGTGCCAGGAAGCTGACAAGGCGCTACGCAGAACTCGACAAGGTCGCAGTGACCGCTCGTCGGTTCGCCCAGCTCGAAGACGACGCCGTCGCCGCGGATGAACTCGCGGACGACGACGCCGAATTCGGTGCTGAGGCCAAACGCCTGCACGAGGAGGCCTCGGATGTCGAGGCTGAGCTCAGAGACCTCTTGGTTCCCAGCGATCCCGACGATGCGCGTGATGCGATCATCGAGATCAAAGCCGGTGAGGGTGGTGACGAATCGGCGTTGTTCGCAGGGGATCTCCTGCGCATGTACCAGCGCTGGATCGACTCGCGCGGATGGTCCTCGCAGATCCTGGATGCCACGCATTCTGATCTCGGCGGTTACAAAGACGTCACTCTGGCGCTGAAGGCCAAGGATGACGGTGCCTACGGTTGGGTGAAGTTCGAAGGTGGAGTCCACCGGGTCCAACGCGTGCCCGTGACCGAATCCCAAGGACGCATCCACACCTCGGCCGCCGGAGTGCTCGTATTTCCTGAGGTGGACGAGCCTGAGGAAGTCGCACTCGATGACAACGATCTCCGCATCGACGTCTACCGGTCCTCGGGCCCCGGTGGTCAGTCCGTGAACACTACGGACTCCGCCGTGCGCATCACCCACGTGCCCACAGGCATCACCGCCAGCTGTCAGAACGAGAAGTCACAGCTGCAGAACAAGGAAGCAGCAATGCGCATGCTCCGGGCCCGCATCCTGGCCAAACAGGCCGAGGAGGCCGCAGCCGAGGCCGCGGACATCCGACGGTCCCAAGTTCGCACCGTTGACCGCTCTGAACGCATCCGCACCTACAACTTCCCCGAAAACCGCATCACCGACCATCGGACGGGCTACAAGGCCTACAACCTTGACCAGGTTCTCTCCGGTGACCTCGATCCGGTCATCGGCTCCTGCCGTGAGGCCGACAAAGCGGCACGACTCGACGCACTGGGGGACTGACCTGATTCCGCGCCCTCCCGGTCCCGAAGAGGACGTGTCGACGGTGCTGCGCGGAGCGGCACGGCTGCTGGCCGATGCCGGCGTCGCCCACCCCGACCCGGATTCCGCGGCGCTGCTTGCCCACGCCTGGAGAATCGACGCCTCCGACCTGGCCCGCAGACGCCTCCTCGGCGATGGTGTCCCCGCCGAAGTCACGGAAGTCTTCGCGCAGCTCATCGACCGACGACGTCAGCGCGTCCCGCTTCAGCACATCATCGGAGTCGCGGCCTTTCGTCACCTCGAACTGCTGGTGGGCCCTGGAGTGTTCGTTCCCCGGCCCGAGACCGAGCTTCTCGTCACCGAGGTCCTCGATGAACTCGACAGGCAGCAGAACGCATATGAGCCCTTCGTCATCGATCTGTGTTCGGGCTCGGGTGCGATCACGCTGTCCCTTGCTGCCGAACATCCGCAGCTGCGCATCATCGGCGTCGAGCGCGAAGCCGAGGCCTTGAACTGGTCGCTGAAGAATCTGGCTTCGGTCAGCCTCGGCGACTCCAGCGTCGAGCTGATCTGTGGTGACGCGACGAAGTTCGCTGACGATCGACCTGACCTGTGGGGCAGCGCGGATGTCGTCGTGACCAATCCTCCCTATGTGCCCGATGAAGCTGTGCCGCGCGATGCCGAGGTGCGCGAACACGATCCGGCAGCCGCTCTCTACGGAGGGTCGACGGGCCTGGAGATCCCAGGACTCATTCTGAAGCAGGCGGAGAAGCTACTGCGTCCCGGTGGCTTCTTCATCATGGAGCATTCCGAGGAACAGGGGCCCGGCGCCCGCGAACTCATCATGTCGACGGCCAGTCTCAGACAGGCCGCCACCTACCCGGACTACACTGGACGCGACCGCTACACGGTGGCTCATCGTGTGTCAGGGGTCGACCTGTGACCATGGACCACCCGGTTCAGGCCACTGACCACCACGATCCGAAACGGAGTATTCGTGTCGAGACGATTCGACGTGACCCAAAGCGACATCCGTGATCTTGTCCTGGACGAATGCGCCAGGGTGAGTGAGACGGGCAATCTGCTCGTCATTCCCACGGACACCGTTTATGGGATCGCCGCAGACGCATTCAGCGCTTCGGCGGTTTCCGCCCTGCTGGCAGCGAAAGGCCGCGGACGTGACATGCCGCCGCCTGTCCTCGTCCCGCGTGCGGAGACCGTCTTCGGGCTCGTCGACGGTGTCGACGAAAGGATGCTTTCGCTGACCGCCCGGTTCTGGCCCGGACCGCTGACGATCATCGCGAATGCACAGCCGTCGTTGGACTGGGACCTCGGCGACACCCATGGCACCGTTGCGGTGCGAATGCCCGACGACGAGTACGCCCTCGCCTTGTTGGGGCGGACGGGGCCACTGGCCGTGTCCAGTGCCAACATCTCCGGTGAGCCCGCCGCCACCTCGGCGGATGAGGCGATGGAGATGTTGGGCGACGATGTCGACATCTACGTCGACGGCGGAGTGAGGACGTCGGGAATCTCCTCGACGATCATCGACCTCACCAGCGAAGTCCCGCGCATGGTGCGCGAGGGTCCCGTGACCATCGAAGAACTGCGCGAGATCGTCCCCGATGTCGTCGGCCTGGACGGCTGAGTGCGCGCCTACCTCTTCATCCTCATCATTTCGGCCCTCGTGGCCTACCTGCTGACCCCGATGGTCAGGCGGGTAGCCGAGCGAGGGCAGATCTTCTCGCCTCTGCGCGAACGCGATGTCCATTCCGTTCCGACGCCGAGGTTGGGCGGGGTCGCGATGTTCGGGGCTGTGATCGTGGGCCTCATCTTCGCCTCCCAGACACCGTTCCTGCAGAGGATCTTCTCGGATATGGGACCCATCATCGGCATCGCCGGCGCGGCCACCGTGCTGTGCGTGCTGGGCATCATCGATGACATCTGGGATCTCCACTGGATCACCAAGCTTGCAGGGCAGGCACTGGCAGCTGGATTCATGGCCATCAACGGCGTGGCACTGCTGTCGATCCCGTTCGGGGGAGTGATCATCGGTTCGCCGCGGATGTCGATCATCATCACCATCCTCGTCGTCCTGGTCACCATCAATGCTGTGAACTTCGTCGATGGGCTCGACGGTCTGGCAGCGGGAGTCGTCGCGATCGGCGGCAGCGCATTCTTCATCTACTCCTACGGTCTGGCCCGGGATGCATCGCCTGAGTCCTATGCGAACCTGGCCTCGCTGATCACCGCAATCCTCGTCGGCGCCTGTGTCGGCTTCCTTCCGCACAACTTCAATCCGGCGCGGATCTTCATGGGCGATTCCGGGTCGATGCTCATCGGTCTCCTGCTGGCCGCATCCACCATCCGCGTCACCGGCCAGGTCGACCCGGCGCTGCTTGGGGAAGAGCGAGTCTTCGCGACCTTCCTGCCCATCGTTCTGCCAGTCGCAGTGATGTTCCTGCCGTTGCTCGACCTGGGGTTGGCAGTCATCCGTCGTCTCATGGCCGGCCAATCACCGTTCTCCGCAGATGCGAAGCATCTCCATCACAGGATGCTCAGACTTGGGCACTCTCATGCTCGGGCGGTCCTCATCCTCTATACCTGGACCGCGCTCATCGCATTCGGATCTGTCATGCTCCTGCTGATGCCGTGGATCTACGTCGTCTGCATCGTCGGCGGGCTGTTCGCCATCACCCTGCTCTTCACCTTCTACCCCCTGCGGGTCCGTCAGAAAGCCAGAGAGGAAATCTCATGACCGATGAGTCACCGCGTCAGGAAACCTACGTTGAAGCAGCATGGGCCAGAGTCTGGAAGACCATGTTGGTCCGCGGCGTCATCCTCGTCGTTGCTGTCGCTGTGCTCGGAATGGGCATCGGCTACCTGGTTTCCGGGACCGAAGGTTTCAACGGCGGGGCCGTCGGCGGGGGACTGGCTGCGGTGTTCATCATCGTCACCCTGGTGATCATGTATGCGGGGCGCAACATGGGGCTGACAGCAATCGCCGGATTCTTAGGCATCGGATTCCTCTTCAAGGCGTTCATCTTCATGATCGTCATCTGGCGGATCAAGGACGCAGACTGGCTGGATGGAAATGTGGCGTTCCTCACGATCGTGGTCGCTGTGATCGGATCATCTCTCGTCGAGGCGATGACTGTGGTCAAGGGGCGCGTGCCCTATGTCGATCCCGACGCGAAATAGGCGGAATCGACGATTGCGCCGGGGTCTGCCAGAAGATGTACAGTCAAAGGTGATGAATTTGTCGGCAGCTCTCTACAATTGGTAGAGTTGTTGCGGTGCTGGAGCCAATTGTCGCTCCAAGTCGCTCCTGAACCTATACCTACACAATCAATGTGTGGATCAGGCCAGGCCATTTAGGCTTTTGACCATGGGAGAGTAAAGGAAACGTGGGAACACTCAACGCTGCGAACACAACGATCCAAGCCGCTGAAAGTGGTTTTCACGCCCCATCCATGGCGGAGTTCTTTCCCGCCGCGTTCCTGTTCGAAGGCACTCCCTTTGAGATGAACCGCGTGATGCTCATTCGCGTCCTCGCCACTGTCGCAGTCGTTGTTCTGCTCGCTGTGTGGGCCAAACGCATGAAGCTGGTACCCAGCCGTTTCCAGTCAGCTATGGAGCTGGCCATGGAATTCGTCACCGTCGGCATCGCCGAAGACACCATGGGCAAGGAGAAAGCCAAGAAGTTCATGCCGCTGATCGTGGCGATCTTCTTCGGCATCCTGTTCTGGAACGTCACGAAGCTCATTCCGTTCCTCAACATGCCGGGCACCGGCGTCATCGGTCTGCCGATCGTCCTCACGCTGACGGTATACGTCACGTACCACTGGGCCGGCATCGCAGAGAAGGGGTTCGGTCGCTACATCAAGGACTCGCTGATCCTTCCCGGCGTCCCCTGGCCGATGCACATCCTGCTCATCCCCATCGAGTTCCTGACCAAGTTCGTGACTCAGCCGTTCACCTTGGCGATCCGACTCTTTGCCAACATGATGGTCGGCCACCTTCTGCTGGTGCTGTGCTTCTCCGCAACGAGCTTCTTCCTGTTCGATGCCGCCAACGGGTTCCAGTTCTTCTCAATCATCACCTTCGCCGGCGGATTCTTCGTCTTCATCCTCGAGATGCTGATCGTCGTCCTGCAGGCCTACATCTTCGCCCTTCTGTCCTGCGTCTACATCAACGCCGCGATCTCAGACGATCACTGAGGCAGCGCCCCACATTCTGTAACCTCAGACGTTACAAGGGCCGGGCCAACCACCCGGCCGACATATGAAAGGAAAGCATTCAATGGATATGCTCGCTGAAGTCACCGGCAGCCTCAACACCGTCGGTTACGGCCTCGCCGCAATCGGCCCCGGCGTCGGTGTCGGTATTGTCATCGGTAAGACCATCGAGGGAACCGCTCGCCAGCCTGAAATGGCCGGCGCACTGCGCGGAAACATGTTCCTCGGAATTGCGCTGATCGAGGCCCTGGCCCTGATCGGCATCGCCACCCCGTTCTTCCTGCCCTGATCACGAAGAGGACTAAACGATGACTCCGGTACACATTCTTGCTGCGTCTGAGAATCCACTTCTCCCGGCGTGGTACGACATCATCTGGAGTGCCATCTGTCTGCTGATCGTCTTCCTGGTTGTCTGGAAGTACGTCCTCCCGGCCTTCAACAAGACTCTTGATGAGCGCGCAGAGCGCATTCAGGGTGGAATTGAGAAGGCTGAGAAGGTGCAGGCTGAAGCCGATGAGGCTCTGGCCGAGTATCAGAAGCAGCTCGCCGACGGCCGTGCAGAAGCTGCACGACTGCGCGCCGAGGCTCAGGAAGAAGGCGCCCAGATCATCGCCAATATGAAGACCCAGGCTCATGCCGAGTCCGAGCGCATCGTCGCTCAGGCCCAGACGCAGATCGAAGCCGAGCGTCAGTCCGCCATGGTGCAGCTGCGTTCGGAAGTCGGCACTCTGGCCACCGATCTGGCATCGCGTATCGTCGGTGAATCGCTCACCGATGACCAGCGTTCTGCCAACGTGGTCGATCGCTTCATCTCCGATCTCGAGTCGCAGTCGTCGGCACAGCCGGTCAAGGGGGCGTGATGCTCCAGTCGAGCAGATTGTCCCTGCAGGCCGTACTTGAAACCGCCAACGCTGAGATCTCCCGCGGTGACGCGCGTGAAATCGGTGCTGGTGAACTGGCCATCGTTGCCGTTCTCGCTGAGAACGTGACGCTGCGCAAGGCCTTGGCAGACTCGTCCGAGTCGGCTGAGAAGAAGCAGCAGCTGCTGCGGACTCTGTTCTCGACACGGACCACTGATACGGCCCTGCGTCTGAGTGAACTGGCCGTGAGCCAGCGCTGGGCGAGGACTCAGGACTTGGTGACCAGCCTTGAGGTTGCCGGAGTGACAGCTGTCGCAGCTGCTGCTCAGGCATCCGGTCAACTCGGCCAGGTGGAAGAGGAAGTCTTCCGCTTCGCCCGTCTGTGCGAAAGCGAACACGAACTGGCGCGGGCCTTGGAGTCCGATGCATCTGCATCGGCCAAGCGCGCGCTCATCGCAGACTTGCTGGCAGGTAAGGCACAGGCCGACACCATCACACTGATCGAGCAGGCGGTTCTGTACCCACGTGGGCTCCGCGTGGCGAAGGCTCTGGATCAGTACAGCGATATCCTCGCGGCACGACAGCAGCGTTCAGTCGCCGATGTCACCGTCGCCAAACCGTTGAGCGAAGCTCAGACCCAGAAACTCGCGGCCGCTCTGTCGGCCAGCTATGGACGCGACCTCGTGCTCAACGTTCAGGTCGATCCTAAGGTCGTCGGGGGAGTCCGGGTTCAGGTCGGCGATGAGATGATGAGTTCCACAGTGGCTGATCGTCTGGCCGAAGTTCAGCGCAAGCTCGCAAGTTAAATCGAGGGGCCGGCCAGTCCGGCAGCACAGGCGGCCCACCGGTCGTCGGACACAAGTTTTGAGTAAAGGAAGCAGGGAAACCAGATGGCGGAACTGACAATTCGCCCGGAAGAGATCCGGGACGCTCTCGGGAAGTTCGTTGACTCGTACAACCCCGAAAGCTCGGTAAAGTCCGAGGTCGGCAAGGTCGTCACCGCAGGTGACGGAATTGCCCACGTCTCGGGTCTGCCCGGCACCATGGCCAACGAACTCCTCCGGTTCGAAGACGGCACCTTGGGCTTGGCACAGAACCTGGACGAGCGCGAGATCGGCGTCGTCATCCTCGGAGAGTTCTCCGGGGTCGCGGCTGAACAGAACGTCCACCGCACCGGTGAGGTTCTCTCGATTCCCGTCGGCGACGGCTACCTCGGTCGAGTGGTCGATCCTCTGGGTCAGCCAGTCGACGGACTCGGTGAAGTTGAGACTGTCGGACGTCGTGAGCTCGAGCTCCAGGCCGCAGGCGTGATGGATCGCCAAGAGGTTCGCGAACCTCTGCAGACCGGCTACAAGAGCATTGACGCTATGATCCCTGTCGGCCGTGGACAGCGCCAGCTGGTCATCGGTGACCGTAAGACGGGTAAGACCGCCCTTGCGATCGACACGATCATCAACCAGAAAGCCAACTGGGAGACCGGTGACCCGAAGAAGCAGGTTCGCTGCATCTACGTCGCCGTCGGCCAGAAGGGCTCGACCATCGCAGGAGTCCGCCGTTCGCTCGAAGAAGCGGGTGCCCTGGAATACACCACGATCGTGTCCTCTCCTGCTTCCGACCCTGCAGGCTTCAAATACCTCGCCCCTTACTCCGGTTCGGCCATCGGTCAGCACTGGATGTACGAAGGCAAGCACGTCCTCATCGTGTTCGATGACCTCTCGAAGCAGGCCGAGGCCTATCGTGCAGTGTCACTTCTGCTGCGCCGTCCGCCGGGCCGCGAGGCTTTCCCCGGAGACGTGTTCTACCTGCACTCGCGTCTGCTTGAGCGTTGTGCGAAGCTCTCCGATGAGCTCGGCGGCGGCTCGATGACCGGTCTACCGATCATTGAGACCAAGGCCAACGACGTCGGAGCGTTCATTCCGACCAACGTGATTTCGATCACCGATGGTCAGATCTTCCTGCAGTCGGACCTGTTCAACGCAGGCCAGCGTCCTGCAGTCGACGTGGGCATCTCCGTGTCCCGCGTCGGTGGCGCCGCTCAGACCAAGGCCCTCAAGAGTGTCTCAGGCACATTGAAGATCTCCTTGGCACAGTATCGCTCGCTCGAGGCGTTCGCGATGTTCGCCTCCGACCTCGACGAGACGACCAAGCGCGACCTGGCTCGCGGTGCACGACTGACCGAGCTGCTCAAGCAGTCTCAGTTCTCGCCGATGCCCTTCGAAAAGCAGACCGTGTCGATCTTCGCAGGTACACACGGCTATCTTGACGAGATTCCTGTTTCGGACGTGCTCAAGTTCGAAACCGAGCTCCATGATCACGTCGAGCGCAAGACCGGCATCTTCACGACAATTCGTGAGACGCTCAAGCTCGATGATGACACGTCGGCAGAGCTGGACAACGTCTTGACGGAGTTCACCCGGAACTTCGTCAGCTCCGACTCCAGCGGGTCAAAGGCAGGCAGCGAAGATACTGCCACAGCCTCATCCGATGAAGTCGAGCAGGAGCAGATCGTTCGGCAGAAGCGTTGAATCTGATCCGTAACAGCGAAAGGAAGAACTGATGGGAGCCCAGCAGAGGGTCTTCAAGCAGAAGATCCGCTCCACCTCGTCCTTGAGGAAGATCTTCAAGGCCATGGAGCTCATCGCTGCTTCACGGATTCAGAAGGCCATTGCTCGATCGCAGTCTGCCAGCCCATACGCCAACGCCCTGACTCGTGCGGTCTCAGCGGTGGCGAGTGAGTCCAACGTCGACCACGTGTTGACGACGGAACCTGAGTCGGTCACTCGTGCAGCAGTGCTGGTGATAGGTCCGGACCGTGGATTCGCTGGCGCTTACTCGGCGAACCTGCTGCGCGAGGCTGAAGAGCTCAATCGCCTGCTGCGCAGCGAAGGCAAGGATGTATCGCTCTTCACTGTCGGAGGGAAGGCCAAGAACTACTACACCTTCCGCGACCGTGCGATCGAACAGTCCTGGACCGGGATCTCTGAGATGCCGACTCCTGAGAATGCTCGGGAGATCGGTGAGGCGCTGTTGCAGAGCTTCAATACCGATTCCGCGCAGACCGGTGTGGATGAGATCTACATCGTGTTCACGAAGTTCGTCTCCAGTGTCAAGCACGACCCGGAATACCGGCGTCTGCTTCCGCTCGAGGTAGTCGACGCGGACGAGGTCGCCACCGGCGGTACGTCCGAACCGGCGAAGGACGGAGCTGCGTTCCCTCTCTATGAGTTCGAACCCAGTGCCGAGGCCGTCTTGGATTCGTTGCTGCCGCGCTACATCGACTCGCGGATTCTGTCCGCGCTGTTGAGCGCCTCTGCTTCCGAGCAGGCTTCGCGTCAGGCTGCGATGAAGACTGCGACCGACAACGCGGACGATCTGATCAAGACCTACACCCGGTTGGCCAATACGGCTCGCCAGGCGGAAATCACCCAGGAACTCACCGAGATCGTCGGTGGGGCCGATGCCCTCGCGGCATCATCAGCCGGCGACTGACCGGCGAGAGCAGAGAAGAAAGAGACCATGACTGCCACAGCTACGGATACCTCCCCGGCGCAGGGCACAGCCCTCGGCCGGATTTCCCGAGTCATCGGCCCGGTTGTCGACATCGAGTTTCCGCTCGACTCCGTGCCAGCCATCTACAACTCCCTTTCCACCTCGGTGGAACTTTCCGAAGGCACGCGTAAGCTGACCTTCGAGACTGCACTGCACCTGGGCAACGGCCTTGTGCGTGCCGTCTCCCTGCAGCCCACCGACGGACTGGTTCGCGGCCAGGAAGTCGTCGACTCCGGCGCTCCGATCACCGTGCCGGTCGGCGATGTGACCAAGAACCACGTGTGGAACACCACCGGTGACTGCCTCAACCTCGAAGAGGGCGAGAAGCTCGAGATCAGTGAACGCTGGCCCATCCACCGGACAGCGCCTGCCTTCGACGAACTGGAGTCGAAGACCGAGATGCTCGAAGTCGGCATCAAGAGCATCGACCTCCTCACCCCGTACGTCCAGGGTGGAAAGATCGGCCTCTTCGGTGGTGCGGGCGTCGGCAAGACCGTCCTCATCCAGGAGATGATCTTCCGCATCGCTCACAACCACAACGGCACCTCGGTGTTCGCCGGTGTGGGTGAGCGCACGCGTGAGGGCAACGACCTCATCATGGAGATGGACGAGGCCGGCGTGTTCAAAGATACTGCCTTGGTCTTCGGCCAGATGGACGAGCCACCAGGCACCCGTCTGCGCGTCGCGCTGTCGGCACTGACCATGGCGGAGTACTTCCGCGATGTCCAGAACCAGGACGTGCTGCTGTTCATCGACAACATCTTCCGTTTCACGCAGGCCGGCTCCGAGGTTTCGACCCTTCTGGGTCGCATGCCTTCGGCCGTGGGCTACCAGCCCAACCTGGCGGATGAGATGGGTGTTCTCCAGGAGCGCATCACCTCGACGCGTGGTCACTCGATCACGTCGATGCAGGCGATCTACGTTCCCGCCGATGACTACACCGACCCGGCTCCGGCCACGACGTTCGCACACCTGGACGCGACGACCGAGCTCAACCGTGACATCGCCTCGCGCGGTCTGTACCCTGCCATCGATCCGCTGACCTCGACATCGCGTATCCTCGATCCGCTGATCGTGGGCGAAGAGCACTACCGAGTCGCCAACGAGGTCAAGGCCATTCTGCAGAAGAACAAGGAACTGCAGGACATCATCGCCATCCTCGGCGTCGATGAACTCGGTGAAGAGGACAAGCTCGTCGTCCACCGTGCTCGTCGCATCGAGCAGTTCCTGTCGCAGAACACCTACACCGCTGAGAAGTTCACGCAGGTGCCCGGCTCGACAGTTCCTCTTGCTGACACCATCGAAGGGTTCTCGAAGCTCTGCGCCGGCGAGGTTGACCACATCCCCGAACAGGCGTTCTACAACGTAGGTGGGCTTGACGACGTCATGCGCAACTACGAAGAGATGCAGAAGTAAGCCATGGCTGCACTCGATGTGAACGTCGTAGCAGCCGATCAAAAGGTATGGGCTGGTGAGGCCAAGCGCGTCATCGCCCGTACCTTGGACGGCGAGATCGGCATCCTGCCGGGCCACGAGCCAGTTCTTGGTGTCGTTGCCGATGGTGAAGCACGTATTCTCACGACCTCTGAGGAGACCATCCGGGTCAAGGCCGATGGTGGATTCCTCTCGGTCGAGAATAATCGCGTCATCATTGCCGCTGATCAGGCCGAACTTCTCTGATCCGTCAATTAAACTGGCAACCGTGAACCCTTCCGTCCTTCTGATCGTTCTGCTCTCGTTAGTAGGACTCGCCCTCGCATTGATCGTTGTCGTGACGATTCGACGCAGGTCGATTTCGAAGCTCTCCGGAGCTTTTGACTGTTCCATCAACGTGGGCGAGGAATCCTCTTCTCGCCCACGTTGGCGTTTGGGTGTAGCAGTGTTCTCAGTGGCATCACTGGACTGGTATCCCGTATTCGCGCTGACTCGACGCGCCGCAGTTCGTCTCCCGCGTGCCGACCTCGATATTCTCGTCCGTCGCAAACCCACGTCCGGTGAACAGTACTCGGTGCTGCCCGACGCGGTGGTGGTGGACTGCTCCTACGGGAAGGCTGATGGCCGACCTCGTTCCGTATCTCTGGCCATGGACACCGAATCGCTGTCTACGATGGCCTCCTGGCTGGAATCATCGCCCCCCGGCTTCAACCCGACTATGGGAAGGTTCACCTGATGGATATCTTTCGCTTGACCGGTCCGAGTCGGCTGCGCGGTGAGGTCGATATCAGGGGAGCCAAGAACAGCGTCCTCAAACTCATGGCGGCTAGTCTGTTGGCCGTTGGCCGTACGACGATCACCAACGTGCCGGCGATCCTCGACGTGCGCATCATGGTTCAGCTTCTCATTCGGCTCGGCTGCGACGTCGATTACGATGCCGATCGGGGCATCGTCAGCATCGATGTTCCCGCGGAGGTCGGCATCCAGGCGGACTATGAGCTTGTGCGCGCGATGCGAGCGTCGATCTCCGTCCTCGGGCCGCTGACCGCACGGATGCGTGCAGCACATGTCGCCCTTCCCGGCGGAGACGCGATCGGGTCCCGGGGCCTGGACATGCATCAGGCAGGTCTCGAAGCTCTCGGTGCAACGGTGCATCTCGATCACGGCTATTTCGTCGCGGAGGCTCCCAGCGGCCTGCATGGAACGGACATCGTTCTCGAATTCCCCTCCGTCGGGGCGACGGAGAACCTGGTCATGGCGGCAACGTTGGCCCATGGTGTGACGACAATCTCAAATGCGGCCAAGGAGCCGGAGATCGTCGACATCTGCGCAATGCTCGTCGATATGGGCGCCCAGATCAGTGGGATCGGCACGGCCGACCTGACCATCACCGGTGTCGGCGAACTCCATCCGGTTGATCACCGTACGGTGGGGGACCGGATCGTAGCTGGAACCTACGCCTTCGGTGCGGCTCTCTCCAACGGTGATGTGACCGTGAAGGGAGTCGGACTCGAGCTGATGCCCAATATCGCGATCAAACTTCGCGACTCGGGCGCCACCGTCGATGACCTCGGTGAAATCGAGCTCGGCGATGGCACGCGTGGAAATGGATTCCGAGTCATCGGTGCCGAGCGGCCGCATGCGATTCGCGTCGCGACTATGCCGTTTCCCGGCTTCCCCACAGATCTGCAGCCGTTCGTGATCGCACTGAATTCAGTCTCAGACGGTGTCGGACTGCTGTCGGAGAACCTGTTCGAAGCTCGTTGGAGGTTCGTCCAGGAGATCGCGCGACTCGGCGCGAAGGTTCGAGTCGACGGCAACCACGCCCTGATCTCCGGTGTCAACAGCCTGTCCGGTGCCGAGGTGGAAGCCTCAGATATCCGCGCCGGCGCCGGCCTGGTGATGGCGGGCCTGCGGGCCGCGGGAATCACAGAGGTCTCCGGCATCGACCACATCGAACGCGGCTACGAGAATTTCGTATCGAACCTGCGCAGTCTCGGCGCCAATATCGAACGCGTTGAAAAAGCCGATATCCTCAGCTTCGAATAGGACTCAGAACAGACGCGAGTCAGGGTCGTCCATACCGCGCAGCGCATCGTAGTCTAAGACGACGCAGCGGATGCCACGATCCTCGGCCAAGGTCCGAGCTTGGGGTTTGATCTCCTGAGCGGCGAAGACTCCCTGGACCGGTGTGAGCAGCGGGTCACGGTTCATCAGTTCCAGATACCTCGTCAGCTGCTCGACGCCGTCGATATCGCCACGTCGTTTGATCTCCACGGCAACGGACTTGTGGCCGTGGTCGCGGGCGAGGATGTCGACTGGCCCGATCGCCGTCATGTATTCGCGCCTGACTAGGCTGAAGCCGTCTCCGAGAGTCTCTATATGTTGGGCCAGCAGTTCCTGCAGGTGGGCTTCCACTCCGTCTTTGACCAGTCCGGGATCGGTTCCGAATTCATGCTGGTCATCGGCGATCACCTCGGAGATTGAGATGACGAGCTTGTCGCCCGTCTTGGCCTGCGAGACCGTCCAGATTTCGGCCAGACCGGCCTCCTCCTGTTCCTGGCTCGGATCAGTGATTCTGATCGAGCACGGGGGAGTCATCCAGTTCAAAGGCTTGTACGATCCGCCATCCGAATGGATGAGGATCGAGCCGTCGGCCTTGAGCATGATGAGACGGGTGGCCATGGGCAGATGGGCGGTCAGACGACCGGCATAATCAACGGAGCACTTAGCAATGACGAGACGCACGCGCTTCACCTTACGTGAGAGAATGGGCAGATGCCACGATCTACCTCCTCGCGTCGCAAAAACAAATGGCAGCAGGCGCCGCGTGAGCTCTCCGACTCCGTGAGTGGTCTGCGCACAAGTCGAGATCTGCCCGACGGGACATGGTCGGTGCAGAGCGTTGCCGGCAATTCTCAGGGCAAGGTCTATATCTGCCCGGGGTGCGGACAGGACGTGGCGTCGTGGACGGCACATATCGTTGCCTGGCGACAGGCCGCTCGACACGGCACCGAGGTGGGAGTTGATTCCCGTCGCCACTGGCACACGAGGTGCTTTCAGAAATTCAGGTGAGGGTACTGGTCGTCGGCCGATCGTAGGCGGTCCAGGAATCGAGACCCGAAAAAAGGGGCCAGTTCTTTGTGAACTGGCCCCTTCTCATCGGTGTGGGCTGTGGGATGGTGTAGACCTCAGCGCAGCGAATTCCCGGAACGCGACGCCTTGCTGCTCTTGCTCTGCGACCCCGAAACCTGAGCATCGATGGCTATCGTGTCGGCATCGGTAGCTCCATTCGGCAGGTCGGAGTGCTCGGCCGCATCGGAATCGTCCGTCGCGGCAGGTTCCTCGGCCTCCAACTGAGCTCCCTGAGGCTCCGCCGCCTCGGAAGGCACGGTCTGATCCGATGTCTCCGCAGTGTCCGTGGAGTCCGGTGATGCAGCTGTGTCGGTTGGGCCGTCCGTGCTCTTCGCGCCGGAATCCGCGTCGTCAGCAGCAGCGATGTCATCAGCCTTGTCTGTCTCCTCGGGATCCTCCGCCAGAAGGTCGGCGAGCTCCTGCTCATCGGCGATCTGCTCGGTGGCATGGGACGCAGACTCAGCCTTGGCAGGGTCGACGGAATCGCCGCCCATCACACCGGGCATGGCGAACAGCGAACGGAGCTGATCGAGCTGCGCTGTGATCGTCTTGCGCTGTTTGGTCAACAGGTCGACCTGGGACTGAGCCGATGCCACGTTGCGCTTGGCTTCGGCCGCGGATTCCTCAATGGTGGCTTCGGCCGTTGCCCGGGCTTCACCGATGAGGGTCTGCGCGCGAGTCTTGCCGTCGGCAATGATGTCGTCAGCCTTCTTCACCGCATCCGAACGGGTCGTCTCCGCTCTCTCTGCGGCTTCCTTGGCCTCTGTATCTGCCTTCGCCGCACGCGCCTGAGCCTCGTCGATGAGTTTCTTGTTCTCTATCTGAGCTGCGTCGTAACGCTTCTTGCGATCAGCCTCCGCCGCCTGGCGCTTGCCAGCCAACTCGACCTCCAGTTCGTCAGAAGCCTTGGTCGATGCCGCGTCCCGAGCCTTCGCAGCGGCGAGGAGTTCGTCGGCTTGCGCCTGAGCAGTGCTGATCGACTCATCTGCCTGGCTCTTGGCCTCTGCCCGCAGATCGGCAGCCTCCTTCTCAGAAGTCGCCCTGAGCCCGGCGAGCTCGTGTTCGAGGCTTTCGCGGGCTTCCTTCGTGGCAGCCTCATTTGCCTCTTTGGCCTGGTTGTATTCGCGTTCTGCTGTCGCCTTGAGCTCTGCAGCACGCTTTTCGGCAGCTTTCACAGTCTCGTCGGCGCGCAGCTCGGCCGAACTGATGATGGCATCAGCCTCGGAACGGGCATTGGACAGAGTGTCGTTGCTCTCTGTGTGCATGCGGGCACGAGCCGAAGCGGCTTCGGCTCGTGCCTTATTGCGAATCGTCTCTGCGTCGGAGTTTGCCTGTGAGAGAGTCTCGCGTGCCTGGGATTCAGCGATCTTGAGCAGATGGTCGATGCGGCTTCCGGGAGGACCTGAAGCCTCGGCGCTGTCATTGGCCGCCTTCTTCAGCTGGGCCTTCGCCTCGGAGAGTTCTCCGGCGATCTGAAGTTTCGCGCGATCAGCGTTGATGACCTGACTTCGGGCATCGGAAAGGGCCTTACGAACGGACTCGACCTCGGTTCGCAGCTGCTGCAGGCGAGAATCAACTTCACTTTTTTCGTAGCCGCGCATCGCTGTGCGGAATTCTTCGGTGGGCGTCACTGAAGTGGACTCCTGTCGTGTCAAGGTATGTGGTCAAATCGTCCCACCACTACTCTAACGGACTCACCATGAGTGTTGGGTGCGAATTCCCAAGTGTGGACGTCTCTCGCGACCATGACACATAACCCCCGTGACGGAGGCCACAGACAGCTGGACTACCCTTGGAGCAGGCAACACTTCGTCGACTTCCCTCGCTTTGAGCGGGGTACGAATATCTGAGGAGGAAATATGGCTGAAGCAGTGATCGTCGCGGGTGCGCGTACTCCGTTCGGGCGTCTGCAGGGAGGCTTGTCGTCGCTGACAGCTGTGCAATTGGGCGGCAAGGCGATCTCGGGCGCACTCGGTCGCGCAGGGATCAGGGGCGAGGATGTCGAATACGTCATCATGGGGCAGGTTCTGCAAGCCGGTCTCGGTCAGGGACCTGCGCGGCAGGCCGCGGTCGAAGCCGGCATCCCGATGCACGTGCCCGGTGTCACCGTGAACAAGCTGTGTCTGTCCGGCATCAACGCGATCACACAGGCAGCCCAGCTGGTGCGGGCAGGGGAGTATGACGTCGTCGTCGCCGGAGGACAGGAATCGATGAGCCTGGCTCCCCACCTGCTGGAGAAGTCACGTTCGGGCTACAAATACGGTGATGTCGTGGTCAAGGACCATATGGACTATGACGGTCTGTGGGATGCCTTCACCGACCAGGCCATGGGTGGTCTGACCGAGGAGGCCAACGCCGGTGACTTCGAGTTCTCGCGTGAGGACCAGGACGCCTTCGCTGCCCGCTCACATCAGCGTGCAGCGCAGGCCTGGGAATCGGGCGCATTCGCCGATGAGGTCGAGGCAGTCACCATCACCGGTCGCAAGGGTGACGTGACCGTCTCCACCGATGAGGGCGTGCGCGCAGAGACGACCCCGGAATCGATGGCCAAGCTGCGACCGGCCTTCCGCAAGGACGGCACGATCACTGCCGGAAACGCCTCACAGATCTCCGACGGTGCATGCGCAGTCGTCGTCATGTCTCGTGAGAAGGCTGAAGCGCTCGGTGCCCGCATTCTCGCCGAGATCCGCTCGCACGGGTGGACGGCAGGTCCCGACTCGTCGCTGCAGCATCAGCCTTCACAGGCGATTCAGGCCGCTGCCGCGAAGGAAGGGGTCGCGGCTGATTCGTTCGACCTCTATGAGATCAACGAAGCCTTTGCCGCAGTCGGGCTCGCCAGTTCGAAGGACCTGGGCATCGATCCTGAGAAGGTCAACGTCAATGGTGGTGCTGTTGCACTGGGCCACCCGATCGGCGCCTCCGGAGCGCGCATCGTATTGACTCTTGCGCTCGAGCTCCAGCGCCGAGGTGGCGGCACAGGTGTCGCCGCCCTCTGCGGTGGTGGCGGCCAGGGTGACTCGCTCATCGTGTCCGTGCCCGCACAGAACTGACAAAGATACTTAAGACAAAGATACTTAAGGAGGGCATCATGCTCGTCGCATTCTCCGTCGCACCCAGCGGCGGTGACAATACGGACGCATCGGTCCACGATGCGGTCGCCGCGGCTGTCGAAGTCGTTCGACGGTCCGGGTTGACTCACCGAACTGATTCGATGTTCACCACGATCGAAGGTGAATGGGATGAGGTGTTCGCTGTCGTCAAAGAGGCCACCGACGTCGTCGGTGAGTTCGGCCCGCGAGTGGCGCTGGTGCTGAAGGCCGATATTCGTCCCGGTTACACCGGTGAGATCGATGGGAAGCTCGAGCGCCTGGAAAGGGCCCTCGACGCTCGCGACAACGGCTGATCAGTCTGCTCATCACCGTCGAATGGTACCGACAGGTAAGTTGGGCACAGGTGAAACTCTCGGACATTTCCTAGTGACGCAGGTCTCATTCGGGTCTACTCTTTCTTTAAGGAAGAAGGAGATGAACAATGAACGGTTCCACGTATTTCACCACAGCCACCGCACTGACGATGGTCGCCCTGCTCGGGTTCATGGCGGCCGGTTTCTTTCCGGTCATCGTCGACTTCGCCTTCGCCATCGAAGCAGTGGCCGTCATCCTCGCCCTCACCGGACTAGTGGCGGTCTCATTCGTGACGGTGCGAAAGTCACTGGAGCGCGTCGCTCGCGAGTACTGATCCGCACGTCGAACACCCCTGCTGCGGGGTGAGAGTAGCTGCCCGGACACAGCGGCCCTCGTCAGTGTCTCAGAGTTCGAT
>NZ_JBHFIH010000014.1:0-26978 GCF_057334195.1 Brevibacterium sp. AGC70 | reverse complement strand
GGCCCGCTTTCTGTTCTCGTTCCGGCATCGGTTAGGATATTTGAGCCTCCGTAGCTCAGTTGGATAGAGCAACCGCCTTCTAAGCGGTAGGTCGCGGGTTCGAGCCCCGCCGGGGGTACTTTGGGGCTACTTCTTCTCAGACTGAGAGACCAAGTGACGCTCCCAGTATTCCCACCAATAGGCAATTACCCGTCGTTACGGCGTGGCAATTGGTGCACGGCTGGGAAAACGTAGAGAGTGGATGCGTGATGACAGACAGTAAGAGTGCCGTGACGCCACCAGTGGGAGGAGCGCTGAGCGATATCGCGAAGCGAGTCTCCGAAACCCGCTTCACCTTGCAGACCGAAGATTTCGCTGACGGTCGCGAACTGCACCGTCAGCTCTCCTCGGAGTTGACTGACTACCTGCTGCCGCGGATCAATCGGACGCAGACGCCCTTCATGATCGCCGTGGGCGGATCGACCGGCGCGGGCAAATCCACGCTCGTAAACTCACTGGTGGGACGAACAGTGAGCCCTGCCGGAGTGCGCCGACCAACGACGGGCAACCCGATCGTGGTCCATAACCCCGCCGACACCAAATTCTTCGAATCACAGTCCTTCCTGTCCGATCTGCCTCGCAGTGCGGACCCCACGACTTCGACCCCATCTGTCGTACTCGTTCCCAATGACGACGTCGAACCCGGCACCGCTGTGCTTGACTGCCCGGACATCGACTCAATTGCCGAGTCGAACCGCGAGCTGGCTCGACGAATCCTGATGAGCGCCGACCTGTGGATGTTCGTGACCACAGCCAACCGCTATGCCGATGCTGCACCCTGGGCCCTGCTGAGGGACGCCGCGGTTCGCAACACCTCCGTGGCCATCGTGCTCGACCGGGTGCCGCCGGAGGCGAATCGCGAGGTCAGGCACCATCTTTCCAGCCTGCTGTCCGAATCGGGTCTGGCGAATTCGCCGATCTTCGCGGTGGCTGAACTCGAGCTGGCAGAGGGCCTGCTGCCTCACTCAGCGATCTATCCGATCCGATCCTGGATCAATCAGGTGAGCTCGGAGGCCCAGTCTCAGGAGCGCATCCGACAGCGGACCCTCACCGGATCGATCGGCGCAATGCCCGCCCAGGTGAAGTCTCTGGCCGACTACGCAGAGTCGCAGGAGTCGACTTTCGACGATCTGCAGCTCAGCCTTGACCAGACCTTCAATGCTGCGAGCGAAGGACTTGCCGAGATATTCTCCGACGGTCGCGTCCTGCATGGAGAGGTCAATGCCAGATGGCAGGACTTCGTAGGGACGGGACAGCTCTTTCGCGGTCTGGAGCCCACCATGGCTCGCATGCGCGACAGAATCTCCGCTGCGGTCACAGGCAAGCACGATGCTGCCTCGCCTCTGCACATCGCGATACTGCGCAGTGCAGCGATCTCACTGCGGGAACAGGCGATCGGTGTCGTTGACGAGATCAGTGCTCAGTGGCTGCGCAATCCGGCCGGATCGGCGTTGCTGGACGCACACCCCGAACTCCGGCAGAGCGCGAACGACCTTGAGGATGCGGTCAAGTCTGCCGTGAGCGGATGGTCCAACGAGGTGAACGCGCTCGTGCGAGACATCGGCCAGGGCAAGAAGTCTAAGGCCAGGATCCTGTCGTTCGGCGTCGGCGGAGTCTGCGCTGTCGTCGAATACGCGGCATTCTGGGACCCTAAGTACACATATGCAGACGATCATGCTTCGCGCAATGACGCGAATGTCGCTCTCAGTCTCGCCGGCACGATCTTCGGTGAACAGGAGGCCGTGAATCTCATCGGATCTATCAGGGATCGCTTCCTGACTACAGCGGCAGGAATCCTCGGCGACTGCCGCATGCCTTTTGACAACGTATTACGACTATCCGCGGTACCGGCGCGGCAAGCGGGCGTTCTGCGCGCCTCCGGTGATCGACTTGAGGTGGCATTGTGAACGATCCTGCACAGTCCGAGATCAGGCGTCGGGCCGAAGGCATCCGAGACACTCTGTCTCTGGGGCCCGACAAACTGAGTCCTGAAGTTCGCGAAGACGCGCAGAATCTGCTCGACCGCGCCGAGGATCGCCTCGGCCTGGGCGAGGAATTCACCGTCGTGGCCTTCGCTGGTTCCACTGGCTCGGGAAAATCGTCACTGTTCAACGCTGTCGCCGGGCTGGACATCGCCCGGGTCGGTGTTCGCCGTCCGACTACTTCCCGCCCCACTGCATGTGTGTGGGGCGAAGGTGGCAACGACATCCTCAACTGGCTGCATGTCCCAGAACGCAGCCGGACCTGGCGCGAATCGGCGCTCGACGGTGACGATCAGCGTAAGCTCCATGGTCTGATTCTGCTTGATCTGCCTGACCACGATTCGACCGCAGTCAAGCATCGTGTCGAATCTGATCGACTCGTGGGCCTCGTTGACGTTGTCTTCTGGGTCGTCGACCCACAGAAATATGCTGACTTCTCACTGCACTCCGAATACCTGGCGAAGCTGGCAGAGAACAGCGCGAACATGGTCGTCGTTCTCAACCAGGTCGACAAACTCAGTGACGAAGAGCAGAAAGCTGCTGCTGACCACCTGCAGAAGCTGCTCGTCGAGGACGGGCTCACCGACACCAAGGTGCACTTGACGTCTGCCGTGACACGAGATGGTGTTCCTGAGGTCCGGTCGATTTTGGCTGACACCGTCGATTCCAAGCAAGCCGCCTCTGAACGCCTGTTGGCTGACATGCAGGCGATGGCGAAACGGATGCAGAACGAACTCGGCGAGCCGGTGGTTCCACCCGATGAACGTCCGGGAGCTTCGCGTCTGGTGGAGACAATGTCTGATGCCGCCGGCGTCGATGCTGTCGCGCAGACCGTCCACGATGACTATATTCGCCGGGCTTATCGCAAGACGGGGTATCCGGTGCTGGCATGGATGCAGAGAAATGCCCCCGATCCGTTGGGAGCTAAGCACGGTCAAGGCAGAGACGAACTCATCCGCGCGTCGGTGCCCGCGACCAGCAGAGCCCAAAGCTCTCAGGTGCGCCTGATGGCCCATGAGCTCATCGCAGAATCAGTGTCGACTATGCCGCGACCATGGCAGAGCGCAGTCGCGGAGGCTGAGAAGGCGAGCACTGCTGAGCTGTCCGACACGCTGGACTCCGCCGTCACCGCTGTGGATATCAAACCGCAGACTCCCGGTTGGTGGTCCTTGGCCAGGTTTCTGCAGATCATCTTCTTCATCGCCACGATCCTCGGGCTGCTGGGTGTCATCGCCACAGCGATCCTCGCCATCGTAGTGCCCGGAGTGCTTCCGGGATGGAGCTGGATTGTCAGTATCGGTCTGCTGGTGGTGGGGATCATCGGGTCCGTTGTGACTTCGGTGATCGCCAAGTCCGCGCGGAACAAGGGCGCGAATGAGGCGGCCAGCGACGTCGATCGCAAACTTCGCGAGGCTGTTGGGAGCGTGGCACAGAGCTCCTATCTGGAGCCTGTCAATGCTGTGATCGGCGAACACCGGCGCGCCTACGAGACGCTGCACTGACACTTCTGTGCACATGAGCAACGACTCGTGTGCCAGTGCCCTGTGGACGGTAGACAACCGTCCACAGGGCATTTTTCATGTCTGGACACTGGGCTGCCTGGCACGCTCAATGGTGGTTGACGTGTTCGGTCGATTCAGACCGTTTCGTCCCCGATGGGCGATCCGGCAGGGCAGATCACGAAACTACCCAAGAAATGAGGCAACACGATGTCCATCATTCCGATCAACCTCAGCGGTACTGTGGCCGCCGATCCGCAGAGCCGGACGCTTCCCTCGGGCAGAGCCTGCGCTTCCTTCCGTTTGGCGGTCAATCATTGGCGCCTGGACAAGGGGACCGGGGAATATGTCTCCGATACAACTTCGTGGTTCAGCGTCGACTGCTATGGGCCCTTGGCCAGCAACGCCTCGATGAGCCTCCATCAGGGAATGTCGGTGGTGGTGCAGGGGACCCTGAAGATCCGAGAATGGTCGACAGCGGAGAAGAGCGGAATCTCTCCGACTGTAGTCGCTGAGCACATCGGTCCCGATCTTCGCTACGGAACCGCCAATTATCAGAAGGCCGGCAGTGTGAACCGACAACACGATGGCCAGGCGCAGGAATCGTCAGGCAGCGACTCAGCCTGGGGAAGCCTCGGCGGGGCAGGCGCAGACGATGTCGGCCCCGATGCCTCCGAAGCGTCGAGCCTCGGCGCAGGGAACGAGGGAGAAGGCGACTCGGTAGGTGCAGGAGATGATGTGACTGCCGATGCTGCCGGAGGAGACTCCGGAGACCTTGATGATGCCATCGCTCGTGACACGGTGAGCGCAGCAGCACCGTTCTGAGCGAGGAGGAACAGAGCTGCATCACGGTCATCGCAGGGGTCACGTGAACTTGTCGATGCTGGAACACGTCGGATCTGACCGCGATAGTGCGCGCAATCGGTTAAAGTGAGACTGTTCATCGTTCCCACCTGCTGAGGTTGTTGATGCGTCTCGTTCCCCTCCTGAGTCTCGGAGCTCTGACCTTAGCTCTGTCGGGCTGTTCGCTGCTGGGTATCGGTGGTGATAGTTCTGATCCGACGCCCGCCCGCACTCCGGCGAAACCGGTTGCCGAGGTCGACAAGGTCGTCAAGGCACTCAAACCACTGACCGGCAATGAGGAAAAGGTTCCGTCGACGAAGAAGTTCTTCACGACCATGATCGATGCAGGCTACGATGCGGACCAGCTCGAAGCCACAATCGACGATTCGCCGTTGGGCAATGACGTTCCCTCGAAGATGTTCGGCGTCAAAACCGACAAAGGCTGCGTCATCGGAGAGATTCGGAAGGGCAAGGCGACTGCAGAGCTGATGCCTCCCACAGAATCGACCGGTTCGTGTCTGTTCGGCGAGGTCGAACGTCCGAAGGGTGTGAAGGCGCCTGAAGGCGACAAGCGCGAAAAGGACGGCGATTCCAACGGCGCCGGGCATATGCCTGGCGAGGATATCAACGGCAAGGACGGAGCCTCAGAGAGTCCGGCGCCAGACGAAGGGTCGGAAGGCACCTCGTCACAGGGCACATCTTCAGACGGCTCTTCATCCGAAGGTTCTTCTGAGGGCACCTCCTCCGAAGGAACTTCCTCCGAAGGCTCTTCGTCCGGAGGGACATCGTCGGAAGGCGGCTCCTCCGAGGGGTCATCTTCGGGTGAAGCACCGTCGTTGGGCGGCGGTTGATCCAAGGGTTTCGAGGAGTGACTCAATTGGCACTTGTGCGTGCTGAACCGATAACCTGAGGTTATTATGGCCGAATTCATTTACACCCTTCACAAGGCGCGTAAAGCGCACGGCGACAAAGTCATTCTGGATGACGTGTCGATGTCCTTCTACCCCGGTGCGAAGATCGGCATGGTCGGTCCGAACGGTGCCGGTAAGTCAACGATTCTCAAGATCATGGCCGGACTCGAACAGCCGTCCAATGGTGAAGCTAGGCTCAGCCCCGGCTTCACAGTGGGCATCCTGCTGCAGGAGCCACCACTGAACGAGGACAAGACTGTTCTCGGCAACGTCGAAGAAGGCGTCGGCGAGATCAAGGCAAAACTCGACCGCTTCAACGCGATCTCTGAGGAGATGGCCAGTCCCGATGCAGACTTCGATGCCCTGATGGAGGAGATGGGCAAGCTGCAGGAAGCGATCGACGCTGCGGATGCCTGGGACCTCGACTCTCAGCTTGAGCAGGCGATGGATGCTCTGCGCTGCCCACCGCCCGACGCTGACGTCAGTGTGCTCTCAGGTGGCGAACGCCGCCGTGTGGCGTTGTGCAAACTGCTGCTCGAAAAGCCTGATCTGCTCCTGCTCGATGAGCCCACAAACCACCTTGACGCGGAATCTGTGCTGTGGCTGGAACAGCACCTGCGGACCTACCCCGGCGCTGTCATCGCAATTACTCACGATAGGTACTTCCTCGACCACGTGGCCGAATGGATCGCTGAGATCGACCGCGGACACCTCTACCCCTACGAGGGCAACTACTCGACCTACCTGGAGAAGAAACAGGAACGTCTGCAGGTCCAGGGCAAAAAGGACGCGAAGCTGTCGAGGCGCCTCAAGGACGAACTCGACTGGGTCCGGTCCAACCCGAAGGCCAAGCAGACGAAGTCCAAGGCCCGTCTGGCACGCTACGAAGAGATGGCAGCAGAGGCTGAGAAGACCAAGAAGTTGGATTTCGAAGAGATTCAGATCCCTGCCGGTCCTCGCCTCGGCGACATCGTCATCGAAGCCGACAGCCTGCAGAAGGGCTACGATGATCGTCTTCTCATCGACGGGCTCAGCTTCTCACTGCCGCGTAACGGAATCGTCGGTGTCATCGGCCCCAACGGCGTCGGCAAGACGACTCTGTTCAAGACCATCGTCGGACTCGAAGAACTCGACGGGGGAGACCTCAAGATCGGCGACAGCGTCAAGACCTCCTACGTTGACCAGTCCCGCGGCGGAATCGACCCCAACAAGAACCTGTGGGAAGTCGTTTCCGACGGACTCGATTTCATTCAGGTGGGCAACGTGGAGATGCCGTCGCGAGCATATGTCTCCGCATTCGGGTTCAAGGGCCCGGACCAGCAGAAGAAGGCGGGAGTGCTCTCCGGTGGTGAGCGCAACCGCCTCAACTTGGCGCTGACCCTCAAACAGGGCGGAAACCTGCTGCTGCTCGATGAGCCGACAAACGACCTCGACGTGGAAACGCTGGGTTCCTTGGAGAATGCACTCCTGGAGTTCCCCGGCTGTGCAGTGGTCGTCTCGCACGACCGTTGGTTCCTCGACCGCGTGGCCACGCACATCCTCGCCTGGGAAGGCACAGAAGACAACCCCGCGGGCTGGTACTGGTTCGAAGGGAACTTCGAGTCTTACGAGAAGAACAAGATCGAACGACTCGGTGAAGACGCGGCTCGCCCTCATCGCGTGACTCACCGTCGCCTCACCCGTGACTGACTGGTTGAGTTCTGCGTGATGGACACTGTCAGCGCAGCGCACAGGGCTGATTGCCTACTGATGATGCCCCGGTTGATGACCGGGGCATCATCAGTAGGCAGGAGTTCTGCGTGTTGAGATCGGTCAGCGCTCTGGCAGCCGCCTATCGGGAGAACAGATCGCCGAGGCGAAGCACAAGCTTGAAGAGATATCTCACGGCGATGGTGCCGACGATTCCGATGACGATTGATAGGAGCGCAATCAGCGCGAGGTTGATGTCCATTGCCTCGCGGAGGAATACCAGGGCCACGATCGTGATGACGATGAAGAGCGCGACATTGACCAGACGGGAGAGGATCCTCCCAAGGATCTCGATCATCGCGGTGTCGTGGTTCACTGAGGTGCCTTGATGCGGACCATGCCCTCCTGCGCCACTGTGGCCAGCAGCTCGCCGGTTTGGGCGAAGATCCGCCCGTATCCGAGACCGCGGCCTCCCTGGGCGGCGGGAGACTCCTGAACGTAGAGCATCCACTCATCGACCCGGACCCGACGATGCCACCACATCGCGTGGTCGAGGCTCGCCACCCGGAGCCCCGGACTCGTCCAACTCAGTCCCTGACGGCGCAGTACCGGTTCGAGCAGGTTGAAGTCGCTGGCGTAGGCCAGTGCGGCAGCATTGAGCACCGGATCATCGCCGAAGGGCGAGCTGGCGCGGAACCACACGTGCTGCCGTTCGCGCTGGCGGTCATCGGTGGAGGTGAGATACAGGGAGGCCTCAACTGGACGGATCTCGAAGGGTCGCTTATTCAACCATTCGGTGACCTGTGGTGTGTCCTGTCCTGCGAGAATGTCGCGCAGCTCCGGGCACTCCAGTGGACCGGGCAGGCCCGACGGCATGGTCTCAGCGTGTTCGAAGCCCTCCTGCTCGATTTGGAATGAGGCGATCAGGGACAGGATCGGCACATCCTTCTGATAGGCGTGGACACGCCGAGCGGAGAACGATCGCCCGTCACGGAGTCGTTCGACGCCGAACTCGATCGGTTCGCTGACATCCCCGGCACGAAGGAAATAGCCGTGTAGTGAATGGATGAGGCGATCATCCGGCAGGGTCGAGGCAGCGGCGACTACGGATTGTGCCACCACCTGACCGCCGAAGACACGCCCATCTGGCTTGTATTGGTTCTGTCCGACGAAGTAGTCGCTCTCTCGAGACGCTGAAGCGGAACTCAGGGTGTCGAGTTCGAGCACTTTGCGCAGTGTGTCGACGTTCGCCTTCGCAGTCGTGGGTTCTACATCGCTCATATGGGCCTCCAGCCTGCGACAATGATTCTCGTCGTTGTGCTCATGATCCTATCGCGGCACTCACCGCCGCAGTGAAAGTGGCATGATGGGTCCTATGCACACTGGCACCACAAATCCCCATCTGCACGAATTCACACGAGTCCTGCTGGAACTGAGATGGGGTGACATGGATGCCTACGGCCACGTCAACAATGTCACTCAGCTGCGCCTGCTCGAAGAGGCACGTGTCCGAGCGTTGGGGTCACCGACGCACAGCACCGATGCCCCCACAACTCCTGGTCAGCTGGGAATCTCGGGCACGGTATCGGGGATCACGATTCCGGCGATCTTCGCCGAGGCTTCGAACACCACCGAGCTGCTCGTTGCCTCGCACACGATCGAGTATCGCCGACCGATTCCCTATCGCGCGGGACCCATTGCCATTGACCTGGTCATCAGCGAGGTCAAGCCGGCGTCTGTGACCATCGGTTACGTCATCGCCGAACCCGATGGTTCGGTCGCCTATACGCTGGCGGAGACGGTCATCGTCTTTGTGGACAGAACAAACTCTCGACCACGGCGCCTGAGCCAGGAGGAGACAGCAGCTATGTCAGATGTCATTCGACCAGCCGTTCCGATGCGGAGTCGCCGGTGACGGAACTGGAGATCGCCGATCCGCTCGCGATGAAGGATCTGGCCGCATTCACTTCGCTGGCCCATCGTCTGGACCCCGATGGAGCCATGCGTCTGCACGTATCATCGACCGTGCTCGTCGTGACCATTGCACCCCTGTACCCGCATGGGATCGGCGACTCCACACCCCTGGTGCTGGCTATGCGCATGCTGCGCCTGAACGGACCGGAAATGGACGGTCTCGATGAGGTCGTGCCCTTGGCCAACCTCAAGGATCGCTTCGCCAGAGAGGAGAACGCCACCCGTCTGCCAGTCCCGCCGAACTCGGTCCTGGTGTCCTGGACCGGCATAGCGCCCCCGAAGGGGCAGTGGTCGGCCCGTGACAGAATCGCCGGTGACGTCCTTCGTTCGACCGCCGAGGCGGGAGTCGCGGAGATCAGCGACGGTGCTCCCGAGGGTGCCGGCTCACACGCGGTGAAGGCACTGCGTTCGCGTGTGTGGTCGAAGCCGATGACAGGGGTAGGAGGCACAGAGCTGCCCGGGGGGCTCGCATTCGCCGCGAGCGCGCTGCGGTTCATCCCGGAGGCCGATACCGCCTCGGCGGGGGAGACCACCGAGGAATACGAAGTCTTCGCGACCTCCGGATGGCTGCGTATCTCAACTCCGGGCGGGCATCTTCTCACCCGGGCCCGATGACCCCTCAGCGGTGACAGCTCGGCGTCGCTCCCGCAGGCAGCGCCGAGCTCTCAGACCGGATTGCTGTTCGTGTTGACCATGGCCGTAGCCGCCCGTTGGAAATAGTCCCAGAAGATCTCATCGTAGAGCGGCGGCAGCGCCACATCATCAAGCGCTGCCCGCATGGACGTCAGCCAACGGTCACGAGCGTCGAAGTCGACGGCGAAGGGGAAATGGCGCATCCGCAGCCGTGGGTGGCCGCGTTCTTCCTGGTAGGTCGTGGGACCGCCGAAATACTGCTCCAAGAACATCTGCAGCCGGTGCTTGGCGCCGGTGAGGTCGTGTCCCTCCGGGTACATCGCGATGAGCACCTCGTCGCGGTCCACGTGATCGTAGAAGACATCGACGAGGCGGGTGAAGGTGGGATGGCCGCCGACAGCGTCAAAGATGGTCTCGTTCGATGTCTGGGTCATGTTCAGCTCTCTCTGTCTGAGGTGTCGGTTCCGGCTTCATCCGCTGTCGACCGGATCTCGTCATCACTGGGCAGCGGCGAGGGTCCGTGATCCTTGGTTCGCCGCGTCACATGGGTGGCCCGAGCCTGGTCATCGGCGTCGGCGTCGATGGTGCTCTCAGGCGACTCAGTCGACCGCGGAAGCGTCCTGAGGACGGTCTCCTGAATGATCGGGATGGTGATTCCGCGCCTGTCGAACTCATTCGTGAGTTCCGCCCGGAAGGCACGTTCGACCATCCACTGCAGATTGGGCTTCGTCTTGATCATCGTCCTGATCACCCTGTACTCGGCAGAGAGAGACTGGACGCCGGCGATCTCGGGGAGTTCGAGCATTGCGGAGGCGACCTCCGTGTCCTTGGCCATTTCAGCGGTGACTGTTTCAGTGATCTCACGGTAGGTGTCCATGGAGGTGGAGTAGTTGACGGGGATCTCGAGCACTGCACGCGCCCAGCCCTGCGACAGGTTGCCGACTCGCATGATCTCACCGTTGCGCACGTGCCACAGGGTTCCCGTGAGATCACGTACAGCTGTCTTGCGGAGACCGAAGTCCTCGACCTCGCCGACGGCTTCGCCCAGGTCCACGGTGTCGCCGATGCCGTATTGGTCCTCGATGACCATGAAGAACCCGGACAGGTAGTCCTTGACGAGCTCCTGAGCGCCGAAGGCCAATGCCACACCGACGATGCCAGCCGAAGCCAGGATCGGTGCGATATTGAAGTTCAACTGGTCGAGGACCATGAGGATCGCGATGACGCTGATGATGATCGTCGCCACGGATGAGAGCATCCGGCCCACGGTCTTCGCCCGCTGCGCGCGGCGTTCACGGATCACAGTCGGCTCGATGCCGGTCCGCTGGGATTCCATGACCGAGCTCGAGAACTTGCTGTTCTCCGCCTTCTTCTCGCTGCCGACGGTGCCCTTGGCCACTGCAGTGGAGAAGCGTCGGATGAACAGCCGCATCACCATGTTGAGCACGATCGCGCCGATGATGATGATGACGATCCTCAGCGGAGCATCGAGGAGAAAATCCCAATCGATCTTGGGTGCGGTCACGAGGTCAGTCTTCAGTGCATCGAAAGTCATGATGCCACGAGCCTAACGGCCGAAGGTCAATGCGCCCTTGGAACTGCTGGACACTTCCTGAGCGCTCAGAGCTCGCTGGGCATCGGCAAGATTCTCACGCATCAGGCGAACCAGACCTTTAGGGGCCGCGGGATGATCGTCGAGCCACTCCCGGGCGGCTTTGACAGTGTGCTCGCTGACCGGGGGGAACAGCCGCAGCGTCATGGTCTGCGCCATCTCCAGGGTCCTCGTCTCCCACCATCCGGAGACCCGCTGGAAGTACTCGGTGGAGAAGTCGCGCAGTGGTTCCTCCGAGACGAGGATCTCACCGGTCTCCGTCTGTAGACCGGAGGCGAATCCCAGCGCCAGAGCCGCGAGTTCCGAGTTCGGGAGGTCAGCCTCGTCGAGGATGCGGATGAACGCCTTCGACTTCGCCGCCGAGGTGGGGCGTGCGCTGCGAGCGGTCGCAGCCTGACGTGCTCCGGTGGCCGAAGGATCCGTCTTGGTCATGGCCGTGATCGCAGAGTCATCTATTGCATCGTGTGCCGCGAGTGCGATGATGATCTCCCAGGTGAGATCGGTGTCGATGGTGATCCCGTGGACTGTGTCCCCGGTCGCGTCCAACCAGGACTGCAGCTGGGAGATCTGGGCCTGAGATGAGGCATGTTTGATGAAGCCGCGGACGAATTGGAACGCCTGGTCTGTGCCTCCGGCCACCGTGTCGAGGAGTTGCGCGAACCGGTCGGCGATGGACGCGTGAGCCTCTGCCCGCGCCTCCGGGGCCAGGTAGGCCCCGACAGCGGTTTCGAGTTGACGCATCTGGGAGAGCAGTCCCGAGGAATGTGTCACGGCCGCACAGTTGTCCAGGACAGTGGTGATGTAGTCCTGGGCCGGACGCTGTCCGTCGCGCACCGTGTCCCAGAGGGTCCCGAGGATCAGCAGCTGCGTCAGCGAGTCGTCGAAGTCCCCGAGCCGCTCGGCCGCGACGTCCATGCTCTCGCGATCGAACCGGACCTTCGCATAGGTCAGATCATCGTCATTGACGATGATGACGTCGGGTTTGGGCAGTCCGCGAGCCTCGTCGACGGTGGTCGAGTCCGAATCGATGTCGATCGGGAAGCTGTGGGTGCGGACCAGTCGGCCACTCCCATCGTCGGAGTAGAATCCGATGGCCAGGCGATGCGGACGCAGGGACGGAGCCGGCTGTCCTTCGATGATCCATGGCTTCTGGGTCACACGCAGCTTCGTCACCACCTCGGCGCCGTTGCCGGACTCGGTGTCGACCTCGGCTTCGATGAGGTTGATGCCGGATTCCTCGAGCCATAGCTTCGACCAGGTGGCGAGGTCACGTCCGCTTGTCGCCTCGAGCTCGCCGAGGAGGTCTGGCAGTTCGGTGTTCGACCACGCGTGCTTGTCGAAATAGCGTTTGAGACCGGAGAAGAACTCTTCCCGGCCGACCCACGCGACCAACTGTTTGAGCACCGAGGCGCCCTTGGCGTAGGTGATGCCGTCGAAGTTGACCTCGACATCTGCAAGGTCTTCGATGCTGGCGACGATCGGGTGTGTGCTCGGGAGCTGATCCTGGCGGTAGGCCCACGACTTCTCGATCGTGGCGAACGTGGTCCATGCCTCCGTATACTCGGTGGCCTCAGCGGTGGCCAGAGTCGACATGAACTCCGCGAAGGACTCGTTGAGCCACAGGTCGTTCCACCATTTCATCGTGACCAGATCGCCGAACCACATGTGCGCCAGTTCATGGAGCACGGTCACGGTGCGGCGCTCGACAAGGGCCTCGGTGGGCCGAGACCGGAAGACGTAGTTCTCCAGAATGGTCACGGCGCCGGCGTTCTCCATCGCACCGGCATTGAACTCGGGGACGAAGAGCTGATCGTACTTCTCGAACGGGTAGGGCACCCCGAACTCACGTTCGTAGAACTCGAATCCGGCTCGTGTGATAGTGAACAGGTTCTCGGCATCGAGATGGTCGAAGAGCGACTCGCGGCAGTACAGGCCAAGGGGGACAGGCGAGCCATCGGAGGAGATGAGCTCGGAATGCACGCTGCGGTACGGGCCGGCCACGATCGCAGTGATGTAGGAGGAGATCGGAGTCGTCGGGGCGAACTGCCACACAGCGGTGTCCTCAACCGGCGCTTCGTCGAGTTCGGTGAAGACTTCGCTGGGATCACCGGGAGTCGGAGTGGGGGAGTTCGACACGACCGTCCAGCGCGCAGGCGCCACAACAGTGAAGGAGAACGAAGCCTTGAGATCGGGCTGTTCGAACACAGGGAAGACGCGTCTGGCGTCGGGAACCTCGAACTGTGAGTAGAGGTAGACCTCATCGTCGATGGGATCGACGAAGCGGTGCAGGCCCTCACCGGTGTTCATGTAGTAGAAGTGGGCATCGATGACGAGCTCATTCTCATCGGCGAGGCCCGGCAGAGTGATCCGGGACGCAGAGACGACCTCGGAGGCCTCGAGATCGAGCCCGTTGAGTCGGATTCGTTCGACGCTGGCGGTGATGGCATCGATGAATGTCGTTGACTCGGGTGTTGCGGTGAAGCGGATGCGGGAGCGAACTCGGAAGCTGTCGCCCTCTCCTGTGAGAATCAGGGTGTTCTCGTAGCTCGAGACGTCGACGAGGGATGAACGTCTGCGAGCTTCCTCGCGGGTGAGGTTGTATTGGGGCACTTTGAGGTGACCTCCGCTTCGGGTCCGGGTGTACTTCGCCATTCTTTCATGGACGCATTCCTCATCGGTGCTAAGGCTTGATAAATTGGCCTCGGACATCGCGGGAGTTTCGCCGGATCCCGCGCCCACCCTAATGAGGAGTGAAATTGAGCAGAGAAACACTTGACCTGTGGTTCGACACGGCCTGCCCGTGGGCATGGATGACGTCGCGCTGGGGCCTGGAGGTCGCCAAGGTCCGCGACATCGACGTGAAGTTCCATGTCATGAGCCTGAACATCCTCAACCGCGACAAGGACATCCCGGCCGACTACCGGGAGCTGATGGATCGTGCTCTGGCACCCATGCGCATCGTCACCGCTGCAATCGCCGAACACGGCGAGGAGATCACCGAGTCTCTCTACACGGCGATCGGAACCCGCATTCACCCAGGCGGCGAGCAGGACTTCGGCAAAGCCGTCGCCGAGGCGCTGGACGAGGTCGGTCTGCCCGCTGACCTCATGAAGTACGGCGAGCGCGACGACTATGACGCTGCTCTCCAGGAATCTCATGATGAGGCACTGGCACTCGTCGGCGACGATGTGGGCACGCCCATCTGCCGTGTGGCAGGAACGGCCTTCTTCGGCCCGGTCGTCACTCCGGCGCCGAAGGGCGAGGATGCAGGTCGACTCTTCGACGGAGTTCTCGCTGTCGCCTCGACTCCCGGCTTCTTCGAGCTCAAGCGCACGCGCAATCAGGGTCCGATCTTCGACTGAGGCTGTGACCGCGTCTCACACACGTCCCGAAGCACACACAAACACACGCACAGTCTTTCCCGGGCATCTGGTCCCGGGCACTTCGAAGGAGTGACCACATGAAGGTTCATCTCGGAACCGACCACGCAGGATTCGAATTCAAAGAGGTTCTCAAGGCCCACCTCGGCGAGTCGGGTCACGAGGTCATCGACCACGGCGCGCTCGAATACGACGCACTCGATGACTATCCCGCGTTCTGCATCGCCGCGGCACAGGCCGTCGTCGATGATCAGGCAGCGGGTGTTGAGGCCCTCGGTGTCGTCATCGGCGGGTCCGGCAACGGAGAGCAGATCGCTGCGAACAAAGTCAAGGGAGCCCGGACCGCCCTGGCCTGGAACACTGACACCGCCAAACTCGCGCGCGAGCACAACAACGCTCAGATCGTGTCGGTGGGCGCCAGACAGCACACAGAGGCTGAGTCGATCGCCATCGTCGATGCCTTCCTCACGGAGCCCTTCTCCGGCGAAGAGCGGCACGAGCGTCGGATTCGGATCATGGACGAGTACGAGGCCACAGGCAAGGCCAGCTTGTGATCACGGGGGCAATGCTGTGAAGATCCGTGGAGCCGTGCTTCGGGACATGGGTGCCCAGCGCCCATACGCTCAGACTCGGCCGATGTCGATCGAGGACCTCGAACTCGACGGGCCCGGTCCCGGTGAGGTTCTCATCCGTCTCAGCGCTGCCGGTGTCTGCCATTCCGATCTCTCCGTCGTCGACGGCAACCGGCCCCGGCCGCTGCCGATGCTGCTCGGGCACGAAGGCGCAGGAATCGTCGAACAGCTCGGTGCAGGTGTCGATGACTTGGAGATCGGCGATCAGGTCGTCACCGTGTTCCTGCCGCGCTGCGGCGAATGCGCGAACTGTCTCACGGACGGCAAACTCCCGTGCACTCCGGGCAGTGCCACGAACGGCACGGGAACATTGCCGTTCGACGGACATAAGGTCCGCCTTCACGATGGTGCGGGTGCCGAAGTGCTCCACCACCTCGGTGCGTCGGTGTTCGCCTCCCACGCCGTGCTCAATCGCGCCTCAGTCGTCCCGGTGGCCTCCGACGTTCCCGCATCGATCGCGGCCGTGCTCGGCTGTGCGGTCCTCACAGGTGGGGGAGCGGTCCTCAACGCGGGAGTTCCGGGACCTGAGGACGAGGTCATGATCGTCGGATTGGGCGGGGTCGGGATGGCTGCCCTGATCACGGCACTGTCCATTGAGACTGCCGGCGTCGTCGGCGTCGATGCGAATCCGGACAAACTGCTCCGGGCAAAGGAACTGGGCGCTGCCGAGGTCTACACTCCTGAGCAGCTGGGCCAGCGACGGGCACCGATCGTCATCGAATGCGTCGGCCATCCGCGGGCCTTCGAAACCGCGTTCTCCGCGACCGCGGTCGGCGGGAAGACCATCACGGTGGGCTTACCTGCCCCGGACGCGCAGTCACACATCACCCCGGTCACTCTCACCGCCGAGGCACGCACCGTCATCGGTTCGTACCTGGGCTCGGCGGTGCCCAGCCGTGACATTCCCGTCTACGCCGATCTGTGGCGTCAGGGCAAACTGCCGGTCGAGGAGCTGGTGTCGGACACAATCGGCCTCGATGACCTCAATGAAGCCTTCGACGCTCTGGCGGACGGAACTGTTGTGCGGCAGGTCATCGACTTCCAGCGCTGAGGTCGGAGGGAATGCGGAGGATCCGGTCGTCGCCGTCGGACGGATCGCCGCGCCCGTCCGTGTTGTTCGTCAGGATCCATACCTCGCCATTCGGTGTCGTCACCACATCACGCAGGCGACCGAACTCACCGGAGTAGGAAACATCGGACTCGGCGACATCCGCTGATGGCACGGTCCGCAGCACCTGCCCGCGAAGGTTGGCGATGAGAATTGTGTCGTGGCTGATAGCGATTCCACTCGGGCTGGCCTGGTCGGGGCTCCACTGCTGAACCGGATCGATGAAATCTTCGTCATCGGCGCCCTCTGAGATTCCTTCGACCTCCGGCCAGCCGTAGTTGCCGCCGGCCTCGATGATGTTGAGCTCGTCCCAGGTGTCCTGGCCAAACTCGCTGGCATACATGGTGCCGTCCTCGTTCCAGGCCAATCCCTGCGGATTGCGGTGGCCATACGAGTAGACGAGGGAATCGTCGAAGGGGTTGTCCTCGGGCACGCTGCCATCGGGCTTCATTCGCAGGATCGAACCCGAGAGCGACTCACGATCCTGTGCGGCACTCTGGTCGCCGGCGTCGCCGACCGTTGCATAGAGCATCCCGTCCGGGCCGAAAGCCAGGCGCCCACCGTTGTGGAATCCGGCCTTGGCGATGCCGTCGACGATCGTCTCGGGCGAGCCGAGTTCGATCCCATCAGAACCGCGCGTGATCGGAAAGCGCTGGATTCGGTTGTCCGATTCGGCAGTGAAGTAGGCATAGAGACTGTCGCCGCGGACGCTGAGTCCCAAGAGACCACCCTCACCCGAGGCGGAGACGCCTGCAACCGTGGCGGCCTCCCGGACGTCTGCGGGGCGCTGAGAGCCGATTTCGAGGATGCGAGCGGAATCCCGTTCACTGACCAGAGCCGTTTCCTCATAGAAGGCAATCGACCATGGGGCCTCCAGATTCTGCGCCACCACCTCCGATTCTGCATCGACGCGGCTATCGTCATCGGCCCCGTTGCCGTTCTGCGAAGCGGGAGCAGCCGAGCTTGCTGAGGGCGAATCTGCGTAGGGCGAATCTCCCTGATCGGAGCCGCAGCCACTCAGCGCCAGCAGGAGTGTCATCGCCATAGCGGCGCGTCTACGGGCGGTGGCAGCAGCACGGTCTCCGATCTGTGACACGAGGTGGTGCGGACCCGCGCATGGTGGCACCTTGTGGAGGGGGCTGTTGTGTCGTCGGGTCGGCATCGGCGGCGCACCTTTCGGCCTCGGCAATCTGCGAGCCTGCCTTCCCATTGTCCCCTGTGCTGACGAAAGATGGGAGGCGAGATCATCATGAGACTGAGTTCAGCACGAGGCAGTAGTGGGCCATAGATACGAAGAAAGCCGCCCGGACATTCAGTCCGAACGGCTTCACTATCGTCGGGATGACAGGATTTGAACCTGCGACCCTCTGTTCCCAAAACAGATGCGCTACCAAGCTGCGCCACATCCCGCGACGTAGACAATCTAACCACAGGCAGGGGTCAAGATGCACATCGATTCGGCTCCTCATCGCGAATGGGATGCAGGTCACAGGCGGCACGTGAAGTCGCGGCAGGCGGTGTGACTCAGCTCATCTTCGGGCGATTTGGCGGCCGGTGCGGATGTCGACTATAGTCGTTAACGCAACACGGGGATGTAGCTCAATGGTAGAGCCTCAGTCTTCCAAACTGATGGTGCGGGTTCGATTCCCGTCATCCCCTCCAAGGTGTCGTCGCTGGTCACAGCGGCGACATTGTTATTTCAGGGGAAGAAACCAACACCCTCAATCACCCCAGCGTGACCTAAAATGACCTAACTCGATAGGCCGGGTTCGGAAAGTTCCGAATCATGTCACGCCCACATGCCGCGTTCGCGATCACCGACCGGGCCACCACCGAATCATTTACCTACGTCCCCGGCGACGGCCGCAGCCTGGCCGCCCTCTACCCCGACGCAAACGACGAAGCCACCGCCACAGTCGAACTCGTCACCGACACACTCGACACCGGCGACCTACCCGATATCGACACGCTCGAATTCCTGGGCTTGACGATCATCCCCGAAGCACCCGCCGCCGACTGGGATGGTGTGGCATGAGTGCGCGTGCGGTCTTCGGTGCCATTGACCGTCTCCCATCGGGCCGGTTCCGAGTCCGCTATACCGCCCCCGACGGCACACGCCATAAGGTGCCCGGGACATTCCCCACACGCGCCGAAGCCGAAGCCGTGCGGGTTCGCGTCCATGCCGAAGTCATTGGCAACAATCCCGTCATCGCGAAGCCAACGACGATCACCGTCGGGCAATACCTGGCCGACTACCTCGACCACGCTAGGGCCACACTCAGGCCGCGCACCCTCGACCTGTACCGACGCACCGCCGATTCGTGGATCCTTAAGCCCGTCGGGACCACGACGACCGTCGATATCTCGACCGTGACGATGCAAGCCCTGACACCCGGATTCGTTCGGTCCTGGTATCTGGCCCTACTAGACGGCACACGCGCGGCTGCACTCGATCGGGGGCCGAAGTCACGCCGGGGACCACACCCGGCCCGGGTCTGGGCCACGGCGCACGGGTTCGATATCCGCCCGACCGGGGCGATCCCGACCGATGTGGTCCATGCGTGGCGCGCTGCCGGATCCCCGACCCGACCGACTCGACCAACGACGACCGGGACACAGTATCCGGGCCGAACCGCTGCCGCTGGGGCATATCGACTCCTGCGCACTGTGCTCATCCAAGCCGTGCGTGATGGACTCATCGCCGCAAACCCGGTCCACGTCAAAGCGGCCGGGACCGCACCACACCCGGAACGACGACCCTTGACGGCTGTGGAAGTCGTGGCCTTGGCCGACGCGATGCAAACGTACTTCTTGCCCAAGAGCTCGACGACCTTGTCACAGACTTCATCGAGGAGGTCTGGATCGTGAGCGACTGGCGCTGTGGCGACAACGGAGGTCTCGACCTCGGCATGGCCCTCGACGTACTTCTCTGCGCGCTTGGAGTCGAAGGGGAAGTCATAGAAGTGCTGGATGATGTCAGTCGTGGTCTGGCCAAGACGGTAGGTGTGGTCCAGCGACAGGACAACGGCTTCGGGATCGCGCTCAAAGGCGATCGGCGCCGAAATGTGCGGGGGAGTGTGAGTACGGTCGAAGACTTTTGTGTCGACAGTGACGACTGGACCAATCTGGCCGGGATCTCCGACGAAGAGCACCTGATCAGCCTTGTCGATTGCGGCCATGGTGTCTGAGAACGAGGACTGGTAGGCCTCGTCGACGATGTAGAGGCCACCGTCGCCCTTCTCAGTGTTTTTCCGACTCATAACAGCAGAGGCGATGGTTTGGACCGCAATAGCACCGGTGCCCAGCGAACTCCCGACCCCGACGCGCTCAGCCCAGGCTTCGGGCATAATCTTCGAAGACGCGGCCACGACAGAATCGGAACCGAATGCCTCGGCAATTCGGGTGATGAGTGCCTGGCCGGAGCCATTAGTGGGTGTCACTACCGTCACTGGCAGTGTCGGCAGCTCCGAGTAAAGGTAGTCGGCCAGTCGGGCGACAAGAGTGGACTTGCCAGCACCGGGAGGTGACTTGATGATGGTGGTTCGGGTGCCCTTCCATACGTTGTAGAGGGCGCGGGCGAAGACTGAGCCGGGCTCAATGGGCATCGGCCCGATCAGTGGCTTCTTGGCCGCCTTCTTCGGCTGGCCGGTCTGGCCATCGGTCGTTACTCCCTTGACCGCGAGCGAGGGAGTCAAGCCAATGTCTGCAAGTGATATTCCCGTCATACTTGCTACTGACGTTGAGTCAAAACGTGGCTCAACGCTCTGGACCACCAAATAGTGAGATTAATCGGCGGAGTGGTGCAATCTTGGGTCTAAAGACATATGACCCTGTTCAACCCGCCTCCCATCAGTGTGAGCCGGATTAAACTGGTCCTGGGTTTGTTTGCCTCAAGACGGGGGCCACTTCGTCCACGCTGGGCATGTGGAGCGGAGTCTCAGCAGAGAATACACAGGGAGTTCGCCCTGGTGATCGTCGTACTTGTGAAGCAGAATGAGAAAGCAGGGTTTTGACGAGAAGTGAGGATTTTTGCCATGGCCATATCTGACTCATTGGCACGTGATGCCTACATCTACGCGTATTCCATAGATCAGGCGTACTCGTTCTTGTATGAAACGACGATCAAGAACCGGCTGCCATTCAATGAGTTCCAGAAACTACGCGACCTTGCTGATGACACATACACAGCGCATCCAACTATCAACAATGACACGTTGCATCTTCAGGGATGGTTCGACGTCGCTGCGGAGCCGGTGGTGGTTACGGTGCCGCACTTCGATGAGGGGCGCTATTGGATCCTTCATACGATGGATCTAGGCCATTACACCAACGCTATGATCGGCTCCCGAGCACGGGGGACGCAAGGGGGAACGTTTATGTTCGCCTCGAGCGAGTGGAACGGTGCAGTTCCGGCGGGCGTCAACGAGGTCGTCCGTTCCCAATCCCATCTGATCAAGGTGATGGCCAGGATCATGACCATCGGAGGTGCGGATCTAAACGTCGCCCGCACGCTGATGGACGAGTGGAAACTCGAAACTCTTTCAGCCTATCTCGACTATGAACCGCCGCGACCCGTCGAGCGTCGTTTTCCCGACCCAGATACTTCGACATGGATGGAGCGCGTAAACTTTGTTCTCGCCGACGGCAGTATGGCTGAGGCTGATGCAGAGTGGCTGGAGCGCTATGCCCAGATCGGGCTCGAAGCAGGTAGGACAGATTTTACTTCCGAACAACGTGCTGCGGAGGTACGAGGCGAGGCACTAGGAATGGCCCACCTTCAAGAGTTGGCACCAACTCTCACCAATTCGAAGCAGGTTTTAGGCACCCGGGAGGAGCTCGGATCAGGGCCGCGAGACCTCTTCGCGGTAGGAACGCTGATCGGACAATGGGGTCTACCGCCAGTGGAGTCGGTCTACGTCAAGATCGAAGCGGGAGCAGATGGGCTTCCTTTGAATGGTGCGAACGGAAAGCGTTACCGTGCAACATTCGAAGCTCCCGACGTCACAGAATTCTGGTCGTACACTGCTTATGGGTCCGATACCCGCCTCATGGAACACAACTCACTCAATCGACATTCGCGCGGGGATCGCACGATGCCTCGCAACGATGACGGCACCTACACGCTCCTCCTCGGATCTGATGTCGAAGGACAGGGCGATGACCCGAACTTCCTCCCGATTCCTGAGAAGGACACCTATCTCATTCTCCGTCTCTATGGACCCAGCGAAGAGATCCAAAACGGCGAATATGCGGCGCCGGAATTCGAGGTGCTTGACTGAGAGGTGAGTGCGCAAATTGGTCCTGGACTATGTGGCTGGGTGAGTATTGGGTAGGTTGTCGTCCCGAGAGTTTCCAGAAGACCAGTTGGAAAGCTGGTCATTTGGCAGGATGAGCTCGTAGTAGCTCGTAGTAGCTCGTAGTAGCTCGGAAGAAGCTCTTCAGCCTTCGACACCTTCTTCAGTACAAAACGCGTGCCAGATAGAACTGTTGAATCGGGAAAGCATCTGGATGCTGCGGACATGCCTTCTCTGGGGATTGACTGGATCCGATCGACTTGGTGACTGATTCAGCGCATAACTCGAAAATGAAATAGGGGAAGGGGGCCTCGTCCGGATGATATCGACTGTTGCGGTGAGTCGAAATCGTCTGGAGCTTCAAAATCGGTGTACCGGAGAGTGCTTTGATGAGAACACATTTCAGCAGAAATCTCCGACAGTGGCGCTCGATGGCCTCCCTGCGAGAGTGTGATGTCGCTGGAGGTTTTGCCTAATATTTGTGCGCCGTCTGAAGTCATGTTAGAAGGGCTGGTTCCCCTCTTGGGTCCATCAGGCATAGCAGTCTCAGGTGGTTGTTAACGAAGAAGTCACAACGGGCATGGACGCTGAAACTCCACGTTCTTCGATGCGTCAGCTCGAATAAGACGTGCAGACACATTTCGACTAGTGTCCAACGACACTTCAGGCAACTCTTTGACCAAATCCTATGAACTGGCTCACAGAAGCATTAGTGTTGATTGCATACATCCGCAGTGCCACCGGAGGATTACGTCAGTGTCGATTGAAACGAGAAGACCCGCGAACAGGCGCATCGCGCTATGGATCGTCGTAGTAATGCTCGCATCAATGCTCACTGTCTCAACGGAAATTGCTGCCCCAGCACCCGCAATAGGAGACCAGGATCCGACGATGTGCCAGGACACTGTCGGCCTGGTCAACGGCGGATTTGAAGAACCGTCGGTGCCCGCCAACAGCTACGCCCTCCTCTCCGAAGGGAAAGTACCCGGTTGGAGGACTAACGACTCTCGGAACAAGATCGAGATCTGGAGTGACGGATTTAATGATGTTCCGGCGGCTGAAGGTGATCAATTTGCCGAACTTAACGCATATAGTGCGGGGCGCTTGTACCAGACTGTAGAAACTACTCCGGGGCAAACTCTTTCTTGGTCACTTCAGCATCGTGGGCGGAACGGAACGGACACCATGCGGGTCCTGATCGGTGCGCCGGGAGAGGCACAGCAGGTAGGCCCTGAACTCAGTGACGGGCAGACGTGGGGGACGCATTCGGGAAGCTACGTGGTGCCTGAGGGGCAGACGACCACAACGTTCGCTTTCGAAGCTGTTAGCTCGTCTGAAGGCAACGTAGCTAAAGGCAATTTGCTCGACAACATTTCGTTCGGCACGGGACCCTGTCTCATCAGCGAAAAGTCAGCTGAGAATCTCACCTCTGGTACCGATGCGGCCGAAGTCGGCGACATCATTCGGTATTCAGTGACCACTCGAAATGGTGGCGGCAACCCTGCTCTCGCCGCCGTTTCCACTGACGCGTTGCCCCCTGGCCTCGATTATGTGCCCGATTCTCTGCAAATCGTGAGCGGACCTGGCGCCGGGTCCGTAACCGACGCTGGGGGAGACGACCGCGGCGAGTATGAATCTGATACCAATACAGTCAGCCTGCGACTGGGCACGGGTGCCACTGCAGATGCTGGCGGGAGGGTGGCTGCTGATTCGGCCACGACGTATTCTTTCGATGCCCGGGTGAACGTCGACGCGGCGGGTACAACCGTGGAGAACGAAGCCCAGGTTTCCTTCCACGATGACATCATCGACGAGGATCGAGTCTCGACGACGCAAACTACACAGACGCCGGTCGGGAACGCAGCCGACCTAGAAGTGACAAAGACGCTCGATACCGACCCTGTTGTCGCTGGTGAACCTGTGACCTTTACCGTTACTGGAACCAATCACGGACCTCACGCTGCGTCCGAAGTCACGCTAGACGACACGCTACCGGAGGGGTTATCCGACGTCGAGGTGACTTCAACAGCAGGAAACTGTACAACAACGTCGACGACCGTCTCATGTTCGGGACTCGACCTACCCGTAGATGACACAGTCGAGCTCACTGTCACAGGCACCCTATCGTCTACCACAGAACCCGGAACCGGTCTCGTCAATACCGCGCGGATTGACTCGACAACTACCGACCCGGATCGCGGCAATAACGTCACCACCGCGGCCGGAACGGTGACAACCGCCGGTGATGTCTCCGTGACCAAGAAATTCGAGCCAGAACAACCTGTCGCTGGCGACGAAGTTACTTACACTCTGGAAGCAACGAACTCCGGGCCATCGGACGCTCGCGACGTTGTACTCACCGACCCCCTAGATCCTGCAACCACTTTCGTTAGCGCCAGTTCCGAGGCCGGAGAGTGTAGTAACGAGGACAACACCGTCGTATGTGCAGTCGACCGTCTCGGCCCAGGAGAACGCACCACCGCGACAGTCACCGTGACGCTCGACCCTGACGCTGAAGTGGCGGTGCAAAACACCGCAACCGTTACGTCGTCGACTTCAGATACTGATGCTTCAAATAATGCTTCCTCGACGAGTTTCGACCCGTCAATCATCTCCGACCTTGCCGTTTCGAAAACAGCTTCCACAGACACAGTGACCGCCGGAGACCCTGTTACCTTCACAGTCGAGGTAACAAACGACGGGCCGTCGACTGCCGAGAACGCCGTCGTCACTGATACTCTTCCTGTTGGATTCTCCATCAACGACGTTAGCGCCGCAGACGGTGGCACCTGTGCGGTGACCGATCCAGATATCCGTTGCACTTGGGACGCACTCGACCCGGGAGAGGTCACCACCGCTACGATCGAGGCGACAATCGACCCGGACGCACCCGCTGGACCTGTCACCAACACCGCAGCCGTGGCGTCTCCCGCTGATGACGCTGACGAAGCGAACAATGCTGATTCCGCGACGATAACGGTCGAGCAAACTGCTGACTTGGCCATCGAAAAGACCGCGACACCCAGTCCGGCCGTTCCTGGTACCAAAGAGACGTTCACCATTACCGTGACCAACAACGGCCCATCGACGGCTCGCGGAGCAACAATCACGGATTCATTGCCGGAGGGGCTCTTGGACCCCGTGGTCGACGATGAGGACTGTGCCATATCCGGTGGATCGCTCACGTGCATAGTTGGGGACCTCGATCCGAACGACTCCCGGACTGTCACTTTGACCGGGTCCGTCGACCCAGCTTCTACTGGCACCCTAAGCAATACCGCGACCGCCGATACGGCGACATCGGATCCGAATCCGGACAACGACGAGTCCACCGTGGACGTCCCTCTGGAACCCGCGGCCGATGTCTCTGTGTCAAAAACGACCTCGACTCCTGAGGTTTCGGTCGACGGCACAGTCCATTACGACGTGACCGTGACCAACAAGGGTCCTTCGACCGCGACTGGCGTCACCGTCACAGACACAGTCGACGACGGAATCGCGCTGACCGGAGCCGAGGCTTCGGCAGGAACGTGGTCGGGTAACACTTGGTCAGTCGGCGACTTGGCCCCTGGAGATGACGAGACGATCACAATCGACGGCCTTGCTCATGCCGAGGGCACTTTCACCAACACCGCTACGGCTTCGGCTGATACTCCGGACCCTGATTCCGAGGATCTTACTGACACTGCCGAGGTGCGGGTGGACGCCGCCGCAGACTTAGGCGTCACGAAAAGTATCTCTTCGGATCCCGCACCTCGCAACGGTGAGGTCACCTATACTGTTACCGCGGTCAACGACGGCCCGAGTGATGCGACCGAGGTCGTCGTCACCGACGCACTCCCGATCGCCCTCCTTAACCCGGTCACCTCTGACGAGAATTGCGAGATCGACGACGGCACACTCAAGTGCACCGCTGAGTCCCTTCCGAACGGTGGGAGCGTGGAGTACATGGTGACCGGAACGATCGATCCAGCCACCAACGAGGAAGCGATCACGAACACCGCGGAAATCACAGGGGCGCAACCAGATCCGAATTCTGACAACGATTCCACCTCAATTGACACTCCACTTACCGGTGACGGCGCGGTCGAACTAACCAAGAACGCCGGAGCTCCCGCCGACACAAACGGCGACGGAGCGATCGGAGCCGGTGATGAGATCGACTACGACTTCACAGTTGCAAATACCGGAGACACAACTCTCAATAACGTGGTGATCGACGATCCGCTACTCGACGGCACCATCGCCTGTCCCGCCCTCGACGGAGCTACTCTTGCACCCGGCGACGAGATAGATTGCGGACCGATCTCCTACGTTCTCGACCAAGACGACATCGACGCAGGAAAAGTCGACAACACGGCTTCGGTCGTCGGCGAGTCCCCGCAGGGCCAAGTCGACGATGAAGCATCGACAACAGTTTCCATCCCCTCAGTTGACGGCATCAGCCTCGAGAAGACCAGCGGCGAGCCCCAAGACGTCGACGGTGACGGGACACTTGGCGCCGGTGACTCTCTCGACTACACCTTCACGGTGACGAACACAGGCACGACAACGCTCACCGACGCTGAGGTTGATGATCCGCTGCTCGGTGGTGCTGTCGAATGTCCCGAACTCGACGGCGTCGCCTTGGCTCCCGGTGACACGTTCACATGCTCGCCCGTGACGCACACCATCAGCCAAGATGACGTCGACGCGGGGAAAGTTCATAACAAGGCCACTGTCACCGCAGATTCGCCGAGCGGAGAAGCGACCGATGATGCCGAGACTGAAGCCACGATCGAGGGCTCCGACGCAGTCGAGCTGCGTAAGTCCGCTGGCGATATCGTCGACGTCGATGGTGATGGTCGTTTCGGCGCCGGTGACCAGATTGAATACTCGTTCACGATTCGCAATACCGGCACGACAACGCTCACCGACGCTGAGGTTGATGATCCGCTGCTCGGTGGTGCTGTCGAATGTCCCGAACTCGACGGCGTCGCCTTGGCTCCCGGTGACACGTTCACATGCTCGCCCGTGACGCACACCATCAGCCAAGATGACGTCGACGCGGGGAAAGTTCATAACAAGGCCACTGTCACCGCAGATTCGCCGAGCGGAGAAGCGACCGATGATGCCGAGACTGAAGCCACGATCGAGGGCTCCGACGCAGTCGAGCTGCGTAAGTCCGCTGGCGATATCGTCGACGTCGATGGTGATGGTCGTTTCGGCGCCGGTGACCAGATTGAATACTCGTTCACGATTCGCAATACCGGCACGACAACGCTCACCGACGCTGAGGTTGATGATCCGCTGCTCGGTGGAGCGGTCATCTGCCCGGCGGCAGTTGGTTCGACCGTTGGTCCCGACGAATCCGTCACGTGCGAAAACGCTACCTACACGCTC
>NZ_JBHFIH010000013.1:261232-277511 GCF_057334195.1 Brevibacterium sp. AGC70 | reverse complement strand
CTTCGCCCACCGCTTCACCCCCGACTTCCCCGCCGCACGCAGCCCGGCCGGCCCGCGGTACCGGATCAGCAGATCCAACACGATCGTCCTCGTCAGGACAGTGCCTTTGAAGACGCGTTCCAGCGCCGGGTGGATCTGGAGCAACAAGGACCTCAGTCGGTTGATCGCTCGCGTGATGTCATGGGCCAGGTCCTCATCCGTGCCAGCAAGGACCTTGAGATTGGCCAGGACATCGGACTCACGATCGACAGTCCTCAGCGTGTGCGGCATGGTTCTGGCAGTGTCGGCGATGACGAACGCGTCCCGGGCATCCGTCTTCGCCTGACCCGGATACAGGTCGGCAGCCTTGCGCATCGCCAACCCAGGCAGGTAAGCGATATCGGCACCACAATCCCGGGCGACCGCGACTGGCAGCGCCCCGATCGTGTTGGGCTGATCAACGATCACGAGCACCCGACCGTGCCCGTCCTGCAAAGTCGTGATCACGTCCCGAAGCGCGGCTTCATCCTGCGGGAGTTCGCGGTCGAAGACTCGCTCACCCGACAGGTCCAGTCCGCACCCGTGATGGCCGATTTTGCCGACGTCGAGACCTAACCAGACGTCGTATTCGGTATTCATGACAGTCCTCCTCGACCATCCAACCCTGTGGTCGCAGGTTTGTCATGACACCCGATGCTGGCACCCACGTTACGACGAGACCTCAGACGAATCTGGGCCGAGCCCCTATCAGCAGTCAACGCGCATCCTGGACTCCTAGCGGCAACACCCCCCGGATCATCTATGACAGGGCAAATCAGCCATACCAGGACCAGCGACCAGACCCCGTCCGGGGCCCATGAATAAATATAGGGGCACCCCCCGACGGCGGGCTACTCGGCGGTCGGGCTACTCGGCGGTCGGGCTACCTCGGCGGTCGGGCTACCTCGGCGGTCGGGCCACCTCGGCGGCCGTGTAACTCGACGGTCGTGTAACTCGACGGTTGGTGCCTCGGCGACCGGGCCACCTCGGCGGTGACCGCGTACGGCAGCTGAAATCAGGCCGGGGTGATTGCTACGACACTGAGCTCATGATGAGTTCGGCGTTGACCTGCGCACCGACCAGGACACCGCTGGCCGCGCTCGCCACCACCATGGCCGAGATGTCCGCGCTGTTTCCCACCGCCCAGACACCGGGTACGTCTGTGGCGCCGTTTGCCTCGGTGGGTATGGATGAGCCCATGCCGGTCGGGTGGTCGGCGACAGTGCCGCCGAGCTGCTCGAAGATCTCGCCATTCGCCCGGAAGTGGGGCCCTACGGCCAGAGCGTCGAAAGTCATGTCCGCGGGGCCGGAATCGGCGTCCGACCGGTTGCTGTGCAGGGTGGTCTCGTTCTCGGCCTCGTTGTCGCGCAGCGTGACGACGGTTCCGGTCTCGGTCCGTTCCACCGCTTCGACTGCCGAGTCGACGTAGGCGATGCCAAGCGAGCTGAGCATTCTCCTCTGCGCCTCATCCGGTGCCGGAGCATTGTGTCGCAGGAAGGTGACGCGGTCGCTGATCTGGGAGAACATCATCGCCTGGTGATATGACATGGCGGTTGTGCCGATGATGCCGATGTTCTGCCCGCGAACCTCGTAACCGTGGCAGTAGGGGCAGTGAAGGACGGTTTCGCCCCACCCGTCGGCCAGCCCGGGGATGTCGGGAAGCACGTCGGTGAGCCCGGTCGCGATGATCATTCGCTTCGCCTCGATGGAGATTCCCACCGATGTCTCGAGGTTGAAGCCAAGTGTCTCTGGTGCCTGCGTCCTCTTGTTGGCGCTGAGGACTGTGGCGTCGATGAACTGGACTCCATATGCTTCGGCCTCCTGACGCCCCTTGGCTATGAGGTCGAGCGGGGTGACGCCCTCATGGCCGAGGACGTTGTGAGCGTGAGCGCTGGCCGCGTTGCGCGGGGAGCCGGCGTCGATGACGATGACACTGCGAAGCGAGCGAGCCAAAGCGATCGAAGCGGCCAGGCCACCGGCGCCTCCGCCGATGACGGCCACCTCGGCGATGAGCTTCTGCCGGCTGGGCAGGTTTGGCTGACTCTGTTGGGAGGTGTGTGGCTGATTCTGCGGTGTGGGGTCTGATTCTGACATAGCAGTCCTTGGCTCGACGGGTGAGGAAGCGGGTACCTCTGCAGTTTCACCTTTCAAGCTATCGAATCGCAAGCAGGTTTGCCGAATTGGCAAATTCTGGCAGTATGTAGACCATGATTGAGGATGCGCCGCAGGAATCGAGCACAGGCAGACGGGCGAGCGGCGGGTCGGGGCCCGGCGAGTCGGGGCCGCTGGGCACTCGTCGGCTCGGTGCGAGATCTGAGGGGGTCAGCCCGCAGGAGGCCCTTCAGCAGTCACTCGCCGGTGTCGGCGCCCGCCTGCGAAATCTGCGTCGGGAGCAGGGGCGCACCCTCGAGGAGGTGGCCGATCTGGTCGGGATGTCACTGAGCACCTTGTCGCGGCTGGAGTCTGGAAAGCGGAAGCCCAGTCTGGAGCTTCTCCTTCCTTTGGCGGGCATCTACGGGTTGCCACTCGATGAGCTCGTCGGAACGCCGCCGATCGGAGACCCGCGAATTCACATCACGCCACAGAAGATCAACGGTCAGACCGTCCTGCCGCTGAGCCGAGGTGCCATCGGCGTCCAGGCGTTCAAGCACATCGTCGACGGCAGGCAGACGCCGAAGCTCGGCGCGCTGAAAACGCACCCCGGATTCGAATGGGTCTACGTGATCAGGGGCAGACTCAGTCTGCTCCTGGGTGACAGATCGATGACCCTGGACGCAGGGGAAGCTGCTGAATTCGACACCCGCACCCCGCACTGGTTCGGAAGTGCGGAGGAGTCCGGCGTCGAGTATCTGAGTCTTTTCGGGCCGGAGGGGCAGCGCGTCCACCTCAGAAAATGAGTTCGCCCAGGTTGCTTCAGGGGCGGGCTGCGACCGGGAGGGGCGGTCGATCAACGGCCCTATCCGCTCTGATCTCATATCTGACGAGCCAAAATATAGAAGAACGTAGAACAACTTGATGACGATCCTAAAAGATTCGAACAAGACTATAGACAAGTAGTCTGTGGTGAGAGTAAAATTGGAGTCAAGCGGACAACACAGCAGTTGACGAACGGATTTGCGAGATCATGACTCTCACCCCCGACCGCAAGCGCCACAAGAAGAATGGGCATGACGAACCAGCCTCTTCTGCTGTGCCTGGTGGGGAAGACGAGGCGGGCGAGGGCTCTCCCACTTATCGAGAGCTTCTGCGTGATGCAGGCTTCGACCTTGATGGTCACCCATTGGCAGATCGCTTCGATGAAGTTGCCACGCCGCCCCCGAACGATTTCGAATTCGCCGACGCGGATCATCCTGCCGAGCCTGCGGAACGCGCCGAATCGACAGAATCTGCGGAACCCTCCGAACAGGCAGAGTCTTACGAGCTTCGTGAGCCGATTGATCCCGCACAAGCCGATGAGTTCACAGACGCTGCTCGGCGAGCCCGTTGGAGTGGCCGCAACCCGTGGGAGGCCAGCGCTGATGATCCGGATGCGCAAGCCGAACTCAAGCGTCGTGCAGCAGAGATCGACGCTGAAAAAGAAGAGTGGATGCAAAAGAAGTCCGAGGCAGCTGCGGCCGAGCGCAGTGCCAGTGAGGACGCCTCGGAAAAGGGCGAAGACGGCGACTGGGCAGCCTTCCTGGGTCAGCAGTCTGCGGATGAATCGGATGGCGGAGAATCACCGAACCGTTCAAGACTCACGAGCGAGACCGACTCGGAGTCGGTTCGAGGTGGCGCCTCCGCCTCCGACTTTGCTCCGGCTGGTGGCTCCGATTCAGATGCGGCCCCCGCTTCGGAGCATCCTCTTCTTGACGAGCACGCCTGGGTGAGTTTGGAGCGTATCGCTCCGGAGGTTGCGACCAGCATCCACGGACTTAGGTCCCTCGTCGGTGACCTCGAATCGTTCAATCGTCCGATGGGTCCCGACGATGCGATAACGGTGTTGGATGGGTTGGAGACAGTCAATCGGCTGGTCGAATCACTCTCAGTTGTGACTCTCTCCGTCTTCGAACGAGTGGGAACGCCTCGAGATTATGGGGCGAAGTCGACGAAGGCGCTGGTCCAGAATCGCCTCAACCTCTCCGAAAGAGAGGCGTACCGTCGATCTGAACTGGCTGAGAAGCTGGGCAATCAGGTCAATTTCAGTGGCCAGTCAATCGGACCGAAGTTCCCTGTGGTGTCCCGCGCCCTGCAGCGCGGATCGCTATCATCAACACAGGCGAGCACAATCATCGGCTGTCTGAAAGACCTGCCGCTTCGAGTGAGTCTGGAGGATCAGCTCGAAGCGGAGAAAATCTTGGTTGAAAAGGCTCCGAAGGTGCGTGTGAAGGACATCCAGCAGCTATTCAATGAGATCCTCGCTTGGCTCGACCCGGATGGCGAGCTTCCACATGAGGCCCCAAAGCGTGATGCACTCTCAGTCAGCCTGCGTCAGCGAAAAGACGGAACCTGGGCGCTTAAGGGAGTCCTCGATCCCGTAACGGGCGGCATCATGAGCGGACACCTCACCTCGAGGATCAAAGCGGACGACAGAGAGACTTCGAGTTCTGACCAGCAGCAAGATTCGGCCACAGACTCAGGAACGATATCCGCGGGAAGGATCTCGGCGGCCGACCAAGAGGTGGTCGATGTATTCAGCCAGGTTCTTCGAGGTGATCGCTCAGACGCAGTTGACCCCTCGCTTGAGCTCGGCTTCGACCATCAAATCGGTGAATGGCAGCGCGAGGCTGAGGATGAACGCGCCACTGGTGGCCGTGATGTTCCGCCCGGATATGGAGTGAGGGAAGACGGCTCCACGGTGGCGATGGCCGGTCGCCAACCGAGCGTGAAGAACAAGATCTACGAACGGTTCGCCACAATGATCGGCCGGATCGAAATGAATCGAGTGATGGCAGGTGCGCCCTTCGCGCTCGTGGTCACGGCAAAGGCTGAGGACCTTGCGAAGCAGTCTGGTCGTGCTGTCACCGACGCAGAGGCGTCATTTCCGATGCAGACAGCCTCCTTCGAAGGCCTGAACGGTTCGGTGTTCTTCCACCTCATGGGAGAGAAGACGAAGAGCATGGAGCTTGCCACCGAAAGACGGTTCGCCACCTCGAAACAATTGGCGATACTGTCCAGCAGAGACCAAGGCTGCACATTCCCCGGTTGTGACACCCCGCCTGGATGGTGCGATGCACACCACGTAGTTCCGTGGGCGAACGAAGGCAGGACCGATGTCAACAACCTGACATTGGCATGTGGATCCCATCACCACCTGATCGACGATTCGGATTGGCACACCGTGATGCTCAAGGATGGGCGCCCGGCATGGGTTCCGCCTGCGACGATCGATCCCGCCAGACGCCCGATCCTGCACGCGCGATTCATTGCAAAAGAGACCACCGATACTCTCTTCGACTAGTGCTGGTTTAGCGGGGCAAGGGAGAGGTGTGCGTCGGCTGATGTCTGTCTCTGTCTGATGTCGGTCTCTGCCAGACACGCCAGGAGCGTGGTCACCAGGACGTGAGCAAGGTCAAGCAGTGCCGTCCCAGGTCACGTGGGGAATGAGGAATGAAGCTGTTGAGACAGCTGTTGCCATGGTTATGGAGCTTTCTATTCTTGACCTTGTGCCGGTTCGTGTCGGACAGAGCACCTCAGATTCATTCGCTGCCTCCCACGAACTGATTCAGTCTGCGGACAAACTGGGATACACCCGCTATTGGGTCGCCGAACACCACAACATGCCATCGATCGCGTCAACGATGCCTGGTGCCGAACTCATGTACCTCGGCCAGGGAACCGAGCGCATTCGTCTCGGATCCGGCGGCGTGATGCTGCCTAACCACGCTCCGCTGGCAGTAGCGGAACTCTTCTCCCTCCTATCGGCGGTCTACGGTGACCGCATCGACCTGGGGATCGGACGGGCACCCGGCACAGATCCGATCACCTCGGCGGCCATGAGGGGACACCTCGGCGAAGGTCGAATGGTCGACAGGGAGGGACGAACCGTCGATCCCGTCGAACAGTTCCCGCAGCACGTCATCGACACGTTGAGCCTGATGAAGCCCGAAGGACTGCGTATTCCGCTCCATGGTGGCCGTGAGCACGTCCTGCATGCGACTCCCGCCGCCGTGCCGGGAACACAGCCATTGCCGTGGCTGCTCGGCTCATCCGGCTACTCCGCCCGACTCGCTGCCCAGCTCGGCATGCCCTACGTGTTCGCCAACCACTTCGCGGCGGGCGCCACGACCGGCATGAAGATCTATCGTGACAACTTCACTCCGGGTGCTTACGGTGACAAGCCGCAGACCTTCGTCACAGTCAATGCTGTGGTCTCGCCGACCGAGGAAGAAGCGCACCTGCGCTCCGAGCCTTTCCTGTTGCAGATGTCTCGCCTGCGGACCGGTGGGCGGATGGAACCTTTGCGCTTGGCCGGCGATGACGTGCGATCAGTCAGGACCGACCAGGAACGTATGGTCGGCGAAGAGATGTCTGAGAACTGGATCATCGGCGACGCGAAATCCGCCAAAGCACAGCTCGAAGAGCTCGCCAGTCGCTTCGAGGTCGACGAGATCATGATCCAGCCCGTCGCAGGAGCGATGGAGGGCGAAGATCTCCGCCAGGACGACGCGAGGATCCAATCGCTCGAGCTGCTGGCCGCCGAGTTCCTCAACTGAAGGCACCAGGTCTGAACTGACAGCAACGGCCCTGCCTGAACACTCGATCTTGACCTGAAGGCGGCGCCTCGAAACCGGGGCGCGCCCTTCAGCTGCAATGTTCGTCCGAAGTCTCATCTCTGTATCGATTGGGACAAGGACACTTCTTTTCAACGTGGCATCGCGATATCCTGCCACAGTGTCAGCGTTGTCGTCTGCTTCTGAGCGGCCGGTAATATCGGCACTGTGCGGCGCTTCGATGCGCATGGGTTCGATCGATGTCGACCACAGATTTCGATACCGGTCGATGCCATGGGTGGCGGAGCACGCATACCGAATGACCTTCGGAGACTTCCCCCACGCGGGAGTGACACCCGCAGACCGAAAGAGAAATGATGCGTACCAAAATTGCTGTTTCGGCGGCACTTGGGCTCGGACTTGTATTCGGCGCAGGAGCCCCTGCGCTGTCGAGCAACCTGATGTCGACCGATGAAGAATCTGCAACCGATTTGAAAGCTGCAGTCGTCCCGGGCCAGGAGCTTGAGCGGATCACCGACGGGAAGATCGAAAAGGGCGAAACGGCCTACGTCGATGTCACTGTCGCTACCCTGTGGACCGATTCGAAAGCCCCCCGGAAGGTCGACAAGCCTGCCCTTGGCCATCCTGTCGACCTCGACAAGTGGAACAAGAATCTCAAAAAGACCGATGTGCGACGTGACCTGACCGGAAAGGTCGAGACTCAAGCCGCATACGGTTCCGAAGTCACTGTCCTCAAAACCAAGGGCGACTGGGCCCAGGTCGCGGTCAAGGACCAATCGACGTCCAAGAACAAGAAGGGCTACCCGGGCTGGGTGCCGAAGAAGCAGCTTGTCGAGAACGACCGATTCGGGAAACTCAAGGACGACCAGCCCCGCGCGGTCGTGACGAAGAAGAAGAGTGAACTCGAAGGTATCGAGTTCACCAAGGACACCGGTGCGGATGTCAGCTTCAACGTCGATCTTCCGCTCATCGCCCAGGACGTCGATGACGTGCGCGTGGCGCTCCCCGGTGGCGGTGCTGCGTGGATCGACTTCGACGACGTCGCCGTCTATGACACCGGTGGCAAGCCAGCGAAGCCCAGCGGCTCTGACCTCGTCAAGACGGCGAAGCAGTTCGACGGATTGCGCTACCTGTGGGCTGGAGTCTCGCCCTACGGCTTCGACTGCTCGGGCTTCACCTACAGCATCTACCGGGCCCATGGCATCGACATTCCCCGTGACTCGGGAGAGCAGGCCACCGCCGGCAGGAAAGTCTCCGAAGGTGACCTCAAGGCAGGTGACCTGCTGTTTTTCTCGACCACCTCGGGAACCGTCCATCACGTCGGAATGTACGTCGGCGACGGCAAGATGATCCATTCGCCCAACGCGTCCAAAGACGTCTATGTCACCGACTGGAAGTCGTGGGACACCGGCAATGAGTTCTCCGGAGCTCGCCGAATCATCTGAGCGCGATATTGAGCGGTTGGCCGATTCCGGCCGACATTGATGTCGCAAGCGTCGACGTGGCAAGAGTCGACGTCGCAAGAGTCGACGTCGCAATACAGAGCGAAGGCCGAAGCCCCACATGAAACGGGGAATCGGCCTTCGCTCTGTCTCGTCATACACCTGCCCGATCGCTGCGGCAGATTCAGGAGTCCTGGCGCCAGTTGAGCGGCAACAGCCGCCTGGCCAGGTCTGCTGAGTCGCCCGGTCTGGCCTGCTGAGTCGCCCGGACTGGCCTGCTGAGTCGCCCGGACTGGCCTGCTGATTTGACCGGTGGCCCGCCGAAGAGACAGACGGGCCCACTTGAGGGGACAGGTCAGTGGCGTGAGCTCTGGGTCGACTTGAGATAGATCGCCCGAGCCAGATCATCGCGGCGTTCGATGAGCAGCCGACGCAGCGCCGCCGGAGCATCGCTGTGCGCGGCCAACCAGGCATCGGTCTTCTCGACCGCGGCCTCTTCGTCAACCGACCAACGAGGGTAGAGCCCGAGGACCAGGCGCCTGGCGATCTCGATCGAATTGTCGGCCCAGAAGCCGGCAAGTCGCGAGAAGTACTCATCGACATAGTTTTCGATGAGCGGCATCGACGTGGGGGCCACAAAACCGGAGATGATGGCCGTGAGCACATCGTTGCTCAGCGCCGACGCCTCGTTGATGACCTCCCATGCGCGGATCTTCACGATCGGCAGCGGCATGGCCGCACTTGCAGTCTCGGCATGGAGGCGGCCCGATGAGCTGGGATCTGACTGGTTCTCTCGCGCGATGTCGGTCTGGTCGGCCCACCCCAGGCACACGAGCGCGGTCAGAGCATTCCACCGCAGAGCATGATCATTGAGCAGTCCCTTGAACGGCAGAGACGCCGCAGCGTGGTCCGGAGCATCAGATCCAGCCCCGGAAGTCCCAGACTCAACAGGCTCACCCCCGGAAGTCCCAGAACCAACAGGCTCAGGCGGTGCGCTCGAGGTCAGATGGTCGATTTCTTCGCCGACGGGAACAGCGAGGATCTGCGACGCGAAGCTGCGGCCCATCGCGATCGCGGCACTTGCCCCAAAGCAACGCGCAGTGCGCGAGGTGAGAGCAAGAACCAGATTCGCCAGATGAAGCTGAGCGTCCGAGCCTGACCTGGCGGTTGCCAATGCGTCAAGAGCAGCGCCCAACAGCCCGGTGATTGCGGTCTCGAAGTTTCTCGCCGAGACCCACTGGTCCAGGCAGGTCAGCGCCGTCTGGCTCAGCCCGGCCATGATGCCGGCATGGCTCTCCTTGCCCAAGCTCCGGGCATAGGCCGTGAGATATCGCTGCACGGGAAGGAGGCCATCGCGAACAGCATTTTCCAAGGCTGACCACACCAATGCCCGTGAAAGCGGATCCGCGATCCGGGACACCGACCTGATCGCGGCCTCCGTCGATGCCGGATCCAAGCGCACGCGCGCATAGTCGTGATCGGAATAGTTCACCAGCGTGATATCGCCGAGGGTGCGTCCAGCGAGCTGCTCCACCTCAGCTGACTGGGTGGAGAAGTCGAAGGAGAAGGAATCGATCGGGATCAGCTTGCGTCCCTTTCGTCCCAATGTGGCGATCTCGAGCGTGTGCGGACGCAGCAGCTCGGCACCGCGAGCCGAATCGGCTTGAGTGATCTTCGCGCTGGTGATGCTTGCTCGTGTTGAGCCCCGCGCAGACGATGGGGCATCGTCGGACGTCGTCAGTTCCAACGACAGTTCGGAGACTCCGGAGGTGCCCAGCCATGCACTGGCCCAGCTGACGATGTCCCGGTCAGGGGCCGCCTCGGCGAGGCATTCGAGGAAGTCGGCGAGCTCGGTATTGCGGTAGTCGAAGCGCTTGAAGTACAGGCGCGAGCCGGCGAAGAACGCCTCCCGGCCGACGAAGGCCACGAGCTGCTTGAGCACGGACGCACCCTTGGCGTAGGTGATGCCGTCGAAGTTGAGCTTCGCGGCCTCGACGTCGGGGATGTCGGCGACGATCGGGTGCGTGGTCGGATAGAGGTCCTGCGTGTACGCCCACGCCTTGCGACGCAGTGCGAAGGTCACCCAGCCTTCGGTGAATCGGGTCGCCTCGGCCAGTGCCAGCCCACCCATGTAGTCGGCGAACGACTCCTTGAGCCACAGGTCGTCCCACCACTTCATGGTCACCAGGTCGCCGAACCACATGTGTGCCATCTCGTGCAGGATCACGTTCGCCCGCGACTCGTAGTTCGCGTCGGTGACCTTGTCCCGGAAGATCAGACTGTCGGTGAACGTGACCAGTCCCGGATTCTCCATGGCGCCGAGGTTGTACTCCGGAACGAAGATCTGATCGTACTTGCCCCACGGATACGGATAGTCGAATTCGCCAGTGAAGAAGTCCAGCCCGGCCTTCGTGATCGAGAAGATATCCGAGGCGTCGAGGTGGTCGACGAGGCTGGCGCGCGTCCATGCTCCCAACTGCACGACCTCACCGGTCGATGGATCCGTCCAGTGGTCGGTTGCGCCCTCGTAGGGGCCCGCGGTGATGCACGTGATGTAGCTCGACTGTCGCAGCGTCGGAGCGAAATGATGAGTGATCGCGGGGGAGTCAATATCGACAGAACCCTGGCTCGCCTCCTGGCTCGGTCCGCGACTCGTCTCGGGGCGGTTCGACAGAACCTGGAAGTGTTCGGGGGCCGTCACGTTGAAGATGAACTCTGCCTTAAGATCTGGCTGGTCGAAGTTCGCAAACACGCGGCGGGCATCGGTCGGTTCGTACTGAGTGTAGAGGTAGACCTTGCCGTCGGCAGGGTCGGTGAAGCGGTGCAGTCCTTCTCCCGAGGTGGAGTAGTAGGCCTGCGCCTCGATTGTCAGGGTGTTCTTCCCCGCGCGGATGGGCAGTCCCACGCGTGCGCCGTCGAACACCTCGGCGGGGTCGAGGATCTCATCATTGATCTCGGCGAATGTGACCGTGTCTGCGATCAGGTCGATGAATGTGCGGCACTCGGTTCGGGCGGTGAACTCGACGACGGTACGGGAGAGGTACGTCGGAGCTCCGGTCTCAGCATTGCTGACGTCGATGTCGACGGTGTAAGTCGAGACATCGAGCACTTGAGTGCGGCTCTGCGCTTCATCTCGGGTCAGGTTGGTTGTCATTCATAGCCTCCTCGGCGCACAGACTTTAGCATGTCACAATTCCGGTACGCTGGGTACAGCGAAGGCGAGCACGAAGGGAGTCTGATGGCGAAGTCCGAGGTCAGAGAACTGCCCCAGCGCGCCTTCAACACTCTGGTGCATCGATCTCGGATGGGTCTCAAGCGTGTGCAGGCCAACGCCGGGCAGCTGATCCAGATCCCGATCGCCGCCACCGCGGCCTATGCCTTCTGCGTCTATGCCCTCGGCCACCCATATCCGTTCCTCGCAGCCGTCGCCTCTGCCGTCGGCATCGGACCGGTCGCCGACCGTCGTCTGCGCCGAGCCATGGAGATCGGTTTCGGTGCGACCTTCGGCGTGCTCGTGGGTGAGCTCCTCGTCAACGTCTACGGCACAGGGATCTGGCAGCTCACACTGACGCTTGCCATCGGCCTCTTCATCGGCACGATGCTGAATTCCGGTGGTATCTTCATCACCCAGATCGCCGTCCAATCCGTCTACGTCGTCGTGGTCCCTGCCACCGCCACCACCCTGCCGTTTCCCCGCACCCTCGATGCCCTCACCGGATCCGTGTGTGCGATCCTTCTCGCCCTCATCCTTCCGCGCGATGCCCGCAAGGTCCCGCGTGGTCTTGCCGCGAGCATGCTCGACGAGATCAGCGCAGTCCTGCAGATGATGGCGCGGGCGTTGCAGGACTCCGACGTCGCACTCGCAAAACGGGCACTGACACGGGCTCGAGAGACCCAGGACATCATCGATTCCTGGGGTTCCTCGCTCAAGATCTCGAGGGAGGCGGCGAAGATCAATGCCAGAGGCAGGCGTCATTCCGCCGAGGTGACCAGGCTGTCCCGTGCACACACCCATGCCGATCGTGCCATGCGCACCATTCGCGTCATCGCTCGCAGGGTCGTAGGCATCACCGAATTCGGTGCGGAGAAGCCGATCATCGCCGGATACGTGGATTCGCTGTCCGAAGGGTCGAAGAAGCTCGAAGTCGCGCTGCGCAGAGGGACCGATCGGGGACTGGCAGAAGCTGCTCTGGCCGAGGCCGCTTCCAGTCTTGACCCTCGTGCGGAGGAGAGCTGGGATATCCACGACGAATCCCTCGTGCTGCTGCTGCGTCCTGTCGCGGTAGACCTCCTCGAAGCCTGCGGGCTGACCAACGAAGCCGCCCAGAACCGACTTCCCTCGCTCAGTGAAGACACGCGAGATACGGACGAACCGCCGGCGGAGTGATTAAGTCGCGGACCTCAGCGGCTCTCGACGATGAACACGACAGTCGTCTCCGGTCTGAGCGCCGTGAACTCGTGCGGCTGGTCACCCGGGTAGGTCAGGTAGTCGCCGACGTGAAGCTCGTAGGACTGTCCGAGCACCTCGATGCGTGCCGCCCCCTGCCCCAGGATCACATGCTCGATAGTGCCGACAGGGTGCGGCTGTGAGATTCGCGGCTGACCCGGTTCGGCCTGAATGAAATAGACATCGCGCCGCGCATTCGCCGGCGATGCTGAGAGCAGGGTCGCCGCATAGTTCGCGGTGTTCGACGGCAGGCTGGGCAGATCCTTGGCATGCAGGAGTGCGACTTCGTGCTGCGGGGGATCGAGCAGTCTGGCCAGTGGGATGTCGAGCGCGGATGCCAGGGCCCACATCGTCTCGACACTGGGATTGCCGGTGCCGGCCTCCAGCCCGGACATGGTCGATTTTCCGATCCCCGCTCGACGGGCGACTTCGGACAGCGAGAGGTTCGCGCGCATCCGCTCTCGTCTGATTGCGATTGCGATCTGCTCACGCGGCGTCGGGCCAGCCGACGGCTCACTGGATCCGGTGGGTGCCTCATCTCGTGGTTGAGAACTCATAAGTTCACTATAGCGACCCAACGTTCCGGTTGACGAACGATTTGTGAGTGTGCACTATATAGAACATGAGTTCTGTGTTTCGCACGATAGATCGGGTCCTTCCGGGCTCGACCTATCGTGACGTCGTCATCGTCACGATCACGATCATCGCGGTCGCCCTGTCCTACGGGGCCATCTCCGCGGTGTCCGGATTCCCGTGGTGGCAGACGCTGCTGCTGGCGATGTTCGCCCTCGGCGGTGCAGCGGAATTCACCTTCGTCGGCGTGATCGCAGCAGGCGGAGCGCCGGTCCTTGCAGTGTTGGCGGGCCTGCTGGTCAACTCACGGAACTTCGCCTTCGGCATGGCCGTTGGGCCGTTCTTCCCGCAGGACTGGCGCGCACTCATCGCAGCGCACTGGATCAACGACGAATCTATCGCCGTATCGCGAACGGTCAGCACCGACCGGGCACGGTGGCATGCATTCCTTCTCATGGGTGCGGCAATCGCACTGATGTGGCCGAGCGGGGCCATGCTCGGCCAGTGGCTCGGCAGCGTCATCGACGCCGATCTCCTCGGCCTCGATGCGGCCTTCCCCATCATCCTCTTCTGCCTCATCCGCGGCGATCTGAAGAGCAGGACCACGCTGTCGCTGACGGTCGTCGGAATCCTCATCTCGGTCCTCCTCACTCCGCTCCTGCCGCTCGGACTCGGAGCCGTGACCTCTCTGTCGGTATTCGTGTTCGTGGCAGCCGGCTGGTCGATCAAGGCAGTCATCAGGAGGCGTACCGCCCAGACTGATCGCAGTGACGCTGGCGTTCGCAGTGACGCTGGCGTTCGCAGCGATGCTGACGATCTCGATCGACAGGAGGGAAGCCGATGAGTCCGGTCAGTTTTCTCATCGCACTCGCCGCGCTGAGCATCGGAACCTATGCCATGCGCTTCGCCGGTGTGAAGCTCGGTGCGGCGATCGCAACGAAGGGCAGACGCCGACAGCTCGCGAGCGCCTCGGCGGGGGCATACGACACCACAGGACCGAACGGCACCGCAGAACCCGCGGGGGAGTCGGAAGGCGACTCGACGGTGACGGTGACGAAGTGGATGGATCGGGCGACGGTCGTCCTCATCGGTGCAGTCTTCGCGACGACGGCGATCTTCGATGGTCAGAACATCGCGGACCCCGCACGGCTCATCGGCGTCGGCGTGGGAGTCCTGGCCGCGATCCTGCGAGTGCCGATGCTCATCTGTGTGCTGCTGGGAATGGGTGTCTGCGCAGGCATCCGAATGACAGGGGTCCTGTGAACGCCGGCCATGGTGCGCAGGTGCGACAGTCAGAGTCAGACTGGATGACAGCCAGCGTCTGACCGTGTGACGGGCAGAGCGCCGGACTTCCTCAACGCCGGACTTCCTCAACACCGTGTCGTCGCAGCGCTGAGGCGGTTCATGTGCGGAGGGTGATCCGACGATGAGGATTCGCCCAGGATCCGAGCCGTCCCCGTGCCCCGAAGAGCTGCGATTGCTAGGGTAGATGCTATGGAAATAATTGCCGGCGTTCAGCAGATGGTCTTTCTCGCCTTGTCCGTCGCGGCCTTCGGCCTCCAGCTGTGGGCGTTCATCGACTGCCTCCGCTATAAGGACGAGAACTATCGCGCCGTTGACAAACAGAGCAAGAAGTTCTGGGTCATCCTCCTCGGCGTCGGTCTCGCGCTCGCACTTATCGCGCTTCCGCCCATGGGCATGCGCATCATATTCCTCAACCTGATCGCACTCGTCGCCGGCATCGTCTACCTCACCGACGTCCGCCCGAAGATCAAGGCGATCGACCCGCGCAATCGCAAACAGAATCGGAACCACTGGCGCTGAGGCCGCGACGAACACGCGCAGATGACAAACGACCTCAACCTCCCGGGCCCAGATTCCGACTACATCGCCACCTTCGGCGCCGGTGAGCCCCACACGCTCTTCGGCCACGGATTCGCCGGCGCAATCCGCGACACCCGTCCCTTCGGCACAGGCATCACCGGCACCAAGCATTTCCTCCACCTGCCCGGCCACGGAGGACGCCCCTCACCTGGATCGGGATGGAACTACGGCCACATCGCCGAGGTGCTGGCACGGGCCCTGACGTCCACCTCGGCGACGCAGGCCCTCGGCGTCTCCATGTCCGCCGGCGGACTCCTCAGACTGCTCGGCACCACTCATCCGGCAAGCCGGAACCTCGAGAAGGTCGCGCTCGTGCTCCCGGCATCATTCACCGGATTCTCCGCCGAGGTGGCCGATGCGAACCGCGGCTACCTGGAGCGACTGCGTGATCTGGTGGCCGCCGGTGACGTCGAGTCCATCACGGACCTGATGCTTTCTCGCGAACCCACCGAGGTCGCCGAGCTCCTGCCGGCCAGAGCCTGGACGAAGACGAAGGCCGAGAATCTCGTCAATACGGACATGTCCGACGGGCTCGGCTTGGCTCTTGAGATCGCCGTCGACGAGAGCGCAGGCGATGTGAGCACGGGCAATGACTCGCTGAGTGCTCTGGCTCGGTTCCCGGGGGAAGTGCTCGTGCTCACCCACGAGGATGACCCTGCCCATCCTGTCGAGGTCGCCGAGGCGATTGCGGCCGCGATTCCCGAGGCCCACTTGGAAGTCCTGCCAGCGGGATCGATCCTGTGGCGCGGGCGCCACGAAGTCCGCCGGATCCTCGGCGAGTTCTTTGGCTAAACTGTCACAGTGCGCATATCCGTTCTCTCACTCCACACCTCGCCCGCGGCTCAGCCGGGCCAGGGCGATGCCGGTGGGATGAATGTCTACGTCGACCAGTCGGTGCGCGCATTGGCAGCAGCTGGCCACGTGGTCGACGTCTTCACCGCCGACCCAAGCGGTATTGACGGCCTGGGCGGGCGCGCCGGCACCCTGCAGATCGCTGAGAACGTCCGACTCCACCAGCTGCCGATCGATGCGGCCAACAAGGACGAGCTTGCCGATGCCATCGACGAACTCGCGCTGCTCCTCCTCGCCGAGCCGAGCTTCACCTCAGCCGATGTGATCTGGGCGCACTATTGGATCTCCGCCGAGGCGGCGCTGCGGGCTCAGGAGCTTCGCTCCCAGGAGTCACCGTCGGCGGTCGCCGACGC
>NZ_JBHFIH010000013.1:254720-261183 GCF_057334195.1 Brevibacterium sp. AGC70 | reverse complement strand
CCCCGCGACCAGGTCGGGTGAGCGTCCTCGAATCGTCGTGAGCATGCACACGATCGGCGCAGTCAAGAACCGCGACTCAGAGACCAGCCACGAACGGCCTCAGCGCTTGGAAGCAGAGGAGCGAATCGCCTCGGCGGTGGACCTGATCGTGGCCAACACTCCGGCAGAGCGTCGCGATCTCATCCACGAGCTCGGCGCCGATGCCGACGCCGTAGTGGTGGCCAGGCCCGGCGTCGACCACGACCTGTTCTCCCCAGGAGATCGTGCCGAAGCCAGAACAGTTCTGGGTCTTGCACCAGACGAATTCGTCGTCCTCTATGTGGGGCGGATGCAGTTCATCAAGGGAACCGACGTCGTCGTCGATGCGATCTCCGGCCTGCGAGAGAACAACCCGCACCTGGCGTCTCGGACGCGTGGAATCCTCCTCGGCGCAGTTTCGGGCCAAGAGGCTCCGACTGGTTCCTCGTCGTACCTGCGCGAGCTGAACTCAGCGATCGCCGCCGAACCCAGCGTCGAGGTGCGACGTCCCGTCCCCGCTCATGAACTCGTCACCTACTACCGCGCGGCGGACATCCTTCTCGTCCCCTCACGCAGCGAATCATTCGGACTGGTCGCGGCCGAAGCCTCGGCATCGGGCCTGCCCGCCATAGCCTCGGCGGTGGGCGGTCTGCCCGACATCGTCGAACACGGGTATTCGGGCGTGCTCATCGCCGATCATAACCCTCGGCATTGGGCCATGGCTCTCGAGCGGATGCTCCTCGATGACGAACTGCGACGCGAACTCGCACTTCATGCCGCCGATCGCTCTGCCCGATTCGACTGGTCGGCCACGGCGGCGAGTGTGCTCGGCGCCCTCGACGTGCCGGATCTGGCCCCGACCACGACGATGACGACCACCGAACAGCTGACGGTCATGGAAGAGACAGCGACTGGGGAAGAACTTAACCCGAAGCCGCGACTGGTCGGGCGCGGCTGCTGAAGGACTCATGGATTGCCGACGGAAGGACACATGATGACGACCGACACCGAGACGCTTCTGGCCGGTGTGAGGCAGTGGGCCCATGAGAACGAGGTCGAAGTCGACGCCGTAGAGGACACGCAGATCGCCGTGGTCCTGCCGGGAGAGAAGAAGCTGAAGACGACCGTGTCGATCACCATCTCCGCGCGAACGGTGCAGCTGCAGGCGTTCGTCATCCGCCACCCGGATGAGAACGCCGAGGAGTTCAACCGCTGGCTGCTCATCAAGAACATGAGACCAGGCCCGGTGTCGTTCGGCATCGACACCCTCGGCGATGTGTATCTGGGAGCCAGCGTTCCCCGGGACCGACTTCTCGAGGAACTCGACTCGCTGCTCGGGGCGATTCTGGCGATCGCCGACTCCTCGTTCAACGAACTTCTGCTCATCGGCTTCCTCACCGGAATGAAGAAGGAATGGGCCTGGAGGGTCAGTCGCGGCGAGTCGACGCGGAACCTCGCCGCCTTCGAAGACGTCCTCAGCGGACCGGACAACGAATTTCTGGAGCAGGCTTGAACGTCGACGATTACATCGCCGGCTTCGACGATGTGCACAAGCGGGAATTCCTGAGGCGCCTGCGGGACCTCAGCCGCGCCGCTGCGCCCACCGCTGAGGAAGGCCTCAAATGGGGGAACCCTGCCTATTTCGTAGGTACGATCCTCTTCGCCTTCGCCGGCTATGCCAAGCACGCGAACTTCGTATTCACCCCCAGCACCAAAGAGGCCTTCGCCGATCGGCTGAGCGGATTCGACACCGGAAAGGGTTCGATCAAGCTCTACTACGATCGCGAGATACCCACCGACCTGCTGGCGGAGATGATCGCCCACCGCATCCGTGAGTTCGAGGTCGACGGGGTGAAGTGGATGTGAGTGTCAGCTCAGGTCCAGTTTGAGCCCTTCGTGACTGGCCTCGTAGCCGAGCCGTGCGTAGAACCGCTGCGCATCCGTGCGCGACTTATCGGTCGTCAGCTGAGCCAGCGAGGCCCCGAATCGACGCCCGCAGTCATGGGCCCATTCGAAGACCGCCGTGCCCAGTCCTAGGCCCTGCGCATCAGGCCCGATCCTCACCGCTTCGATCTGCAGCCGCGTCGAACCTCGTCGTGACAGGCTCGGGATCAGCGTCAGCTGCAGGGTGCCGACGACGGCAGTCGATCCGGTGTCGGACGGGCGTGGCTGCCCACCCTCATCGTTGTTCGCAGAACCGTCATGATGAGTCTCGGCACCGTCATGGTGGGTCTCAGCATCTTCGCGATTGCTCTCAGCACAGTTGGTGACGTCGTCGATCGTGACGAGAAGCTGATTGGGATCGGAATCGATGAGACCGAAGGCACGTTGGTAGTCGGCCACCTCCTCGGCGCCGGAACCCTCACGAGCAGCACCGAGGGCGTCATCGCGAAGCAAGGACACGAGGTCGTGCACATCGGTGTCTCGTGCCCGCCGAATCAGAAATCTCCTGTTCGCGAGAGCGATCGTCTCCTCGTCGAAAGCGGAGAAGCCCGACGGGGTCGAGGGCCCGATCACAGTCCCGACTCCTGTGTGTGACTGTCTCCGGCGACCTGCTCACGCGGTGGTTTGCCGTAGGGGCGGCGTGCGAACACCGAGGCCAGGAGTGCACCGGAGACGTTGTGCCAGACGCTGAACACAGCGCCGGGAAGAGCAGCGAGCGGTGAGAAGTACGTGGTTGCGAGAGTGGATGCGAGCCCCGAATTCTGCAACCCGACCTCGAAGGTCATCGCTCGTCTGGTCGGAGTGTCCAACCGGCAGGCCGCGGCCACTCCGTAGCCGAGTCCAAGTCCCAAGACGTTGTGCGTGATGACTGCCAGGAGCACGAGGATTCCGGCGGTCGCGATGGAGTCGGCGGAGCCCGCGACGACGACCGCCACGATGTAGGCGATGGCGATGGACGCGAACCAGGGCAGTATCGGTGAGATCTTGTCGACGAACTTCGAGGCCACGAGCCTGACGATCACCCCGACGATGACGGGCACGAGCACCGTCTGACAGATCGAGACGAACATCGACCAGAACGGAACGTCCATGTATGAGCCGGCCAGCCACAGGGTCAGCAGGGGAGTGAGGACCGGGGCGAGAAGGGTCGACAGGGTTGTGATCGACACCGACAGGGCGGTATCGCCCTTGGCCAGGTAGGTGACGACGTTCGAAGCAGTCCCTCCGGGGGCACATCCGACGAGGATGACGCCGACAGCGATCTCAGTCGGAAGGCTGTAGAGGGTGACGACCAGGAGACCGAGCAGGGGCATTGCGACGAACTGCGTCACGACACCGAGGGCGGCGATCCACGGCTTCTTCGCGATCCGAGCGAAGTCCGGCAGCGTCAGCGTCAGACCCATGAAGAACATGACGATTCCGAGAGCCCAGGTGATCGAGGGCGCGAGAGGAGTGAACGTGTCGGGACTGAGGAACCCGAGGACTCCGGCGATGACGACGAGGACCGGCAGTGCCGTCACAGCGATGATCGAACTGCGGTCGGAGTTCGGCTGCTGGGGCTGAGGAGCCGATGAGCCTCCCGCCTGCGGTGGCGGGGTCGGCGACTGCGAGCTCGACGATGGAGGCTGTGGGTTCGACGACTCAGGCTGCGAGCTCGACGACTGCGGTGTAGGGGTGTCAGGCATGAGTTCAGGCTATCCCGGCATATCGGGATGCAAGATCGAGTGCCGAATAGTGAGAAATATCTCGGAAGCACCTGGACCAGAGGGTGGGCGGCTCTGTGTGCGTCGGCACGGTCGTGCAAAAATGGTGGCATGACGCATAACCTCATCCTGCTGCGCCACGGCGAGAGCGAATGGAACCAGAAGAATCTGTTCACCGGTTGGGTCGACGTGACCCTGACGGACAAGGGGCGGGCTGAGGGCCAGCGGGCCGGCGAGCTCCTGCGCGAGGCCGACCTCATCCCCGACGTCGTCTACACCTCCCGTCTCAAGCGGGCCATCCTCACCTCGAATCTGGCGCTCGAGGCCGCCGACCTCTCCTGGCTGGACGTCCATCGCAGCTGGCGACTCAACGAACGCCACTACGGTGCGCTGCAGGGCAAGAACAAGAAGGAGATCCGCGAGGAGTTCGGCGAGGAGCAGTTCATGACCTGGCGCCGCTCCTTCGACACCCCGCCGCCAGCTCTCGGCGACGCCTCCGAATTCTCGCAGGCCGGAGATCCTCGCTACGCCAACCTCGGCGGTTCCCTGCCTCGCACGGAATGCCTGGCCGACGTCATCGACCGGCTTCTGCCCTACTGGTACGACCGGCTCGTCCCCGAGCTCACCGTCGGACGCACCGTGCTCGTCGTCGCCCACGGCAATTCGCTGCGTGCCCTCGTCAAGCACCTCGACGGTATCTCCGATGCCGATATCACCGGCCTCAACATTCCCACCGGCATCCCGCTGCACTACGAGCTGACCGAGGACTTCACTCCGGTCAGGCCCGGCGGCACGTATCTCGATGCGGCTGCCGCAGAGGCCGCGATCGGTCAGGTCGCCAACCAGGGTCGCTGAGGCTCAGACTCTCCCTCGCTCGGGCTCGCACTCACCTGCTGTCACCTCGGCGACTGCCCTCATCTGCTCAAGGAGAAGGGAGATCGCCGGGGATGCGCTCATGGAGGCCCGCCACACGAGGTAGATCCAGCGGGCGATGCTCGGATCGTCGAGTTCGACGACGGTGACGTCGGCTGGCAGGTGCGGCCGTCCCAGCCGCGGCACCAGCGCGAGCGCCCCGACGGCCCGGACGAACTCGATCTGGGTGTCATACTCCATCGCCCAGTACTCGATCCGCGGTTCGGCGTTGAGGGGATCGAAGAGCGCGGTGAGCCAGCGGTGGCATACGCCGTTGCGCGGTGCCGAGACGAAGACCTCGCGGAGGAGATCCTGCCGGGTCACCAGACTGCGTGATGCCAGATGGTGGTCACGATGCATGACGATATCGGCCCGGTCGACGGTGATGAGCTCGGAATTCAGCGTCGAGGGCAGCTGGGGAGGACCCTCCCGCCAGTCGAAGATCAGCGAAGCGTCGATCCGACCGACCGTGACCATGTCGATGAGCTCATCGGGTTCCTCCTCGATGTTGGTGATCGTCAGCTCCGGCGCGGTGTTCTTGAGCAGCGGCAGGGATGGCACCAGCACCCCGCGGATGCCGGTCGAGAACCCGCCCACCGTGATCCGACCTCGAGGTTCGCCCGACCTTGCCCGGGCGTCGGTCTCGAGGCTTTCGAGATCCTGGAGCAGCTCGGCGCCGCGACGGCTGAGCTCCCGACCCATCGGAGTCAATGCGATCCCCCGTCCGGTGCGCTCGGTGACAGGTGAGCCGAGGTAGCGCGAGAGCTTCTGCAGCTGGTGGCTGATGGCCGCCGAGGTGTAGCCGAGTGCATCGGCCGTCGCCGTGACGGATCCGGCCGAGTCGAGAGCAACGAGCGTGCGCAGAGCGAGAGCGTCAATCATCAAACAATTTTAACGAAACCACGCATTTATATTCAATGGAATTTTGATGCAATGGCTGGGATCCTGGAGGTATGCGTCCCGTCCATTACATGCTCGCCCTGCTCGTCGTCGTTCTCTGGGGCGTCAACTTCATCTTCATCGACTTCGGATTGCGGGACTGGCCACCGCTGCTCCTCGTCGCAGCCCGCTTCACGCTCGTCGTGATCCCGGCGATCTTCTTCGTCAAGTACCCCAGAGGGAACTTCCGACGCATCCTCCTCATCGGCGTCTTCATGTCCGCCGGTCAGTTCGGCCTCCTCTACACAGCCATGTTCCTCGGACTGCCTGCGGGTCTGACGTCGATCGTCATCCAGATTCAGGCCGCTTTCACGGTGCTCGTCGCGGCCCTTGTGCTCAAGGAATTCCCGAGTCGACGCCAGATCATCGGCATCCTCATCGGCCTGTCCGGACTGTGCGTCATCGGCCTGAGCCTCCAGGCATCGGTGCCGATCGTCGCCTTCCTCGTCGCGCTCGCCGCGTCCCTGTCCTGGGCGATCGGCAATGTCATCGCCCGCGGCGTCAAGGAGGGCACGAACGGTGTGCAGATGACCGTGTGGTCGGCCATCGTGGTCCCCGTGCCCCTGTTCGCGCTCTCGATGCTCGTCGACGGCCCCGCCGAGGTGGCTCACGCACTTGCGAACCCGACCTGGGGAGTCGTGGCTTCGGTCGTCTACACCGCCGGCTGCGCCTCACTCATCGGCTACGTCATCTGGAATTCGCTGCTTGCAAGGTTCCCGGCATCGCAGGTGGCGCCGTTCTCACTGTTGGTTCCCCTGGTCGGTGTGCTCTCGGCCTGGCTCGTCCTCGGAGACCGTCCCACCGTTCCCGAGCTCGTCGGCGGAGCCCTGCTGCTTCTGGGCGTCGCCGTCACGACGGGAGTGCTGAAGACCATCGCACGCAGCATCAGCGGAACGAACCGGAGGCAGCGGAAGGTCATCGCCAGCGAAAAGCCCGAGGTCGAACAT
>NZ_JBHFIH010000013.1:251522-254631 GCF_057334195.1 Brevibacterium sp. AGC70 | reverse complement strand
CCGCGGGCTGATTCGGTGTTTCAGGCGTATGTCACTTCTTCGACAGGTACGGTTCCCAGTTGCCGGTGAGCAGGTATTCGACCTTCTGAGACACGGACACCGCGTGATCGCCGAAGCGCTCGTAGTAGCGCGAGAGCAGGGTGACGTCGGCGATGTGGCGGGGTGCCAGCGAACCGGCGGGCGCCTCGGCGAGCTTGGCGAAGATGCTCAGGTGCAGTTCGTCGAGCTCTTCGTCGATCGCATTGATCGTGGGCACGGCGGTCAGGCCCGGGTTCGACAGCAGGTTCTCCGTCGCCTCGGCGATCTTCTCTCCGGATTCGCCCATGCGGGTGAAGGTGTCGGTGAAGTGGTCGGGGATCGCTGACTCCGGGTAGCGGATGCGGACCTGCTGGGCGATGTGGCGAGCGAGGTCACCCATGCGCTCGAGCGAAGCGGACATCCGCAGTGAGCCGATGACCGCGCGCAGGTCGGCGGCGACGGGGGCCTGCAAGGCCAGCATCTCAGCGGCCTGAAGGTCGAGGGCGTGCTGCATGTGGTCGATCACGGCGTCGGCTTCGATGACCTTTTCGGCCAGTTCGAGGTCGTTGCTTCGCAGGGACTGGTTCGCCAGGCGCATCGCCTCGTGAACTTTGACAGACATGTCGACCAGCTGCGTGGCCAGCTCGTCCAGCTCATTTCTGAAGACTTCGCGCATTGACAGCGGTTCCTTAATCTCGTGGATCTTGTGCAAGGGGAGGTGCCTGAGATCGCCCTGGGTGCGGACAACCCTCCGGTCAGGATAGGCACACTGTGTCAGCTTGACACCATTGGGTGAACGTTGTCTGGCATGCAGGTGAATTCCTCGGCAAAAGCGGCGTCCTGGGGTCGATTCCGTGCGCCTCTGAAGCCGACTGCGCATAAGCTTGATGACGTGGACCTCTTGATCGTAGCGGTCCTGACCGGCATCGTCGGTCTGGGACTGGGCATAGCGGGAATTCTGGCGTTTCGTTTCAGCGAACGCTCCCGTGATGCTGCCGATCTGCATTCTGAGGACGACCTGCCCGAAGGCATCGCCGAGGTTCTGGCTGTGCTGCCCTCGGCCGCGATCGTTCTCGACGCCGGTGATGACGTCGTCAAAGCATCCCCGGCCGCTTACACGTTCGGGCTGGTCAGAGGGCATTCCCTTGCTTCTCCCGAGATGCTGCGCATGGTCGGCCGAGTCCGCTCCAGAGGCCTCATCGAAGAGATCGAACTCGAACAGAAGCGCGAGCAGACGGATTCGATCCTGCGATTCCTCCACGCTCGTGTGGCGCCCTTGGGCACGGCCTTCGTCCTCGTCCTCTGTGACGACCAGACCGAGTCCAAGCGCGTTGACTCCATTCGGCGAGATTTTGTTGCCAACGTCTCCCACGAACTCAAGACCCCCATCGGCGCGATGTCCCTCCTCGCCGAGGCGGTCACCGACTTCTCCGATGACCCGCAGGCCGTCGAACGCTTCGGCGGTCGCATGCAGCGGGAGTCGAAGCGGCTGACTCAGCTGGTGCAGGAGATCATCGACCTGTCCCGCGTCCAGGACCATACCGCTCCGTCCGCGACGGAGAAGATCTCCGCCGCCGAGGTGGTCGATGATGCCGCTGACCGTGCCCGTACGCGTGCCGAGAGCAAGAACATCCACATCGAGGTCTCGCCACCGGGCACAATGCTCATCGAGGGCAACTACGAACTCCTCGTCAATGCGGTGCGCAACCTTATCGACAATGCCATCAACTACTCACCCGACGGCACTCGCATCGGCGTCGGAGTCGACCTGGTCGACGAACGCGTCGAGATCTCCGTCGCCGACCAGGGCATCGGTCTCTCCACTCAGGACACCGAGCGCGTCTTCGAACGTTTCTACCGCGTGGACCCGGCGCGTTCGCGTATCACGGGTGGAACCGGGCTGGGGCTGAGCATCGTCAAGCACATCATCGCCACACACGGCGGGCAGGTGAAGGTCTGGAGCCGCCTCGGCAAGGGTTCGACCTTCACCATCGTGCTTCCGCTGGCAGGCAACGTCTCCGATGACGAAGCATCCTCCTCGGCGCCGGATGGGGTCCTGCTCGAGCACTCGGCACGGGCTGATGCCGACGAGGCTGAGGTTGAGGTTGAGACGGATGCAGAGGGAGCCGCTGCTGATGGCGCGGTTGCCAATGACGGCACCGAACATGACCCCGACGATGACAAGGGCGTCAGCACAGGGGAGAATGAGAATGAGACAACCCAGGTTCTGAAAACCGGAAGCGAACAAAGGAAGCTCACAACGTGACTCGAATTCTGCTTGTCGAGGACGAGGATTCGTTCTCGGACCCACTGTCGTACCTGCTCGATAAAGAAGGATATGAGGTGACAGTTGCCGATGACGGTTTGAAGGCTCTCGCAGAGTTCGACCGCAACGGCGCCGATCTCGTTCTGCTCGACCTCATGCTGCCGGGAGTCTCCGGCACCGAGGTATGCCGAGAGCTGCGTGCGAAGTCCAGTGTGCCGATCATCATGCTCACGGCCAAGGACTCGGAGATCGACAAGGTGGTGGGACTCGAACTCGGCGCAGACGACTACGTGACCAAGCCCTACTCCTCGCGAGAACTGCTGGCCAGGGTGCGAGCGGTGCTGCGCCGCAACGTCGAATCCGAAGCCTTCGACGACGAGTCGGTGCTCGAAGCCGGGGGAGTCCGCATCGATGTCGAACGACACGTCGTCAGCGTCCGCGGCGAAGAGCTGTCGATGCCGCTGAAGGAGTTCGAGCTGCTCGAGATCCTCATCCGCAACTCCGGTCGAGTGATGACACGCGGTCAGCTCATCGACCGGATCTGGGGAGAAGATTACGTCGGCGACACGAAGACCCTCGACGTCCACGTCAAGCGTCTGCGTGCCAAAGTCGAACAGAACCCCTCGGAGCCGCGCCTGCTCACCACGGTGCGCGGACTCGGCTACAAGTTCGAAGCCTGACCACGACTCCCCGCAGAGCCTGACTGCGCGCAGCGGGAGCTTGGCCAAGCAGGGCCTGGCTCCGAAGCGGGGGCTCTCACGGTACCTGCGCCGAGAGACTCACAGGGCCGAGAGACTCACAGGTGACGCAGAAGGAGGCGCCCCC
>NZ_JBHFIH010000013.1:239339-251467 GCF_057334195.1 Brevibacterium sp. AGC70 | reverse complement strand
CGCCCACATCGTGTGGGCGGCTCCTTGAGGTATTCGGCTCTTGTGCGGCTGGGTTCAGCCGTTGATGCCAGTGGCTGACTCGCCCTGTTCGCCGGACTGCGATGCGTCTTCGCCGGGCTGTGAGGCATCCTCGCTGGGTGACTCCGATGGCTTTTCGGTCGGTACGTACTGTTCGTAGTACGGCAGGGAATTCGACAGGACCTGAGTCCGGATCGTCTTCTCGTCGCTGCCGACCTTGACGGTGACGTCGGCCAGGTCTCCGGGCTTCGCCTTGAGGCTGTCCACGATGACCGGCTTCGAAGACGTCGACGCCGAACTCTCCGGGTCCTGCACGAAGGTTTCGCCGGCCTTGACCGACTCGGTGGTCGTCTTCCCGCCGACGTCCAGGGACACCTTGGCGGAGGAATCGCCCTTGTTGATGAGTGTGAAGAACAGCTGGGCCGGGCCCTTGCCGGACTCGTCCATGATGAGCATCAGACCGCGGACCTCGACGTCTCCGACCGATCCCCAGGCACCGTCACCGGCGTTGTACTGGTACTCGGCGGTCTGGTGAGGTGACAGCAGGCTTGCACATCCGCTGACTGGAATGACGAGAGCGAGTGCGGCAACTGCGAGTGCCGCGCGGTTGTGCCGTTTCATTGTGCTCCTTGAAGTGGCAATACAAGATCAATCTGTATACTACCCGGTTTTTGACCGGCCGTAGAACCCGGAGCGGGACCGGACGGGTTCACGCGGTGAGAACTCCAACAGAGCCCGGGCCTGCGCAGTGAGTGCTCCAGCAGAGCCCGGCCCTGGTGGGACGGATTTCGGCCGCGAGAACCTCGGCATCGCTGGAGACGAGTCCGCGTTCGGCAAGCCGCGCAGCGGAGCCTAGCACGAAGAATCCGCAGCCTGAATGATTTCTGTGGCGCGCCTCATGGTAAACTGGAAGTCCGCGAAAGGGGTTTGAAGAGAATATGAGTTTCGAGGTCGGCGACACAGTTGTCTATCCACATCACGGTGCAGCGACAATCCAAGATATCAAGAAACGAACCATTAAAGGTGAGGAGAAACTGTATCTCAAGCTCCAGGTCGCCCATGGTGATCTAGTGATCGAGGTTCCTGCGGAGAACTGCGACCTCGTCGGTGTGCGCGATGTCGTCGGTGAAGAGGGTGTTGAGAAGGTTTTCAACGTCCTCCGCGCGGAATTCGTCGAAGAGCCCACGAACTGGTCTCGTCGCTACAAGGCGAATCTTGAGAAGCTGCAGTCCGGCGACGTGATCAAGGTTGCCGAAGTCGTTCGTGACCTCTGGCGTCGCGAGCAGGACCGCGGCTTGTCGACCGGTGAGAAGCGCATGTTGTCCAAGGCTCGTCAGATCCTCGTTTCCGAACTCGCATTGGCTGAGAAGAAAGAGGAATCCGAGGCCGAGGCCATTCTGGACGAAGTGCTCGCGTCCTGAATATCTGCGTCATCGTTCCGGCCGCAGGGTCGGGAACGCGCTTGGGCAGTGCAGACCCGAAGGCCCTCGTTCGGCTGAACGGGAAGAGCCTTCTGGCTCGCAGTCTTGAGGCGATCATCTCCTCGGGAGTTGCTTCCACAATTGTGGTTGCCGCTCCTGAGGAGTTTTTAATGCGTGCCCGCAATGAAATCGATTCCATTTCAGAATCGGGTGCGAAAGATTCGGAATCCAACATGTCGGGAATGCGAATCACAGCTGTAGCAGGCGGAGAAGATCGAATCGAATCCGTGCAATTAGCCTTGAAATATGCAGGTGACGCAGACGTTGTGCTGGTCCACGATGCCGCCCGGGCGCTGACACCCTCCGAGGTCTTCCGGCGAGTAGCCGATGCTGTCCGCGCGGGCGCCGAGGCGGTCGTTCCCGTCCTGCCCATGACCGACACCGTGCGTCGCGTGGAGAGTCGCCCCGCAGTGAACTCGGATCACCGTCCCACCATGAACGATCACCGTCCCACCACGAACGACGGGCGCCGGGCGCCTCGATCGCAGCCAGACGCAGACGGTTGGCAAGTTGTGGTCGAATCTGGTGCTGAGAACGACCAGAAGTTACCAACCGTTGAGGTCCTCCACGGCGATCTTGACCGTTCGCGATTGCGCCGGGTCCAAACCCCACAGGGATTCACTGCCAGCACCCTGCGTCGAGCACACGAGAGATACGAAGACGATCTGGCTGCCTTGGGGCCTGGATCCCTCGCGGCCACGGATGATGCGGGACTCGTCGAGCGCCTCGGCATCGAAGTCGTCGCCGTTGACGGTGACGAGGAAGCACTGAAGATCACCTACCCCCTCGACCTCGTACTCGGTGAGCACATCGCGACGAAACGGGACACGGAAACGACTCGGGACGCGACGAAACGGGACACGGAAACGACTCGGGACGCGACGCAGCAGGAGTCGGCGACTATCGACGCGCAAGCGACTCTGGACGAGGGCGAGAAACAAAACCCCGCGAGCGAAGGAGAGCAGCGACGATGACCATGGTCATTCCTCGTACCGGTATCGGAGTCGACGTGCACGCCTATTCCGACGATCCCGAGCGGGAACTCTGGGTCGCGGGCCTGAACTGGCCCGGTGAACGTGGGCTCGAGGGCCATTCCGATTCCGACGTTGCTGCCCATGCGTGCTGTGATGCGCTGTTCTCTGCCGCGGGAATCGGCGATCTGGGACAGCATTTCGGCGTCGACAGGCCTGAGTTCGCCGGTGCCTCCGGGGCCGCTCTCCTCGCCGAGGCAGCACGACAGGTCCGTGCGGCAGGTTTTGAGATCGGCAATGTCTCCGTCCAGGTCATCGGCAATCGCCCGAAGATCGGTACGAGGCGGCTCGATGCTCAGCAGGCGCTGTCGGCGGCTGCTGGGGCCGATGTATCGGTGTCCGGGACGACGACCGACGCGCTCGGGCTGACGGGGCGCGGCGAAGGAGTCGCAGCCATCGCGAATGCTCTCGTCTATCCTGTTGCGCGCGACGACGCGTCGGTGGCAGCGCCGAGACCGCAGTGAGCAGTGCATGAAGGTCGTGTTCCAAGGGGCAGGAGCGATCGGCCTCGCAGCCGCGGCGCTGTTCGGCCGAGGACACGAAGCGGTCGTGGTCTCACGGTCGGAGAGTTCGAACTCTGATGCAGTGCGGGGGCGAAGCGCCGCATATCCGAGACGGGTGCGCTCCTTCGGAAAGGAGCCGGTGTGCCGGGAACCCGTGTTCGGTCAGAGGCCAGCGCGTCGGGAACCTGTGCAGGGGGCAGGCACTGCACGCCGGGTGACTGTGGTCGATTGGGCCGCGGTGAGTTCGGAATCCTGGGACCTCGTGGTGCTGACGACACGGCCGGGTGACCTCGACGAAGATGTTGCCGCGTCGATTGTCGCCCTTCGCCCGGGCATCATCGCCATCACCAGCCAGGTCGATGGGGACCGGTCCATTGCTGCGTCGATGTTCCCTGATTCCGAGATCCTCGTCTTCTCACCCGCGCTCCTGTCAGAGCGAACAACTCGACGCAAGGTCAGATACTGGCATCCGCCCGGGATGCCTGTGTTCATGGCCAGCGGCCGCAGGGAGACTGTGCGAGGACTGCGTCGCAGGCTCGGTGGCCTCATCGTCGGTGTGCCGGCCTTTGTGATCTCCGCTCCACCGGCGGTGTTCATTCCCTACGTCGCTGAACTGAGTGCTCGCGAGGGCAGCTGGGCCAGCCTGAGGTCGCATCTGCGACGGCCCTCGCGGGCAGCCTCGGAGGCGGTGCACGCAGTGACCGGCGTCCGGATGCCGATGTCGGACCGAGGGGCCGGGTTCGTCCTCGACGCCTTGGAACGATTCGTGCCCATCGACGTCAGCGAATATGCGGGTCGACACTTCGGCCGCCACGAAGGCCAGACACTCGATATGCTCGACGGATGGCTCAACCGAGCAGCAGAGCGAACCTCCGTGAGGGCACAGCCGCCTACGCCCGCAATGCACCGATCACCTACTCCCACCTCAGTGGCGGGACAGCTGCCGATCCCGATGCAGTCGTCGGCACTTCGTGAACTGGCTCAGGCCCTGCGCTTACGCGTGACCAGGTAGCCGATCCCGTAGAGTGCTGCGGTGAAGACCAGGGTGCCGAGTATCTGGATGCGCACGGACTCCACGGTCAGACCGAGGATGATGATCACGGCGATGCCAGCCAGAGTCGCATAGGACAGCCAGGGGAAGAGCCACATCTTCAACGGCAGCTCTGCGCCGGCGGCCTCGGTACGGCGGCGGATGATGATCTGGGAGACCAGTGTCGCGACCCAGGTGACGATGAGCGTGGACCCGACGATGTTGAGCAGCACACCAAGCACCTCGGCGGCCCAGAAGTAGTTCAGGGCCACTGCTGCGAATCCGAACGCCGAGGTGGCCAGCACCGCGACCATCGGGACGCCGCGTGTGGTCGTGCGGCTCAGTCCTGCCGGGAGCATCTTCCGTTCGGACATGGAGAACGCCATCCGGGAAGCACCATAGATGTTCGCGTTCATCGAAGACAGCAGTGCGATGACGATGACCGCGGCCAGAAGAGACGCGATGACGGGGAGACCTGCGGTGTCGAGGACTGCGACGAAGGGTGACTCGGTGAGCCGTTCGTCCTTCCAGTCGAGGACGAGGACGATGATCGCCACGGAGCCGATGTAGAGGAACAGGATTCGCCACACGATGGTCTTGATCGCCTGCGTCACGCTGCGACTCGGGTTCGCGGTCTCGGCAGCGGCGACCGCCACGATCTCGATCCCGCCGAAGGCGAACGCCACGACGAGGAGACCGGCCGCAACACCCGGGAGACCTGTGGGCATGAACCCATCGGCGAAGATGGTCTCGGGTGGTTGTGCCGGGGTCCAGCCGAACAGGAATGCGGCGCCGAGGACGAGGAACAGAGTCACGAAGGCGACCTTGATGAGGGAGAACCAGAACTCGAACTCACCGAAGCTGCCCGAGGTGGTGAGGTTGATCGCGGTGAAGATGATCATGATCGCCAGAGCGATGACCCATTGCGGGATCGAAGGCACATAGCTGGCCGCGATCTGTGCGGCGGCAGTGGCCTCGGCTGCGACGACGAGGCAGAGTTGGACCCACCACAGGGCGCCGACGGCGAATGCGGCGGCAGGGCCCATCGCGCGACCAGCGTAGTGGGAGAAGGCGCCGGGATTCGGGTCGGCAGCCACGAGCTCTCCCAGGGCTCGCATGACGAAGATGACGATGAGCCCGGCAACCACATAGGAGATGAGGACGGCTGGACCGGCAGCCTGGACACCGGCGCCCGAGCCGACGAACAGGCCGGCTCCGATCGCCGATCCGAGGCTCATCATAACCAGATGGCGGGGCTTCATTCCGATCTTGAGGCCCGCGCCGCCCCGCGACGTCTCAGGTGTCAGAGACTCTGAGGATGAGTCTGCGGGTACAGGGGACTGCGATGATTGAGATTCAGGCACCAGACGATTCTAGCGCCCGAGACGAAGAGATGCCGTGGGCGCGAATCTGCGACCACGGCATCTCCGACCGGATTCAGCTGTGCAGGCTCTGACCCGAGCGGTGATCAGTGTGATCACTCACCCGAGCGCCACCTCGGCGAATCAGCGGTGTGAGGACCTCACGCTCCGCGCTTGACCCAGTCCTCCAGCGACGGGGCTTCGGCTCCGATCGACGTCGGCTCGCCGTGTCCGGTCAGGACGATCGTGGCGTCAGGCAGCTTGAACAGGACGTCTCTGATCGATTCGATGATCGTTTCGAAGCTCGAGTGCGAACGACCGGTCGCGCCGGGGCCTCCATTGAAGAGAGTGTCTCCGGAGAAGAGGACGGGCCCGACAGCACTGCCGGCACCCGCAGTTGCCGGGATCGGCAGGCCGGTCTCGACGAAGAAGCAGGTGGAGCCGGGGGAGTGGCCAGGGGTGTGCAGGGCCTTGATCCTCACGCCGCCGACGTTCCAGGTATCACCGTCGGAGATCTCCATGTCCGGGCGGTAGCTGTCATACGTCATGTCCCAGAGGACGTGATCCTCGGGGTTCAGATGAACGGGTGGGTTGCCCACGCGGTGTGCGAAATCGCGGACGACTCCGACATGGTCATCGTGACCGTGAGTCAGCAGAATCGCTTTGACCTCACGCGCACCGACCTTCTCCGCGATGGCGTTGACGTCGTGCGCGGGGTCGATGACGATGACTTCGGAGTCATCGCCGATGATCCATACGTTGTTGTCGACGTCCCAGGTTCCGCCGTCGAGCGAGAACGTTCCAGTCGTAACCAGATGTTCGATTGCCGTCATCAGAGCTCCACCACCGATCGCAGTACCTTGCCTTGACTCATCTTCTCGAAAGCCTCCTCGACGTCGCCGAGCCCGATGCGTTCAGACACGAACTTCTCCAATGGCACGCGTCCCTGCTGATACAGGTCGACGAGCATCGGGAAGTCCCGTTCGGGCAGGCAGTCGCCGTACCAGGAGGACTTCAGACGACCGCCGCGGCCGAAGACGTCGAGCAGCGGAACGCTCAGCTCCATCTCGGGGGTCGGCACGCCAACGAGCACCACGGTGCCCGCGAGGTCACGGCCGTAGAAGGCCTGTCGCCAGGTCTCCGGACGGCCGACCGCGTCGATGACGACGTCGGCGCCGAAGCCCCCGGTGAGTTCCTGGATGGCCTCGACGACCTCGTCCTCGCTCTTGCCGCGCGTATTGACTGTGTGGGTGGCTCCGAGATCCTTCGCCCAGTCGAGCTTCGTGTCATCGAGGTCGAGGGCGATGATCGTGCCGGCACCGGCCAGCGCAGAACCGGCGATGGCCGAGCAGCCGACGCCGCCGCAGCCGATGACGGCCACGGTCTTGCCGCGGGTGACCTCGCCGGTGTTGATGGCGGCACCGACTCCGGCCATGACACCGCAGCCAAGGAGGCCCACGACAGCGGGATCAGCCTCGGGGACCTTGGTGCACTGTCCGGCCGCGACCAGGGTCTTCTCTGCGAAGGACCCGATACCCAGTGCGGCTTCGAGCTCTGTGCCGTCGGGCAGGGTCATCTTCTGCGAAGCGTTATGGGTGTCGAAGCAGTACCAGGGTTCACCGCGCTTGCAGGCCCGGCACTCACCGCAGATGGCGCGCCAGTTGAGGATGACGAAGTCGCCCACCTCGACGTCGGTGACGCCTTCGCCGATCTCCGAGACCGTGCCGGCCGATTCGTGGCCGAGCAGGAACGGGTAGTCGTCGCTGATCCCGCCCTCGCGGTAGTGGAAGTCCGTGTGGCAGACGCCGCACGACTTCACATCGACGATGACCTCGCCTGGACCCGGATCGGGGATGACGATGTCGGCGAGTTCGACCGGCGCCCCCTTGCTGCGGGAGATGACACCTTTGACGGTCTGTGGCATTGCGTCTCCTAGTGATCTGGGCGTTGTGCTCTGTGCATGGGCAAAGGCCATATGCGCCCACTGAAAAGTTCGTACAACCCCCACCCTAACCAGGCAGGGCGCTCGCGACCAGTGCGCCCGCCGAATGAGAATTCAGGTCCGAAGCCGGGACATGCGAGAGGTTCGAAGTTGGGACATGCGAGAGGTCCGAAGTCGGTCGGTGCGTGAGGCGAGACGAGGGGCGAATCGACGAAGGCGGCCCGATGCCTGTTGCCAGGTGTCGAACCGCCTTCGTCGGAACAGATCTCGGGTGCGAGGTCACCATCTGTCGGTGGTGATCACTCCCCGTCCGGGTGCTTGCGCAGGTGCATGATTGCGGCAATGAGGCCGCCCCAGACGGTGACCATGGCGATGACCATCATGACGATTGCTGAGGTACCCATCAGTGTGCTCCTCCGTGAGTGGTGTTTGTGCGATTCTTTTCGGCCACAGAATCAGCGATAGCCGCATCAGCCGCGTCGAGTGTCTTCTGGGGCCATTTGATCAGAGTCAGGACGATCGAGGCGATGATGAGCAGCCCGATCATGCCCCAGCCGAAGGTGCCCGTGAGGACGACTGGATAATCTTCATAGCCCTCGGTCGAGTAGGTGATGATCTGGGTGATGAGCATGTAGATGAGCACGATGGTCGTGAGACCGCCGAGGATGATCATCCAGAGCCAGCCCACCTTGAAGCTCGAGATCGCGTTGAGGTGATCACGCAGGACAGGAAGCCTGCGGGCAATCCAGCCGATGGTGATGAGCGCGACCACGGCACCACCGACGATGCCGATGTTGTTGGCCCAGGCATCGATCGTGTCGAGGACGTAGAGGCCGGTGACGGTGGGCATGAGCAGGATCGAGATGACCGCCATGATTCCGCCGACGAGCAAGGTCGAGGCCTTGTCGCCGAGGCCGAACTTCTCACGCACGGCCTGAATCGGGACCTGCACGATCGAGATGATCGAAGTCAGCCCGGCGAACACGAGGCAGGCGAAGAAGGCGAAGCCGAACAGCGCCCCTCCCGGCATCTCCGAAATCAGTGTCGGGAACGCCATGAACGCGAGTCCGATGCCGCTGTCGGCGACCTCGGAGACCTGCGTGCCCTGCGCCGCGGCCATGAAGCCGAGAGCCGCGAAGACGCCGATTCCGGCGAGGATCTCGAACGCGGAGTTCGAGAAGCCGACGACGAGACCGGCACCGGTCAGGTTCGTCTTCCGCTTCAGGTAAGAGGCGTAGGTGATCATGATGCCGAAGGCGATCGACAGTGAGAAGAAGATCTGCCCATAGGCCGCGATCCACACCGCCGGATCTGTCAGTGCCGCAAAGTCCGGGGTGAACAGCGCGTCGATGCCGTCGAAGGCGCCCGGCAGGAACAGCGCCCGGACGACGAGCGCGAGGAACAGGACGACCAGCAGCGGGATGAAGATCTTCGCGAATCGCGCGATGCCGTTCTGCACGCCGGCCAGGAGGATTCCCAGCGTGGCGATCCACACGAGGATGATCGGAATCAGGATGCCGGGGACGAACTCGAATGAGATGCCCGGGTCGCTGGCGTGGAGGAACGTCTCGGTGAAGAAGCCGGTCGCGTCATCGCCCCATGCCTGGTTGAGCGAGAAGAACATGTAGCAGCCGGCCCAGCCGATGATGGCTGCGTAGTAGATGCCGATGAAGAAGGCCACACCGGTCTGGAACCAGCCGATGGGCTCGGCGACCTTCGACGCAATCCGGAACGCCAGCGGCGCTGAACCGCGGGACCGGTGGCCCATTGCGTAGTCGAAGAACAGCAGCGGAATGCCGGCTGTCAGAAGAGCGACGAGGTAGGGGATGATGAAGGCGCCGCCGCCGTTGTCGTACGTGATGTACGGGAAGCGCCAGATATTGCCGAGGCCGACTGCCGATCCGATGGCTGCGAAGATGAACGCGCCGCGGGTGGCGAAGACCTCCCTCTGGGGTGATTTGGTGGAAGACACGGTGTTCCTTTCTGTCCAACCACATTGTTGTGAGGCTGATGCCGGTATGACGGTCTGCTGTGACGAAGTCGCCGGCAAGCGAGCGTACCGCCCATGAAGGTCACCTCGTGATGAGGCAGGCACGGTCGCGTTGACTTGCTCCCCAGCATACTGGGAGGCCTCGGTGAAACGTGCCCCAAGTCACGTGAGCTGTGTAACACTCTCGTATCAAATGTCGGACACCTCATAGTCGTCCCTGCGTCATGATGCTCGCGAAGACAGCAGCACCACGCTTGTCCCCGGTAGACTTGTGTGCGTGACTATCGCTCTGTATAACACCGCCAGCCGCACCACCGACGAACTGCGCCCCGTCAATGCCGGGCACGTGGGCATCTACGTCTGTGGTGCCACGGTGCAGGGTGAGCCCCATATCGGCCACCTGCGCTCGGCCTCGGTCTTCGATCAGCTTCGTCGTTGGCTGATGTACCGCGGCTACAGCGTCACCTTGGTCCGCAACGTCACGGACATCGACGACAAGATCCTGTCGAAGTCCGCCGAGGAGGGGCGACCCTGGTTCGCCCACGCTTTCAAGTACGAGCGGGCCTTCACTCAGGCCTATGCCGCCCTCGATGTGCTGCCACCCAGCTACGAACCCCGCGCCACCGGGCACATCACCGAGATGATCGAACTCATCGATCGACTCATCACGGCGGGGTATGCCTACCCGGCACTCGACGACAGCGGCGATGTCTACTTCGCGGCCGCCTCGTGGGCGGACTATGGGGAACTGACCAACCAGCGCCTCGAGGACATGGAACCCGCTAACGATGCGGACTTGAGGGGCAAGAAGGACGCCCGAGACTTCGCGCTGTGGAAGGCGCACAAGCCCGGCGAGCCCGGCACCGCCTCGTGGCCGGCTCCCTGGGGTCGGGGCCGACCGGGCTGGCACATCGAGTGCTCGGCCATGTCGACGAAGTACCTCGGCGAGAACTTCGACATCCACGGCGGTGGGCTCGACCTGCGCTTCCCTCACCACGAGAACGAGCTGGCCCAGTCGCGCGCGGCAGGTGACCGGTTCGCCAACATCTGGATGCATTCGGGTCTGCTCAACGTGGGCGGGGACAAGATGTCGAAGTCGCTCGGCAACTCAGTCTTCGCTTCCGAACTCTTCCACCGCTACAGCCCGCTGGCCGTGCGCTACTTCCTCACCGGTGCCAGCTACCGGTCGATCCTCGAGTTCTCACCCGAGGCCATGGACCGGCAGACGGCCTCGCTCGACCGCCTGGCGAATTTCCTCCAGCGGGCCCGGCAAGCACTCGGAGACGACGCACCCGCACTGCCCGATGTCAGCGACTCCTACCGCGGTCGCAGCGTCGACGTACCCACGGAGTTCGCAGCGGCACTCGACGACGACCTCGGCGTGCCCCGTGCACTGTCCGTGGTCTTCGCGAAGGTCACCGAGGGTGCGAAGCTCCTCGATTCCGGCCAGGACCGGAACACTCTCACACAGATCGTCGCCGAGGTGGAGCTGATGCTCGATATCCTGGGAGTCAATCCCAGCGCCGAGGCGTGGGCCGGCTCAGGAGCGAATGCGACGGTGGAATCGGCGCTGGATTCCCTCGTCGATGGCCTCGCCGCGCAAAGGGCCGCGGCGAAGGCGGAGAAGGACTTCGCCACCGCCGATGCGATCCGCGACAATCTGGCATCCGCCGGAATCGTCATCGAGGACACGGCCGACGGTTACCGCTACCACGTCAAGGACAGCTGACTCGCTGCACTCTGCTCAGAAAATCTCTCCCGGTGACGAACTCCGGTTCGTGACCACCTACGACTCTTAAGGATTCACATGGCTTCCAACCCACGCGCCGGCGGCTCGAAGAAGGGCCCGACCAAGGGCTCCGGCGGCAAGAACAAGCGCAGCCTGCAGGGCCGCGGCCCCACGCCCAAGGCCGAGGATCGTGTCTATCACAAGGCGCACAAGACGGCAGCGGCGAAGAAGGCATCAAGCGCCAATCAGGCCAGGCGCCGCAAGAAGGAGAACGGTCCGAACATGGTCGCCGGGCGCAACTCGGTGCTCGAGGCTCTGCGTGAGGACGTTCCCGCAACCGCGATGTACGTCGCCGGACGAATCGACTCCGATGACCGTGTTCGGGAGGCCATCACCCTGGCCACCAAGCGCGGCATCTCGATGCTCGAGGCGAGCAAGCCCGACCTCGACCGGCTCACCGATGACGCGATCCACCAGGGCATCGCCCTGCAGATCCCGCCCTACGACTACGCCGAGCCCCGTGACCTGCTCGAGGTCGCAGCCGACCGGGCCGAGGCGCCGCTGCTCGTCGCTCTCGACGGCATCACCGACCCCAGGAACCTCGGTGCCATTGTGCGATCCGCGGCTGCCTTCGGCGGTCACGGCGTCATCATCCCGGAGCGTCGTGCCGCCTCGATGACGGCAGCCGCATGGAAGACCTCCGCCGGTGCTGCGGCCCGCATCAAGGTCGCCCAGGTCGTCAACCTCGCGCGTGCCATCGATGAGCTCAAGAAGCAGAACGTCTTCGTCGTCGGACTCGACATGGACGGAGACGTCGAGCTGCCGGAGCTGACCTTCAGCCGTGACCCGGTGTGCATCGTCGTCGGGTCCGAGGGCAAGGGCATCTCTCGCCTCATCGCCGACAAATGCGATCAGATCGTCTCGATTCCGATCGCCGCGACCACGGAGTCCCTCAACGCGGGAATCGCCGCAGCTGTCTCCCTCTACGAGGTCGCTCGCACCCGACGCGGCTGAGAGCGACCAGTCCGCCCTAAACCTCCCCG
>NZ_JBHFIH010000013.1:199503-239256 GCF_057334195.1 Brevibacterium sp. AGC70 | reverse complement strand
CGGGGAGGTTTAGCGAACCGTATCGTCGCTCAGGCGTCCATGCTGGCGCGGTAGTCGCTGTTGCTGAGGGCACCGACGCGGGAGTGGCGGCGGCTGTAGGTGAGGTAGACGACGAAGCCGACGAGCATCCATAGGCCGAAGACGACCCAGGTGGTCCCGCCGAGGTTGACCATGAGGAACGCGCACGCCAGGGACCCGAGGATGGGAATCGTCGGGCCGAAGGGAACCTTGAATGAGCGGGGCAGGTCCGGGCGTCTGACACGTAGGTAGATGACCGCGATGTTGACGAGGCAGAAGGCGAACAGGGTGCCGATGCTTGTGGCATTCGCGAGTTCGCCGAGCGGGATCAGTGCCGCTGTGATCGCGACGAGCACGCCGGTGACCAGGGTCCCCACCAGGGGAGTGCCTGTCCGGGGTGAGACGATGCCGAAGACCTTCGGAACCATACCGTCGCGTGACATCGTGAGCAGGATGCGTGATTGTCCGTAGAGGACGGTGATGACGACCGAGAGGATCGCGAGCACCGCAGAGATGGCGAAGATGAAGACCGCGAGATCGGACTGTGTGATCTCATGGACGATCTGGACCAGGGGAGCGGTCGAGGTCTCGAACCACTGCCATTCCCGGGCACCGATCGCAGCCACGGCGACGAGCACGTACATGGTGGTGACAATGACCATGGAGAGGATGATCGCCCGCGGCAGGTCCCGCTTGGGGTTCTTCGCCTCCTCGCCGGCGGTCGAGGCTGCGTCGAAGCCGATGTAGGAGAAGAACACACTCGAGGCTGCGGCGGTGACTCCGGCGGCGCCCATGGGCAGCATCGGTGCGAAGTTGCCGGCCTTGAACGCGGTGAACGCGACGATGGCGAAGAAGACCAGGATGCCGAGCTTGACGAACACGATGATCGTGTTGACGATGCCGGACTCCTTGGCCCCGCGCATGAGCAGCACCGTGGCGAGGAGGACGACGATGAGGGCCGAGAGGTTGATGACTCCGCCTTCACCATCGGGGCCCGCCGACAGGGACGGCGGCAGCGACATTCCGAAGATCCGCAGCGTCTCATTGACGTAGTCGGCGGCACCCACGGCCACCGCAGCCACGGAGACCGCATACTCGAGGACGAGACACCAACCGCAGATCCAAGCCACGCCCTCGCCGAGGGTCGCATAGGAATATGAATAGCTTGACCCGGACACCGGAACCATGCCGGCCATCTCCGCATAGCTGACGGCAGAGAGCAGAGCCGTGATTCCGGCCAGGATGAAGGCCAACCAGACGGCAGGCCCGGCGATCGGCACGGCCTCTCCGAGGATGACGAGGATGCCCGTGCCCAAGGTGGCGCCGACGCTGATCATCGTCAGTTGGAAGACGCCGAAGGTTCTGCGCAGACCGCCGGTGGACGCATCCTGGGTGTCCTCGACCATGCTGCTGATCGACTTGCGGCGGACCAGTTGATTGGCCAGCCGAGGTCGATCGGTCGCTGTCGGGGAGGTGGAGTTGTCTCGAGCGGTCATGCGAATATTCTTGCACGTGCACCCACCACCGCCGCACGCGACTGCGCACGACGGGAGACTTACATCAGAGCCCTACAGCCGAGGGGAGAAGCGACCATCCTGGGCCATCCAGCCGCCGTCGACCAGCTGCGAGTGTCCGGTGACATACGTCGAGGCGTCGGAGGCGAGGAACAGCACGGGCCCGGCGATCTCGTGGAGGTGCCCCCAGCGGCCCAGCGCGGTCTTCTCCGCATAGGCGGTCCACCACTCATCATCGGCCTTGATCTGCTGGGTCAGCGGAGTGTCGAAGGGTCCGGGCAGGATCGCGTTGACGCGCACGCCCTGTGGCCCCAACTCACTGGCCAGCGTCTTCGTCAGCTGCACGACACCGGCCTTGGCCGCGGCGTAGATGCCCTGGCCAGGTTCGATCGCCAGAGCCCGGAATGATGAGTAGGTGACGATCGAGCCGCGGCCGCGCTCGGCCATTTCGGCACCGAATCCGCGCATCAGGCGATAGGTGCCCTTGAGATTGATGTCGATGACCCGGTCGAATTCCTCGTCGGTCGTCGACAGCAGCCGCTTGCGCACGTTCGCACCAGGGGTGATGACGAGAACCTGGGCCTCCGGGTGAGCCGCGACGAGGGCATTGACCGATTCGGTATCGGTGATGTCCACGCGTGCGGCCTCGGCCCCCGGCGACGAGGTTGCGCTGTGTCCGCCCCTGCCTCTGCTGGCGGTGCTTCCCGTGCCGCCCGGATCACCTTGGCGTTCGGTGATGATCCGCACGGTCTCCTCGGCACCGTCGAGGTTGAGATCGGCGACGACGACGTGGGCACCGGCATCGGCGAGGCCGATCGCGCTGGCCTGGCCCAGTCCGGAACCTGCTCCGACGACGACGGCGGTACGGCCGCTGAGGTCGAAGAGGGAGGGGATCGAAGGGTTGTTCTCGTTCGTCGGCACGGAATTCTGCGTCGACTGTGATGAGTTCTGCGGGACTTGCGACATCGAAGGTCCTTTGCGTAGCACTGGATGTTCAGGCGGGGATCGCCTCATTGTCCTCAAACATAAGCCCGCCGAGGTGGCGCTCGGGTCCACGTTCCACTTGGTGGAATCCCAGCGCTGACGTCCTCAGAACTTCTGGCTGTCGACGTAGAGCGCTTCGTCGGGGAGGTTCGAGAGATAGTCGACGATGAAATAGGCGATGGCCTCCATCGTGGGGATGTCGCGCTGCCTGGCCCGGGACATGACGCGCCGGTGCTCGACGAACTCATAGAAGATCTGGCCAGGTTCGAGTTTGTGGGTGAGATTCTCAGGGATGGCGGAGATGAGGGGCTTGTAGACCTCGTCGAGCCACAGCCGCGCGGCCTGGTCCTCGTCGAGTTCGGCGGGCAGCTCGCCCGAGCCGTGTGCTCCGCCGGTGAAGCCGGGTGCGCTGCGGTGGGAATCGAGGTCGTTGAGCATCGTCCGCGCCTGGTTCTCGTTGGCACCGATGCCTGTCAGGCGCAGGAGTCTGCGGGAATGGTGGTTGGGCTCGACGACCTTCGGTTCGACCAGCAGGCTGACGCCGTCGAGGTCGGTGGTCACGGTCAGCTCGCCCAGGTCGAAGCCCAAGTCGTTGAGGCGGCGGATGCGCTCGTCGATGCGCCAGCGTTCGTTGACGGAGAACTCTTCGACCCGAGTCAGCTCCCGCCACAGCCCGTTGTAAGCCTCGAAGAGACGTTCGCCGGCGGCCATCGGGTCGACCGTCGATTCGATGAGGCCCGCGGCCTGCAGATCGAGGAAGTCACCGGCGATGTTCGTGCGCGCGATGCGCAGATCCATCTGCCGCTGACCGTCGGAGAGCTGATCGTGGAGCTCACCGGTCTCCGCATCGACGACATAGGCGGCGTAGGCGTCGGCATCGCGCCGGAACAGAGTGTTCGACAGGGAGACGTCGCCCCAGTAGAAGCCGACCAGGTGAAGCCGGGCGAGCAGGACCGCGAGTGCGTCGACGAGGCGGTCGGCTGCGTCCGCGGCCAGCGACCGGGAGAACAGAGCACGGTAGGGCAGTGAGAAGTTGAGGTAGGCGGTCAGCAGCGCCCCCGGGAGCTCCATCGCCGAGGTGGTGGATCGGTTGGTGACATAGGCGCGCGGTTCGACCGTGGGTACGGCTAGGTTTCCGAGCACACCGAGGATGTCGAATTCGCGCAGGGCCCGACGGTCGTCGGTCTCCTTGATCGCGAGGACCTCATCGCCGATTTCGACGAAGCGCACCACATGGCGGGAAATGCCGCGGGGCAGACCACCGAGGAAGTCCTGGGGCCACTCACCGAGGGGAAGATGCCACGGAAGTCCTGCGATCGCGTCGTGATCGGCGCTGTGGACCGCGTGGATCTGCGGTGCTGAGGTTTCGGGCACCGATCAGGAGTCCACGTCCGCGATCGAGGCGACGAGCGCCTCGGCGACTTCAGGTTTCTCCACCCCGATCAGACGCCCATGGTCGAGGAACGCGATGCGGTCGCCGAGGACCTTCGCGTCATCGAGATCGGCCGTGGCATAGAGGGTGGTCAGCCCGAATTCCTGCTGCAGATCCTTGACCAGGCGCAGAGTGTCGGCCTGGTACTCGGGAACGAGGTTGACGACCGGTTCGTCCATAATCAGGACCTTGGGCTGACGGACCACGGCACGGGCCAGGGCGATCGTCTGGCGCTGCAGGGCGGAGAGGTCACCGGGCACGGCATCGAGGATGTCGCTGAGCCCGATCTTCGACGTCACGGACTCGACGCGTTCACGGATCTCCTCGGTCGGGAGACCATCGACACGGAGCGCGAAGCCGAGGTTGTCGCGCACGCTCATGTGAGGGTAGAGGGCGTAGCTCTCAAGGGCAAGGGTGACGTCTCGATCGTTGACCGCGGCGTGGGTGACGTCGACTCCGTCGATGAGGATCGTGCCCGTCTTAGGGGCCTCGAGGCCGTGGAGCATCCGCAGGATGGTCGATTTGCCGGATCCGGATGGTCCGTAGAGGACGACGAACTCGCCGTCGTCGATGAAGAGATTGAACGGGTGCACCGAGGGGGACACGGTGTTCTCGTAGGCATGACTGAGGCCATTCAACGACACTGTTGACATGTTTCCTCCTAAAGTATTCGTGAGCAGCTGGTCGTCGGTGACCTGGCGGGGATGCTCAGTCATTCACATCCTATGCCGTTGATTGCGCTCTGTGACAGCCTATTCGACAAAGCGTAGAGTGATTCTCAGCACTGTGCCAGCGCGCAGGCGCACACCTGGGCGGATGCTGGGTGAGAAACCGCGGGTTCAGCGATTGCTCAACGGTTCTCCTGCACCGAACGTGCAGGCAAGTTTGTTTGTGCAATTGTTTGCACAGGCGGCGTGTCGGATGCAGGCGAGACGCGTAGTCTGAGGTGATGGAGCTCGATGAACAGGTGTGCGCCCGCGGCGAATCACTGAGTCGAGACCTCGCCCCCGTGTTCACCGCGGACTGAGACCCCACCGCCGCCGAGGATGGCAGCCGAATCTGCAATCGAGGGACACCGCCGCTGAGGTGGTCGCCGGTGGAGCTGGCCCCGATAGACTTCCGGGTATGAAGGTCAAGCTCGACGATGTCGCCGCCCGGGCGGGAGTGTCCCTGGCGACTGTGTCCCGTGTCCTCGGCAGGCGCGGCGCTGTGGCCGAAGAGACCCGGGCCAGAGTCCTCGAAGCCATGGACTCGTTGGGCTACTCTCGCTCCACCCTCCTCCATGAGGCGCCGAGGCGGTTGGTCGCCGTCAGCGCACCGGGAAATCCCGAATACTGGCAGGTTCAGGTCTGCACTCGCGTGGCCACGGCTCTGCAGGAGCACGGTCTGCTCATCACCCGGCCGCCGGTCGAGACCGAGACCACCCCGCTGGAGGTCGCCGTCGACGCCGGTGCCGTTGCCCTCGTGACGCCGACGCTGACGAGCCTGCACACGGACATCCCCTGCATTCGCGTCGACGAGCAGTCGGCGGTGGACTCCGATGATGTCAGCGGCGACATCATCGCCGCCCGCCTCGACCTCGGCGGGGGAATGACGACGGCCTTCGAACATCTCCAGGCCATCGGCCACCGACGCATCGGTCTGATCTGCAATGACAGCGGTGAGCTTGCGGTGCAGCTGATCAGACGCTTCCGCGCCGAGCATCCCGCTCGCAACTTCGGGGTCAAGCTCGATGATTGGATCTCGCAGGTTCCGAAGTCCTTCTCCGGTGGTTCGCGCGCCGTCCTCGACCTCAAGGATGCGACCTGCACCGCGGTTATCGTGCAGTCGGCACTGCAGCTGCACGGGGCTCTGCAGGGTCTGCGCAATCGGCACCTGCAGGTACCGCGGGACATGTCGATCGTCGGCTTCGGCGATTCGCCGACGATGAAGTTCACCGGGCCACCAGCCACCGTTCTCGGCATCGACGCCGAGGGGCTCTCGCAGGCGCTCGTCGCAGCCACCCTGTCGACGCTGAAGATCTCCGGTGAGGACCTGAAATCGGTCCCGCCGGTGTTTCGGCCCCGGCTCTTGGCCAGGGCCTCGACGACGGCGGCGCGACAGTGAACCCGAGCGCCGAATCACACTCCGGTGCCGGTGCCTCCACTGCAGCCGAGGCACCCAATGCATCCACCGCGCCCGAACTCGGTGAGCACAGACATGTCGGACTCGGCGCCATCGCCGGTGCGGCAGGGGTGTCGAAGGCGACTGCTTCGCGGGCACTTCGCCACCCGGACACAGTGTCCCCGGGGTCATTGGCCAAGGTCCGGCGGGCGTTGGCGATCCTCGGCGTGGACTCGGGCAGTCACGATGCACCGTCCAGACAGATGGTCGCTCTGGTCAAGCCCGCCGCTCCGGCGGGCAACGTCGACCCCTATGCGCGCCTGTTCGACCTTCTGACCAGCAGAGTCTTCGCCCAGGGGATTGCCGCTGTACATGTTGAGGCCGCGGCCTACCGGGCCGATGCCCTGGCCGAATCTCTGCTCGGCTCGGCTGGAAGCGAGCCTCATGTTCAGGGCGCGATCGTCCTCGGCGGGGGAGCGGCCGGAGAACTCGCCGCGAAGCTGGCCGAGCGGCACCTGCCGCAGATCAGGGTCTCCAACGCCCGGCACGAGGACGGGATCTCACGCATCGTGCTTGATGCCACGGACGGCATCGCAACCGCGGTGCAGCACCTCGTGCACCTGGGGCATCGTCGGATCGGGCTCGCCGTGCTCCGCGACTCAGCCGCGGCCGTGCGCATCGCCGGATTCCGCAAGTCCATGGCTCAGGTCCTCCACATTCCCGCCACCCGTGACCAGGCGCCCGTGGTCGAGGCGGCAGGAGGCACCATGGCCGGAGTCGCCGCGGCCGAGGAGCTGCTCCACCTTCAGTGCTCAGCCGTCATCGCCTGCGCTCCATCGCTGTCGTTCGGCATTCTCGAAGCCGCCGCGCGCGCTCGCCTCGACGTTCCGCGGGACCTCTCGCTGCTCACCGTCGGCGACATGCCCGATGCCGATGTCATCGCACCACCCCTGTCGCAGGTCAGCTACGACTGGGAGGCGATCGCCGTCTCCGCGCTCAACGAGGTCAGGACGATGATGGCCAATCCCGGCGAGTCGGCGGCCATCGACTATTCGATGACCCCGGACCTCGTCCTGCGGGCCAGCGCAGTGCCGCCGCAGCGACGCTGAGAAAGCCGCCGCCGAGGCGCTTCAGAGCTGTGACGGCTGTGGGCGGCGTTCGTCTGCGAGACGTGTGAGGAGTTCTGCGACCGCGCTGGGATCTGTGATCCGCCACGGTGCGCGGGTCGGGGCCGGCCCGACCTTGATGCTCAGGCCCGTCGGCAGGTCTTCGAGTTCGGCGAAGGCATCCTCGTCGGTGACATCGTCGCCGAGGTAGAGGACCGCGGCGGGTGAACCGGCGGCGATGAGAGCCCGCAGACCATCGCCCTTCGTCGCCGTCTTCACTGCAAGCTCGGTGATGTCGTGGCCCTCGATGACGCGGATCCCTGGATGTTCGGCCTGGACGGCGACGACATGGGCGTGCAGTGCAGACGCGAACTCCGGGTCGAGGCCACGCGTGTGCACCGTGCGGGAGAACGGCTTCCGCTCGACCCTGACCTCAGCGACCGAGCCAGGCTCTGAGGCCGAGCCAGATTCTGAGCCCGATCCAGGCTCCGAACCAGAGCCAGGCTCTGAGACCGAGCCAGATTCTGAGCCCGAGCCAGGCTCCGGGCCCGATCCAGGCTCCGAACTCGCGCCAGATCCCGACGACAGGTCGTGTTCGAAGGACTCGATATGGGCATCGATCGCGGTGAGCATCCGCTGTTCGGCGACGCTGACCTGAGGCTTATTCACCGTCACCTCAGGTGAGGGAGTCGATGCCGGCGATGACGAGCCCAGGTCCACCTCGGCGCCGTGGGAACCGACCAGCCACACAGCCGGGGGCGGGTCGGCAAGACGCCGCAGGGTGGTGACGTCACGACCGGAGACCAGAGCCACCCGGGTTGCGGGCAGGGTGCTGAGATCAACGATCGCCTGTGCCGATTCCGGGAGCATCCGGGACAGGTCGGGATTGTCCTGCAGCGGCGCGAGGACACCGTCGAAGTCGAGGGCGATGAGGACCGAATCGGCGCCGGTGACCTGCCCGAGGTCGAGGGCCGCCGATGGCGTGTAATCGGGAGTCGATCGTGGTGAGGGCGCCTGCTCAGGTGACAGCGGCTCGGGTGGCACAGCCTCAGGTCGAGGCTGCTCTGAGTGGGACTGACCGGGGCGGGGCTGGGACGGCGGCACGGAGGCCGGATCCGATGTCACTGACGGCCCTCACCGGGTACAGACGCCGGGCTGGAGTCCTGTGCGGTGACAGTGGAGGTGATGCGATCGGAGGCCGTCGTCGGCCGTTCGGGCAGGGCGGCAGGACGGTCGGGGATGATCGCCTCCGGGTTCGTGTGGATGGCCTCGAGTTCGGCCAGGAACTTCTTCGACCAGATGCTCACCGTGTCCGTGGCGATCTTCTTGCGCATCTGCTTCATCCGCCGTGAGCGCGTCTTCTCATCCATCTGAACGGCGTCGAGGATGCCAGCCTTGAGGTCGCCGATATCGTGAGGGTTGACCATCACGGCACCCTTGAGCTGATCGGCGGCCCCGGTGAACTCGGACAGGACAAGGGCGCCGTCATCACGTCTGCGGCAGGCCACATACTCCTTGGCCACGAGGTTCATCCCATCACGCAGGGCCGTCACGAGCATCACGTCCGCGGCGAGGAAGAAGGCGGTCATCTCATCGCGCGGGTAGGAGTGGTGGAGGTAATGGACGGCGATGGACCCGACTTCGGCCTGCTCACCGTTGATCCGACCGACGGCCAGCTCCACATCGTGCCGGATGATCTTGTACTGCTCGAGCCGTTCTCGGGAGGGAGTGGCGATCTGGATCAGAACGACATCCTCGACGTCGAGCTTGCCTTCGGCCAGTAGTTCGCCGAACGCCTTGAGCCGATGTCGGATGCCCTTTGTGTAGTCCATCCGGTCCACTCCGAGCATGACGACCTTCGGATTGCCGATCTCTTCGCGGATCTGTTGGGCGCGCTCGATGATCTTCGGATCGCGCGCCAGCTCCTCGAGGTACGGGGTGTCGATGGAGATCGGGAAGGCTTCGGCGCGCACGATGTGCTCCGGCAGGAAATCCCCGGCCGGGACGTTGACCGTTGAACCCTTCGTCGTGAAATTGAGACGTCCGCGCACCGCGCGTCGGAAGTTCGCGGCATCGGCTGGACGTTGGAATCCGATGAGATCCGCGCCGAGGAGGCCGCGGAGGATCTCGTCGCGCCAGGGCAGCTGTGCGAAGAGTTCGTAGGGTGGGAAGGGGATGTGGTTGAAGAACCCGATCGCCAGGTCGGGACGCGTGCGGCGCACCAGCTGCGGAACCAGCTGGAGCTGATAGTCATGGACCCAGACGGTGGCGCCCTCGGCAGCCACCTCGGCGACCTTGGCCGCGAAGCGCTCATTGACGCGCACATACGATTCCCACCACGTGCGGTGGAACTCGGGCGGGACGATCACATCGTGGTAGAGCGGCCACAATGTTGCATTGGAGAATCCTTCATAATATTTGAGGACATCCTCACTCGTCAGGGTGACGGGAACCAGATGCATCCCGTCGATCGTGAACGGGTCGAAATCGACGTCGGGCACCCCGGTCCAGCCGATCCACGCACCCTCCTGAGACTTCATCACCGGCGCCACTGCAGTGACCAAACCCCCAGGTGAGGTGCGCCATCCTTGGTTCTTCTCAGCAGGGTCCCGGTCCACGGGCAGACGGTTCGCGACGACGACGAAATCGCTGTCACCATATGCGGATGCGGTAGTGGTTTTGGCAGAGTTGACGGTGTTCATCTGCGCCTCCTCCTGTGTCGGTCCTTGGAACGAACTGTACTCGCTCGACTACGCTTGGGAGGGTGATGGTTCAGGATCTGGGAGGCTACCGCCTCATCGAGGAGCTCGGCTCGGGCGGCATGGGCGTCGTCTATCTCGGTGTCGACGGCGGAAACAACCCGGTCGCAGTGAAGGTCCTGCACCCGCATATCGCCAATGATGAGACCGCTCGCAAACGCCTCGGACGCGAGGTCAGGACCCTGCGCCGGATCAAACATCCCAGAATCGCCGAGGTGCTCGACGCCGAGCTCGAATCCGCGCAGCCCTTCATCATCACCGAGTTCGTCGACGGGCAGACGCTGTCCGACGATGTCAGAGACAACGGTCCCTTCGCCGAGGATGAACTCGTCCATTTCGGCCATGCTCTCCTCGACGCCCTCAACGCTGTGCACGAGTCCGGTGTCATCCACCGCGACCTCAAACCCGCGAACGTGATGATCATGGACGGCGAGCCGATGGTCATCGACTTCGGCATCGCTCAGGTCGCCGACGAGGTGCGGGTGACCGCGACGGGCCTGGTGATGGGAACGCCCGGATACCTGTCCCCTGAGATCGCCGATGGCAAGACCTCGAGTGAGAAGACCGACTGGTGGGGGTGGGCCGCGACGATGGCCTATGCCGCCACTGGCCGCAACCCGTACGGCTCCGGTCCTCTTGAAGCGGTGCTGGGGCGAGTGGCCATGGGCAAGTTCGATCTCGGCAACGCTCCCCGCAACTTCGTTCCCCTGATCGCGGCCTGCCTCGACCCGAAGCCCGAACGCAGACCCAGTGGTCAGATGATCCTTGACGCACTCGTCGACATCGAGTCCGGACGCGAACCGCAGCTGGGATCCGGTCCGGCCGCCGGGAGCTCGAACCAGGCATCGTCGACCGGGACTGCACGGATGCCTGCGGTCGACGGCGGTGGGGGCAGCCGGTCGGGCTACGGCAACGCCTTGGGCACAGCCTTCGGCGCTGCTGCCGGTGGTGCCGCTGGTGCTGCTGTTGGAGGTGCCGCAGCCTATGGCGGAGGCACCGGAGCCGCCGGATACGACGCTTCCGGCTACGGTACCTCCGGGCACGGATCGCCGCGCGGAGGCTATCCGGATTCGGCGCCGAACCCGAACGCGCCCGGTGGTACGGGGCCCGGTGGTATCGGGCCCGGAGGCTCGGGCCCCGGCGGAACGGGCCCGCAGGAATACCCACAACAGGGCTATTCCCCACAGGGCCAGCGTCCACAGAGTCAGCGCCCACAGGGCCCACCGGTGCAGGGCCGGCAGCCGCAGGCCCGTTCCGGGATGATGCCCGGCTCGCAGGGGAACCCGCCCATGAACCCAGGCCAGACGAGCCGGGGAACCGCACCGCCCGTGCGCAATCCCAACGGCGGCATCCAGGCCGCTCCGGGATCAGCGATGGCCGGGACCAACCTCGGTGGGGCAGGGTATGGGCTCGGCGGACCTCCGACCGTTCGCGGCGGACCAGGCACAGGCCAGGGCACCGCCCGACCTGACCCCACGGGCACAGGAGTCCAGTCAGGACAGCAGAGCCGACCGGGTCAGCCGGACCAGCAGGGCTACGGCTGGGGGCCGATGACCTACCGGACGATCCGGACCGGCGGATGGGTGGTGTTCGCCCTCATCCTGCTGGCGATCGCGATCATGCCGCTGGCCCCGCTGCTCGTCACACTCATCGTGTTCCTGTGGTCGATCCTGGCGCGGACCGGCACACGGTTGGACCGCAAGGCCCAGAAGCACCGGTTCGAACGCGGAACGAACGGCAGGGAATTCCTGCGTTCGCTCGCCTCGGCGCCGGGTGCGCTTCTGGCATCGGTGCTGACCTCGATCACGTCGTTCATTCTGCCAGCGATCGCGGGTGTCGCGATGCTCGTGCTGACCCGACTCGACATTGCGGGAATCGTTCCCAGCGGATACTCGGAGCAGTGTTCGGTGTGGGCAGCCGGTGCCGCCGGTGGCTTGGTTCTGTGGCTGGGGCCTGGTGCGGGCAGCTTGCGATTCGGATCACGGCTCATGGTCTCCGGGGCGACGCGCAACCAACTGGGCCGGCTCATCGCTCTGTCCGCGATCGCGCTCCTCATCATCATCGCGATCATGGTCATCCAGACGGGTTCGGGCATGTCCTGGTGGCCCCTGCAGACGAACCCATTCACCTATCTGCCCGAACCTGTATAGGCGTCTCTCAGCCCCCGGTGTAGTTGATCCTTGAATTTCACTGGGAGTCGAGGCGCCACCTGTTTGGGTAAGGTGGGACGGTCGGGACTCGTATGTCGACCCGACTCCCCACGGTCCGAGGCTGGGCCGACGTCAGACGATCGCAACGTGAGGAACAATGGCGAAGAACAATTCCGGTGACAATCGGCGGAACCAAGCACGTGAGAACGCGCGCCAGATCGCAGCGGCTCAGGAGAAGAAGGAGAAGACCGCCAAGACCATCCTCTACGTGGGGATCGGTGTTGTCGTGGTCGTCGTGGCTGCGGTCGTCGCTGTTCTCATCTTCCAGCAGAGCAAGCCGGGAATAACTCCGGCCAACTTCGTCGCCGGCGGTGTCAGCATGGCCAAGGACGGCAAAGTGGTGCAGCCGAAGCAGATGCCCGGCGGTGAGGAGTCGGATTTGCCGACTCCGGCCGATGCCGGCGCCAAGGAGAATGCTGCGACCGTGACGGTCTACCTCGACTTCCAATGCCCAGGATGCAAGGCGTTCGAGGAGGCCAACGCCCCGACCCTGGAGAAGCTCGCCGACGAGGGTTCGATCGTGCTCGAGTACAAGCCAGTCTCCTTCCTTGACCGCATGTCCGGAGGCAACGAGTACTCGACCCGCTCGGCTAACTTGGCCGCCTGCGTCATCGACTCGCAGCCCGAAACCGTCAGGGACTTCTTCCCCGCGATGTATGCCCAGCAGCCGGAAGAGCAGGGCAACGGCCGCACCGATGAGGAACTGCTCAAGGTCGCTGAGGATGTCGGAGTCGACACCTCGCAGAAGCTCCAGTCCGATCCCGAGCAGACCGTCAAGAGCTGCGTCACGGACCAGTCGTTCAAGGGCTTCGTCGAGAATTCCTCGCAGGACGCTCTGGACGCGAAGGTGGAAGGCACCCCGTGGGTGCTCATCAACGGCGAGAAGACCGACAAGACCAGCGACCCGCAGTCGCTGACCTTGGAGATTCTCAAGGCCACCGGAGAGATCAAGGGCTGATCGACTTCACGAACATCGGTCGACCGCCGCCGAGGTGGTGGTCGACCGATGCTCGTGAGTGAAGTCTGCCTCGCGCCCGTTTTGTAGCCGCGAAGGTAAATGGACTACTATCGTGTAGGCGCCGACGGCATCGTTTCGTCGCCACGCCTCCCTAGCTCAGTTGGTAGAGCACCGCTCTTGTAAAGCGAAGGTCATCGGTTCGAGTCCGATGGGGGGCTCCACTCAGCCAGGCCAGACAGTGAATTGTCTGGCCTGGTTTTTTATGCTCGGGCACTGGTTCGGGCGCCGGTTTGGCCACTGACTCGGGTACGTCGATGCGCAGACTCGGGTACGTCGATGCGCAGACTCGCGCGAACGTCCTCGGAAGTTGTGGCAGATCTGCTACGAGGTGTGCTGTGATCATCACCCGTATCCGGGGTCGCTGACCATAGAGTTTTCCCTGTCAGGGCCGAAGAGCTGTCAATCACACAGCTCACGCAGTGCCCATCATTTCGAAAGGGAACCCGATGAACCGCAGCGGACGCCACTCAGCCCGAATCCTCACGCAGACCTCAGCCTTGGCCTTTGCCGCCGTACTGGCACTGTCAGCCTGCGGCACCGATGACTCGGCGGCGGAGACAGCCCCCGAGGGAGCAGAACCCACCCAAGCGCAGGGCGAAGGCTTCGAAGCAGAAGAGACCGCAGAAGAGACAGCAGACACGACCACGGAGACGGACGATGCCGAAGGCGCGAGCGACAAGGCCGAGGGCGCCGAGGTGAAGGTCGGCGCAGAATTCACCGATAAGGAGACCGGAGATGTCATCACCGTCGTATCTGCGGTGCGCAACAACCCCACTGAGTACTACGAAGCCGCCGACAACCCTGATGGAGAGATGGTCTACATCGAAGTGAAGGTGGAACCAGGCGACAGCTACGGCGGGACCATCAGCTCAGCGGACTTCTACCTCGACAGCGCCGGCGAAGAGGCCAATTACGCATCGAGTGCGAAAGACGAACTCGAAGAGGCCGGGTATGAGAATTTCGACCTCGCGCCACGTCGCGATGGAGAGCACACGGGGTACATTCCGATCTACGTGAGCGAAACGGCTGACGAGCTCAAGGGAACCTACCTCCGTCCCGAGGCGAAGGTGCTCGGGGAGGACAAGAAGGTTCCCGAATTCACCTCTGAGTTCGAGGTCCCTGCCTCCTAGGCTGTCAGGGCCGAGAGGACAGTTTTCAGCGGCGGCGTCGACTGGGCAGGCGGATCTGCTGGGACCAGATGATCGCCCACACAGCGCCTACGATGGCGAAGAGTCCCGGGAACAGGATGCCGAAGCGCAGTGAGGCGACCGTGATGACCAGTGAGATGAGGGTCGGTCCGGCCAGTTTGCCGCCGTTGGAGAAGATCGCCCAGATGCCTAGGAAACGGGCGCGTCCGATCGCCGGCGACAGATCGGCACCGATGGTCATGTTCACACCCGCTCCCAGCCCGTTGCCGAAGGCCATGACTGCTGCGGCCGCGATCATGCCGGTCAGATCCGGACGCAGCACCATGACGATGAAGCCGGACCCGAAGATCGTCAGACAGACCACCAACGTCGTCGTCCGCCCGAGGTGGTCCTTGATATAGGCGCCGAGGAACATGAAGCCGAGTTCGAGGGCGGCGCCGAAGGCGATGAGCAGCGAGATCGACGATTCGTGCATCCCGATCTCGACGCCCCACAGCTGAATCACCACGGGCTGAGCCGACCGAGCCACCGTCAGCGCAGCGACCGAGATCCCCACGAGGACCACAGCCTTCCACCTCACATCGAGGCGAGGACGGTCAGGCTCTGGTGCTTTCAGTGCCTGACCTGAATCGGATATACCAGCACCGGAGTTCCCTCGGTCCGAGTAGCCGGGGATGTGGGCGATGGGCAGGGCCATGACGACGATGGCGGCGACGGCCGCGGCACCGGCGAAGACGAACACCGACCACAGCGGGAAGGCGAACATGAGGCCGGCGCCGGCGATGGGGCCGATCAGGTTGCCCACCCGCTGAGTTCCGCCCAGCGCCGTCATCGCCTTGGCCAGATCCTTCGCCGGCATCACCTCGGCGACCACAGCCTGCCGGGCCAGGCTCCACACATCGGAGACCGGAGCGAAGAGCATGAGCGCCGCAGTGTAGAGAACGAGCGAGGCCGGCGAGTCCCAGAGGAAGGCCGCGACGATCCCCCCGAGAACGACGACCGCGGTCATCGTGGCGACGAGCATCGCCCGGAAGTCGCCGAGGCGGTCGATGAGGATCCCGGCCGGCACAGTCGCGACAAGGGACACTGCGCCCATGATGCCGACGATGGCGGCGGCGAAGGAGGAACTCGAGCCCAGATCGAGCGCGCCGAGAACCAGAACCGGAAGCATCGCGCCCACACCGACGGCGAAGAGAAGGGACGGTGCGAGGACCGGCCACAGGATGGGTTTGAGCACCTGCCAAGTCTAGTTGACGACCGAGCGCAGGAACGTGCGCCGGCGCCTAGTGCATGGGTGCTGCTGCGGGGAGTCGAACCTCGAAGCGCGCTCCTGCCGGTGTGTTGCTGACTCCGACGGTGCCGGCATGGGCCTCGACGATTCCGCGCACGATGGCCAGTCCCAGGCCTGCACCCGCGGTGAGCACCTCGTCTTCCGGAGTTCGTGAAGGGGTGCCGCGCCAACCGGTGACGAAGATTTCGGTCAGGGCCGCGTTCGGGACACCTCCGCCGGCGTCGCTGACCGTGAGCACGGCCTGCTGCTGACCGTTCCGACTCGTTTCCAGCACGACCTCGGCATTCTTGGGAGAGTGCTGCAGGGCATTCATCAACAGGTTTTCGACCACGCGGGTCAGCTCCCTGGGATCACCGGTCACCACGACGTCCTGGAGGCCCAGCGCCTCCACCGAGATTCCCTTGGACTCGGCGATCGGACGCAGATCGGCCACAGTGTCTGAGACCAGGTCGTAGAGGCTGATCTCGATGCTGTCGAGCTCGAGATTGCCCGACTGTATTCGCGACAGGGCGAACAGATCGTCGACCATGTGTGAGAGCCGATCCACCTGCAGCCTGATCTTCTCGTGGTACCTGGTGGGATCGTCGACCATTCCGTCTTCGAGCGCCTCGGCCATGGCCTTGAGCCCCGCCATCGGAGTCCGCAGGTCATGTGCGATCCACGCGATGAGTTCTCTGCGCGACCGGTCGAGGGCCGCCACCTCATCTCGGGCATCAGCGAGCTTCTGGCTCGTGGAGATGAGTTCGGCCTTCACCTGAGCGGTCTCGGAGACGTCCTTGGGGTCATGGCTGGCACCGAGGCGACGTCCCTCACCGACTTCGGCCGTCAGGGTCTTGAGGTCGCGGTACTCCCGGGCGATGAGCCGGCCGAGCACCCACGTCACGACCATCGTCGACAGGAAGGAGGCGAAGGCGACGGTGAAGAACACGTAGAGGTCGTGTTCAGACAGATACATGGCCGCGGAGATAGCGATCATGCCGGCGAGTACGGACGACAGCGTCGTCGCCACAATGATGACGAGTCGAGCTCTCAGCGATCGACGTCGGAACAGCCACAGTGCAACGACGCCGAGTGCACCGATGACCACAGAACAGCCGATCGCGACAAGAAAGATGATGGACATCTCCGGAAGCGGCAGGAGCATCAGCTCACCTCCTCAACGTCGAAGCGGTAGCCGGCTCCCCACACCGTGGCCAGGTGCTTCGCCTGGGAAGGGTCGTCTTCGATCTTCGCTCGCAACCGGCGCACGGTCACGGTGATGGTCGACAGGTCGCCGATCTCCCACCCCCACACGGACTTGAGAAGGGCCTCACGATCGAAGACCTGGTGCGGGTGCTTGAGGAAGAAGGCGAGGAGATCGAATTCGCGTGCCGAAAGATCGAGGGGAACCCCGTTGCGGCTCACCTTCCGGGCGGAGACGTCGAGTCGGAACGGGCCCAGGCTGAAGGGGACCTCTGGAGCCGCCTCGTCGACGGTGCGTTTGAGGATCGACCCCACACGCAGGACGAGTTCTCGCGGGGAGAACGGTTTCGTCAGGTAGTCGTCGGCCCCGGATTCGAAGCCGTCGATCCGGTCCTCCGTGGCCGAGAGCGCGGTGAGCATGAGCACCGGAACGTCTGAGAAGGTCCGCAGACGACGGCACACCTCTGTCCCATCGATGCCCGGCAGCTTCCGGTCGAGCACGACGAGGTCGGGAACCCCCTCTGCGACGGCGTCGAGGGCTTGGAACCCATCGGTGACCTCGTCGACGAGGAACCCGGCGGCGCGCAGATAGTTGCGGGCAACCTCGGCGACGGTCGGGTCGTCCTCGACGAGGAGGAGCCTGCGGTCGCGCAGGGGAGAGCTCGCAGGTGCATGAGTCATGGCCTCAGTCTAAGAACCCGAACCCCGGGCCGAGCCCCGAAACCGTTGCGAGGGGGCGGTTTGTCCCTGTTTCGTAAGATTTCTCGACCGTCTGTGGAGGGGCCAGATACCTAGTCTCGACGTATGCCGAAATCTTCGCAGCCGACCCCCGCGGCGCCCATCGACCTCATTCTGCCGTGTCTCAACGAAGCGCGTGCCCTGCCCGGAGTTCTCGGGAGCCTTTCGCCCGGTGTGCATGCCATTGTCGTCGACAATGGATCGACCGATTCCTCCGCCGAGGTTGCCCGGGCTTCTGGTGCCCAGGTGATCGTCGAATCCCGGCGAGGCTTCGGCGCGGCAGTGCAGGCTGGGGTGATGGCGGCAACGGCCGAGGTGGTTGCGATCTGTGACGCGGACGGGTCCTTCGACCTCGCCGAGCTCGGCCGGGTGAGTGGACCTGTGTTGGCGGGAGAGGCCGATCTCATGCTCGGTCGACGCCGCGCCACAAATCTGCGGGCCTGGCCGGTCCACGCGAGAATCGCCAACCGCGTACTGTCCGGACTCATCCGCGTACGCACCGGTCTGGAACTCCACGATCTCGGACCCATGCGCGCCATACGCAGAGCGGCACTGCTCGATCTCGACCTGCACGATCGCCGCAGCGGCTATCCCCTCGAAATGGTGCTGCGCGCCCACCTGGCGGGTTTGCGAGTCGATGAGGTGCCCGTGAGCTACCGGCCGAGGACCGGGCGTTCGAAGGTGACCGGCACGCTGAAGGGCACGCTCACCGCGATCGCCGATATGACCCGAATGATCAAGGAGATCCCCTCTTGACGACACTCATCATGCTCGCGAAGGAGTGCATTCCGGGACAGGTCAAGACCCGCCTGCACCCGCCGCTCAGCCTCGAGGCCGCCGCCGATATCGCCGCCGCCTGCATCGACATCACCGCCACCGCCGTCGAGTCCTTCGAATGGACGCGGAAGATCCTCTGCTTCGACGGTGACTCACTGCCCCGCGACTTCGACGGCTGGGATGTCATCGAGCAGGCTCGTGGCGGACTCGATGAGCGGATTGGCGCGGTGTTCGACGTCTGCAGCGGACCGAGCGTCCTCATCGGAATGGATTCCCCGCATCTCGATCCCCTGGTGCTCGAAACCGTGAGTCGCAATTGGCCAGAGGGATGTGATGCCTGGTTCGGTCCCGCCGTCGACGGTGGATTCTGGGCTCTGGGACTGCGCGAACCCGACGGTGACGTTGTGCGCGGGGTGCCGATGTCGCGTGGCGACACTGGGGCGATCCAGTACGCACGGCTCATCGACGCTGGCCTGGCGACGGCGATCCTGCCGAGCCTGCGTGACATCGACACGATCGATGACCTCGATGCCGCGGCCCGACTGCTGCCCGGAACGGTACTGGGAACGAGGGCATCATGACTCTCACGGCGCAGCCCACCTATTTCGGTCACGGAGGAGCCCACCCGTATGAGCGCTCGCTGCTGGGCGGCGGGGCACTGACCCTCCGTGCAGTCGGGGACACCTCAATCACGGCAGGAAGGGCCGGCGAGATTCCGGATCCAACAGTCTGCGCCCCTGGCGCTGCGTGCAGCGCAGCCTCTGCCGCGACGACGATCATGGACGTCGATCGTTATACCGCGGAGGCCGATGCAGCCGACCTCAGCGTCATCGAACACAGCGCCGGTTCCGTCATCGACTTAGGCTGCGGTCCCGGCCGAATGGTTCGGGCCGCGATTGTGTCCGGGCGCTTCGCCCTGGGCATCGATGTGTCGGCGACCGCCGTGGCGATGGCCCACGTTTCGGGGCTGCCGGTCCTGCGCCACGACATCAACGACGCCCTGCCCTTGGAAGGGAAATGGGGGACCGCGCTGCTCCTCGACGGGAACATCGGCATCGGCGGCGACCCACGTGCCCTGCTCAACCGTGCCCGCCTCCTCGTCAACCCACAGGGGCTCGTCATCGTCGAGACCTCGGCCGGGGAGGGGGAAGAACGCTGCTTCCTCGCCGAGGTGCGCGACCGCTGCGGTCGATCGAGCGAACCCTTCCCTTGGGCTCAGATCGGTGCCGGTCCGCTCACCCGGATCGCCGCCGAGGTGGGGTTGCAGGTCGAGGCGCGCTGGAGCGTGGGAGGTGATGGCGAAGGTGGCAACGAGGCAGGAGCCGACGCCGAAGCTGCTGACGCCGAAGCTGCCGGCGTGCGCACGTTCGTGGCTCTCAGCGCCTGAGACGTGCGGCGATGAGGCCGATGCCGAGGACTGCTGCGACAGCCGCGACGACGAACGCCCACAGCCACAGGAGATTGTGGGCGTAGTCGCCGGGCAGAATCGTCGGATTCGCAACACCGCGGCCCAACGCCACGATCTCCGGCACGACGACTACCGAGATGAGGCTCGCCGCGACGAGCAGTGCGCGGACGATCGCGAGCCGGCGAGAACCAGGATTCGGCCGGAAGTCAGAGCCTGACTCAGCAGAGCCTGAGTCAGCCAAAGAACTCGTCTTCTGGCCGAAGGCGAACCGAGCGATGAGCGTCACGATGGGTACGAGGATGAAGTCGTGGAGGACGACGGCCGCCGCCAACCAGGTGGCGAGTCCGATGATCTGGTCGAGACCGAAGCGGGCGAGCACGAGGACGGCGCCATAGGACGCAATGCCGATACCGATGAGAACAAGAGAGGTTCTCAGAGCCACAGTCATGCGATCACCTCGATGCTCGAAATCCATTTCGTCTGCAGGACACCGGGTCGACCGGGCGCGATGATGCGAGCGGGGTACCCGTGATCGAGGTCGAGGACCTCGCCGTTGAGCTCCAAGGCGATGAGTGTGAGATCGTCGGAGGCGAATTCCGGGCCCATCTCGCTGGTGGCATATCCGCCCCTGGTCTGCAGGCTCGAGACTCTGATCCGCGAATTCGGGTCGATTCCCGTACGGCTGAGGACCTCATGCAGCGCCACGCCCTTCCACCAAGCGGTGGTCGACCAGCCCTCGACACAGGCGATCGGAATGACCGCCTCCGTCTGCGGCAACGCCAGCAGTTCGTCACGGGTGAACCGCTGCCACACCCCCGGTCCGCTGACGTCGAGCCTCCATTCGGGGTCGACGGCGGTGGTGAGCACATCCGCCGCGTCAGCGGTGCGATTGACCGGCAGTCCCTGCGGCCCTTCTCCGTACCTGCGTGGACCGAAGAGGTTGATGCCTGCGAAGACCTTCGTCGACTGCCCGGCGGTGAAGGCCACGATGGCCCCCGTCGCGGTGAGGACGGAAGCGAGGAAGAGACGGCGATCGAGCTCGACGGTGCGGGGCCGGATCCGCCAGTGCTCGATGATCTTCGGCAGTTGGAAAGAGACATGGGCAAGCAGCGTGCCGACGATCACCCAGGCCAGCGCATAGTGGGTGGAGCGGAACGAGAACGGCCAGCCGTACCAGTGGTAGATGTTCATGACGCCGATCGTGAGTTCGAGGAGACTCGCAGAGACGAGCACCCCGATGAGAGCCCGTTCGAGGAGATGAACCCACGAGGTGATCGGCGGCCAGGTGAAGAGACGTGGGAAGACGGTCCACAGCTTCGCCAGGAGCAGGGGGACCGATGCCAGGCCCGCTGCCACATGCACGCCCTGGGTGATCTGATAGATCGTGACAGGACGAGTGGCCAAGCGCATCCAGGAGAGGGGATCCTGAAGGAAGTGGCTGAAGAGGCCGGTGACGAAGCAGACCGCGAAGACGAGTCCGAGCAGGCGACCGACGACGACTGCGGTGCGGGGACCGCGGACCGGGTCGGAGGGTGCAAGCTTCGACGACACCGCGTTCCGTGCACTCTCGAAGCGCGAGCCTCCGCTCGAGTCGGTGTTGACCGGCGGCTGTTCATCTCCGGGAATTCGAGGATCGTGAGCGGACATGGTTCGAGACTAGGGACGCACCGTCGGCGCTGTGCTCGGATTTTCTTACGGTCCGAGGACATCGGTGGCCAGGTTGTCATCGTCTCGTAAGCATTTCCCACCTCGTGCCCACTCTCGGCCGCGACACAATGAACGGACACGAGAGAGAAGAAGGAGCACATATGAACCCCACGGAGGACCGCCTCGGCGAGGCCGCGGCCGCGGAGCCAAGTCCGCGCATCGCCGTCATCGGCGGATCGGGGCTCTATGAGCTCCTCGCCCCATCGGAGCGCATCGATCGTCGTATCGACACACCCTACGGCCCGCCATCCGGCACGATCACTCTCGGTGATCTCGACGGCACACCCATCGCCTTCCTCCCCCGCCACGGAGCCGGGCATGCGCTCGCCCCGCACGAGATCAACTACCGCGCGAACATGTGGGCACTGGCCTCACTCGGAGTCAGAACCGTCGTATCGTCGAGCGCCGTGGGCTCAATCAACCCCGACATGCCCATCGGTAGTTTCGTCATCCCTGATCAGATGCTCGACCGCACCACTCGCCGGGCCTCGACCTACTCGGGTGGTGGCCTCGTCGTCCACCTGCCGTTCTCCGATCCCTTCACCCCCGACCTCGTTGCCAAAGCCCGAACGGCCGTGCGCGCGCTCGGCGAGGCGGTCCCCGACTCCGGGACCACCGCCGTCATCGAAGGCCCTCGGTTCTCCACCCGGGCCGAGTCGCGGCTCCTGCGCGAATCCGGCGGCGATATCGTCAACATGACCCAGTACCCGGAGGCCGCCCTCGCGGGGGAGCTCGGCATGGGGATCGTCAACCTCTCATTCGTCACCGACTTCGACGCCGGGCAGAATCTCGCCGAGGCGGTCGACGCGAGCGTGGTCCTCGACCGCCTGCGTGCGGCCGAACCTCGAATCATCGCCGCCCTGTCCGCGATCGTCGCGGCCATCGACGCGGACTACAGGCCGCCGCAGCTTGTGCCTGCTGAGACCATCCGAGCGATCCTGACCCATACGGTGGCCTCCGATGCATGAGACCGCCCCGCACCTGCTCGTGACCGGAGGGGCCGGATTCATCGGCGCCGAGGTTGTCGCCGCGGCACTGCGCGCCGGTTGGCAGGTCTCCGTCCTCGACAACTTCCGCTCCGACGTTCATGCTTCTGCGCTGACCTCGCCACGTTTGCTGGCCCGATTCGGAACGGAGTTCACGGATCGCCACGTCCGCGTCGTCCACGGCGATGTCGCGGATCCCGGTGTCCTTGACCGTGTCCTCCCGGGCGTCGATGCTGTCAGTCATCAGGCCGCGAAGGTCGGCCTGGGTGTCGATTTCTCCGACAGTCCCGACTATGTCGCGAGCAACGAACTGGCAACCTCCGTTCTGCTCGCAGCGATGGCACGACATGGTGTGAAGGACCTCGTCCTCGCCTCGTCCATGGTCATCTACGGCGAGGGGGCTTACCGTGACGAGAAGGGGCCGATCGCCGCCGATCTGCGCAGCCGGGCCGACCTCGACGCCGGACGCTTCGATCCCATGTCACCGCGCACCGGCACACGGCTGCTCCCGGATCTCATCACCGAGGACGGAGCGTGCGATCCCCGCAATGTCTACGCGGCGACCAAGCTCGGTCAGGAATTCCTCGCCGCCTCGTGGGCCCGCGCCACTGGAGGCCGGGCCGTTCTCCTGCGTTATCACAATGTGTACGGACCCAATATGCCGCAGGGGACCCCCTATGCCGGAGTGGCTTCGATCTTCCGCTCCGTCCTCAAAGCAGGCAACAGACCCCGAGTGTTTGAGGACGGGAAGCAGCGCCGCGACTTCATCCACGTCAGCGACGTCGCCCGCGCAAATCTCGCCGGTCTCGACTGGTCTCAGGGACAGGCAGCGGGTTCGGTGCGAGCCTTCAACGTCGCGACCGGAGACGTCCACACCGTTGGAGAGATGGCGCTCACCCTGGCCGAGACTCTGGGCGGTGGCGCGCCCATCGTCACCGGCGAGTACCGCCTCGGCGATGTTCGCCATATCACCGCCTCGGCGGCGCGCATCCGGACCGAGATGGATTGGGTGCCGCGCATCGGCTTCGCCGAGGGCATGGCCGAATTCGCGAGGGCCCCGATGCGCGATGCCCACGCGTCGCAGGAGCCTGCGGCAGGGGAAGTGTCCCGGGGGTGAAGCGCGGGGGTGTGTGGCCCGGGTTCGGCGGCGTGCTGGCGGCTCTGGCCCTCGTGGCCGCCGCGATCGTGTTCCCACTCGTGACTGGGGTGGACGTCAAGGTGTTGAGCCTCCCGCCCCTGTTCGCCGAATTCCGACCTCGAGTGGGAATCGGAAGCATTGCTGCGGTGGCCATCGCGGTCTCCGTCGGAGTCTGGGGATTCCGGGCCGCCCAACGGCTGCCGTGGCGAATGCTTCTGATGCTCACCGCTCTCGTCTCCGCGGCATGGATGCTCGCCCTCGACGCGATCGACGGGCTCTCTCATCTTGGTGGAGAGCTTGAGAGCGACGCGGAGTATCTGCCGACCGCACGCCAGATCGCGGACGAGGGCTTCTTCTCCGGTGCATCGTCGCTGCTCACCAGGTACGTCGACCGGATCCCCCTGGCCAGTGCCCACAATCTTCCTGTCCACCTCGCAGGTCACCCGCCGGGAGCCGTGCTCTTCTTCGCTCTCCTCGTCTCTCTGGGGTTGAGCTCGACGTACGCCATCGGACTCGTTGTCACCCTGATTGCGGCGACCATTCCCCTCGCGATCATGTGCACGTGCAGGAACCTCGGTATCGAGGCCCGCGCTCGGATCCTCGCACCATTCCTTGCCACGGCGCCCGCCGCGATCTGGTCGGCCGTGTCTGCCGACGCTGTGTTCGCGGCCGTGGGCGCGTGGGCGATCGCTGCGCTCAGCGCTGCAATGGCGGTGCGTTCGCGGGTGGAGGGGGGACGCCCCGCGGTCACCTCGCGGGTTCGTGTCGGGTGGCCGGCGGTCGGGTGGCCCGCGGTCGGTTGGTCAGTGGTGTCGGGTCTCATGCTCGGATTGGGAACCTATATGAATTACGGCTTCCCGCTCCTCGGGGCCGTGGTCCTCGCCGTGTTCGCCGCGGCACGGTCCATTCGCCCGCTGCCGTGGGTCATCGGTGGGGCGCTGCTCGTCGTCGGCGTCTTCACCGTCGCTGGATTCTTCTGGTGGGAGGCCTACCCGGCGCTCAGCCAGCGGTACTGGGACGGGTTCGCGTCCTCTCGGCCTCCCACGTATTGGATGTGGGCGAACCTCGCGGCTCTCATCTGCGCGACAGGTCCAGGCATCGGGGCGGGAATCGTCGAAACGGCGAGGGGCTCCCGTCGGGCGATGTTCTCGCAGCACTCGAATGAAGCTGCGCACTCGAATGAGGCTGCGCACTCGAGCGAAGCTGACCGCCGGCTGCGCGTGGTGGTTCTCCTTGCTTCGTCAGCTGTGGTCATGGTTGTGGCCGCCGACCTGTCGAATATGAGCAGGGCGGAGGTCGAGCGCATCTGGCTGTTCATGGTGCCGTGGCTGCTCGTTTCCCTGGCAGCTGTTCCTGACAGGTCCAGGTCGTGGCTGCTCGGTCTCAATCTCGTCTTCGGCCTGGGGCTGGCCCACGTTGCGCAGAGCGCTTGGTGACACCGGTCTGGTGGCTTTGACGCGTTGACCCTAAGCTGTTCCCAGCCAGTCTGTCATGCACCTGCCGTTGCCCGGCCCAAGCACGAAAGCCCTCGATGTGAACACCCCCACGAGTCCCAGCCGATTCCGCCTCGAACCGTTGCGCCCTCGCGACCCCGGTGAGCACGGTCGCACTGCGAGTTCGCTCGAACTCTTCTTCGACCTCACCTTCGTCATCGCGGTGAGCATCGCTGCGACCCAGCTCCATCACAGCGTCGCCGAGGGGCACCTCGGTGACGGCTTGGTCGCCTACCTCATGATCTTCTACGCCGTCTGGTGGGCGTGGATGAACTTCACCTGGTTCGGTACGTCGTTCGACAACGACGACTGGCTCTACCGCGTGATGACCGTCGTACAGATGGGTGGAGTGCTCATCCTGGCTGCGGGTATCGAGCCCGCCTTCGTCGACGGCGAGTTCACCATCGTCGTTCTCGGCTACATCCTCATGCGCATCGTCATGATCGCCCAATGGCTGCGCGCATCACGGAGGGCAGGTCCCGCACGGCGTGCGACGATCTTCTACGCATGCGGAATCGGTCTCGCCCAAGTGCTGTGGATCGCGTGGCTCGCCATTGAGCCGCAGGGGATGGCGCTGGTCTGCTTCGCCCTCCTGGTGCTCGTCGAGCTCAGCGTTCCTGTCATCGCCGAGATCCGCGGCTCGACGCCGTGGCATCCGCATCACATCACGGAGCGCTACGGGCTGTTCACGATCATCCTCCTCGGTGAAAGCCTGCTCGCCTCCGCCAATGCCATCTTCGGAGCCTTCGCGGACAACGGTGAAGTGATTCCTCTCGTGACCCTGGGCTCGCTCTGCCTCGTCGTCACCGCATCCATGTGGTGGATCTACTTCTGGCCGCCCCATCACCGGGCGGTGTCATCGATTCGCAGAACCCTCACCTACGGTTACGGCCACTACTTCGTCTTCGCCGCCGCTGGTGCGTTCTCTGCCGGAGTGGGCGTCGAAGTCGACTCGCAGCTGAGCCACAGCGAAATCAATCCGCTGCTCGGTGCCTTCATGATCGCGGTCCCGATCGCGGTCTTCGTCCTCGGCGTGTGGGTGCTGGCGATCAGGGCCAATGCCGGCAGGGTCGTCAACATCGTCGTTCCTGCCTGCGCGGTGCTGGTGCTCTTGGATCCGATCATCCCGATCCCGACCTTCCTTACGACATTCTTCATGATCATCATCGTCATCACCCTCATCGTGGCAACGCCGACGGGGGATGAATCGTCCACCGGCGCCGAGGTGAGGGCGTGAGTTCGGGAGCCTAAGCTCAGTTCGGAGGGCCGATGAAATGCCTCATGTCGCGGTCCTTCGCATCTTCGAGCCTGCGGGCGATCTCGTCCGCGCGTGCTGCGGGGCGAAGAGCATGCCTGCGGCCCGCTTCAATCAGCCACACGCCGAGGCGAATCATGGCCCGACTGAGTCCGCGAAGTCGCATGTCCGATGGGGACGACTGCGGCTGGGCTGCCATTTCGGGGCCGTGCGGGGAAGCTGGTCCTGCTCGGAGCATCGTTGCCCGCGCGTCATCGAGGAAGATCTCACGGGTGGTGGTTGTTGTGCGCTCGACGATTCTGCCGGGCCCTCGTGGGAAGGTCTGCGGTCGGATCGGATAGATGAGGGTGCTCATGATGGAATTTCCTCTCCATCGGTCAGGGGGAAGGCGTTGAACTGGATCTGCACGGGACGGGATCCGGGGTCGTTTCGACCGCGGAACTCCGTGACGACGGCGTCGATCACTTCGTGCACCCGGTCGTTGATCTCCCGCAGCTGAGCAGGCGTGACATGCACATTGCTCGTGTCGATCGCCGCGGCATCGGCCCATGCATCGGGCAGCAGATCGTCCGAGTTGAGAGCGTCGACGAAGTCCTCAAGCGCACGAGTGCGGTTTCTGGTCCACTCACGCAGGATGAAGCCGGTCGAGGCGCTGGCAGAGGGGTCTTCCTTGGCGGCGTTTCGGCTGACATCGATCGCACCCGGGGAGCGGTCCCACCACTTCGCTCGCCCGCCGGAGATGCCCTCAACCTGGTGGATGAAGTTGTGGCGGGCGAGCTGACGCAGGTGGTAGCTGGTCGAACCTGTCGACTCGCCGAGCCTGCTGGCCAGACTCGTCGCCGTCTGCGGACCGAACTTGGACAGTGCGTCGTAGATCTCGACTCGCAGCGGATGTGCGAGCCCCTTGAGTGCTTCGGGCCCAAGGGTTCGGATCGGTGTCGGAGAGTCTGATTCTTCAGCCATATTGCAAAGATACGCTTGCAAAGAATTCTTTGCAAGGAAAAGTTTGCATCGATTTTCCATTCGTTGCACCAGCAGAAGTGGCACCCTGGTCATATGAGTCTTCGACATGTCATCCCGCCCTACCTGCTCGATGCGATCGCCGAACGCGGAGGCGAGAAGTTCCCTCGTGCCGCCCGTGCTGCACGCAGCTGTCAGGTCTCCGACGAGTCCTGTCGCAACTTACGTGCCGAGGGGCTGCGGTATACGCCGGTGGCCAAGCCCGATGGGGGAGTCCAGGACTCCCGGGGTGCGAGGCACTCTCAGGTCATCGGTGCCAGTGCTGGGGTGAACCGACTCATCCACGACGCGCAGGGCACCGAGACCCTGCCGGGAGTCCTCGTTCGCAGCGAGGGCGAGCAGTCGGTGTCAGACGAGGCGGTCAACGAGGCCTATGACGGGCTCGGGGCCTCCTACTCACTCTTCGCCGAGGCCTTCGATCGCAACTCGCTCGACGGCAAAGGGATGCCGCTCATTGCCAGCGTCCACTACGGCCAGGACTATGACAACGCCTTCTTCGATGGTCGGCTCATGGTCTTCGGTGACGGCGACGACGAGGTCTTCACCGGCTTCACCGGGTCGCTGTCGATCATCGGCCACGAGCTCAGCCATGGCGTCATCAGCCACACAGCCGACCTCGAGTACCTCGGGCAGCCCGGTGCGCTCAATGAGCACTGCGCCGACGTCTTCGGGGCCCTGACCGAACAGCACGACTCCGGGCAGGATGCGGGGGATGCCACCTGGCTCATCGGCGCAGGCATCTTCACCCCCGCGGTCTCCGGCACAGCGCTGCGTTCGATGATTGCGCCCGGCACCGCCTACGACGATGATGTCCTCGGCGCGGACCCGCAGCCTGACCACATGGACCGCTTCGTCACCACTGAGTCGGACAACGGCGGTGTCCACCTCAACTCCGGCATCCCCAACCGCGCCTTCGCGCTCGCCGCCACCCGCCTCGGTGGCCCAGCATGGGAGACCGTGGGGCAGGTGTGGTTCGCCGTGCTGACCGGATCCGACATCACCACGCGCACCGATTTCTCTGGCTTCGCGGCCCTGACCATCGCCGAGGCGGTCGCCCAGTTCGGAGAGGGGTCCGACGTTCATGACGCGCTCGTCCAAAGCTGGGGCGCAGTGGGAGTCACCCGTGGCGCAGGTCGCGGAAACGTGGGGAGCAGCTGGTGAGTGAGGAGGCTCCTCGTCCGAGCGACTCGGCCGGTGCGAGCGATGGGAGCAGTGGCCGCAGCGACGGCTTCGGCCACCTCGTCGTCGAGCGCAGCGGTGGGATCGGCGGGCTGCTGCTCGTCTGGGACCTTGATATCGACTCGAGTGAGCATCGGGAGGAGATCGGTCCGAAAGTGGCACAACTCCCGTGGCAGGGCGACGCGACTTCGCAGACTGCCGGTGGTTGCGGTGCCGGGGCTGACAGGTATGTCTATGTGATCGAGAGTCGCTTCGGCCTTGTGCGCTTCGGCGAGGCCGAGATGCCGGGGGAGTGGAAGAGCCTCGTCGAACAGGTGCGCGAGATCGCTGCCCCCGAGCGGCGTAGGCCCGGGGCGAGTTGATGTTGCAGACTCAGTCCGTGCGGACGTAGATTGCAATAGACTGCTTGTCATGACTCATGACGACTCCACCGCGGCCAAGAACGAACGGGATCTCGAAGACGGCATCCACACGGACCTGCGGTCGACGATGACCTACAGCTCCTACCTCAGCCTCGACCGCCTGCTGACGTCCCAGCACCCCGTCAGCGAACCGGTCCACCACGACGAGCTGCTGTTCATCATTCAGCACCAGACCACTGAGCTGTGGTTCAAGCTCGTCATCCACGAACTTCTCGACGCACGCCGCCTCATCGCGGGCAACCAGCTCCAGCTGGCCCTCAAACGCATCGCCCGAGTCAAGCACATCCAGAAGACCCTGACCGAGCAGTGGTCGGTGCTTGCAACCCTGACACCGAGCGAATACGTCGGCTTCCGCGATGAACTGGGCCAGTCATCTGGCTTCCAGTCCTGGCAGTACCGGGCCGTGGAATTCCTTCTCGGGAACAAGAACGCCGGCATGCTGCAGGTCTTCGACGGTGAGCCCGAGGCCCGTGCGCAACTCGAAAGATACCTCAACGAGCCAAGCGTCTACGACGAGTTCCTGCGTGCCCTCGCCCGCCGCGGCCTTCCGGTTCCGCAGCGACTTCTGGACAGAGATGTGAGCGTGGCGCACACCTTCGATGAAGAGCTTCTCGACACCTTCCGGATCATCTATGAGAACCCGCAGGACTACTGGCTGGAGTACGAGAGCTGCGAAGAGCTCGTGGATCTGGAGGAGAACTTCCAGTTCTGGCGCTACCGGCACATGCGCACGGTGCTGCGGATCATCGGAATGAAGCGAGGCACCGGCGGGTCGAGCGGCGTCGGCTTCCTGCAGAAGGCACTTGACCTCACCTTCTTCCCCGAGCTCTTCGACATCCGCACCGGCATCGAAAACGGACCCGGCACCGCGACCGGCGGCCAGAATTCCGCGACCGGCTGTCCGGGGCTCTGAGTCCGATCGTGGATCTCGATCACACGTCCGGCAGCCCCACCTCCTTGCTGCGGACCTTCGTCGGACTCCATCTGCGAGACCTGGGTGGGTGGATCCGGGTCGCGGCTCTGCTTGACCTCCTCGCCGCTGTCGGCGTCTCGAACTCCTCGACGCGCAGCGCCGTGTCGAGACTCAAAGGCAAAGGGCTGCTCATTCCCGACAAGCGCGGCACCGTGGCCGGATATCGTTTGGACCCGGCGGCCGTGACCGACCTCGAACGAGGTGACCGGAGGATCTTCTCCTACCGCGGGCAGAGGGATGACGAACCCTGGTGCCTGGTGTCCTACTCCCTGCCCGAGGTGGACCGGTCGAAACGGGTGCAGCTGCGTCGAGCACTCATGGGACTGGGATTCGGTGCAGTCATCGACGGTCTGTGGATCGCCCCCGGACACCTGCGCGCCGAGGTCGAAGACGCGCTGGAGACGCTTGAGGTCCGAAACCGGGCGACGATCTTCCTCACGCAGACACCGCTGACGGCCGAGCCCTTCGCCCAGGCGGCGGCGAGATGGTGGGAGCTGGACACGCTGGCTGCCCGGCACACCGAATTCCTTGGTCGGTACGAGCACTCTGCGTCGCGCATGGAGAGCTCAGCGCCGAAAGCGCCGCACGCAGAGAGCTCAGCGTCGCACGCAACGGTTGCAGAACACACCGGTTCAGCAACGCAGCCCGAACCCCGTCAAGCATTCGTCCTGTGGCTGCGCTGCGTCGACGACTGGAAGACGATCCCCTACGTCGATCCGGGCCTTCCACCCAGCGCCCTGCCCGCGAACTGGCCCGGCATGAGGAGCGTCGAACTCTTCGCTCAACTGTCCCGCAGTCTGGCAGAACCGGCACGTGCCCACGTCAGAGAGATCGCCGCCGGCAGGTGACCGGTACACATCGGTGCACTTTGGCCGGAGCCGGAGCCGGCGTCGTTCAACAGACGTCGATGCAGCCCGCCCTGGGTCGATTCAGCTCAGCAGCGTGTCGACCACAAGCGGGAAGTAGGGCGAATCGGGATCGACGAGGTCAGCGTGATCGGCGCCCTCGGCGATGGTCAGCCGGGCCGGGAACGTCCGTGAGAAATCGATGTCGACCGTCTGATCCCGGTCGCCGTGGAGGATGCGCAGATCCACCCGAGAGGGGATGAGCAGCACTCGAGAACGCGGATCCTCGCGCAGATACGCCGCTAGATTCTCTTCCGGCCGCGCACCCATGTAGTCGAGCACCGCGCCGTCGCCCAGCTCGTCCTCCACCTCCCGGAATAGGTCGGTGATCGGCGCCAAGGGTCTGAGCCGGAACCCAGGTCCGTCCTCGCCGAGGTGGCTCGCCCAAGCCAGCACCAGGCACCCACCGGCGGAGTGGCCGGTCACGACGAGATTGTTCCGTGCCCGTGCGTTCACACCCCAGTGCGACAGTGAGCCGCATGCGAAGGCAATGGCGGCGGCGACGTCATCGAGGCAGTTGGGCTGCCCACCCGAGCGCCGGTATTCGATGAGGACGCACAGCACCCCCGCCTCGGCGAGGGCAAGGGCCATGGGTCGGGCATGGGCGAGATCCGTGCGCTGACGGAAGTAGCCGCCGTGGACGAGAATCACCGTCGCCGAGGCGGTGCCCGGGTCGCCGTAGACCTCAAGGAACTGATCGGACTCGGTTCCGTACTCACTCCGGTTGGCCGCCCGTTTCGAGCCGAGATCGGCACCGGCGTCACCCAAGGCGGCAAAGCGCTCGTCCTGCCGCATCGAACTTGTGGAAGGACTGTCGTCGTTCATCGAGGGTTCGTTCGCCTTCGCAGTTGGCTCGTTCGCGGTCATTCGGGTTTGCGCACGCGAGTCAGTTCGGGAAGCTTCGCACCGAGCTTGTCGCCCGAGGACTGGCCGCGCAGGCGCCGACCTACCCAGGGGGCGAAGTGCTCACGGGCCCATTTCGACTCCTCGCTGACTGCGGCGCGGATCGGCCGCGTCGGGCGTGCTGGCATCGCGAACCCTGTCACGGGCAGCGAATGTCCGCTCTCCAGGGTGGCCAGTGCCTGATCGGCGACGAGGTCGTGGCCTTTGGGTGAGAGGTGGATCCGATCATCGGCCCAATTCTCGCCGGCGTAGAGGGGTCGCAGGCCCCAGACGTCGATCATGTGGCAGCCGTGACGCTGAGCGATCGACCACAGGTGGGTGTTGTAGATGCCCACGCGCGGACGTACGGCGCGGATCAGAGGTGAGCTGATCTCCGTGTCGAAGCCGTTGCACATGAGCACCTCGATGCCGGCCTCGCGGAAGGCGACGACGGCGCGTTCGAACTGATCGGCCAGGTCATCGATGTCGGCCGTCGGGCGCAGGCAGTCATTGCCGCCGCCGCAGAAGCTGACCAGGTCGGGTTTGAGGGCGAGTGCCTTGGGCACCTGCTCATCGATGATCCGATCGAGGAGACGCCCGCGGATGGCCAGGTTGGCGTAGGTGAGCTCGGAACTGCCCACGGGGGAGTCGACGAGCTTGCCGGCCAGACGATCGGCCCATCCCAAGTACCGGTCCTCTTGGTTGGGGTCATGGTCCATCAGCCCTTCACTGAAGGAGTCGCCGATCGCGACATATGACGTGATTGTCTGGAGCATCGCAGGGTCCTTCTCTCATTGGTTCTCTGACTCCGAACTATACTGAATCGGCCTTGCCGGAATCAGGTCGGACTGCCTTGCTGGAAACGGATCAGACTGCAGAAGACCCCGGCGGCACCGCGTCGTGACCAGTGCCGAGCGCCTGGCGTAGACTCGAATCGACACGGATCTCATCTTTGAAGGTCACTGCAGAAGGAGCACAATGTATCGTTCGGTTCCGGTTCCCGAGATCACTGATTTCGCCATCACCAATGCTCGGATTGTGCCCATCGCAGACGCCGACGGCAGACGTGTCGAACCGATCGAATCCGGCACGATCCTGGTCTCGGACGGAACCATCACCTCAGTGGAATCCGGCGCTGGCGCCGCACAGGATCTGCCAGCCGGCACGAAGGTCATCGACGCTGGGGGCCGCTGGGTCCTGCCGGGATTCATCGAAGCCCACGGCCACCTCGGCGTCCATGAGGATGGCGAGGGCTGGTCAGGTGACGATACGAACGAGATGACGAATCCCAATGGTGCCGGCGTGCGTGCTCTCGACGGCATCGACCCGAGTGACCTCGGGTTCAAGGACGCACTGCGCGGGGGAGTCACCTCGGCGCTCATCAAGCCAGGATCCGGCAATCCGATCGGCGGGCGCACCGCCTTCGTCAAGACCTGGGGTCGGATCGTCGACGAGATGCTCGTGACGCAGGATCTGTCCGTGAAGTCCGCACTGGGAGAGAACCCGAAGCGCGTCTACGGTGAGAAGGACGTCACCCCGTCCACACGCATGGGAACTGCGAAGATCTTCCGCGACGCCTTCGTCGATGCGCAGAACTACCTGGCGAAGCGGGCCCACGCCGAAGCCGAAGGCACACCCTTCGAACGTGACCTTGCCAAAGAGACCCTGGCAGATGTCCTTGAGCGAAAACTCGTATTCGACCAGCACTGCCACCGCGCCGATGACATCGCCACGGCCATCCGGCTGTCCGAGGAATTCGGCTACCGACTGGTCATCAACCACGGCACAGAGGGCCACAAGATCGCTGACTACATCGCCGACAAGGGCATCGACGTCATCCTCGGGCCCCTCATGACCAGCCGGTCGAAGGTCGAGCTGCGCGATCGCACTTTGGCGACCGCGGGCGCCCTGGCCAAGGCCGGGGTGCGCATCGCCCTGACCACCGACCACCCCGTCATCCCCATCAACTTCCTCATCCATGAGGCCTCCCTAGCCGTCAAGGAAGGCCTCGACCCGGTCATCGCGCTCGAAGCTCTGACCATCAACCCGGCCGCGATCTTCGGCCTCGATGACCGGCTCGGCTCACTGGCACCGGGTCGCGACGCTGACCTCGTCATCTGGTCCGGTGACCCGCTCGACCTGAACTCCCGCGCCGATCAGGTGTTCGTCTCCGGCCGCAAGGTCTTCGAGTTCGACGCCGCAGCAGGTTCTGCCGATGTGGCGGACCCATTCGGCCCGACTCTCATCAGTGAGCCGTGACGGACGACAGCACAGAAGAGGCCCCCACCGCCGAGGTACCGGTCGACGCCCAGTCGTCGTCCGGACCTGAGCACGGTGCGAACCAGGCCGAGGCCGGATCCTCGGCGTTGCAGGAACTGCTCGAACTCTCTCGTCAGCAGCGCCTGCAGGAGCTGCGCGAAGCACCGACCGGAGCGCTGAAGTCCGCGGACGTCGACCCTGCAGGCCCGAAGTCAGCGAAAGCGACGACAGCCAAGTCGAAGCCGAAAGCCGACCAAAGAGGCACCTCTCAGCGGGTCGCACAGCGCGTGGCCAGACGCACCGTGGGCAGACTCGTCTCCGGTGCCTCGGTCAACACCCAGCCGGTGCCGATCGTCACCGCCCTCAAAGGCAGCCCGTACAAGGCTCCGGTGCAAGCCAACGAGCCTGCCGAGGACGAGGCCAGGATGGTCCTCGACCTCGCGGCCGACATCGCCGCGATCATGATGCGCGCCGGCGCAGGCACCTCCGACATCGAAGTCTCCGTCATCGCGGCCTGTGCGGCCTTCGGGCTGACGACTGCGCAGGTGGACCTGACCTCGAACACCCTCACCGTGCACTATTCGACCTCTGATGGCCGTCTCATGACCGTCATGCGCGTCAACCGGGGCGAATCCATCCACTTCGCGAAGCTCGGTTCCGTGCACAAGCTCGTCACCGATCTGGTTGCGGGCAACATCGGATTCAACGATGCACGCAGCCGCCTCGACGCCATCAGGTCGCAGCGACGTCCCTATCAGGACTGGTTCGTCACAGGAGCCTGGGGACTGATGGTCGGCAGTCTCGTCGTGATGCTCGGCGGCGGAGCCATCACAGCAGTCCTCGGAATCGTCATGGCGATCTTCATCCGGGAGAGCGGCAAGTTCATCGGCCGCACCAGTCTGCCCAATTTCTTCATCACCACGCTGCAGGCGGCGATTGCGACCCTGGTGGCGATGGTGGCCGGGAACTTCGGCATCATCGAATCACCGCAGTACCTTGTTGCTGCCGGAATCGTCCTGCTTCTGCCGACTCAGTCTCTGTATTCGTCTGTCCAAGACGCCCTGACGAACTTTCCGCTCACTGCGGCCGGGCGAATGGTGGGAGTGGTCCTGACCCTGGCCGGCATCGTTTCGGGTTTGGCACTGGGAGTGGTGACCGGCGAGGCGATCGGCCTCGACCCGATCGAGGTTCTCGTGCCCAAGACCGGTGTACATGTCCTCACCGCGATCGCCTCGATGATCGCAGCGGCAGTCGTCTCAATGGCGGCAGTCGTCGCCATGCAGTCGACGAGGCGGTTCATCCTGCCGGCCGCGTTCGTCGGTCTTGCCTCCTACATCACGATCACGGTGCTGACGGTCCTCGAGATCGACAATGTCCTCGCCAGTCTGCTGGCGGCGACCGTGAGCGGTTTCCTTGCACGACCGCTGTCCCTTCGGTTGGGCGCGCCTGCCATCGTTCTCATGATTCCCGCGATCTACACCCTGCTGCAGGGGCTGTCGATCTTCACCGCCGTCTATCTGATCGTCGCCGAATCCGAGACGACGTCCTTCGCAGTGGGACTGTCCTCGCTGTTCACCGCGATTCTTGCCAATGCGGCACTGGCCGTCGGCGCAGTGCTCGGCAGCTACCTGGCCCGGCCGCTGAAGAACCTCAAGGCAGACGCTGTGGAGAAGACCGCCGAATCTGCGCGCTCGAATGAATCGACGATCACTCTGGACACTGTCGAACCCCGCGACTGAGTGCCGACACGTTCACTGGCTGCCCGCTCAGTGTGTCCACGCTCAGCATCGGCACGTTCAGTCCTGGGGTGGGAGGGCCCAGTCGATGGGCGGTATGCCCTTCTGTCCCAGCAGTTCGTTCGTCCGCGAGAACGGTCGGGATCCGAAAAAGCCTCTGCTGGCCGACAGCGGCGACGGATGCGCGGACTCGATGGTCGCAACCTCGGAGCGACCCGACTGCAGCATCGGTGCCAGATTCCTCGCGTCACGGCCCCAGAGTATCGCCACGAGCGGCTGATCCCGGTCGACGAGTGCGGCGATCGCGGTTTCGGTGATGGCCTCCCAGCCGCGTCTGCGGTGGGATGCGGGCTCGCCCGGTGAAACAGTGAGCACCCTGTTGAGCAGCATGACTCCCTGCCGAGACCAGGCCTGCAGATCACCATGGGCGGCAGGCTCGATGCCCAGGTCGGAGTTGAGTTCCTTGTAGATGTTCGTCAGCGACCGGGGGAGCGGACGCACCTCGGGATCGACGGCGAAGGACAGACCGATCGCATGTCCGGGGGTCGGATAGGGATCCTGACCGACGATGAGCACCTTCACCTCGGCGAGGGGCTCGGCAAAGGCACGGAACACCTTGTCTCCGCTGGGCAGATAACTGCGCCCGGCGGCGACCTCCTCCCGCAGTAAATCGCCCATGGCATGGATGCGATCGGCCTGGCCGGACAGCGCCGTGGCCCAATCGGGGGACATGATCTTCGTCAGTTCGGCTGTGGACGTCATGGCCGCGATTCTACCGATGGGGTGAGGCTCGGTGCCGATGTGCACACAACGCAGATCAGGTGTGCATCATCGCCTACCCTCCCACCATTCTTTTCGGACCCGGGCAGACGATATGCTCGACGACAAGAGTTCATCGCAGAACTGAGTAGGTGAAAGGATCACTATGTCGCAATTTCCCGAGGCCACGAACTGGAAGATGTTCATCGGCGGAGAATGGGTCGAAGCTGCCGACGGTGACAGGAAAGACGTCATCACCCCCATCGATCGCAACGTTGTGATCGCCACTGTGGCCAATGGCAAGGAAGCGGACGCCGATCGCGCCGTCAAAGCTGCTCGGAAGGCATTTCCCGAATGGGCTGCGCTTCCGTTCAAGGAACGGCAGAAGATGCTCATCCGCTGCGCCGACGCCCTTGAAGCCGCTTCCGAGGAACTGGCCCAACTGACCGCGATCGACACCGGCAACGCCATCCGGACACAGGCACGTCCGGAAACGATCATCCTGGCCGACCTGTTCCGCTACATGGGCGGAGTCGCCGGCGAGGTCAAGGGCAACACTCTGCCGGCCGGTGACGGTCAGCTGCAGTACACGAAGCGGGTGCCTCTCGGCGTCGTCGCCGGAATCCTGCCGTGGAACTCACCGCTGATGATCGCAGCCTTCAAGACCCCGGCCGCACTGGCTGCGGGCAACACGATCGTCCTCAAATGCGCCGAGGATGCACCGCTGACGATTCTGAAGATGGCTGAGCTGCTCGCCGACATCCTGCCGGCCGGCGTCCTCAACGTCGTCACCGGCAAGGGCTCGGTCATCGGTGAAGCACTCAACGTCCACCCCGACGTCGACAAGGTCTCGTTCACCGGTTCGACGAACGTCGGCCGCCACGTCGCGGAACTGGCAGGCGGACGTCTTGCTCACTCCTCGATGGAACTCGGCGGCAAGAGCCCCAACATCGTCTTCCCAGACTCGAACGACGACGACACCCTCCAGCAGGTGCTGCTTTCGACTCGCTTTGCACGCCAGGGACAGTCCTGCACGATGGGTTCGCGTCTGTTCCTGCACGAGGACATCTACGATGACTTCCTGGGCAAGCTCGTCGACGCAGTCTCGAAGATGAAGGTCGGTGACCCTCGAAATGAGGACTCCGACATCGGCTGCATCATCAACGAGAAGCAGTACGATCAGGTGTCTGACTACATCGAGATGGGCAAATCGATGGACGGCGTTGAGATCGCCTACGACGGTTCGGACTCACTCGAGGTCGGCGAACCCGGTTTCTACCACGCGCCCGTCATCTTCTCCAAGGCCAAGAACGAATGGCAGACCAGCCAGGAAGAGATCTTCGGCCCCGTCCTCTCCGTCATTCCCTGGAAGGACGTCGACGAGGTCATCGACATGGCCAATGACAGCGAATTCGGCCTCGCCGCGTTCGTGTTCACGAGGAACGTCGATGCCGCGCTGACCATGGCCAATCGGATCGAATCCGGCTGGGTCCAGGTCAACCAGGGCGGCGGCCAGCTGGCAGGCCAGTCCTACGGCGGAATGAAGACCTCCGGCTTCGGTCGTGAGGCATCGCTGGAGGGCATGCTCGAAGGCTTCACCCAGATCAAGCAGGTCAACATCCGCATCCGCTGATCAGCTCTCGCTCGACAGGTCGTCCGATTCGGACCACTGGTCGGCAATCTCGACCCACTCTGCTGTGGGCGACTCACCCACTGTGGTCAGTCTCCTGCAGCAGGGTGGGTTGTCTGATTGTCTGACCTTGAACGGTGTCGGCGGAGATGCGCAGGCGCGCTGGTGGGAATGGAAAGGCGCGCTGACGGACGCGCGACGGCGCGCCGGGAATTTCAGTCCTGTCGTCCGGGCGATAATATAGAAGCAACGATTCATCTCGAAGGAGCACAACGTCTATGCCGCAGAACCAAGGCGCACCCGAACTGAGTGAGCTCGAGGTGTCCGTTTTGGAGTTCGAGCGGCGCTGGTGGAAGTACGGTGGAGCCAAAGATCATGCGATCCGTGAGCGGTTCGACATGTCTGCCACAAGCTACTTCCAGATCCTCAATGCCCTGCTCGACAACCCAGCCGCTCTTGCCAGTGACCCAATGCTGGTCAAACGCCTGCGTCGCATCCGCACTACGCGGCAGAGCGAACGAGCACAAGCCCGCGTCTCGAGGTAGACATGACTGACGAATTCGACGAGATCGAAACTGGACGACGCAGCGGAGCCCATCGACAGGAGTCCGCGGCGCAGTCGAATGTCGGTGCCATCGCACTGATCATCATCCTCGCCCTTGTTGCCGTTCTGCTGGTGGTCGCTGCCATCAACATCATCACCTCGTCGATGAAGGACCCCGAGTCCGACGTCGCCGATTCCGGGTCCGACAAGACCTCCTCGGCGAGTCCATCGCCGAGCGAGAGCGAAGTCAGCGTCGCAGACTCCTCGGTCACGGTTGACGTCCTCAACGGTTCCGGAGTCTCGGGAACCGCGAAGAAGTTCTCCGAAGCGGTGGAGGAGAAGGGCTGGGGCCTTGGCGAAGTCGGCAACTATTCGACAGGACTGACCGACTCCACGGTCTACTACGCTGATGAGGCGAATGCCTCTCAGGCGAAGATGGTCGCCGAGGCGCTCGGCATCGAGGCCGTCGAGTCCTCGACGGACTTCGACACCGACATCACTGTCGTCATCTGTTCGGATATCGCCGAACGCGGACCCGAACCCAGCGAAGGCGGTTCAGGCGAAGCCGAGGGCTGAGTGTCCGCACGTATCTCAGCGGAAATGAACTCGTCTGCCAGGAGAAATGAACTCTCCGAATGGTCCGTATAACGAATTGGTAACAGTGTTGAGCGGTCGGAGGACCTGTCCGACGCTGGGGTAGAGTTGCATCAGCTAGGCAAGCACTGCCCTTGTGTTCTATTCGTGCTTCACCGAGATCATTCTCCAGAGGTCAATGAGAGAAATCGCGGGGTCGGTTGAGTTTTACTAGCTTCCGTAGTCCGCTGCGCGGCCAGACAGGTTGCAAACGGGTGATGGAATGTCAATGACACTGCACTGTATGGAGAAGTAATGGCACAAGGTACCGTCAAGTGGTTCAACGCCGAAAAGGGCTATGGTTTCATCACCCTGGAAGGCAACAACCAGGATGTGTTCGTTCACTGGAGCGCAATCCAGATGGATGGCTACCGCGCTCTCGAAGAGGGCCAGCAGGTTGAGTTCGAAGTTGGAGAAGGACAAAAGGGTCCTCAGGCGGAATCCGTCACCCTCCTCTGAGACTCACGTACGTAAAGTCTTTTGATCCGCCTCGGCGGGATGGCGGCTCAGGCCCGAATCCTATCGAGCGGGGAAAGCGCCAAGC
>NZ_JBHFIH010000013.1:194038-199483 GCF_057334195.1 Brevibacterium sp. AGC70 | reverse complement strand
GGCAACTGCTTGGCCGCTTTTCAGTTCTACGGGGGCGGCTTCCCTTCTGCGGGGGCAGGCTCCTTGCAGCAGCTTTCCGGTGCGTCCACCTGGTGAGTCCGCACCTCGCATCCACCTGGCGCACCCGCCTCACGTGTCCGCTCTGTGGAACGTGCGGGAGTTTCGCGCTGGGCCGAACTGCGGAAACACGCGGGAGGCAGCCATTTCGGCAGGCGCAGGTGGGCGGCAATATTTGCACTCGCATGGGGAGAGTGCTAAATCTAGTACTGGTGAAAACCTAGGGTTTCTCATCAATCGTTTCGAGAGCGTGGTCCATGTGTGGAATGGAACATGCGGACACACTCTCTGCCGTCGCGGGCGCTGACGATTGCTCTGGATTCCCAATCCACTCCATCAGGGAGGATCTAAGCCACTATGGCAAAGATGATTGCATTCGACGAAGAAGCTCGTCGGGGACTCGAAGCAGGTCTCAACCAGCTTGCGGACGCGGTCAAGGTAACCCTTGGACCCCGTGGCCGCAATGTCGTGCTCGAAAAGCAGTGGGGCGCACCCACCATCACAAACGATGGTGTCTCCATTGCCAAGGAGATCGAACTCGAGGATCCCTACGAGAAGATCGGCGCTGAGCTCGTCAAGGAAGTCGCCAAGAAGACTGACGACGTTGCTGGCGACGGCACCACCACCGCTACCGTTCTGGCTCAGGCGCTCGTTCGCGAGGGACTGCGCAACGTGGCAGCCGGTGCTGATCCGCTCAGCCTCAAGCGTGGCATCGAGAAGGCTGTTGAAGCCGTGACCGCTGTCCTGCTCGAGAACGCCATCGACATCGAGACCAAGGAACAGATCGCCGCGACTGCCGGTATCTCCGCTGGAGATCCTGCTATCGGTGAACTGATCGCCGAGGCCATCGACAAGGTCGGCAAAGAAGGCGTCGTCACCGTCGAGGAGTCCAACACATTCGGACTCGAGCTCGAACTGACCGAGGGTATGCGCTTCGACAAGGGCTACATCTCCGGTTACTTCGTCACCGACACCGATCGCCAGGAAGCTGTCCTTGAGGATCCTTACATCCTCATCGTCAACTCCAAGATCTCGAACGTGAAGGATCTGCTGCCCATCCTCGAGAAGGTTCAGCAGTCCAACAAGCCGCTGTTCATCATCGCTGAAGACGTCGAGGGCGAAGCTCTCGCGGTTCTCGTGCTGAACAAGATCCGTGGCACCTTCAAGTCCGTGGCCGTCAAGGCTCCTGGCTTCGGAGATCGCCGCAAGGCTCAGCTGGCCGACATCGCCATCCTCACCGGTGGTCAGGTCGTGTCCGAGGAAGTCGGGCTCAAGCTCGACAATGTGACCACCGAACTGCTGGGCACCGCCCGCAAGGTTGTCATCACCAAGGACGAGACCACCATCGTCGAGGGTGCCGGAGACGCCGAGGAGATCGCAGGTCGGGTCGCCCAGATCCGTGCCGAGATCGAGAACTCGGATTCCGACTACGACCGTGAGAAGCTGCAGGAACGTCTGGCCAAGCTGGCCGGCGGAGTTGCAGTCATCAAGGCCGGAGCCGCGACCGAGGTCGAGCTCAAGGAAACCAAGCACCGCATCGAAGATGCAGTGCGCAACGCCAAGGCTGCTGTGGAAGAGGGAATCGTCGCCGGTGGCGGCGTCTCACTCATCCAGGCGGGCAAGACTGCCTTCGCCAACCTCACTCTCGAGGGTGACGAGGCAACCGGTGCCAACATCGTCAAGGTTGCCATCGAAGCTCCGCTCAAGCAGATCGCCACCAACGCCGGCCTCGAAGCCGGTGTGGTTGCCGATAAGGTCGCCAACCTCGAACCCGGATTCGGCCTCAACGCCGCAACCGGTGAGTACGAGGACCTGCTGGCCGCTGGCATCAACGACCCGGTGAAGGTGACCCGCTCTGCTCTGCAGAACGCCGCCTCGATCGCCGGTCTGTTCCTGACCACCGAGTCGGTTGTCGCCGACAAGCCTGAGAAGGCTGCACCAGGTGCTGACGCAGCTGCTGCCGGCATGGACGGAATGGGTGGCATGGGCTTCTGATAAGCCCCTCTCACTCGAAGAGCCGTGCCGGTGCCCGAAAGGGTGCCGGCACGGCTCTTCTCGGTTCGAAGGCCGTGCCGTAGCCTGGACGGCATGAACTTCACAGGCACAGAATCCTGCGGAAACAGTCCGAAGAACATGTTCGTCGCCAGGTTCGAGGAGAATCTGATCATCGGAGACAGACAAGCCCTCGCCGAGGTGGTCGATGAGGACTGCATCCTCCAGATCGTGGGCGGCGGGGGAGTCGAGACCAGCACCGGGCGCGACGAAGTCATCGACGCACTGCTGCGCATTGCTGACTCGAAGCCCGTGGCCGGTCATCTCGACGCAGCCATCACTCACGGCAAGGCAGCTGCGGCCTGGGGCCAATGGGAGTATTCGAGCGACGGCGAGGACATCCGATACTTCTCACATACGCTTTGGTTCCGAAACAACAAGGCCACAGAGTTCGCTCAGATCCGGGTCTTCCACGCCTGAGCGTCCCCAGCCGGGCGCGGACAGGTTCAGGGACGTCGCCTAAGCGCGTCGCTGCCAGTCACGAGTCGGTCAGTCCCAGGGGTTCCTGCGTCGATGACGACGCTCTCGGCGGCGCCTGCGCATCTCATCATTGGGAGCCACCTCTCCCGGAGCGAAGGGAGGGGCCAAGGGGTGCGGAGGCTGCAATCCGTTGCCGAAGGTGTCTTCGTAATCCTCGTCCTCATCGTCGTTCCTGCGTTCCTCAAGCTCACGCTTGGCCTCAGCGTCGCCTAACTGCGCTCGGGCTCGCTTCGTCAGCTCGCGCTTCCTGTTGCGGATGAGGCTCTGCTTATTGGAGATCTGTGAGATCGCGCCGAAGAGCATCGGAAGAATGACGAATATCGGCCAGAAGAATATGAGCCCGCCCGCGGCGAATGAAGTGGCGGCCCAGATGGCGAGTGTGATTCCGGCAGGACCGGCGAACATCCCCAGGAGTACATTTCGCACGCGGTCCTTGTAGTACTTCTGCGCGGCCGCATCGATCTGCTCGGGAGTGATCGGGATACGATCAGCATTCAGGCGGGCAAGAGCTTGGGCACGGGCTGAATCGTCGAGTTCTCCCGGTGCGACCTCGCCCGCCTCGGCGATGATGAGATCCTGCACGAGATCGGGCACCTCTCCCAGAGTCTTCAGACGGTTGGCGGCCTCGCTGCGTTCGTCGAATTCCTCGGCGTCGATCTGACCCAGCGCAAACGCCTCGGACAGCACATCGCCCACGATTGCGCGATCGGCATCCGAAGCGCGCACCTGCCCATGAGCGCGGGGATCCGCGCTGAATCGTGACCACAGTGGCGAACTGTTCATGACACTTACTGTAACCCCGCCCAGATAGCGGGTCTGAACTATGATGGTGCAAATGGAACCCGTCGTCGTGCTCATCGTGTTCGCGGTGTTCCTGGGGGCAGTTTCGCAACGGGTCACCGGAATGGGATTCGGCCTGGTCAGTGGGCCGTTCCTCGTGCTTCTGCTCGACCCGTTCTCCGGCGTTGTGCTCGTCAACATCTGCGGCATCGTCGCCAGCGGCACCGTGTTCGCCCGCACCTGGCGAGAAGTCGAATGGGGCAGTTTCTGGAAGCTGTCGCTGGGGGCACTGATCGGCACGATTCCCGGAGCCCTCCTGGCTGCAATGCTCCCAGCGCCACCGCTGCAGATCCTGATCGGCCTGCTGATCCTCGTCTCCCTCAGCAGCTCCATGGTCATCGGCCGAATCGGCAAGACGATGCCCGCGAATTTCGGAACCAAGTTCACCACCGGCTTCCTCTCGGGAACGATGTCGGCTGCCGCGGGAGCGGGCGGGCCTGCCGTCAGCGCCTATGCTGTACTGACGAAGTGGGAACAGCGGACATTTGCCGCAACCCTGCAGCCGTTCCTCGTCGTCGGGACCACCTCGGCGATCGTCTTCAAAGCCGTGTTCGACCACGGCGCCTGGCCGCAGTTGGCAGCACCTGCCTGGATCGGGATCGCGGCGGTCCTCGTCGCAGGTCTCGTCGGCGGGGATTGGATGTCGAAGAAGATCGATTCCTCGACTGCCCGAGTCATTATGATCGTCCTTGCCCTCGGTGGGGGAATCGCGACCCTCGTCAAGGGGCTGATCCACCTGGGCTGAACGGCTTACCGACTCCTCGTGTTATAGGCAAGGGAGCCTGTTGTGAGCGCGTTGAGCGCCCATCTGAGAGCGAATTTCGAGCCTGCGGACTGAGCTGACACAAGGCTTCAGTTCAGTCGCTTGTCAGACTCGTCCGGCATACTGATTGGTGACTCGTTTTGCTGGGGAGGCATAGATCGTGGCAGCAGTATTCCTGATAATACTCGTGGTGCTCGGCACCATCTTCTTCGTTGGCTACCGCAAGGAGAAACACCGTAAGAAGGAGCTTGCCGCCGCCGAGCTCCAGCAGGTGACAAAGACCGCCGAAGAGGATGTCACGTCCTTCGGCGAGGAAGTCGCCGAACTCGATATCCTCACCGCCGGAGTCGAACTCGACACCGGCGGCTCGCAGGACTACAAGCAGGCCTTGGATTCCTACGACATTGCCAAGGAGACGCTCGACAACGTCGACGAGCCCTCCGACATCCGCAGCGTCACCGAGGCCCTCGAAGACGGTCGCTACGCCGCCAAATGCGTGCGTGCGCGCGTTGACGGAAAGCCTCTGCCCGTGCGCCGTCCCCCGTGCTTCTTCAACCCGCAGCACGGTCCCTCGGTCGAAGACATCGACTGGGCGCCTGCCGGCGGCCAGCTGCGACCTGTTCCCGTCTGTGCCGCCGACGCCGAGCGCGTGGCAGTGGGTGCGGAACCGGCCGTCCGCAAGGTCGTGACCGGTGATGGACATACTCGCCGGGCCTACTGGGAAGCAGGACCTGCCTATGCCGAATACAACCGCGGATACTTCAACTCCTATGCAGGTTCGGGGCTTCTGCCCGGCGTCCTCATGGGCTCGATGATGTTCGGCGGCATGGGCGGCGGCTGGGACGGCGCCTATGGCGACGCCGGCGGCGGTGACGCCGGTGGTGGCGATGCCGGCGGTGGAGATGGCGGAGACGGAGGCGGATTCTTCGGCGGCGGAGACGGCGGAGACGGAGGTGGCCTCTTCGGCGGCGACGGGTTCGATCTTGGAGACCTGTTCTGATGGAGACGATTGAGATCCGCGGCGATTCGATCAAGCTCGGTCAGCTGCTCAAACTCCATGGTGTCGCCGAACACGGCGCGATGGCCAAAGACATGATTGCCGACGGCGAAGTCGTGGTCAATGGTGAGGTCGAAACTCGCCGAGGTGCCACGATTCGTCCCGGAGACACCGTCGAAGCCCTAGGCGAGGTCATCGAGGTCTCGGTCGAATAGGCCCTACGATCACGAACACAGCATCTGATGCAGAAGGGGGG
>NZ_JBHFIH010000013.1:169508-193944 GCF_057334195.1 Brevibacterium sp. AGC70 | reverse complement strand
CGTCCCTTCTGCATGGCTGTCTCAGTGTCTGTGGGCCATTGCGACGCTCTGCATCTGCGCCGAGACCCTCAGAAGAGGTGACCCGAGACCCTCAGACGAGGTAACCCGAGGAGACCCTCAGACGAGGTAACCCGAGACCCTCAGAGCAGCTGTCGCGAAAACTTCAGGTCCGCTGATTGGCCTCTGGAGTGTCATTGAGCCCGGGAGCATCCCAGAGAGCTGACCAATTGGATGTGTCCTCTTCGAACGGAAGCTCGTTGGACAGTACTCCGCGCACCTGGATCTCCAGGGGGTTGTCGCGCTGCTTGGGACCTGACTGCGCAAAGGGATAGAACGTGCCGCGCTTGTACTGGTAGACGAGTGCCAGGCGGCGCCCGTCCGGGTTTGCGAAGTAGACGGTCGAGCACAGCAGCATCGTGTCGAAGCCCTGGCTGACCAGAGCCGAGTTCACGGCGTGCAGATTGGTGACGAGGTTGACCACCTCAGCGTTGGTGTCGGAGACCACCTGCCAGGTGTAGCCGAACCCGTCGTTCTGCTGGGTCACGTTCGCGGCGGGGTCCGAGCCGATGAGGGCGACGCTCTCGGTTTCAGCGGACTGGAACGCCGCACCTTCGACCTGTCGGAACGCCACGGCCCCGACTCCGGTGGGCTTGAAGCCTGTTGCGGCTTCGAGCGTCAGTGCGGCGGGTGGCAGTGCGAAGAGGTCGTCGAGGTTGGCCCGCTTCGGTTTGGAACGGCCCAACAGAGCGTCGAAGAAACCCATGAAACTCCTAGTGGATGTCGGTCAGTGCGGTTGATGTCTGCGGGTCGAAGGTCACTGGGGCTGTGAGAGCTGCCCGGAGATCCGCGCCAGCTGCTCCAGGCGCTTGTCGAGCGAGGGGTGTGTGGAGAAGAGCTGCCCGAGGGCCGCCTTGCCGCTGACGGCGGGAATGAGCGCCAGATGGTTCGCCGAGGAAGAGGCACGCAGGTCTTTCTCCGGGATCTTGCTCATGTCGCCGCTGAGTTTCGTCAGCGCAGAGGCCAGCGTCGAAGGTGCGCCTGTGAGTATGGCGGCGGCCCTGTCGGCGGCAAGCTCGCGGTAGCGCGAGAGGCTGCGGATGAGGAGGAACGAGAGCCCGTAGACGACGGCACCGACGAGGATGAACAGCAGCTGGATGGGGACGCCGCCGTTGTTGTTCGATCGTCCGAAGCTCATGTAGTAACCGGCTCGCATCATGAGAGCGGCCACGACACCGGTGACTCCGGCGACTGTCATGATGGTGACGTCGCGATGGGCGACGTGGGAGAGCTCATGTGCCAGCACGACTTCGACCTCATCGCGGTCGAGCTTCTCGAGCAGACCGCGTGTCACGCACACGACTGAGCGCTCCGGTGAACGGCCGGTGGCGAATGCGTTGGGAATGGCTGAGTTCGAGACCGCGACGCGTGGTTTGGTCGAATCGGCGAGCTGGCAGAGTCGATCGATCATCGTGTGCAGCTCCGGGGCTTCCTCGGGGGAGACTTCTCGTGCACCCATCGCCTTCATCGCGATCTTGTCAGAGAAGTACCACTGGAAGAAGAACGCGCCGCCGCTGACGAGGACCGCGATGATCACGCCGCCGGTGCTGCCGCCGAGCATCCACCAGATGGCGAGGATGAGGATCACGTAGATCAGTCCGTTCAGGAAGATCGTCCACCCCATACGCATGGTGAGTCCGTTGTCCTTGACGAAACGATTCTTCATCGTGGTTCCTCTCTGGGTGTGGCAGTTCCGGCCCACGGCCTTGGGTTAAGGCAGTGGGCCGGAGTCACCGATATCAAACTGTGTGGATCAGGCTGGATCTGGGATGAAGCCTTCACCGGTGAGGAGCTCTGTGATCTCCTCCAGAGTCGCATCGACGAACGGCACGACGGCCTCACTCGTTCCCAGATAGTCGTCAGAGACGGGCTTGCCGTGTCCGACGACGTAGTCGTGAAGGGCATGCAGAGCCTTTCGGGCGGCCTCTTCATCGGTGGCGTTGACGGCGTCTTCAACCTGGTTGTCGTATTTCTGCAACAGGTTCTGGTCGACGTCGGCGATGTCGAATTGGCCCTCGCCCATGATGCGGATGATCATTGCTTGTCCTCGCCTTCAAGCGACTGCTGCTGCTTGTCGGAAGATGCCGGCAGCGACTCACGCATCCGGTTGAGCTCCATCTCCACGTCGTTGTCGCTTGAGAGCGCGTCGAGCTGTGCACTGATGTCGTCCTTCGAGGAACCAGTGACATCTTCCAGTGCGCCCGAAGCGATGAGCTCGTCGACGGCACCGGCACGAGCCTGGAGGGAAGCAGTCTTGTCCTCGGCGCGCTGGACTGCGAGTCCGACGTCGCCGAGCTCCTCGGAGATGCCGGAGAAGGCTTCGCCGATCTTCGACTGTGCTTCTGCTGCGTTGTACGTGGCCTTGAGGGTCTCCTTCTTGGTGCGGAAGGCATCGACCTTGGCCTGCAGACGCTGCGAGGCCATCGTGAGCTTCTGCTCCTCGCCCTGCAGCCCCTCGTGCTGGCCCTGCAGATCGGTGATCTGCTGGTCCAGCCCCGACTTCCGGGTCAGTGCTTCACGGGCAAGGTCCTCGCGGCCCATCTCCATGGCCTTCTGGGCCTGGCCGCTGAGCTTGTTCTGCTGCTGTTCGAGCTGAGTGATCTGCAGTTCGAGGCGCTTGCGGCTGGTGGCGACATCGGCAACACCGCGGCGTACCTTCTGCAGCAGCTCAAGCTGCTTCTGATATGAATAATCGAGAGTTTCATTGGGGTTCTCGGCTTTGTCCAGCGCCTTGTTGGCCTTGGCGCCAAAGATCGCCGCGATCCTTTGGAAGATGCTCATCCGTAGTCGACTCCTGCATTGGTCTTGACCCGACGGTGCTGACCGCTCATCTCCGAAGCTGGAGAAACGTAGCCGGCACCGCCGCGAACTATCGCTATCAGCCTACTAATAAAGGCTGACAATTTGCCAGACGCGGACACAGAACTCGGACAGACGCCCCAAGCGGGAATTCGCGGGGAACGACGGGGTGCATGCTCGGTGCTCACGGAGCGAAGAGTCGGGAGTTCGCAGCCTCGACCTCCGAGTACTGCGCGGCCGCCGTGTTGAGGGCCCCGTGGATCGAGGTCAGTGATTCGAACAGCTGCTTCTGAGCGCCCTCCCACTCATTGATGACCGTCTGGAAATTCTGTGCCGCACTTCCCTTCCAACACTCCTGCAGGGCCAGAAGATTCCTCAGCATCGTATTGGATTCTGCAACGAGGGTGCGGGAGGTCCCTGCTGTGGCGGCGGCAGCGGATGAGACGCGTTCGGCATCGACTTCGAAACTCATGACTTCTCCTAACGGCGGGGCACCGGAGCTCGGAACGAGGCACCGGGACTCTTCCCAGCATCGCGGTTCACCCGTGCTCGACGAAGCCCACTAGAAGAGGGTGTGGACAGCGCTTGGCTGTCCACACCCTCAATGCTCACGAGTGAGATCGTCATCCACAGCGATCTGCACTCAAGTGGTGCTACTTCAGCTCGAGCGTCGTCTTCAATGTCTGCTCCTGGCCGCCGCGGATGACGGTGAAGTCGACAGAGGAGTTCGTCGGCTGGGCGCGGACGAGTGCCCGCAGAGCAATCGCGTTGTTCACCTTGGTTCCAGCCACGGACACGATGTCGTCGCCGTCCTTGAAGCCTGCCTTGTCGGCCGGCGATCCGGACTGCACAGACTGCACCTTCGCACTGCCACGCGTGGTGCCGCCGCTGTTGATCTGTCCGTCGGTGAGCGTGATCCCCAAGAAGGGATGCAGTGCCTTGCCACTTGAGATGAGCTGATCGGCGATCATCACGGCCTGTGAGGCGGGGATGGCGAACCCGATGCCGATCGATCCCGACTGCCCGCCTTCACCAGCCTGGCTCAGCGAGGCCGCCGCAGTGTTCACGCCGATGAAGCTGCCGTCACCGTCGACGAGGGGACCGCCGGAGTTGCCGGGGTTGATCGCGGCGTCCGTCTGGATGGCGTTCGTGATCGTCATCTCCTTCTCCTGTGAGGTCGCGTCCTCGCCGATGTTCTCCGTGGAGACGGGCCGGTCGAGGGCCGAGACGATGCCGGTTGTGACCGAGTCCGCGAGTCCGAGGGGGTTGCCCAATGCCATCACCGGATCTCCCACCTTCATCTTCTTCGAATCGCCGACAGGGAGCGGACCAGCGTCCTTCGGCACTTGGTCGAGCTTGATGACTGCGATGTCGGTCGAGGGATCGCGGCCGACGATCTCGGCCTTCATCGTTCCCCCGTTCTTCATCGTCACAGCGATCTCGCCGGAGGGAGTGTCGGCCGGGGCCACCACGTGGTTGTTCGTGATGACATGTCCTTGGTCGTCGTAGATCGAACCTGATCCCAGTCCCTGCACCTGCCCGTTGGTGCCGACCTGGATCGAGACGACGCTCTGGGAAGTCTGCTTGGCGACCTCGGTCCAGTCCGGGGTTTCGATGGTCTGATCGGCGACCTTGCGCGAATCCTCTCCGCCGAGGGCACTGAGCGCGTAGCTCCCGCCGAATGCTGCGCCTCCGCCCAGCAGAGCAGCGATCAGCGCGATGGCGATTGTCGCACCCCAACCCGGTCCTCGCTTCTCTCGCCGAGGTGGTGCTTCGCCTCCGTAGGGTCCTGACCATCCGGGTGTGCCAGGTCCAGCGGCTGTGCCAGGTCCACCGGGCGCACCTTGCATGCCGGGTCCGGACTGGAATCCTGGGTAATCGGACGTGGGGTACCCGCCCTGGTTCGGCTGATTGCCGAATTGGCCATATGCGGCCGCTCCTGTACCTGCCGCCGCGCCAGCACCCGCTCCTGCGGCGGCACCTGCAGCTGTGCCTGCTGCTGGCTGCCCGGTTCCCTGAGAATACGGCGTGCCATACGGGTTTGTGTCAGCGGGGGAGTTCTGGCCGGCCTGCGCTGCGCCGTTGGGTGTGTCGGCTCCGACATAGGGGTGGCTGTACTGACCGTTGCTGCCGTTTTCGGGGCCGCGGTCATGGCGCTGGGTTCCGTCGTAGTTCTGGCCGGGACCATACGCTGATTGCCCAGCCTGCCCCGCTGCGCCGGGCTGTACCGCTGCGCCGGGTTGTCCCGATGACCCGGGCTGTTCTGACGGTCCAGGCTGCCCTGATCGTCCAGGCTGCCCCGATGGCCCAGCTTGCGCCGATGCACCGGGATACCGTGCCTGTGCGTCCACAGGGGGCTGAGCACGAGTCGGGTGCATCTGCCTCGGGTCCTGTCCCTGCCACGGAGCCTGATTCTGTGTCGGTGCCTGGTCCTGACCCGTGCTGCCGCTTTGGCTTGGTCTCTGTTCTGGGCTGCTCGGGCGGGTAGAAGGCGCAATGGGTGGACTGACCCGGGCAGGACCATTCGAGCCGTTCGGACCGTTCGGACCGTTCGGGAAGGTCCGTGGGACCTCTGCCGAGCGGCGGGAGCCCTCCGCGGAGCCCTGGGGTCCTGCAGCCGAGTTGCGGGGGTTGTCTGAGGATTCGCGTGAGCCATCGGTGGGGAACGTCCGGTGGTCCTGATCCCCGTGCCGTCCCCTGTTGTCGGGGTTGTTGCCCTGATTGTTAGGGTCGTTGCTGCTCATCGCTCGTCCTTTCGTACGTCCGGAGCGCTGTCTTCAGTTTCTGAGATGGGCAGATCGATGCGGAACGTCGCACCGCCGCCCGGTGTCTGGTGCACTGTGATCGAGCCGTGGTGGTTCTCCACGATCGCCTTGACGATGGAGAGTCCGAGGCCCGACCCGCCGGTGTCGCGAGTCCTGGAGACGTCGAGGCGGTAGAAACGCTCGAAGATCCGAGGAACGACCTCGGGATCGATCCCGTCGCCGTGGTCGCGAACCTCGAACCTGACTCGTCCGTTGGGGAATCCGCGCAGCGAATCGTCGACGGTGATGGACCCGGCCGCAGTCATGTCGGGCACGATGCCGGTGGGGGCCTGGGCGTCGTTCTGATCGTTGCCGTTCGAGTCGCCTCGGCGGAAGATGCGGACACCGCCGGTGACGAATCCGCGTTCGCGGGATCTGTCCTTCGCCGCAGTCCTATTCGCCACCGTCTTGTTGGCTCCGGTCTTGGACCCGGTGTCCTGACCATTCGACGGATCCGTGGACTCCGCAGTCACCCCGGCGCGGCCACCGACGACGCCGACGGCGAACTCGATGGCGGTGTGCTCGGGGGTGTGGCGGACAGCGTTGCCGGCGAGGTTGACGATGACCTGGCGGATCTTCGACTCCGAGCCCCTGATCATCGGCACGGGCTGGGCATCTTCGCCATCGAGGCCGACGAAGCTGATGTCCCGGTCGGGGGCCTGCGCAGCTGCGTCGGCGGCGGCGTCGCGGGCGATCCGGTGGAGGTCGATGGGACCGATCTCGGCGGGTCGCTGCTCATCGAGACGGGCGAGGACGACGAGGTCGTCGACGAGGACGCCCATGCGTTTGGCTTCGGATTCCATGCGTTCCATGGCGTTTCCGATGTCATCGGATTTCGTGATCGCACCCTGCCGGTAGAGCTCGGCATAGCCGCGAATGGTCACCAGCGGTGTGCGCAGTTCGTGCGAGGCATCGGAGACGAACTGGCGGATGCGCTTCTCCGATCGCGTCTGCCCGTCGAAGGAGTCCTCGATCCGTCCCAGCATCGTGTTCAACGCGCCTGACAGGCGACCTAGCTCGGTGTTGCGAGGGAAGGTCGGCACTCTCTGACTCAAGTCGCCCGCGGCAATCCGTGAGGCGGTCTTCTCAATGTCGCGCAGCGGGCGGAAGGTGTTGTTGATCGCCCAGTATCCGACGCCTGCAACCATGGCCAATGCCAGCAGTCCGATGCCGATCATCGTGTTGCGGGCCCGCTCGTTGATGTTGTCGATCTCGCGGTCGAAGGGCACTGCGATCGAGACGAGCACATCCGTGTTCTGGACCTTCATCGCTCGCGCCCGCCATTGTGAGGTGCTCCCGGGGACGGTGAATGGCTCACCGCCCTGCGCGTAGACCTTCGACTCGTTGATCTTCGGCAGAACCGGGCTGTTGCCCGGCTCGGGAGCCACAGGATCGCTGATCGGTTTGCCGCTCGTGTCATAGAACTGGACGTAGAAGCCTCCGGGCATGAGGCTCTTGAGCTCGTCCCACGAGCTCGAATCGATGGTGGTGGGAGTGCCAGCAGAGGATTCCGTCCCGTCACCGCTGTCCGAGTCTGCTGACTGGTCCTTGCTCGACGATGAAGACGACTGCAGCTGGGCAGGCTGGAACACATCCTGATAGGCCTGCTTCGCAAGCGTCTCCGAAGCATTGATGAGTCTCTCATCGGTGCGTTCGACGAGGCTGTCGCGAAGGTTCTCGAGCACCCAGGCGCTCGTCCCCGAGAGCACGAGCAGCATGAGCAACATCATGATGGCCAGCAGCTTGGTGGTCAGCGACCATTCTTCCCAGAAGCCGGGTTTGGTGGGACGGGATTCTTTTACCACGTGAGTAATCTAGCGCCTGAGCTTGACCGACTACTTGGATTCTGGTGTGCGCAGCATGTAGCCCACGCCGCGCTTGGTCTGAATCATCGGTGTCCATTCCATCTCGACGGGGTGTCCGGCGGCGTCCGTTTCCGGCGTGACATCGATCTTGCGGCGCAGGTATGAGATGTAGGATTCGACGATTCCGGTGTCCCCGCCGAAGTCGTACTCCCAGACATGGTCGAGGATCTGGGACTTCGAGAGCACCCGGTTCGTATTGAGCATGAGATAGCGCAGCAGCTTGAACTCGGTGGGGGAGAGGTCGATGAGGATGCCGGAGCGACGCACCTCGTGAGTGTCGTCATCGAGTTCGAGGTCGCCGGCCATGATGACAGCGTTCTCTTCATCTTCGAGACTGCGGGTCCGACGCAGCACGGCGCGGATGCGGGCGACGACCTCTTCGAGGCTGAAGGGCTTCGTCACGTAGTCATCGCCGCCGACGGTGAGGCCGGTGATCTTATCCGAGGTGTCATCACGGGCGGTGAGGAACACGACCGGAGCGTTCATGCCGATCTGGCGGAGGCGACGCGTGACGGTGAAGCCGTCCATGTCCGGCAGCATGACGTCGAGGACGAGGAGGTCGGGGTTGGTCTGCTCGGCCAGGCGAAGTGCTTCGGCGCCGTTTGCCGCCGAGACGACGTCGAAGCCCGCGAAGCGCAGGCTGGTCGAGAGGAGTTCGCGGATATTGGGCTCATCGTCGACAACGAGGAGTGTGGCTTCGATGTCGGTATCGTTTGCTGTAGTCATGTATCCAGTCTGAAGCTCAACTCTGAGAGTGGAGTGGTAGTTGCCTGAATGCGATTGTGATATATGTCACTTAAAAACTCTCAGAAAAGTCCTTTTGGCGCCGGAATGCCGCATGCGCTCTCAGGAACCGCCCGAGGAATTGAGGGATATATGCGCTCGTGCTCAGTTGACGCACAGGAAAGCGGGCGGCCATGGAAGCGTCGGTCACCGAGGTGGTTCTCCGGTCGGTCTTCACCTGAGAGTTGAGTCTTCACCTCAGGATTCAGGCTGGTGAGTCAGGATTCAGGCTGGTGAGTCAGGATTCAGGCTGGTGAGTCAGGAGTCAGTTTGGCGGGCGCGGAATGCGGCCACATGCGTGCGGTTTGCACAGGTGCCGGAATCGCAGAAGCGCTTCGAACGATTGCGGGTGAAGTCAGCGAGGTAGGCGTTGCAGTCCTCGGCGGCGCAGAGTCCGAGCCTGTCGAGGTCGCCGCTGCGGATCAGGTCGATGAGGACCAGTGCTACGTCGGCCGCGACGCGATCGGCGAGGCTCGCCGACTGACCCACTGCGTGCAGGTGCCAATCCCAATCCCCATGTCTGGCCAACTGTGGCAGCGCACCGGCCCATTGGAGTGTGATATTGACCTCACTGACGATGCGCTCCGTGGCCCTCGAGGCCTCGGATTCCGATTCTGCGTCGATGCTGGCATCGAGGGCGATGGCGAAGCGTTCACGGAGTTCCCGGGTCTCTTTGACGTCGGACTTCGTGGCCTTCAGCGGGCCCGAGAAGTCGTGCCGGGCTGCGAATTCGCGGAGTCCGGCGGCAGTCGTCAACTCGTCTCCCTCCTCGGCGATGGCGCCGGAGGTATTCAGTAGGTCGACGAGCATTGTGAGGTTTGATCGTATGTCATTGGCGAAGGTCATTGTGGGCCACATTCTTCCACAATATGTAAGGACCAAAGTGCATTTGACTCATTTCGCGGCAGTGGTGAATACTTCATAAGGAAGGGCTCATGCCCGCACAGCGCGCGTCGCGTCAGCGGCCGATCGGCACAACTCGGTCTCTCTCGGGCCACCCACATCTCCGCAGTTCCCACTCACACACCACACCTGTTCCACACCACACCTGTTCCGCACCACAACTCACCCACATGCACCACCTCGGCGAGGGCACCTGTTCGCGTCGAGTCCGCACACGTCCTAGGAGGTCAAGAATGAATCGCACCGTCGTCATGGGGTTCCTGCTGACTCTTGCCTCCGCGTTCTTCTTCGCGGTCTCCGGGCCGATCGCGAAGACGATGTATCTGACCGGATGGACGCCGGGCTCTGTCGTGCTCATCAGGCTCGCGGGCTCGGCTGTTCTGCTGCTGATTCCCACCCTCATCGCTCTGCGCGGGCGTTGGGACGAAGTGCGAGCCAATTGGAAGACGGTGCTCATCTATGGGCTCGTGTCGATGGCCGGCGTCCAGGGTTTCTACTTCGTCGCCGTCGAACACCTCACCGTGGCCGTGGCGCTGCTGCTCGAGATGACGGCGCCGATGCTCCTCGTGTTCTGGATCTGGGCGCGGACTCGGACCCGGCCGGCGACGGTGACCTTCATCGGCGTGGTGGTCTCGATGGTCGGACTCCTGCTCGTGCTCGACCTCCGCAACTCTGACATCAGCGTCTTCGGTGTGATCATGGCACTCGCTGCCGCAGTGTGCCTGGCCAGCTACTTCCTGGTCTCTGCGAAGGACTCCATCAACGTTCCGCCGGTGGCACTGACCGGCCTGGGCATGGGAATCGGGGCGCTCGTGATGGCCGTCATCGTGCTCGCAGGGGTGATGCCGGCCGGCGCCGTCGCCGCCGATGTCGACTTCGGCGGATACCAGGTGTCCTGGATCCTTCCCATGTCGATGATCATCGTCTTCACTGTGGGCGCCTACATCACCGGCATCCTGGGTCTTCGCTACATCGGGGCGACCATCGGCTCGTTCCTCAACCTCGTCGAGGTTCCGTTCTCCGTGATCGTGGCATGGTTCGTCCTGTTCGAGCTGCCAGCACCCATACAGCTCTTCGGCGGCGTGTTCATCGTCGGCGGCGTCGGATTCATCAAATGGGGCGAGTCTCGCCTGGCTCGTCGGGTTGCCTCCCGCGAGGTCGTCGTCACCTCGGAGGAGTTCGCCTCGGTCTGAGGTGCGGAGGCAGCTGATAGCTTGAACGCATGGGCCACATCGAAATCAATGACGTCTCGTACACTCTGGCCGACGGCAGACCGCTGCTGAATTCGGTGTCCTTCCGCGTCGGTGACGGCACGAAAGCCGCACTCATCGGTGCCAACGGTGCCGGGAAGACCACCCTCCTACGACTCCTCACCGGCGAACTCACTCCCGACGAAGGCTCTGTGTCCCACACCGGCAGCGTCGGACTGATGCGTCAGTTCATCACCGCAGACACCGTCGCCGAGGCGCTCGAGGAGTTGGCACCGAAGCGTATCCGATCCGCCGCAGCCGTTGTGAGACGGGCCGAGGAGAAGCTGCTCGGGCCCGATGCTGAGTCGACCACCGTGCAGATGTCCTATGCCAATGCGCTGGGCGAATGGGGTGAAGCGGGAGGTTACGAAGCGGAGGTGCTGTGGGATACCTGCACCACCTCGGCGCTGGGGATGGGCTTCGAGCAATGCCGGGATCGGTCGATCTCAACGCTGTCGGGAGGGGAGCAGAAGAAACTCGTCCTCGAAGCGCTCCTGCGCGGGCACAACGACATCCTCATCCTCGACGAACCCGACAACTTCCTCGACGTTCCGGGCAAGCGCTGGCTCGAAGAGGCGCTGGCCGAGACCGACAAGAGCGTTCTCTTCGTATCCCACGACCGCGAACTCCTGGCCCAGGCGGCATCGGAGATCATCACCCTGGAGCTCTCTGCTGCGGGCAACACCGCTTGGGCCCATCCCGGCGGCTTCGGCACCTACCACGAGGCGAGGAAATCCCGTTTCGAACGGCTGGAGGAGATGGGCAGACGGTGGGATGAAGAGCACTCCAAACTCAGGGCCCTCGTGCAGATGTACAAGCAGAAGGCTGCCTACAACTCCGACATGACCTCGCGCTATCGTGCCGCGCAGACCCGGCTGGAGCGCTTCGAGACGGCCGGGCCGCCACAGGCGATTCCGCGCGAGCAGAACCTGGGTATGCGGCTCAAGGGCGGACGAACCGGCAAGATCGCGATCGTCGCCTCCGGGCTGGAGCTGAGCAATCTCATGTTGCCCTTCGACCTCGAGGTCCGCTACGGCGATCGGGTTGCCGTCCTCGGATCAAACGGTTCGGGCAAGTCCCACTTTCTGCGGCTGTTGGCCGCCGGCGGCAGCGATCCGGAACCTGAGCATCGGCCGGTCTCCGACGTCGAGATCCCACCCGTCGAGCATGAGGGGCGGGCGAGGCTGGGAGCCAGGGTCCGACCGGGGTGGTTCGCCCAGACCCATGGACGGCCGGACCTTGTGGGCAGAAGCCTTCTCGACATTCTGCACAGGGGCGATGAGCACCGCAACGGCCTCCCGCGAGAGCCGGCTTCGCGCGCACTCGCCCGCTATGAGCTGGCAGGAGCGGCGGAACAGACCTTCGACTCGCTCTCCGGCGGCCAGCAGGCGCGATTCCAGATCCTCCTGCTCGAACTCGCCGGGGCCACATTGCTGCTGCTCGACGAACCCACGGACAACCTCGACCTGGTCTCGGCTGAAGCGCTCCAGGACGCGCTGGCAGCCTTCGACGGCACGGTCATGGCGGTCACCCATGATCGCTGGTTCGCCCGGGACTTCGACAGGTTCTTAGTCTTCGGCTCCGACGGAGACGTCTACGAGTCGACGACCCCGGTCTGGGACGAGGGCCGCGTGGTGCGCTCGCGAGGCTGAGCAATGTCGCGAAAGCTCACTCAGCGGACCTCGATGTCGTAGCTGTAACCCTGTTCGGTGAGGAAGCGGCGGCGCTGGGCCGCGAAGTGCTCATCGACGGTGTCTGCGGCGACGACGGTGTAGAACGTCGCTGAGCCGGAGTCTTCCTTAGGTCGCAGAATCCGCCCCAGACGCTGGGCCTCCTCCTGCCGGGACCCGAAGGCGCCGGAGACCTGGATCGCCACCGAGGCGGCAGGCAGGTCCACTGAGAAGTTCGCGACCTTTGACACCACAAGCACTGGGATCTGGCCCGTACGGAACTCGCGGAACAGTTCCTGGCGCTGCGATTCCGGGGTCTGCCCTGTCAGCACGGGTGCGTCGAGGCCGGCCCCGATCTCCTCGAGCTGATCGAGGTACTGCCCGATGACCAGGATCTGCGCATCGGGATGGTCGGCGACGAGCTCGCGCACGATCGGCAGCTTCGCATCCGAAGTGGCCGCCAGTCGGTACCGGTCCTCACCATCGGCGCGCGCATAGGCCGTGCGAGTTCCTCCGTCCAGGCGCACGCGGATTTCGTGACAGGAAGCGGTGGCGATGTAGCCGAGTCGTTCGAGTTCCTTCCACGGCACCTCGTACTGCTTGGGCCCGATGAGAGAGAACACCTCGTCCTCACGCCCATCCTCACGGACCAAAGTCGCCGTGAGTCCGAGCCGCCGCCTGGCCTGCAGGCTCGCGGTCAGACGGAAGATCGGTGCCGGCAGAAGGTGGACCTCATCGTAGATGACGAGCCCCCAGTCCTTGGCATCGAGGAGTTCCAGGTGCAGGTATGAGCCCTTACGGCGGGTGGTCAGCACCTGATAGGTGGCGATGGTGATCGGCCGAATCTCCTTCGTCGATCCCGAGTACTCTCCGACCTCGTCCTCGGTCAGCGAGGTGCGTGCAAGGATCTCGTCCTTCCACTGTCGGGCTGCGACGGAGTTCGTCACGAGGATCAGCGTCGTCGTCTGCACCCGCGACATCGTGGCCACCCCGACGATGGTCTTGCCGGCACCGCAGGGCAGGACGACGACACCGGATTCTCCGCTCAGGGAGTGGTCGATCGCTTCCTTCTGATAGTCGCGCAGATGCCACTGCCCGCCGTGGGCATCATCGGACAAAGCGATCTCGTGGGCCTCTCCGTCGACATAGCCGGCATGGTCGGAGACGGGATGACCCAGCTGCAGCAGAGCATGCTTGAGCTCACCGCGCTCCGAAGGATGGACGAGGACGGATTCGGCGTCGAGGGATCTGCCGAACTTGCCCACAAGATCCGGCTGGCTGATGAGCGAGGCGAGGAGATCGGTGTCGCTCGAGGTCAGGGTTAGCCCGTGGATCGGATTGTCGACGAGGGTGAGGACTCCGAAGCGATCCATGATGTCGACGATGTCGACAAGCAGCTCATGAGGTACAGGGTACTTCGCGAATTCGAGGAGGACGTCGACGACGGACTCTGCGTCATGTCCGCTGGCCCGGGCGTTCCACAGCCCCAAAGGAGTGATCGTATAGGTGTGTATGTACTCCGGCGTCCGTGAAAGCTGGGCGAACGGCGCGATCGCCACGGCCGCCTCGACGGCCAGGGGGTGCCCTGACTCCAAGAGCACAGTCCGGTCGGACTGCACGATCAACGGACCGTTCATGTAGGTTCCTGCTTCTTTCCACGCCGAGGTGACTTCCGAGGGCACAACGCCTGCACCCTCAGGATTGTTCCTCCACCCCGTCGGATTGATCGCCGGCCACATCGACGCTGACGATGCGCGCGATCGACAGGGACGCCTCGGCGCCGGTGGTCTTCACCTTGCCCCGCACGCGCCCACCGTTGACAGTGGCCGGGAACATGTCGATGACGCGCTCCTTCCCGTGCGAGTCGGCGAGCATGATCGTGACCTGCTGGCCCGCCTCGGCGGCTTCTCGGAGGCGATCCATGTGTCCCAGCGGCTCGTCCGTGCGCGTGGCCGGGGCCGAGCGAGCCCCCGGGGAGCGCAGGATGCGGATGTAATCGTCGAGGTGGGCATCGTCGACCCGTGCGCGTCTGCGCAGATGCACCTCGGGGTCGGCCTGCGTGATGACCTTGCGCTTGCGCACCGGTCCCGAGGGGGAGTGCAGCATGGCATGGTGCTCGGCGGATTCGAGCAGGTGCATGGTGCGTTCGGGCCCCAGCTGCCCGATCGCCACGGTCGGCGTCAGACGTTCCAGGCCGGCCGGCATCATCGCCTGGTCGGAAAGGATGACGTCGAGGTCGACGGGGTCATCGACGACGAGGACGGCGCGGGCACCGGCAACCCGGACGCGACGCAGCTTCGAGGCCGTGTTCTCGACGAGGAAGTTCAACGTCGACGGCAGGGCCTCGGCGCTGATCTCGCCGAGTTGGGCCAAGGCATCCTCGGCGTTGACGCCGGCCTGCATGCTCGCTTCGATGGTGTCTGCGTCGATTCGATACACGGTGCCCTGCCCGCGAGCTTCGACGACGGCGAACCTGCGCAGAATGTGATGGACCCTGGGTTCGATGGGCCCTGTCGCCACAGCGGTGAGGTCGGACTGGATGAGCACGGTCTCGACCTCATCGACGAGCCCAAGCCGCACCGCCTCGACGACATCGGTGGGCACGTCGAGGCCCTCGAGGCTGAAGTTCACCGGTGCGATCGACGGGTCGTGGGCGGCCTGGTCTCTCATCGCTCTGCGCAGACCTTCGGCGAGGAGGACTCCGAACCGGCTGGGCCCGAAGTGCTCGGAATTCTGCAGCGGGGTCGTCGCCAGACCGAAGGCGCCGGCGGTGTGCAGGATCGCTTCGGTCATCGCGAAATCGTGCGCGGGGATGAGTGGATGGGTGGCCAAGACCTGCGCGTGGATCCATTCGGCGGAGCGTGAGGATCCCTGCCCGATGTCGCGCAGAATCTCCACGATCGTGAACCGCAGCAGCGGCATCGTCGGCTGCGATTGGCTGAACCCCTTGAACAGAGACTTCTTCGGAGAGGCGAGAACGGTGAGGCGTTCGTTGGCGCTCGCCCCGGCCGCCAGCTGGGTGACGTCGAGGGGTTCGCGCAGCCAGGACGTCATCAGTGCAGCCCACAGCTGCGCCCTGTCGCCTTCGAGGACATCGGCCGCATCGTCGCTGGCCGTCCACTGAGGATCCAGCGGGTCATCGAGCACGCCGATGAGGTTCAGCGACTTCGCTGCGAGCAACAGGGTGATCGTCTGCTCGAGCCCCAGGTCGATGGTCTTCCCGATCCGTGTGACGTCCCGCTTGGAGATGCCGCCGCTTGTCAGGCGGGAGATCGGGGAGCTGGCCAATTCATCGACGAGCCCGCGCAGGGAGGAGATGACCTCTGCGACACCGGCACGTTCGCTGTTGTGGATGAGCGCCGTCGGGATCGTCTCGGCACTCGTGTCGAGCTCGGACGTCGCACTCTGCCACGGATGTGCCCGGGCGGATTCGGCCGCCGAGGTGGGCAGCAGCGTAATGGCCTCCGATTGGATCCGCCAGGTGGTTTCGGACGAGGGCCAGGCCAGGCCCAGGTCGCGCAGCCGGGGAAGGGCCACCTCGGCGAGGGTGCCATCGATATGACGATTCTCACCCACGGTGATGTCGGCCGATGTGCGTGCTGCCTTGGCCATGTCGATGAAGACGTCGAGCTGGGTTGACGTCAGTGCTTCGATGCCCCGGGAGACGCCGATGCGCGAGGAAGCGGCCGCGGCCAACGAGGGGATCGTCGGAGACTCTGGTTGGAGGAGATCGCGACGGGTCCGGACGAAGGACTCGAAGTCGGTATCGGAACTGTGGGACAGCCACTGGCTGAAGGTCATTGACATCGCTGTTCAGTTTACCGCGAGGGTTACAATAGATGGGTAGAAGACCTTCGTGGATCTCGGAAAGGACGAGCATTGTCAGCCAAGCGTGTCGACACCACCATCGTCGTCGTAGCCGTTGCCGCCGCCCTTGTCGGCGCAGTCGCGCTCATGGGCGTACTGGGCCAGGCCTGGATGGGCTACGCCCCGTCGCACCTGCTGACATATCTGCCGATGATCCTCCTCCCGATCGCATTCGCCTTGGTCGCCGTGGCCCTGGTCAGAGCAGCATTGAGACGCAGACAGACCGAGGTGGGCCAGAGCTGAAACTCTCCCGCGGGCGCTGTCGCCGGCACACGCACTTCCGCTGAAGCGATCGCTTCGCAGTCAGGTGCAGGGCGGTCGCGACGTCAGCGCCGGGCGCCAACCCCACCATGACGGCATCGCGCCGAGGCTGGCCACAGTCACCGTCGTCACCTCGGGCGGATCGGTCGGTCATTGTTCGGCCAGCACACCGTTTCGACCGACGTTCGGGCGATAAGGCGGCATATGAGCACACCGGACGAGCACACAGCGAGATCGGATCCTGAAGAGGGTCCAGGGCCGCGTCGTTGCAGTCGGGCGAAGCCACAGCAGTCAGGCGCAACTGCGGTCAGCTAGAACTGCAGCCGGGCGAAGCGATGGGGACAGATCCCGATGCCATGCACCACTGAACATCACCACGTACGAGCTTGACGAACCACCAGCCACACCAACTACGAGCAGCACCAACTACGAGCAGCACCAACTACGAGCAACACCAACTACGAGCAACACCAACGACGAGCAGTACCAACTACGAGCAGCACCAACTACGAGCAGCACCAGGAAAGGACATCATGCCAACCGGACGCGTGAAATGGTTCGACGTCGATAAGGGCTTCGGCTTCGTCATCGCCGAGGACGGCTCACAGGCCTTCCTCCACTCCTCAGTCCTGCCCGAGGACGCTGAGGTCACCAAGGGCACCCGCCTCGACTATGATGTCGTCGATTCCCGACGCGGGGCCCAGGTCCTCAAGGCCAGGCTGCTCTCCGGCCCGGCGAAGGTGGCGAAGGTCCGCCGACGCCCGGCCGAAGACATGGCAGTTATGGTTGAAGATGTCATCAAAGTACTCGATGACCTCAACAACGGACTGCAGCACGGCCGCTACCCCGATTCTTCCCACGGGAACAAGGTAGCCTCACTGCTGCGGGCAATTGCCGACGATTTGGAGTCCTGATGTCATCACTCTTCAGTGATTGGTTGGCCGGCCAGAGTGCCGAGCCGACGAACGACCCTGCGCCCGCCGAGGCGGCGTCGGCTGCCGAAGCACCTGTCAGGGCTGAGGCTGCAGCGCCGGTGAAGCCGACTAAGGCGCCGCGGACGAGCTCCGAGAAGGTCGTCCTCGATGCACAGCTTGCCGCGGCCATCGACACTGCGCGTTCTGCCATCGCCGAGGTTGCCGGCAGTTCCGTGATCGGTGATCATTTGGGCACGCTGGCCGAGGGCACCCGCCTGGTCACCCACTACTTCGCATGCACTGATCCGACCTACCGCGGTTGGCGCTGGGTCGCGGTCCTCGCCCGTGCACCTCGGTCGAAGAAGGTCACGGTCTGCGAGACGGCACTGCTGCCCGGCCCCGACTCCCTGGTCGCACCGGAATGGATCCCCTGGGATCAGCGTGTGGAACCCGGCGATCTGACTCCTCGCGACACTCTGCCGAAGGTCGAGGACGATCCGAACCTGCAACAGGGCTTCGAACAGGTCGAAGAGACCTCGGACGGCAATCTGGACGAGATACCGAATTTTGAATTCGGGCTCGGCCGTCGCCGGGTCCTCTCGCCCGAAGGCATCTCATCGGCCGCTACCAGGTGGGCCGAATCGGAGACCGGCGCCGAATCGGATTTCGCGGCGAAGGCCTCGGCCCACTGCTCCAGCTGCGGATACCTTATGCCGCTGGCCGGATCGCTGAGACAGAAGTTCGGAGTCTGCGCGAACGGCTGGTCCCCGGCTGACGGCAAGGTCGTCGCACTCGACTTCGGCTGCGGAGCCCATTCGGAGACCGATATCAGCCGGCAGAGCAACGATCCTGCCGAAGCCGTCGTTGACGACTACTCCGCCGGCGAACTCGAGTTCCAGGAGGGCTGACACACCGAGATGGCGCACACGTTCCGGTCACTGGTTGAACCGAACTACCGACATTGGTTCGCCGGTGCACTGATCTCGAACACCGGAACGTGGATGCAGAGGACGGCCCAGGACTGGATCGTCCTCACCTACCTGACGAACAACAATGCTTCGGCACTGGGCATCACCATGGCGCTGCAGATGGGCCCACAGCTCATCATGTTCCCCTTCGCAGGAGCGATCGCCGACAAGTTCTCCAAGCGCAAGCTGCTCATGGTCACCCAGACGCTGCTGGGAGCCGTAGGACTGCTCCTGTTCGTGCTCGTCATCACCGACGTCATCGTCCTCTGGCACGTTTACCTGACGGCTCTGGCCCTGGGCATTCTGGCCACTCTCGACAACCCTTCCCGACAGGCCTTCGTCTCTGAGCTCGTCGGTGAGAAGCTGCTTCCCAACGCAGTCAGCCTCAACTCCGCATCGTTCAACGGCGCCCGCATGATCGGCCCCGCCGTCGCCGGCGTGCTGACGGCGCTCATCGGCGCCGGGCCGGTCTTCCTCATCAGCGGGCTCGGATTCGCTGCGACCCTGACGGTGCTTATCCGTTTGGATCAGACCCGGCTGCACCCCTCGGGGCGCAGGGGCAAGGGCGGGATTCTGGGCGGATTCAAATATCTGCGAAGACGCCCCGATGTGACGATCGTGCTGGTCGTGCTCTTCATCGTCGCGACCTTCGGATTCAACTTCAACATCTACACCGCCACCATGGCCAGGATCGAGTTCGGCAAGGACGCCAGCGGCTTCGGCCTGCTCAACTCCGTCATGGCGATCGGATCCGTGACCGGAGCACTCGCCTCGGCGAAGCGGGAGAAGCCGCGACTGCGTTTCATCTTCGGCGCGGCAGGCGGATTCGGCCTCGCCGTGGGAACAGCATCTCTGATACCCAACTACTACGTCTTCGCGGCTTCGCTGATGCTCGTCGGTTTCGCGTCGCTGACGATGATGACCTCCGCCAATGCCTATGTTCAGACGACGACTCCCGCGCACTATCGCGGTCGGGTCATGGCGATCTACGCTGCCGTCGTCATGGGCGGGACTCCCATCGGTGCCCCGCTGGCCGGCTGGGTCGCCGATGCGTACGGACCGCGGATGGCGATGGGCGTCGGAGCCGCCTCGGGCATCATCGCCTTCAGCGTCGGCCTGGTGTGGATGATCGTGTCGAAGAATCTGCGCCTGAGCTATGACCCCAAATCTCGCATCCGTCTCCACGTGAGCTATCTCGGCCGGCCCTGATTACCCAGCTCGGGGCTAGGAGTTGGGCTTGGGGTTGGGTTTGGAACTTACGGCTGGGTGTGGGACTGGGAACTGGGTCGGCAGTCGTCTGCCATCCTGAGCGCGGCGCAGAGCCTGGTCCCTTATTATTGGGAGCCCCATGAGCAACAGATCGGACAGACAGTGAACGCGGACATTCTCACCTCGGTGCTGGTCGGACTGGCGATCCTCGTCGGCTGCCTCGGCATCATCCTGCCCGTTCTGCCGGGATCCATCCTCATCGCGATTGCCGTGCTGGTCTGGGCGATCGTCATCGGCGGGCCGATGGCCTGGATCATCTTCGCCATCGTCGCCGTCTTCGTCGCCGGCGGGATGAGCGCCTCCCTGGTGCTCACGGGCAGAAAGCTCAAGGCGATGAAGGTTCCCAACAGATCCGTGCTTGTGGCCGGTCTCCTGGGAATCATCGGGTTCTTCGTGATTCCCGTCGTCGGCCTGCCGATCGGCTTCATCGCCGGTCTCTACCTCGCCGAACACATGCGCCTTCACGACGCCAAGGAAGCCTGGGACTCCAGCTGGGAATCACTCAAAGCGATCGGCATCGGCACCGCTCTCGAGTTCCTTCTCGCCCTGCTGGCGGCCATCACCTTCGGCATCGGAACCCTCATCCACTTCCTCGGCTGAAGGCTGGGGGCTGGGGCCGCCCGTACCGTCGGGAGTCGCCGGCAACTTGGCCTGCAGACAGTTCGGCACCCCACACCCGCAGCTCCAAAACATCTCATTGCACAGGGATGTTGAGGAGCTGCCGGTGCAGGGTGCCCGGCCTGAACGAGGCTTCAGGCCAGGGCGTCGATGACGAAGTCGATGCTTGCCAGCAGGGCCTTGACGTCCTCGGGATCGACGGAGACGAACGTTGCGATGCGCAGCTGGTTGCGGCCCAGCTTGCGATAGGGCTCGACGTCGACGATGCCGTTGTTGCGCAGCACCGAGGCGACGAGGGCCGCATCGACCGAAGCGTCGAAGTCGATGGTGGTCACGACCGATGAGCGATCATCAGTGTTCTCGACGAAGGGATGAGCCACCTCGGCGGCATCGGCCCAGTCGTAGACGAAACCGGAGGTCTCACGGGTGCGGGCGGTGGCCCACTCGAGGCCGCCGTTGCCGTTGATCCACTCGATCTGCTCGGCCAGGAGCACCAGCGTCGTCACAGCAGGGGTGTTGTAGGTCTGATCCTTGCGGGAGTTCTCGATCGCGGTCACGAGATCCAGCGAGGCGGGGATCCAGCGTCCGGAATCCTTGATCTCCTGGGCACGCGCGATGGCCTTCGGAGACATGATCGCCACCCACAGGCCGCCGTCGGAGCCCATGTTCTTCTGCGGTGCGAAGTAGTAGACATCGGTCGCGGTGATATCGACAGGCAGACCACCGGCACCGGACGTGGCGTCGATGACGACGAGCGCGTCTTCGTCGATGTCCTCGGGGCGGGTGATCGTGGTGGCGACACCGGTCGAGGTCTCGTTGTGCGGCCAGGCATAGACGTCGGCCGTGGCATCGGAGGTCCCGGCCGTCTTGGCGAAGGAACCGGGGGAGGGGATGGCTGAGGTTCCGGGCTCGGCCTTGAGGATCAGCGAGTCCTGCAGGTGCGGGGCCTCATCGGTGGCCTTGGCGAACTTCTGACCGAACTCGCCGAAGGTCGCGTGTGCGGCCCGCTCGCGCACGAGTCCGAAGGTGGCGACGTCCCAGAAGGCGGTGGAACCGCCGTTGCCAAGGACAACCTCGTAGCCTGAGGGCAGGTTGAAGAGTTCGGCTAGGCCGGTGCGGATGCGACCGACCAGCTTTTTCACGGGTGCTTGGCGGTGGCTGGTGCCCAGCACATCGGCGGCGGAGTTCAGCGCCTCGATCTGGGCTTTGCGGATGCGAGCCGGACCGGCTCCGAATCGTCCGTCGGCGGGCAGGAGTTCGTCTGGGATCGTTATGTTCGTGGCAGTCACGCTCGACATTCTACGACGCGCCCACGAGTGCGCGACGACCGGCATCGTCATGGGAGACATGTGAGGGCAGGATCGAGACCTGTCCAGCGGCGGCTTCAGCGATGAGTTATGCGCTCATGCGGCGAGGTGCGCAGGCAGCCGATGACTCGTGTCACCGGCGCGTCGTAGAGTGAAGGCATGAGTGAGCCAGTCGACCGATTGCCGCAGACCCGGAAGTCCTATGAGTCACCGACCTTCGACCATCCCGAGGTCTCGCCGCTCGCACTGTTTCGACAGTGGTACGACGAGGCCGCGGAACACGTCCGCGAACCGAACGCGATGACGGTCTCAACCCTCGATGAATGGGGTCCGTCCTCTCGGATCGTTCTGCTCAAGGGCATCGATGAGACCGGGTTCATGTTCTTCACCGACTACGACTCCGCCAAGGGGTCTCAGCTGCGCTCCGATCCACGAGTGGCCGTGAACTTCCCCTGGCAGGATATGGAACGGCAGGTCAGGATCAGGGGCCTCGCCGAGGAGGTCGCACCCGAGGACTCGGACGCGTACTTCGCCGTGCGCCCCCATGGATCTCAGATTGCGGCCAGTGTGTCGAAGCAGTCCCAGCCCGTCAGCGGACGAGAGCAGATGCAGACAGAATACGATGCCGCCTTCGCAGAGTATGCGGACAAGGAGGTGCCCCGACCCGATCACTGGGGAGGATTCAGAGTCCGCGTCTTCGAGATCGAGTTCTGGCAGGGACAGAGGAATCGGTTCCACGATCGGTGGGTGTTCCGACGTGCAGATGGCAGTCACGAACCTGCGGATCTCTCACAGGCGGCCGCGTGGAATCCTGTCCGTCTCTACCCCTGAAGTCAGCTTCGGCTGAGTCAAGAACGCAGCGAAATAATCGTCTCACTTCAAGCGTTGAGCGGGCAGGCGGGATCGTGGTCCAGGTGCCGAGGTCGAAGGATCGACCGGAGGATTCCGACATTGCGCATTCAGCGGTAGACGTCAACGTCGGTTGAACATACGTGATTGGACGCACGCGGGATAGGATTGACGCAGAGAACGCCTGAAATGGTCGAATGGGCCTGAAGACGAAGAGTGGAGTGGCTGGTCTGAAGTGAACGACCTCATTGATACAACTGAGATGTACCTCAAGTCGATCATCGAGCTTGAGGAGCAGTCGATCGTGCCGCTGCGCGCTCGGATTGCTGAACGTTTGGATCACTCCGGTCCCACCGTTTCACAGACCGTGGCGCGGATGGAGCGTGACGGACTGCTGCATGTGAGCAACGACCGTCATCTGGAGCTGACGGCCGAGGGGCGTCGGATTGCCACCGAGGTGATGCGCAAGCACCGATTGGCCGAACGGCTCCTTGCCGACGTCGTCGGACTCGAGTGGGAGCTCGTCCACGACGAAGCATGCCGGTGGGAGCATGTGATGAGCGAGCAGGTCGAACGCAAACTCGTCACACTCCTCCCCGAGATCGCTTCGGGCCCGTACGGCAACCCGATCCCTGGCCTTGACGTGATCGGTGGAAAGCAGACGCCAGGCACCGAGGTCGTCGATCTGGCGACGGCTGTCGCTCGTGACGGGGCGAAGGAACTTCGGATCGCTTGGTTGGCCGAACCTCTGCAGGTCGACATCCACCTGCTGCAGCAGTTCCAGGTCGCAGGTGTCCTGCCGGACAGCGATGTGGAGATCTCACGCAACGGCGAGTACATCACGGTCCAGGTTCCGGGTGCACAGGATGTGCTCGACCTGCCGCTGGACACTGCTTCACACGTATTCGCCTACAAGAAGTAAGTTCTTTCCAGAGGCATTCCTCGGCAAGAAGCGAACTCGGTCGAGTGGTTGGCCCTGCAAGGTAACGAAGCGTCGTCGAGAAGCAAGCCTCGTTGGCAGAACCGGCGCTGGGACAACCCGGTCACGGCCGATGGTCTCGATCAGGATCGATTCGTTACAAAAGGACGTTGAGCACGGCCCCGGGGGGGTCAGAACACCCCCGGGGCCGTGTCGTATAACGCGCCAATGTTACGAATGTTTACCTCAATACTCGGCCTCTGACCTGGACGTTTATGGAAAACCTCCGTGGTGGCGGGCGAGGTTCGTGACAGAAACGTGACAATCGGTCACTGATTGGTTACAGTTGTGGAGGTTGTTCACGAAAGTGACGACTTCGCCTCGAGAGCCGCGCGCCACGCTCGATGCGAAATTTCTAAGGACCGAGAGTGGCGGTTGGGATTATTTCCAATAGGTGACGAGAGGGAAACGTGGCAATTAAGCAGCATGGCCGCCGCGCCGCTGAAGCCAAGGTCAAGACTCCATTGACCGAACTGACAGAAATCCTGAACGCCAACTCCGCCGTCTTCGGACGCCGTGCAGCCGTTGTCGCTGCCAGCGGTGGTCTGCTCACCGCAGCAGTCCTTCCGGCAGCAGGACAGGGAGCCGACGACAACGTCGCAGTCTCCGCTGAGTCAGAAGCTCAGACGCAGGTCGAGTTCAAGAACCAGACTGCTACCGTCAACGCTGACGACGATTCCAAGGACAAGAAGCAGGACTCCTCCTTCAGCGCCGACGTCCAGACCGTCACCGCCAAGGCTGCTCCGAAGCCTGAGCCGAAGCCGGAACCCGTTGAGACCGCCGAAGACACCTCAGGCGACTCCGATTCTGCAAACGCCGGCACCTCAGATTCCGGTGACAAAGGCGAGAGCAAAGATTCCGGCTCCGATGCCGGTTCGATCGACGGCTCCAAAGCCGAGCAGGTCATCGGCTGGGCAAGCAAGGGCGTCGGCACTCCATATGTTTACGGTGGAACCTCGCAGAGCGGCTGGGACTGCTCCGGTTACACCTCCTGGGTCTACAGCAAGGTCGGCGTCAACCTGCCTCGCAGCTCCGGTGCACAGAAGGCCGCTGGCCAGGTCGTCTCCCAGTCGGAGGCTAAGCCCGGTGACCTCATCTGGCACCCAGGTCACATCGGCATCTACGCCGGTGACGGACAGATGTATGATGCCGGCTCACCAGGGTCTGGCACCTCGAAGCGCAGCTACAGCTGGATGGGTGACGTCACCTTCATCCGCGTTCTCTGATCCAGTTCACACAGAAACTCCCCGTCTGACTCGATGGTCCTCGAGTC
>NZ_JBHFIH010000013.1:137314-169473 GCF_057334195.1 Brevibacterium sp. AGC70 | reverse complement strand
GGGGAGTTTCTGCATACCTGATTGTCAGAGATCCGAGCCATGCCAACCATGTGCTTGAGCTGCCGGCCACGCCGCAAGGTGAACGCCAATGAAAGAATCCGTGACGCGAGCGATATGAATTCGGTCACAGGAGATGGTCGGAGTTAGTCTTATTAGGATTGAGTTGGCGTAAGTGATGGGAAATCAGATGGGCCACAGTCGGATAGTGCGAATAGCCGCTCCAGTTTCTGGCGCGGAGTACATATCTGTGTCTGCCCCTTCTTTCAAGGCGTTGTGCTGCGGCACGGCGCCTTTTGCGTTTCCCGGGCCCGTGTCGATCGGCGGGGTCCACACTGACACGAAGATGAGGGGCGGGATATGAAGACTCTCGTGCTGAATGCCGGATATGAACCACTGTCGATTGTTCCGTTCACCAGAGCAGTGGTCCTGGTGCTCACGGGCAAAGCGACAGTCCTGGCCGCCGAGGATGTTCCGGTGAGGTCCGAACATCTGAATCTGGACCAGCCATCGGTCATTCTGCTGACACGTTATGTGAGGCCTCCTCATGACCGCCGGGTCTCCCTTTCCCGGCGGGGTGTGCTGCGCCGCGACAACCACCGCTGTGCCTACTGCGCAAAGCCTGCGACGACGGTTGATCATGTCGTTCCACGCTCACGCGGCGGGGTCAACAGTTGGGAGAACCTCGTGGCCTGCTGCCGTGAGTGCAACAACCGCAAGGGCAACAGGTCGTTGGCCGAGATCGGGTGGAAGCTCAGCTTCCACCCTCAGGAGCCGCGAACCGGTCAATTCTGGATGCGCGGGATCGACAAGCCGGTCGAACAGTGGCGTCCGTTTCTGGAGCTTTCCAGAGCCGCCTGATAGGGATATCGTCCCTGCTCGTCGCCGCTATGTCCGAACTGTGGCCCGATTCGGATAACGATGTGACATAGGCACCGGTCTCCGATCGATTCTGATTTAGGGTGGAGGCGAGAGAAGTTCGCTTCAAGATGAGGAGCTTGCGATGAATGAGCAAGACCGACCCCAGAACGACGATGCATCACCCGCGGGGGAGCCCGAAGCCGTTGTCGTCGGCATCGACGGTTCACCGCCCAGCCGCAATGCATTGGCGTGGGCAATCCAGGAAGCGAAGTCCCTGGGGAAGCCGATCCGCCTGGTCGGTGCCTACACGATCCCGAGCGTAGCTGCGGCCGCGATCGATGTCTCCTATGTTCCGATCGACGACACTTCGATCCGCGCGGCGGTGACGAACACACTCAAGGAAGCCGCCGCCGAGGTGAAGTCCGCCGGAGTGCCAGTCGAAGCAGTCATTGAGATCGGTGACGCAGCCGGTGTCCTCATCGACGAATCGAAGTCGGGAAGCCTGGCTGTCGTCGGCTCCCGCGGTCGCGGTGGATTCGCCGGGCGACTGCTCGGCACCGTCTCCAGTGCACTGCCGGCCCACTCTGCCTGCCCGACAGTCGTCGTTCCCTCTGCGTGGCAGTCCGACGCGGAGAGGACCGCACATCCCACATCCTCACGGCCCATCCGACAGGACGGCATCGTCGTCGAAGAGCCCGACCCCAATGTCGAAGCCATCGAGGGCCTGCGTTTCGACGGCAAGGTCGTCGTCGGCGTCGACTCCCTCGGCGCCGAGTCTCCGGCACTGTGGAAGGCCGCTCGACTGGCCGTGCGCCGGGGATCGCCGCTGCACATCGTCGCCGTCATCACCACGACGGTCATCGGCCCGGAATGGCTGCCCAGCACCGCGGATCTGGAGCGACTGGTCAATGAAGGCGCTGACAAGCTCGTCGTGGCCAAACAGCGCCTGCAGGCCGAGTTCCCGAACCTCGACGTCACCTGGACCCTGTTTGATGGTCAGCCCGCCGAGGTGCTCGTTCGAGCTTCTGACACCGCCGAGGTGCTTGTCATCGGTTCTCGCGGTCGTGGAGGCTTCGCCGGACTGCTCCTTGGTTCGACCTCACAGTCAGTGCTGCCGTACTCACAGTGCCCGACCATGGTCGTACGCGTCACCCGCGATCTCAACAAGCGGCGACACGATGGAGAGATCCCTGAGCCCGGGCTGTGATGCTTGGCCCCACTGAACTGGCTCTGGAACTCTGCCGGTCATTGCTCGTCGGCGATTGCCTCGATGACGACGTTGTCGGCTGATCGGCCAGAGCTGCGCTGCAGACATGTGAGGATGACCAGGCGGCCGGGTTCATCGGCCCACACGCGATCATCACCGGAGATGTCGGTTTTGGGCACAGTGTAGGAGTCGGTCACCGTGTAGTCCCGGTCTTGGAGAGTGATCGATTCACCCTTTTCAACAGTCGGCTCTCCCGCATCGACATCGATGAGCGTGTTCCCGGGCAGCTCGGCTCCTTGCACGGAGTGGATGGCGACGTAGGTCGTGCCGCGTTCGGGATGGTCAGGGGTGCCGTGGTTACGCACAACATAGCCATTGCGCAGCCCGGGGGGATTGATTGCGCCGTTGACCTCGGACATGGTCTCAAGCCCGGTATCAAGCCCTACCGATGGGATCTGGAATTCTCCGTCGAGGGCTTCGATCTGCATATCCGCGACCTCGGCTTCGCTTGGTGGCTCTTCCAGCTGAACATCGGTCTGACCCTCGGCGGTGTTCTGCTCATCGGTGAGGCCCTGAGTGAGCATCCATGCACCTGCGCAGATGAGCGCAATGATGACGACTGCGACGGGGATTGACCACCAGTCACGAAAAATTCGTGCCGACATGGTTTCCTTTCATAAGTCGGTGGCGGCCACCGAAGCAGTGGCCGCCACCGTGTCATGACTGAATCGTCAGTTGCCCGTCCTGTGACGGCGAAGTGCTCCGAAGATGAGCCCTCCGGCCACGGTCAGCAGCCCGATGCCGCCGACGAGGTTCCAGTTGAGTCCACCGTCGGCCGAGTCAACGTACGCACCGGTCTTCACGACCGGGTTGTCGTCTGGCTTATCAGCCTCGGGAATGGCGATCTCCACGGTCTCCGAGGGCACTCCGTATTCATGCGAGAAGGCTTCGTTCGATCCGGAGGCAGGAGCCGAGGCCACGAACGTCACCGACTTCTCTTCGCCTGGCTTGGCGAAGTCGGCATCGAGTGCGAGTTCGTCCGTCTCGAAGTCGACGGTGCCGTCTTCATCACAGGTGACATCGGGAGTGAAGGTTTCAAGCAGCTCCGCGTCCTCGGGGACGGTCTCGGACTGAGTGATGGTTCCGTCTTCGACGTATGCCTCGACCTTGACATCTTCGATGGTTTCACCCGGTGCGCAGTGGTCAAGGCGAACCTTGTCGGTGACCTTGGCCGGGAGCTCAGTGATCTCGGTGACCGAGACCTGCGAAGACACCTTCGGGGTGTAGAGGCCCTGGTAGGAATCCGATGCCTGAGCTGTTGTCTCCTGCCCCTCAATGACAGCTTGCAGGCTCGCGCGATCATAGTCATCGGCGTCGAAATCCTTGGGATTCCACTGGGTCACCGAACCAGTCGGCAGGCCCGAGAAGGTCACTGATACAGAGACATCGGGAACTTCGTCGGTGAACTCGAGGGGCACTTCGACTGACGATTCGCCGGACGTGATCTCCGTCGTCTCAGGCTCGGCACCGTCGACAGTGAGCTCACCGTCGAATCCGGGAACGCTGACACCCTCGGAGTTGACCAGTGAGACAACCGCCGTCGATGAGTCCTCGTCAATGGTGACCTCGGCCTTATAGGTGCCGTCTCCGGCATACTTCGCGGCTTCGTCGCCCATGAGTGCCGAGAGGTCGTAGGCGTCGGGAAGTACGTCATCGTAGAACGCGTCTGCACCGATTGCCTTGAGGTTCTGAGAGTCCTCGTTCCACCCGATTCCATCGGTGACCTCTTGCAGGCTGCGGTCGTCGAGAATGTCGCGGTGGTCGATTTCATCAGAGCTGTGGACGTGCTCGCCGATGGCCATGTCATGAGCCATCTGATCGGCCTGATCGTCGCGGGGCTCGTCCCATTTCGCGAGGATATAGGCCAGCTCGGGGGCTTCGACGGATGATTTGCCGCCTTCGTCGTAACCATTGCCCATAGGTTGGGTCAGGCCCCGGTCGATGCACCAGACACGACTGCCGGAGAGGACACCTGACGAGGGAATGTAGGCACCGTACATGGTGGCGTTGTCGACGCCGCCCTGGTTGTCCGTCTCAGGGTTTGTGGTGACTCCGGTGAAATCAGGTTCGCCCTCGTACGCGCTGAGCTGGGGGCCGAGTTCGGGCGCGGCCATTGCCGGGGACGATAGGAGGGTGCTCCCAGCGATCAGTGCAATCGTTGTGCCGACTACGGGGAGTCGTCTGCGGAGGTGCCGCATGTTCTGGTCCTTCCTGGGGTGCGCCACGAGGTGTCGGCCTTCGACTCCGCATGGTTGGGCGCAAGGCAAGTTGCCGGCGCGCGCTCCCACCTGGATAGTATAGAGCCAGCAAGGACAATTGTCGTGTTGGGTTGCTGTTGCTCTCGCCATTCGGGTGCTGGTGCCCCTCGTCGCCGAGCCTCCGGAATTTGATCGACTCGGCAATGAGGGCAATGAGGGCAATGAGGGCAATGAGGGCGCTGACAAGCTCGTCGTGGACAATCAGCGTCTGGAGGCCGAGTGCCCGAACCTCGACCCACCTGGACCCTGTTCGACGGTCAGCCCACCGAAATGCTTGTCATCGGTTCGCGCGTTCGTGGAGGCCTCGCCGAAGTGTTCTTGGCTCGACCTCGCAGCCAGTGCTGCCGCACTCGAAGCGCTCGACCATGGTCGTGCGCGTCACCCGCGATCACAACAAAAACCGGCGCGACGCTCAGTTGTCTCCGGCGTACTCTCTGGCGCGGCGGATCACGAGCAGCTGACCTATTTCGGCGATATTCTTCGTCAGTTCGACATTCACCCATGCGGCCATGTCGGCCAGCGTCTTGCCGGACCCTTCTGGCCAGGGGTAAGAGGCTTCGTCGTCCAGACGCTCGGTGTCGGCGAGTACCTGCTGCCACTGAACGTGGATGCGATCGAGCCACCGAATGATCTCCGATGCGCTCTCCGGCCACTGGATCTCGTCGGGTGAGGGTGCCGGAGTCTGGGCGAGGTGAGCAGTCGCGGTGCTCCACCACCAGCCCATGTGCCAAGTCAGCCAGGCGATCGTCGTGACGGGTACTGGATCGGGTTCAACCTTCGCCAGATCCGCACGCCAGCGGTCGTCCACCTGGCGCATCGTCCACTGGTGCGCGGACGGTGACCAGAGCAAAACCTCATCAGTCAGCGCCTCTGCGTGATATTCGAAGAGTGACCAGGCGACATCGCATTGATCGCGCAGTATGGTTCGCAGGTCTGTTGCCATCTGAGCGTCACACCTCTAACCTTACCGTCTCAACGTTTCATAGCCTGCTCGCATCAGCTGCGTGCAACGATCCGCGGCCTCGCTGGAGTTTGTCGTAGCACGTGCGATTATGCGCCAATTGACCTCACAGGCGAAAGTGCGCCCCCGGGCAGATTCGAACTGCCGGCACCCGCTTTAGGAGAGCGGTGCTCTATCCCCTGAGCTACGGGGGCGATGTGGCCTTCTTCGACCACGACCACCCAGTGTAGCGTAGAAGAAACCTGGATGTTTCACGGTGTGCCAGCACCTATTATGTGAAATTTCTCGTTAGGGTCGAATTGTGCCAGATTCCGTAGTTGACGATCAGTTCCCGGAACTCGACGATGTCTACGCCGAGTGGAAACAGCAGGCTGCCCATCTGGGCGGTCGCGACACCATGCTCCATTTCCGGGATTCGCGTGATGGCAGCATCGATCTCTCCGGAGCGCACCCGTCTGGCCTAGCCCAGCTGCTGGCCGGTCGGGCCACCCGACTCTCCAGCCTGGTCCGCGATCATGAGGTCCTCGCTGACGCACGCCGTCGAGCGAAGTCGATCCGGTCGAAGGCCGAGCAGCTCGATAACGAACGCGGAATTCAGGCGGCACACCTGGCGATCGGCTTTGCCTCGTGGACCGAAAAGGATTCCAAGTACAAGTTCAACGCCCCTGTAGTGATGCGCCATGTCACTCTCGTTCCCCGCGGCTCCCGCGTCGAGGACTTCGAGATCGTGCTGGGCGACGGAATCATGATCAACCCGGCCTTGGTTCAGCACCTGGCCGAGGCCTACGACCTGAACGTTCCCGTCGACGAATGGGTCGACGCCACCGGAGGTCCGCACGGCTTCGACCCAGGGCCGGCCCTCGATCGCCTCCGCGACCTCGCACAGTCAGTGCCAGGGCTGCGAATCAACCACCGTTTCGTGGTGTCGACATTCGCGAACATTGCGAGCCCGTTCACCACGGACTACCTGCCCACACAGCACCCGATTCTCCGTGCCCTAGCCGGCGACGAGGACGTGCGAGGGGCGCTCGGCGGCCCGTCCTACGTTCCGGCTCCTCGGCAGGAAGTGCAGCCAGAGCCGCGTCAGGAGGCCACACCGAGCGCCGACGAACAGCAGACTTCTGCCCCGGACGCAGCCGTTGGCGACGAGGATGAGTTCTCTCAGCCGACGGTGCCGATCACAGACGGGTCTCTGCCCGGGGGTGGGAAGGCCCCCGTCGAAGGTCCAAGGGATTCCACTTCGGCCGACACCGCAAGTCGGACCGCTGCAGCTAAGGACACCTCAGCTAAGGGAGTCTCTGCCAAGGACGCCTCTGCCAAGGTCGCCGAAGCAGATGGCACTGAGCGTGATGCGCCCGTACAGCCGGACCAGAGCATCGGCGAAACCACCGCGACCGCCTCAGCGTCGACGGGCTCGAAGTCGGCGGATTCGGAGACGACCGTCTCAAAGTCGGTGGGCTCGAAGGCAGTTGACTCAGCGGCAGCCACCGCCGAACCCCAGGCTGCCGAACCCCGGAGCACGGAATCTGAGACGGACGCAGACAGCTTCGCAGACTCGGACGCTGTCGAGACCGATGATGATGTCATTCCGGCCGCGCTCAAGGAACCTGTCACCCCTCTCCCTGATCGCAAACCACAGGAAGAGTTCCTCGTCATCGACGTCGATGGCGACCAGCAGGCCGTCGTCGACGCCGCAGTCTCGGGGCAGTCGGTCGTCGTCGACACCCCACCAGGGACCGGGGCCACCCAGGTCGCAGTCGCGGTGGCCACAACACTTGCCCACACAGGAAAGAGCGTTCTTTTCCTGGCGCAGACCGCCGACGCACTCGACGACTTCTCCTCCCGCCTCGGTGAGGTCGGTCTCTCAGAGTTCGCCGTGGACACCCGCCAGGGCTCCGGTGCGATCAGGAACCAGCTCGTCGGCCTCATCGGATCGGCTGAGAAGGCCGAGCGCCCTGATCTGAGCGGGCTGCTCAACGAACTCAACGAACAGCGCGAGACACTGAACGAGCATGTCTCGTCACTGCATCGTCGACGTGAGCCCTGGGACGTATCCGTCTACGAGACCATGCAGCACCTGGCGGAGCTGACATCCGGCGACGATTCTCCCCAGACTCCTGTCCGGTTCGGTGAAGATCTCCTCGAGGCCAGCGATGACCGTCGCAACGCTCTGCGCGAAAAGCTCAGCGAGCTTGCATCATTGGGCGCCTTCACTCTCGACGTCGAGGACACCGTGTGGTTCGGCGCGGACCTGAAATCGGTCGACGAAGCCGAAGCGGCACGGACCGTCGCCGAGCGACTGGGCCGAACCATCCCTGATCTGGTCAAGGCCGTCGAGCCGGTCCTGTCCAAAGCCAAACTGAATCCCCGTCGCAACCTCAATGACTGGTCACGCGCGATCAAGGTGCTGCTGCGGGTGCGCGCGACCCTCGACAGCTTCGCCCCTGACATCTACGATCATCGACTCGACGATCTCATCGCCGCGACCGGAACCGCAGAATACCGTTCCGAGGTCGGCGTAGAGATGGGCATGCTTCAGCGCAAGCGCCAGAAGAAGTCCGCGAACGAATTCCTCCGTCCCGGCGCCGAGGTCACTGACCTGCATTCGGCGCTGATCGACGTCCGGTCCCAGCGCATCGTGCTCCAGGACCTCGCAGGGCATGACGGTCGTCCACAGATTCCTCGCGGCGTCCTCGATGCTGATGAGATCCTCCAAGGCGTTGAGACCGACGTTGCCAAGATCGCACCTATTCTGGAGACCACTCCAGATGGCGGCGATCTGGGATCGATGCTCATCGAAGAGCTGCAGGCGCGGACCGAAGCCATGGGCCGTGACTCTGAGCACCTCGGTGAACTTCCGGAACGGTCCCGCATCCAGCGCGAACTGACCGATGAAGGCCTGTCTGATCTGCTCACTGACCTGCGTCGCCGCAAGGTCGACACCACGCTTGTCGGACCGGAGTTCGATCTGGCCTACTGGGCGTCGGTTCTGCAGAGGATGGCCAGCGAAGATCCCCAAGTGGGTCGTCACGACGGTGCCGCACTGCATCAGGTGGCCGAAGGCTTCCGCGAAAACGACCGTGCCTTCGTCGCAGCAGGTGCGAGCCGATTGCGGTACAACCATGCTCAGGCGTGGAAGCGGGGCATCGACAACGACCCGATCTCCGCTGGAGTCATCAAGCAGGAGCTGCTCTCCACGCACACCTCCGTGCAGAACATGTCGACGAGGGCTCCCGAGCTCCTGACGACGCTTGCTCCGGTCTGGATGGCCAGCCCGTACACGGTGCCCGAATTCTTCTCAGCACTGCCGCTCTTCGACGCTGTGGTCATCGCCGATGCGGGACGTCTCTCTGTCCCTGACGTGGTCCCCGCCATCACCCGGGCCCGTCAGGTCATCTCACTGGGCGACTCCAGACTGCTTGGTCCCCGCCCCTTCACGATCGCGGTTGATCGCTGGGGAATGGTCGATGGGAACCATCTGAGCTCAGTGCAGGAGCGCCTCGGCGAATTCCTGCCTCGAATGGAACTGTCGAATTCCTACCGACAGTCACCGGTCGGACTCATCGATCTGGCGAACCGGCACTTCTACGATTCGACGATCACGACGATGCCGACCGCGCACACAGGGGAGGGCACCGGGCTCGAGTTCTCCTACGTCGCCGACGGACGCGGGCCGACGGACATCGGCACCGGTCGTGTCGAGAGTCCTGACGCCGAGGTCAAGCGGGTAGTCGAGCTCGTGCTCAGGCACGCTCGGAACCGTTCGCGTGAGTCCCTGGCCGTCGTCGCGCTCACCGCTCATCACGCTCAGCGCGTTGCCACCGCGATCTCTCGGGCGATGAAGGACCTGCCCTATGTTGCAGCGTTCTTCAACGATTCGAGCAAGGAACCCTTTGTGGTCACCGATGCCGAACGCGTCCAGGGCATGTCTCGCGATGCCGTGATCTTCACCCTCGGCCTCGGCCGGACAGTTCACGGTCGAGTCATCCACGACTTCGGTGTGCTGTCCGGTCCCGACGGCGAGCGGATCCTCGCGGCCACAATGACCCGAGCACGCAAACGTCTCACCGTGGTCTCCAGCATCGAATCCGATGACTTCGACACGAACAGGCTCAGCGGGGGAGCGGCGCTGCTGCCACGACTGCTCGACGAACTCGCAGGCGGCGGCGTCAAGCAGCCGGGCCCACACGGCGAGATCTACGACCCGCTCTTCAACGACATCGCCGATCGTCTGCTGCAGCTTGGCGTGGTCGCTCACGAACATTACAACGGCATCGATCTGGCCGTGGCCAACTCGACTGAGGACGAGCATGGAATGATCATCGCCGTCGCCGGAGACGGACCCGAATACGCATCGGTACGCAGTCTGCGCCAGCGTGAGCGGGTCGTCCCCGAGCAGTTGGCCCGCCGCGGATGGAAGTTCGTGCGCATGTGGTCCACCGACGCCTTCGTCGATCCGCAGTCCGAGGCGGAGAAGATCTTCGAAGCTTGGAAGTCTACTGTCGAAAAGATGAGTCCGCAGGCTGTCCTCAATGCGGCTCGTGCGGCCTCGGTCGTCGTGGGTCGCACCGGCAGCCGGCCCAAACTGGTGCCAGGCCTGCCCATGCACAAGTACTCGGATTCGGGCCTCGATGCAATGATCGACTGGGTCCAGTCTGATGCCGTCGTCCGTGGTGACGGCGAGATCAAGGATCTGCTCCGAACGGCGTTGGCACAGAAGGGCAATTCCGGTCGTGGAGACTCCCAGCTGCAGGCGGCCGTGGACCGCTACCGGCAACGGCATGCACAGGCCAAACGGGTCACCGGCGCCGAGGTGGTGGTTCCCGAATCAGCACAGCACAGTCCGATGGAGGACGAGGTCGTTCCCACCTTCGATACGGGCAAGATCAGGGCCGATGAACTGCGTCAGGCGGGATTGATCGAGACCGCGAGCAATGACCAGGTGCCCAGCTCTGACGGGCAGAGTGCCCCGGATGGCACGCAGGAGGATCCGGCTGAGTTCCCAGAGACCACCGGTGGTGTGCAGGAGGCTGCTTCAAGTGAGCTGAGCGCTGAGAAGGAGCGTCCGAGCGCAGCCGATATCGAGCCGCGCACGGATGATTTGCGCTGAGATGACCGACGAGGACCTCGGGTCACAACCGCCCGAGGGTGAGCATGCACAAGACTCAGATCCTACTGATGACTCGGCTGAACATGCTCCCGATGAGGAGTACGAAACGGAGCCTCAGAAGAGGGCGCGACTCGAGGCAGCAGTGCGGAAGTATCGTGCCACGCTGCGCAATGAGGCAGAGGCCGACAACGGAGGCTTCAGCGCCGACTACTACCGGTCACAGAAACCCCCACACTGGTGATGGGCGGCAGTGAGATGCCTCCTTGAGAGGTGCCTCGTCGTGAGGTGCCGAACCTGAGAAGCAGCGAACAGTTGCGATTCATCAAGACGAGGGCCCGCTTCCCCAATGGGGAAACGGGCCCTCGTGGCGCTCGCATCAATCAGTGGCGCGGGGGCTCTGTCGATTCGGTATCGTCGAACGGACCGGCCGTGCTGGCAGGACCTTCCGCAGGGCCACCGACGGTTGTGGCCGCCTGGGTCCGGAGGATTTCGCGAATGTCGCCGAGCAGATCCTCGGTGGTCGGAGGAACGTCTTCCTCAGGAGCTCCGCGCTTGCGCAGCTCGTTGAGTTTGTTCATCGGGACGATGATGATGAAGTAGACGACGGCGGCGACGATCAGGAAGTTGATCGCTGCAGTGATCACAGCGCCCAGGTCAATGGTCGTCTCCGGAACGCCTTCCTTGATGCGGAAGGCCAGCGCAGGGCCTTCCGCGCCGCCGACGGCAGCGATCAGCGGGTTGATGACCTTATCGGAGAAAGCCGTCACGATTCCAGTGAATGCGCCGCCGATGATCACCGCGGTTGCGAGTTCGACGACATTCCCTTGGAGAATGAAGTCTCTGAAGCCTTTAAGCATTAGAGGGGCACCCTTTCGGAGTGTATGTAAATAATAATGGGGAGTGAAATACTTCTACTACGAGTACATGATACACACAGGTAACTCAACTACACCCCGAGGACATGCGCGCCATCTGTCGCTGCAAATCCCAGTTAGCCCGGCTCGGGACAATCCAGTTAGCCCGGCTGGGGACAATCCAGTTAGCCCGGCTGGGGACAATCCAGTTAGCTCGACTAGGGACAAATCCCAGTTAGCCCGGCTCGCGGCAAATCCCAGTTAGCCCGACTCGGGACAATCCAATTGGCTGAGCTGGGGATATCCCGGTCGGCCGGGCCGGAGGGTCCCCGTGAAGTCAGCGGTGGGTCAGTGCGGAAGGATCGCGAAGCTGATCGGCATCCCGGCAAATTCTGCGACGCGTTCGGCTTCATCCGAGGACAGAATCACTGAGACAAGCTGCCCTGTTTCAGCGGAAATGCCGTCAGCCTTGTCGACCAATCGGGCAATCGTCACTTCCTTCACGACGACATCAGAGCCTCCGTCGGGGAGTGAGCTGAATAGGCGGATGCGCTGCCCTGGCTGTAGAAGTGCCGCCGAAGAATCATCGGCCAAGCGCACAGGCATGAGGAGGTCAGTGCTGCCCTCCGGCAGTGCCTGCCGATCGAGGACCGCCGACTGCGTCAATGGCGAACCCTTGGATAGGCCCGCCGAGGTGCGCTTGTGATCGGCGTCCGAGACAGAGGTGAAAGCCTTGTCCGGGACGAGTTGCGAGGGAAATTCGACAATTGTCAGATCTTGCGATCGCAGTTCAGATCCCGGCGGCAGATTTCTGGTGGCAACGACGATGGACGTTCCGCCCTGATCCGGAGTGAGGATCCAGACCGCAAGAGCACACGCACAGGCGATGCAGACGGCGGCGACTATCCGCTGTGGTTTGATCCGTGTGGACTTCGACCAGGTCGATGCTCTGGCTCTGAGGCGCCGCAAGATTCCCATACCCGGAGCCTGGTTGTGCGCAGAGGCTCAGATCAAGGGGACAGGCAAGGCCTGTGGACAGCCGTTGTGTGTCCACAGGTGAATCGCACATGAGTCATCGGTCATTCCACAGCGATGGCGCGCACGGGTCGACAGAGCGCGGATGCGGTGAGGAAGGCCGACGGGGTCAGCTGGCGGAAGCGCTGCTCGCCGCCGGAACGCTCTTGGCCGGTGAGCCGGATGTCGAGGAGGACGAGTCCGAGGAGCTCGACGATTCCTTCGACGAGCCCGATGAGTTGGGCGAACTCGAAGAGTCGGAGTTCGAGGAAGAGGGGACTGTGCTCGAATTGCTTGCGCGGGAGTCAGTGGCGTAGAAGCCCGACCCCTTGAAGCTGATCCCCACGGTGCCGAAGACCTTCTTCAGGCGTCCCTGGCACTCGGGGCAGACTGTGAGCGAGTCATCGCTGAAATCTTGATGAATATCAAAAGCGTGACCACAGCTCTTGCAGGCGTAGGAGTAAACGGGCATTCGAGACCTTTCTTCGACGAGAAGATTATAGTCCACCGGACTCGCCCGTGAGTAACGCATGGGGTGAGAGGCTCGAGTAGTCGCCGTCTCATCCACAGGACCGTACGCGCGAGTCGGCTGCTGTGGCCCCGATCTGAGAACGGCCCAAAGCTTGAGAGCGGGCGTGGTCGCATCGCAATCGATGCTTGCATCCGGCACTGTCTCGGTTTCGTCGAAGGACCGAATCAGTCGAAGGAGTGAACACCGTGATCGGTCACGGCACGAGTGATCTGCAGGTCCCAGGATTCCACGGTGAGCTCTGGGAGACCGAGTTCGCTCGAGAAGCAGACTCCGTAGACCAAGCTTGCGTGTTCCCTGCCTATCAGGGGCACTTCGCCGCGCGGGCCGAACGTGCGGTCATAGAAACCGCCGCCGTTTCCCAAGCGGGCACCGCCGGTCCCGAACCCGAGGGCAGGCACGAACACGAGGTCAGGGGCCACCTCGGCGGACATGAGATCTGCGGCGGTCAACACAGGTGAGGGTTCTCGAATGCCCCACCTTCCGCGAGCGTGGAGCGTGGCCATGGACTCGGTGACGGTACCGAACATGAGGGCATGACCGACGGCGGTGACGACAGGGAGGTAGACGGTTCCACCGCGGGCGAGGAAGCGATCGATGACCGGATCCAGGTCGGGCTCGCCGGTCAAGGCGGCATAGGCGAGCACCGATTGGCCTGTCAGGTCCAGGTTCGGCCACAGGTTTTCGACGATCTGCCAGGCAGACTCAGCGACCGACGACTCACCCTGGACGACCGACGATTTCGGCTCTGTCATCGACGATTCAACGCCCGCCGCAACTTGAGCCGCGCGTTCGGAACGGATGTGTGCACGCAATTGCGCCTTTGAAGTTTCTGCATCCACACTGATAAGCCTAAGCGCTGCCACATCCTTTGGTTAAGATGAGCGACATGAGTGATGAACCGCAACGCACTGTGCGCAAGGCCGTGATCCCTGTGGCCGGACTTGGTACCCGCTTCCTCCCCGCCACAAAGGCGACTCCCAAGGAGATGCTGCCCGTCGTCGATAAACCGGCCATCCAATACGTCGTCGAAGAGGCAGCCGATGCCGGCCTGCAGGACCTCCTCATGATCACGGGTCGCAACAAGCGACCTCTGGAGGACCATTTCGACCGCGTCGACGGACTCGAAGCCGCACTGGCGAAGAAAGGCGACACAAAGAAGCTCGCCGCTGTTCGTCACGCGTCCGAACTCGCCGACATCCATTACGTCCGCCAGGGTGACCCGAAGGGTCTGGGCCACGCCGTGCTCAAGGGCCGCCAGCACGTGGGCCAGGAACCGTTCGCGGTTCTGCTCGGCGATGACCTCATCGACGAACGCAGCCCGATTCTGCCGAAGATGATCGACGTTGCCGAGAAGACCGGCGGCAGCGTCGTCGCGCTCATGGAAGTTCCTCCTGAGGCGATCCACCTCTACGGCTGCGCCGCAGTCGAACCCACCTCCGATGACGAAGTCGTCAAGGTCACCGGCCTGGTCGAGAAGCCAGAGCGGAGCGAAGCCCCATCGAATCTTGCGATCATCGGCCGCTACGTCCTCGCACCGGAGATCTTCGACGTCCTCGAGACCACTGAACCGGGCCGCGGCAATGAAATCCAGCTCACCGACGCCCTCCAGGTCCTCGCTCGACAGGAGGACGGCAACGGGGTCTACGGAGTCGTCTTCAAGGGCGCTCGCTACGACACCGGTGACAAGCTCGACTACCTCAAGGCCGTCGTGCAGATCGCCAGCGCCCGCGAGGACCTGGGCGCTGACCTCAACAGTTGGCTCAAGGAATACGTGGCAACACTTCCCTGACCGTCTTCAGCGTCACTGCACCCCAGCATCACCGCGCCCCAGCATCGCTGCACCGATGCAACAGCGGACATTACTGATTGAGCACCCGAGAGCGGAGGCAGCCGTTTGTGGCCAGTCATCCTGACTGATCAGCAGTCCGACATCGTGCTGCGCCCGTTGAATCGGCGCGACGAAAGTCAGTGGCGAGAGGTCCGTCGGCACAACCGGAATTGGCTGCGTCCCTGGGATGCGACGCTGCCGATCCCTGGCCAGCAGCTTCCGGGGTTTCGAAGCATGGTCCGCATGTACGACAAGCAGGCCAAACGGGGACAGTCGGTGCCGCTGGCGATCGAAGTCGGCGGTGAATTCCGCGGCCAACTCACCGTGTCGAGCATCAGCTGGGGATCCATCCTCAGCGGCCAGATCGGCTACTGGATCGATTCGAGAGTTGCCGGCCGCGGCATCACTCCCATCGCCGTTGCCATGGCTGCCGACCACTGCCTCTTCGCGTTGGGGCTGCACCGGATTGAGATCAACATCCGACCCGAGAATACGGCCAGCCTGCGCGTGGTCGAGAAGCTCGGCTTCCGCGATGAGGGGCTGCGTGAGAAGTACATGCACATCGACGGCCGATGGTGTGACCACCGGACGTTCGCCCTGGTCGCCGAGGAGGTTCCGCAGGGAATTCTCGCCGCCTACCGTCACAGCCTGAGAAAGCTGTGAACTTAGCACCTGTTTGACCGACACACCACATCCCTTCACGTCGTTGCCGAACCGGGCACTCTAGGGTTGCAGTGTGGACACCAGCATCATCGTCGTTATCGCCATCATCGTGGTATTCGTCGTTGTCGTGCCCACAATGATCCGCAAGTCAGCGACGGAGCTCTCCCGCGTCGAGATCGACACCGTCCCTGATCAGGCCCAGGTCATCGACGCCGACCCCCAGATCCCTGGCCACGACCACACCGAACGCGCAAGAGTCTTCCACTCCTCGGCCACCATCGAACCAACCGTCCCACGACCCGACGTCGACGAGCTGGCGGGCACACCGAAGCTCAGCCTCTCCGCACAGGCGCCGGAGTTCGCCGTCATCGACGGACACGCAGACTCGAGTTCGACCATAGACACAGAATCCACCACCGCCGAGGCGGACGAGCAGCACCAGCGCAGCCTCCTTCCCGTGGCCGTCGGTGAAACCAGCTCCACCTACCTCGACAGCCACCGCGGCTACGAGGCATCCGCCTCGGCGACGACCGATAACGTTCGGATGTTGCACCCGGCAGTGCACGCCGTGTTCAATCAGTCGCAGCAGGGTTCGAACGGCCCCAGCACGAACGGGCAGGCTTCGACGGCGAGCAGAGGCTCCGAAACCGCCAGCCACCTCGGCGAGCGTTCCGGGACGGTTCCGATCCGGCCGGGGCGGATCCAGCCGCGATCGCCGCAGAGCCGATCCGATGAAGCTGTCACCACAGACAGACCAGAGACAAGCAGACGAGGTACACAGATTCCCAATCCGACTTTCGGAGCCGATGAGGACCATTCGATGACTGAGAAAGCAACGACACTGCGCGAGTCGATGAAATCGCTGGGCACCATGACGCGGGGATTCGGACTGCTCTTCCTCGCCTCCACCCTGGGGATTCTGGTGACGGGCGTGCTTGCGATGTTCTCGGTCGTCCATGTCGCACTGACCGGAGTGTTCCTCGGACTCGCGATCGTCTCCCTGGCCATCGTGCGCACACTCAACCTGCGCAAACGGGAGATCAAGACTCGCCTCCGGGAGCTCGAAAGCCGGAACCCCAAGACCAAGCGCACCGCCCCGAATAAGAGCACGACGCAGTCGACAAGCGCGGCTGCGAAACCAGCCGCCACCTCAACGCCTGCTGCCCCGAACTCAGCCGCATCGAAGGCACCGAATTCAGCCGCATCGAAGGCCCCGCACTCGGCCGCTTCGAAGGCCCCGAACACCAAGCCAAGTGAGGCCCGGTCGGCAGGATCGACGAAGGCTGCTCAGGCGCGTGCCGTCATGCAGCGCAACGTAAGCGCAAAGCAGAGCAAAGAAGAGGCCGACACCGGCGAGATTCCGCTCGTGCGCATTCGCAACGAAGCTGCAGAAGGACACACCACCCGTCAGGTGCTGCTCACCGGACCGATCCCAATCGTCGAAGAAGCAGCGCCCCACGCCGCAGAAGCACAGGGTGAAGGGGCAGTTGCCGCAGGTTCTGACTCTGTGTCGAAGCCGGCTGCACCCGAGTCGGCATCCGTGATCAAGGCAGACGATTCCGCACCGACCGCGGCTTCGACCCGCGAAGCGCAATCGGCTGCAGAAACGGAGTCCTCGCCGCACAATGAGTCTGTTGCCGAGAGCGATTCCGCCCAGGAATCCGAAGTCGTCGCGACCGCGTCGAGCGTCGACACCGTCGAGGTCAGCGATCCGTTCATGCAGCGACTGCAGACACGTGCTGCATGGTCACCGACGCCGCTGCCGGTCCCCAGCTACGTCGATGCCCCACAGATTGAGCATCCGGTCCCCGAAGCGAAGGCAGCTGATGCGTCGTCCTACTCGTCGTATGAGACCAAGGCCCGCAGCCGTGAGGACATCGCGGCTCAGTTCGCCGCCGAACTCGGCTACCGTCCCGAGCTCAGCGACTCGGCTCGTGACGACAGTCCGCTGGAGCACGGTCGCAAGGCGATCAGGACGAACAAAGCTCCCGAGATGGGCGCCGTCGACGACGTGCTCGCCCGACGCCGCGCCTGACTTCGCAGGCAATTGCGCCTGACTTAGCAGGCAACTGCGCCTGACTTCGCAGGCAACTGCGCTGCGCAGATAACCGTACTTCGCAGATTCAGTCGGTGTCGAAGAGGGACCAGCAGATGGAGTTGCGTCGCCTCTGATCCGCAAGGACGAGTTGGCGGATCTGCCTGGGCAGTCGTTCCCTCTGCCAGTCGCGTTCAGCCTGCCCCGCGCCTGGATCCTCGGGACTCGCGCTGCGTACGGCTTTGATGGCATAAGCGGCAGCACCAAGATCGTGTTCGGCGACATGACCGACGCAGGCGGCCTGTCCTGCCGAATAGGCTGCGAACCGAGCTGCGCCGCGCAGGGGACGGGCAGCTCCCATGGCGTGTCCTCCTGAGGCGCGCGCCTGCATCATCTTCACGGTGCCGTCAGCCCAAGCGCGGGCCGCAGCCACGGCATCACGGACTCGTGTGTCCTCCGGAGCCTCGCGCTCGAAGAGGTGCAGGACATGTTCGGCGCAGTCGGCCGCCCACAGAGCCAGAAGTCGATGATCAGCATCGGTCAATGTGCCGCCGCGTCGAATCGTCACCATCGTCGGGTCGCGGACCTCGGGCAGAATCATGGATGCTTCGCTTTCGCAGTCGACTGGCTGCGAAGCCGCTCATCGAGTTCGTACATGAGGTAGTTGATCCGATCGGTACGGTCACTGATTCGGCTCGACTTCTCGCTGATCTGGCTCGACGTGGCGCCGATCTGCGGAAAGCGTCGAAGGACATCTCTGAGCTGCGCATCGGCAGGCGACGCGAAACGTTCAAGATGGTGACTCAAGTCTGCGACCCTATCTGGGCTGTCGATGTCGACGGCGCGGATCTCGCTCGTGATCTATGCTCACGCTGTCTGATTGTAGCTGCGACGGTCGGGTTGCCGGTCTCGTCAGACACCCACTCACAGACAATGCGCATGCCATGCACTGATGCACGACATGCGCATTGTCTGTGCGCGGGTATTGCGCGGGATCAGGCGCGAGGCAGGGCTACGTACTTGATCTCGAGGAACTCCTCGATGCCCACGCTTCCGCCCTCACGGCCGAGGCCCGACTTCTTCACACCGCCGAAGGGCGCGGCCGGGTTGGAGACCAAGCCGGTGTTGAGACCGACCATGCCGACCTGCATCTTGTCGGCCAGGTTCAGAGCGCGCTCGACGTTCTCACTGAACAGGTAGCCGGCAAGACCGAACTCGGTCTCGTTGGCCAGAGCGATGCCCTCCTCATCGGTTTCGAAGGTGACGATGGGTGCGACGGGTCCGAAGATCTCGGTGGTGCGGATCTCGGAGTCCAGCGGCACTTCGGTCATGACGGTCGGGCTGTAGAAGAAGCCCTTGCCTTCGATCTTCGACCCGCCGGTGAGGACCTTCGCGCCCTTGGACACAGCATCATCGACGAGGCCGGCGACCTTGTCCAGGGAATCCTGATCGACAAGCGGGCCCACCTCGGTGCCTTCGTCGAGGCCGTTGCCGACCTCCATCGAACCGATGCGCTCAGTCAGCTTCGTCGAGAACTCCTCAGCGACGGAGGAATGGACGAACAGACGATTCGCCGAGGTGCAGGCCTCGCCGCCGTTGCGCATCTTCGCCTGGACCGCACCGGTGACGGCTTTGTCGATGTCGGCGTCCTCGCAGACGACGAACGGAGCGTTGCCGCCGAGCTCCATCGACGTCTTCATGACATTGTCGGCGGCCTGTTTGAGCAGGCCCACGCCCACCTCGGTGGAGCCGGTGAAGGTGACCTTGCGGGCGATTCCGGACTCCATCCACGGGGTGACCACGCGACGAGCGGATTCGGAGGTGACGACGTTGAGTACACCGGCGGGCAGGCCAGCCTCGATGAGCACGTCGACGAGCATGAGGGAGGTCAGCGGGGTCAGCTTCGCAGGCTTGAACACCATGGTGCAGCCGGCGGCGATGGCTGGGCCGATCTTGCGGGTGCCCATGGCCAGCGGGAAGTTCCACGGGGTGATGAGGATACAGGGCCCGACGGGTTCGCGGGAGACCATGACGCGGGTCTTGCCATCGGTGGACTGAGTGTATTGGCCGCCGACGCGCACGGCTTCCTCGGAGAACCAGCGGAAGAATTCCGCCCCATAGGTGACCTCGCCCTTGGACTCGGCGAAGGGCTTGCCCATCTCGGCGGTCATGACCGCCGCGATGTCGTCGGCACGTTCGATGAGGAGTTCGAAGGCACGGCGGAGGATCTCAGCGCGTTCGCGCGGCGGGGTGGCGGCCCATGATTCCTGGGTGTCACCGGCGACCTTGATGGCCTCTTCGGCATCGGCTGCCGAGCCGTCTGCGACCGTGGTGATGAGGTCACCGGTCGCGGGGTTCGCAACGTCGATGGTCTTTCCGCCCTCGGCATCGCGCCACTGACCATTGATGAACAGTCCGGTGTTGAGCTTGTCGATGATCGGCGTGATGTCCACGACAGATCCTCCTTCGGTTGTCGATGAAGCATGGCCGCCGCTCGCCGGTAGCCACGGTAGGGAGCAGTCGTGATCAGTGTAGTGGTGATATTCGATGCGGGCTATACGGAATTCGTTGTCAGAGACTCTCAGGATTGCGAGCTTCGAGGCACAGCCGACAGCGAAGCATGGACGAGAGCACTGGTCGCCACCAGGAGTCTGTTGTGCATCGTGATCCCGCGAACCACCTCGACGCAGATCCGATCTCTGCTCAGACTGTCGGTGATCGGTGTGGTGTTCCTGGCCGCGATCTCTGTCAATGCCTGAATGTGGCGGAGGATCGTGTCGCGCCCGACGGGATAACCTGAGGCGCTCAATTCCTCGAGCACGCCTGCCATCGATTCCACGGCGGTTGGCGAGATGTCCGGCCAGCCAAGTTCTCGCAGAATGTCACGGATATCGTTCTCGATAGTTTTCGGCGCCGGTTCCACTGCCGTTGCAGGTTGAGGTTCAGGCTCAGGTTCAGGCTCGGAATGCGAGGATGAGCCGGCTGTGGACTTCAGGACATTGCTCGCCTCCAGGGCAAGCCTCTGGCAGATGCCCATCAGTTCGATGTTCTCCAAGGACTCGTCATCGATGGCTCTAGCCAGTGCGGCGATGGACTCGATGGGGGAGCCGAGCTCCCGGCGCAGGCAGGTGATGAGGCCGAGGCGGTCGACGTGAGCTTGGGAGTAGTCGGCCGTGGTCGCGTTGCGCTTGAGGCCGGGAAGGAGGACGCCGACGTGGATGTAGTACTTGATGCTGGCGGTCGAGACTCCGGATTCTCGGGCCAGGGCACTGAGTTTCATGCGGGTCCCCAATCGGCAGAAGCAGCAGCGTGGCGGCACCTGGCTTGGATAGCAATTCGGGTTCCGCTATCTACGTTGCCGCCCTTGGTTAGTGAAACTATCTTAGGTCTATGACGACGATGTTCATAGCAATCCACGCTCTTGCCGCCTCTGGCGTTGTGCTCTTGGCCCCTGTCCAGATCATCCGGCGGACCAAGGACCGTCGGCACAGATGGATCGGGCGATCATGGGTCATCCTCATGTACCTCGTGTGTGTGAGCGGAATGTTCATCTACACCCTCAGTGGAAGCTTCACAATCTTCCACGCGCTCGCGATCTTCACCTTCGGGACCACGACCCTCGGAGTCATTGCGATCCGGCGAGGAGACATCCGCAGGCACATCGGGATGATGGTCGGATCATGGCTCGGCGCGCTGACGGCGGGCGCCTTCGCTGCGATCATTCCGGGCAGGGAGATACCGCAGCTGGCGGTAGACGATCCAGGTCTGCTGTGGGGAGCCGTTGCAGCAATCGTCATCGCCGCTACGGTCTGGGTCGGCTACGTTCTCAAATGTGTGCCAGCTCAGGCACGCAGCTCGTCGAATTCGGGATTCTTGCGGAAGAACTCCATGACATAGGAGCATGTCGTACGGAACTTCAGGTCCGCCTCGGCGCTGGTCTCGAGGGCGAAGCGGACCAGATGTGCGGCGATGCCGCGGCCACCATAGGCAGGGGACACCTCGGTGTGGGTGAACGTCCGCACGCCAGATTCGGACGAGTCATCCGGACTGGCCGCGCGGTCGATGTAGTCGAGGTGTCCGATGACCTTGTCGTCGTGGCTCACCGTGAAGCGAGACGCCGCGATGTCCTGGGCAAAGGTGTACGTCTCGTCCGAGATCTCGAGGTCCATGAACACTCCTTAAGGTGAAGGCGTCGGTCATCCCCATGCCAGCACGTGGATGAGTCAGTCCTGATAAATGAAACTATAGTTGGGTTCCCCACCGAGCGACTAACCTATTGAGCAACCCGTTCTTTCGGCCGTGCACGGCGACGGTCAGACATCCTCAAGGAGCCGACCTATGTCCTCTTACGCACCCGCCACCATGGTCGATGCTCACAAGCTGATCCTGCACGAAACAGGCTTCGAAGTCAGCGAACTCAGCCTCGACGACATCGACGACTACGTTGAACTCGTTGCGTCCGCCTACCGTGGAGAGCCTTCGAAGCAGGGGTGGACGACCGAGGCGGATCTGCTCAGCGGTCAGCGACTCGACGCCGATATGGCCCGCGAGATGCTCGCCGAGCCCGATGCGTCGATGATCCTCGTCCGGTCCGCCGAAGGGCAGGCTGTCGGCAGCGTCTACCTGCGCGAACCCGTCGACGGAATCGCCTACCTCGGCGTGCTCGCGGTCTCCCCGTTGGGGCAGGGGCAAGGCGTGGGGTCGGCACTGATGAACCTCGCCGAGGCTTGGGTGATCGAACGCTGGAACGCTCACTCCCTGCGAATGAGCGTCATCAACAAGCGCGCCGAGCTCATCGCCTACTACGAGCGCCGCGGCTACGAACGAACCGGAGAGGTCGAACCCTTCCCCTACGGAGACGACCGGTTCGGTGTGCCGCTCGTCGACGACCTCGAATTCGTCGTTCTGGTCAAGCCGCTGAGCTGAGAGACACCAGCGCAGCGACAGATGCAGATGGTGCCCAGCGAATTTCGCTGGGCACCATCTACATCGTGGGAACCGTGCTGAGAACAGTCACTGTGGTCCGGGCGACTCAGCGGCCCGGACCCCAGCCTCAGAAGAACATTGCCGGGACGACGAGACCGCCGACGAGGACGATGGGGCCGATGATGACCATCGACATGCCGAACTTCACAAGGATGCGCGTGAGTCGTGCCTTGTGATCCTGTGGAGCCGTGGCCACGACCGTGGCACCCAGCGTCGAGAACGGTGAGACGTCGACGACGGCCGAACACACGCCCAGGGCCGCGATGAGCGCCCAGCCGGGGACTCCGCCGGCGGCGATGAGGGGCAGCGCCAGCGGCACGAGTGCAGCGAGGATGCCGGTCGTCGATGCGAACGCTGAGACCAGACCGCCGACGATGCAGAGGACGAAGGCTGCGATGAGCGGCGAACCGATGGCCTCGGCGCCCTCACCGAGCAGGTCCACAGCACCCATCGTCTCCAGTACGCCGACGAAGGTGATGATGCCGCCGACGAGGAGAACGGTCGACCAGTCGATCTTGGGCAGCGCGGCCTTACCGGTCTTGGGATCGGCGAGCGAGAGGATCGCACCGAAGAAGAAGCACAGCAGACCGATATCGGGTTCCTTGCCGAAGGCGGCCAGGACGACGACCGAACCGATGAGTCCGACCATGAGGACGACGGTGAGGATCTGCACGAAGGAGAAGGGACCCGATTCGGAACTCGCCGAGGTGCTGGATGAGTCGAAGAGCGCTTCGTCCTCCTCGTCCTCACCGAAGGCCACCTTCGTCGCGGAGGCGGATCCGCGGGAGATCGTCGAACCGGAGTGCGCGGATCCGGCTGCGGCCATGGCGGACTTACGCCCGAAGAGCGTGCGACCGAACATGAAGTAGGCGACGGCGAGCATCACGAGGTAGACGACGACGGCGATACCGAAGAGAAGGAACGGCGACAGATCGATTCCCGCATCATGGGCGGTGCTGTAGGTGACGATGCCATAGAGGCTGGTCGGAGCGAATCCGCCGGCGCCGATGGCGAAGCAGATCGCCAAGCCCATCAGCGCATAGTCGACCCCGTACTTGCGGGCTACCTGCATACCCACCGGCATCATCACGAGACCGGCCAGGGGTGCACCCATTGAAGCGATGCCGGCTGTGATGACGAAGAAGACGATCGGGAGGAGGACGGCAGAGGACCCGACCTTCTCCAGCGCCCAGTCGATGATCTTGTCGACGGTCCCGTTCTCCTGCGCAATTGCGAAGAAGTAGGTGACCCCGGCCAGCAGGATCATGATGGAGAGCGGGAACTCGGCGATGATGTCGTCGACGGTCATGTCTGTCAGGAACAGGCCGGTTCCGGCGGCGCCGACGAGCATGAGCACGCCGATCTGCACACCGCGGATCGCGCCGATTGCGAACAGAGCGATGAAGATCGACAACGCAATGATTTGAAGGAGCATGATTTCCCCATTTAGGCTGAAATTTCGCTGAGCGAAACTGAATGACTCGCTGAGCGACACTACCAGCTCAGTCGCGACAGTCGCGGTTACCACCAGGGGGAAGGCGGCAATTTCCCAAATATCGGAACGTGAACGTGGAGTGCTGAGATCAGCCCATGACGTTTCCGCTTGTCCCAGCCGGAGACCTCAGGCGAGAGAAGGTACCCAGGTTCAGTTCTCCTCCTGTGTGCTGAAGAGCAATCCGGACCGGGTCACGGTCGTGGTCATGACCGCGCTCGACGGCGTCGATGAGTTCTGCCATGGCCTCGCCGACCATCGGAGCATTCTTGAACTGGTTGCCGCTGGTCCCGATCGCCTGATAGAAGCCGTCCGCCTCGGAACGGTCGTAGATGGGAGTCCAATCGGCGGACGCATCGTAGACGCCGACAACTCCACGGGCCCGGTTCGGGATCGTGATGTCGTTGAAGCGTTTGGCCGCTCGCAGAGCCTGCGTCTCGAACTGCTCGGGACGAACACTCATCGAAACAGTGTCGGGGTCCTCGACCCACTCCAGCTCATCGCACTCTGGTTCCGAGCCTCCGATGAGCAGCTGACCGCCCACCTCGGCGCGCATATAGGTGCCGATGCCGGCATCGAGGAGTGCAGGAATCGGAGTGCCGTCGCTGCGGATGACGGTCGATTCCGCCGGCAGAGTATGGACTTCTTGGCGCAGGGGAGTCAGTGTGACTCCGTGGTCGGATCCGACATCGGCGAGCTCGTTGAACCGCGATGACCAGGGCCCGGCCGCATTGACCACGACGTCGGAGTCGAGAACCCGACCGTCGGAGAGGTTGAGCGTCCACGCCGCGCTTGGCTGACCGGTGACGCTGTCTTTGAGGCGGATGCCGGAGTCACTGTGGTGCACGCCGATGACTTCGGCGTTATAGAGGAACTGGGCGCCGTGTCGTTTCGCAGCGCGAGCGAAGTTCTCCGTTGCCAGTACAGGATCGGAGATGTACCCACCATCCGGCGTGTACAGTGCCGTCGCTGCCTCGTCGCTGTCGTCGAGGAACGCCGGATCATCGGGGCGCACGGGTGGATAGTGATTCGAGGTATCGACGCCGGGCAGCTCCCGGGCGAGGTCGGCCGCGTCCCAGTCTGCGTAGGGGATCGAGAGATCCACGAAGTCTGTGCGGATGGTGCTCGGGAGCAGCCCGGGTATGTCGATGACGGCCATGCCGGTGCGGATGAAGTCCGCGACTGGCTCTGATTCCGGTGCCTGAACATGGTCGCGCAGGTTCTCCCAGAGGTGCTTCGACTCCCAGGCCATGGCAATGGAGTCCCGCAGCGAATAGGTGAAGCGAACGATCGCGCTGGTGGCCCCGGTAGAGCCCTGCGCCGGGCCGGATTTCTTGTCGACGACGGTGACCGCGTATCCGCGTCTGGCCAAGGCGAACGCGATCGATGCTCCCATCACGCCACTGCCGACGACTATCGCGTTCTCACTCATTGCAGCACCCTTTGCCTGAATCATGGTTCGACTTCGCAATCATCGTAACCAGAACGGGTCGTCCGCAGAAGGAGCTTCCAGCATGTGTGCATTGAGCCCGGTACTCAAGGTGGCGTTCGTCGTTCAGATCGGCATCAAGAGCTCGGCTCGGCTCAGTGAACAGCCCGGAGCTCAGGTCAGCAGCAGGGCACCGCCGAGCCCGATCACGGCGACGATGAGAGTCGTCGTCGCTGCCAGGCCGATCGGACCGGCGCCGAGGTTGCGCAGCGAACGCCATTGGACCCCGCGGCCGAGGGCGAACATCGCCATGGCCAGGCACACGGTCTGGATCCAGCCCAGACCGGAGACCGCGAAGTTCGGCAACAGGCCGAAGGTGCGCAGGCCAGCCATGAGGAGGAATCCGAGGACGAACAGCGGCACGATGGGCGGACGCTTCGTCGCGGGTGCCGAGGATCCGGCGGTCGACGAAGATGTCGACGACGACTGAGGGGCCACCTCGGCGGGGGAATGAGACGATGCCTCGTTTCGTGACATCGCGGCGGAGGAAGCCATCGCTGCCCGCTCGCGACTCTCCTTGCGGCGCATCACCATGCTGAGCACGGCGACGGTCGGGGCGAGCATGATGACGCGGGAGAGCTTGACGAGGACCGCAACCTGCAGGGCCGCGGGACCGATGATGCCGCCGATCGCGACGACCTGCGCGACCTCGTGCGTGGACGCCCCACCCCACATCCCGGCGGTGTCCTGGGCCAACCCGAAGGCGACACTCAGCGAGGGGATCACAGCGATCATCAACGTGCCGAAGAGGACCACGAGACCGATCGCCGCGGCCACGTCCTCCTTCTTCGCCTTCAGCGTCGACTCGATCCCGGCGACCGCGGCGGCTCCGCAGATGCCGAACCCGCAGCCGATGAGCAGCGCGAGATTCGAATCGACGCGGAACGGACGCGCCAGCAGAAGACCGGAGACGATGCCGACTGCGACGACGACCGCGGCGAGGATGAGGACCAGCCAGCCGAGATCGAGGATATCGCCGAGCACGACCTGCGCGCCGAGGGCCACAATGCCCAGACGCAGGAGGGGTTTGGCCGCGAAGTCGAGACCGGGACGGAAGATCTGCGGCAATTCGGGGAGCACATTTCCGACGATGATTCCCAAGACGATGGCGATGAGCAGCGGGGAGAGGACGGGAGCCACCATCGAGACGGGCCACGCGATGGCTGTGGCTGCTGCGGCGGCTCCCAAGCCTGGGAGGAGGCGGACGATGCGGTTCATGAGTTCAGTCTGTCAATCGGTTTGGGTTTTCGGTAGACGGCATTGTTCGACCGACCCATATGGCGCTGATATGGCAGAATTGGGGCATGCGAGACCTCAGTAGAATGCAGGACTGGCCCGAGCTTCCGGCTCTGGGGCTGCTGGTGACGCTGAGCGCGAGCGCCCAGTCCATCGGGCAGGCCGCCGCGGCGATGGGCCTTGCCCAGCCGAATGCCTCGCGCAGTCTGCGCAATCTCGAACGGGACCTCAAGGTGCCGCTGCTGAGGCGCTCGCCGCAGGGCACCCAGCTCACCGCCGAAGGCCACGCCGTTGCCCAGTGGGCCTCGAAGGTCATCGACGCCTATGCCGATCTCAACGCTGGCACTCGAGCCATCCAGGACGCGCGGGCCGGTACTGTGCGCGTGTCCGCCTCGCTGACCGTGGCCGAATACCTGCTGCCCCGGTACTTGACGACGTTCACGTCGACTCACCCCGACATCGATGTGGGCCTGGCGGTCGAAAACTCCTCCGCAGTCATCGCCTCCGTGCGAGAGCAGCGCTGCGACCTCGGCCTCATCGAGTCCGTATCCCTGCCCCAGGATTTCCCCGCCGAGGTGGTCGGCCATGACCGTCTCATGATCGCCGCCGCACCCGCCTTCGCCGATGCCTGGACTGCTCCGATCGCCGCCGAGGCGCTGGCCGAAGTTCCGCTGCTGGTCAGGGAGGTCGGTTCGGGAACGAGAGAAGTTCTCGACGCCGCGTTGGCGCAGTTCGGCGGGGCACATGTGGCGGGGGAGTACGGGTCGAACTCGGCGCTGAAGATCGCAGCGGCCACCGGCATCGCACCGGTCGTGCTCTCTGAGCTGGCCCTGCGCGATGATTTCCGTGCCCAACGCCTAGTGCCGCTGCCGGTGCAGGCCGAAGTCGCCCTCGAACGCGAGCTGCACGCGGTGTGGTCACCCAGGCGACGACTTTCCGCCGGAGCCAGAGCACTGCTCGAGCACATGATGCGCGTGCATGGCTGAGACATCACTGCTACGACTGAGGCGTCACTGCCACGACTGAGACATCGGTGCGGAGCGGTCGGCACTCGGCATATATTGGGACGATGACCTCACGAGATTTCTCCCACGCGCCAGAAACCGTCCTCGTTGAAGCGGGTCGTCCGCACCGTTCGAACGGTTCGTCGGTGAACCCTCCCATCGAACTGTCCTCTACCTTCGTCGGCAGCGGAGAGATCGACCATTCCGACCATGTCTACGGGCGATTCTCGACTCCGGCCTGGACCCCGTTCGAAGAGGCACTGGCCGAACTCGAACATGCCGAACTGCCCGGACTGGTCTTCGGATCGGGTCTGGCGGCGATCGCCGCTGCGCTCAGCCTGGTCCCACGTGGCGGTACTCTGATCATGCCCCAGCACTGCTACCAGGGGTCGCTGGAGTCCGCGGGTGAGGTCGCCGAGCGCAGCGGATTCGACTTCGTCACCGTCGACATCGCCGACACCGCGGCCGTCGTCAGCGCACTCGATGACGTTGCTGCCGCCTCGGCGGTGCTGTGGATCGAATCTCCGACCAATCCGATGCTCGAAGTCGCTGACACGCCCGCACTCATCTCCGCTGCGCGCGATCGCGGCATCCTGACCGTTGTCGACAACACCTTCGCGACTCCGCTCCTGCAGACGCCGCTTGATCTGGGCGCGGACGTCGTCGTCCACTCCGTCACAAAGTACCTCGCCGGGCACTCGGATGTCGTCCTCGGTGCGGCGCTGACCAGTAACGAAGACCTTCACAAGCGGCTTCATAGTGAACGCTCACTGCGCGGAGCCATCGCCGGACCATTCGAGGTCTGGCTGGCGCTGCGGGGCCTGCGGACACTGTCGGTGCGCATGGAACGAGCCCAGGCCAATGCGGCGTTGATCGCCGAACGGCTGAGCTCGCACCCCAACGTCGTCGAGACCCGTTACCCGGGTCTGCCCGGCGACCCCGGGCATGAGCGTGCATCAGCGCAGATGTCGGGTTTCGGTGCGGTGGTCGCCTTCTGCACGGAGACCGCGCAGCAGGCCACCGCCGTCGCCGAGGCAGTCCGGGTGTGGACGCCGGCCACCTCCCTGGGTGGAGTGGAATCCCTCATCGAACGCCGTCGGCGCAATGCCTCGGAACCGGAGTCGGTCCCCGAGGGGCTGCTGCGTCTGAGCGTGGGCATTGAGCACGCCGACGACTTGTGGAACGACCTCGACGCGGCCATCCGTGCTGCCCACGGCGCCTGATGACAGAGCCGTTCGTGCTTGACCGCCCGGGGCTTCAGGACCTGGACGAGGTGTTCGAGATCTACAGCGACCCCCGCGTGTGGGCACATTTTCCCAGCGGCCGGATGATCAGGCGGGAGGAGGCCGAGGCGTACCTGCTGACCCGCATCGCTGATTGGGAGATCGACGGGCTCGGATCATGGATCGTCCGTGAGTCGGAGGACGGCCCGGTGCTGGGGATGTGCGGCTGCGGCGTCAGGCGCATGCCCTTGGCTGATGAGTGGAATCCGGATCGGATCGAGGCCTATTGGAACCTGGGGTACCGCTTCCGCCCCGAGGCCCAGGGCCGCGGCTATGCCAGTGAGATCTCTCGTCTGGCCGTTGCTCGGGCCCAGGAGCTCAAGCCTGAACTGCCTGTCATTGCCTACCTCCTCGAGCACAATGCGGCCTCACAGAAAGTGGTCGAGAAGGTCGGTCTGAGTCTGCAGCATCGAGCTCCCGACACGGGCAATCCCGATCCGCAGGCGATGCGCCTGGTCTACGCAGACCGGCCCCTGACCGGGACCCAGCTGGCGGCTGCGCTGATCTGAGGGGGCCGTGGCTCAAGGGGTCTGATCGCACTGGGGGTCGGCGGCTGAGACGTGTGACTGAGACGTGTGACCCAGATCAACTTATCGTGCGTTAAAGTTGGGGTGAAAGATCAGACATCCAGCGCCAACTAAGAGGAGTCGCTTTGACCTCGAGTGTTCTCACCGACCTGCGAGATGGGGTCGTGACTGTCACGATCAATCGTCCCGAAAGCCTCAACGCGCTGACCAGGGAGACCCTTGAGGGGGTCGGGGAATCCGTCGCCGAGGCGGCCACCACGGCCCGCGCGCTCATCATCACCGGCAATGACCGGTCCTTCAGCTCAGGTGCCGACCTGCAGGGGTCCGTGCAAGGGGGAGGGCTCGGACTTGATCGGGCCAATGCCATCATCCGATCGCTCATCGATCTGCCGATTCCGACCATCGCCGCGGTGTCCGGCCCGGCCGCGGGAATCGGCTGCTCCCTGGCCCTGGCCTGCGATTACACCGTGATGAGCGAAGAGTCCTATCTGATGCTGGCCTTCACCAAAATCGGGCTCATGCCCGACGGCGGGGCAACAGCACTCGTGGCAGCCTCGGCGGGCCGGCATCGAGCCATGAAGATGGCCCTGACAGCTCAGAAGGTGTGGGCGAAGGAGGCCGCGGATTGGGGCCTGGCCAGCCTGGTCACTCCGGCAGGCGAGCACCTGAGCCAGGCGCAGGAGATTGCGGCGCAGTGGGCTCAGGGCGCACCCCTGGCCTTCGCGGCCTCGAAAGAAGCCATCAACGCAGCGACACTGACCGAACTCGACGATTCATTCGATCGGGAGCTCAAAGGACAGACGGACCTGCGGGAAAGTAAGGACTTCGCTGAAGGTGTCGCCGCATTCATTGAGAAGCGCGGACCGAACTTCAGCGGGGAATAGCCGACGGGCCCGAAACTCGACGCCCACACGTTTCTAATTGGTAACGTTGCGGCGAAAGTTGTGAGCGGAATCACTTGCCAGGATAGTCTGACGATGAAAATAGTCCGGATATCTGCACGGCACCTCCACCCCAGCACGACCACCATGACCAAAGGAGTCTCATGCTTACAGGCATTCCATCCACTCTCGGTGACAGTTACCAGCTCAACACCACCACACTGATCCGCCATGCAGCGACCTTCTTCGGCGAATCAGAGGTCGTCTACCGCCGCTCGGACGGGTCCTGGGGCCGCTCCGACTACGCCGATGAGTACAAGCGGATGGCCCAGCTGGCACATGGTTTGGATGAACTCGGCGTGGGCGCAGGCTCCATGGTCGGCGTCATCGACTGGAACTCCCGCCGGCACCTCGAGCTGTACTTCTCGGTCCCCGGCGTGGCCGCAACGATGCTCCAGCTCAATCTGCGACTGGCCCCCGAGGACCTCGCCTACGTGGTCAGCCACTCGAAGTCCGACTGGATCTTCGTTGACGAATCACTCCTCCACGTCGCCGAGGCACTCGCCCCGAAGCTCGACGTCAAGGGCTGGGTCGTCATGACCGACAAGCCGGCATCCGAGATCGAGACTACCCTGGACAATGTCGTCTTCTACGAAGACCTCATCGCCGACAAGCCTGAGACCTACGACTGGCCCGTCGTCGACGAGAAGACCGCCGCCTACGCCGGCTACACGACCGGAACCACTGGTCGACCCAAAGGCGTCTACTACTCCCACCGCTCGATCTACCTGCACACGATGGGCGGACTGGCAGCGCTGCAGGCGACCTTCGACGACTGCGTCATGCCGATCACCCCTATGTTCCACGTCCTCTCCTGGGGCTTCCCGCAGAATGCAGTGGCGGCAGGCGCCAAGCTCGTCCTGCCCGGCAAGTTCGCGGCCGAAGAATTCGGCGCCATCGGCCAGGCCTTCATCGAAGAGAAGGTGACCCTGGCCAACGGTGCGCCGGCGATCTTCACCCCGATGCTGGCGATGATGAAGAACATGCCCCAGCCGCCTGACCTGAGCGGGGTCCGCCTCGTCTCCGGATCCTCCGAACCGCCGCTGTCGATGATGCGCGGGTTCAAGGAGATCACCGGCGCGGAGGTGATCCACGGGTACGGTGCCACCGAAACCACTCCGCTGGCCACCACGAACTGGCGCATCAAGTCCGGCATGAACCTCAGCGAAGAGGAGAAGTGGGACCTCAAGCGCTACCAGGGTCTGCCGATCATCGGCGTCGATCTCAAGATCGTCGACCCGACGGGTCAGGAGATGCCTCGCGACGGGAAATCTGTGGGCGAGATCGTCATGCGCGGCCCGTGGATCACTGAGTCCTACTACCAGCTGCCCGACAATGCGGACCGGTTCATCGACGGCTGGTGGCGCTCAGGAGACGTCGGTGTCATCGATGCCCACGGCTACCTCAAGATCACCGACCGGCTCAAAGACGTCATCAAGTCCGGCGGCGAGTGGATCTCCTCGATCGATATGGAAAACGCGATCCTCGACAGCCCCAACGTCAAGGAAGCAGCCGTCATCGGCGTCCCTGATGAGAAGTGGGATGAGCGTCCAGTGGCCTATGTCGTGGCCGATGACGGCGCCGAGGTGACCCGTGAGTCCATCATCGAAACGCTGAGCGAGCGCTTCGCCAAGTGGCAGATGCCAGACGAAGTCAACGTCGTTGAGGAGATGCCTCGCACCTCGGTCGGCAAGCTCGACAAGAAGCTGCTGCGCAAGAACTGGGAAGAGAAGTAGGGCTCTCAGACCTGTGACATGAAGGCCAACCTATGGGCTGAGAGCTCGATACAACGGCGGAGCGCCGAGGCACCTGTGTACGCAC
>NZ_JBHFIH010000013.1:58679-137294 GCF_057334195.1 Brevibacterium sp. AGC70 | reverse complement strand
CCTCGGCGCTCCGCCGTTGTTGCGAGAGGTTGCTCCGGGGAGAGCGTCGAGTGTTCTAGGGGTTGTCGAGCGCCGAGGTGATGGCCCAGCTGATCTGGGCGAAGACGTTTGGTCGGAAGAGATCGCCGAATGTCAGGTTGAAGACGCGGAATCCGGCGTTGACGAGGTTCATATTGCGTTGGTGGTTCTCACGGGCGGCGTCGTCTGGGCCACTTGGGTGCATGTAGTACTTGCCCACTCCATGGACTTCGACGATGACCGATGCCCTCTCGTGTCGAAAGTCGTTCCTGCCGATGAACTTGCCAGTCGGCGAATAGGTATTGACCTGAGGTGTCATTCCAGTGATGCCATGTCGGTGGAATTTGACCGCGCAGAAGGCCTCCGCATTGGATTCATAGGCGGCATGGGAGAGACAGAGCGCCAACCTGGCTCGTCTGAGGCCCCGAGCTCCCGCGGAGAAGAATGACTTGAGTTCCTCTTTGGCAATTCGTTTCGCTCGCAACGCCTCCGAGATCAGCGGCACCGATACTTCCAGCGGGTGATCAAGCGCGATGTCGGCCAGTGTTCTGGGCAGGCTGGTCACGGTGTAGCCGAGGCTTCGATCGACATCCTCGGCGGCAATGGCACGAGCATAGAACGCCAGATCCGGGTAGTTGCGAGAGTATGCGCTTCTCGAGATCTCGACCCTTTTCGTCCCGGTGACAACAGGATCCAGACCATGGATCAGTGCCGCGGAGACATGAGAGAAGACATCGCCTGGCAGCACCGAGGCTCGTCGAGATGCAATGCGAATCCGCAGCTCCTCGGCTTCGTCCCTGATGTCGCCGTGGAATTGGGGAAACGTGGTTCCGGGCTCCTGCGCAAGCCCCCGGGTGGTCTCGAAGTGCGAGCGGGGGCAATCGGATATGAGGATGTAGTAGCCGCGACGTACTCTGCGCAGACAGCAATTCAGTGCCGCAGCAAGGTCGGGGCGAGGCATATCGAGTTCGGCGAGGTCATTGCGCGTCGCAATCCGGAACATATTACGATTATGCCCACATCAACCATCAAACGCAATCAAATCGCATCAAATGACATCAAGGAAGCGTTTCAAGCCCAACCCATCCAGCCCAACCCATCCAGCCCAACCCAACCAACCCAACCCAACCCCAGCTGGCTCTGCCGAGACAACGGTGGAGGGCCGAGACTACCTTGCGGACGCAGGTGCCGCGGCGCTCCGCCGTTGTCTCGAAGCACGAGCGGTTCTACGGGTGGTGGAGCAGGTACGTTCCGCCCTTGAGGCAGGTATCGAGGACCCAGCCGTCGGCGACGAGCGCGGTCAGCGAATCGCGCAATGCCTTCCGCCACCGTGAGGCGAGCTCGGCATCCTGGCCGCGCAGCGTCTCGATGTCGGAGGGAATGTCGAGGGAGACCAGACTGGCTTCCTTGGGCACCTCGGCAACCAGCGGCTCACCGTTGTCGTCACTGCGCAGACATTCGAAGGCATCGTCCGCCTCGGCGAGCGTGGCCCTGGCCGGCTTGTCGAGCGGCCACGATACGACCATGCGGTCGCTGGCCTGACCGGCATTGACGCCGTCGCGCATCTGCCCGTAGAAGTCCTCGAGGTATTCGACCATTCTCACCCCCAGGCGCTGGAAGTTGAAGTAGGCGTTGCGTGCCACCAGTGGATCGAAGGTCCAGGTCATCTCCGTGATGCCGAGGTTGAGACACCATAAGCGCTGATGCAGCTTCATCGCCGATCCGGCGCCGCGGCCGATGATCTGGTGCCGCACACCGGCGATGTGTGAGTGCATGAGCGTTCCCAGCGGTTGGCCGAAGAAGCCGATCGTCACCCCGATCATCTCGTCGGGTTCGTCGAGGCTGTAGGCGGCCGAGACATAGTTTCCCGCATGGGCGAAGGCGACGATGAGTCCGGGCTCGAGCACATTGGTGCCCGTCTCGTCGACGCTCCACACTTCGTCGAGCAGGAGGGCGGCTTCGGCGGCCTCGGCGGCGGTGTGGATCTCGCGCACCTCGATCCGGGCGGCGTCAGCTGCGGCCGCATACTCATCCTCGGCCAGGGCAATGATCTCCGAGTCCACTGTGGACAATCCTTCGCGCGGTGTCATGGTGACATTGTGCCACCGAACCGGCCGTCTTGACGCTCCCGAACATCGATATCTGAAGCATCTGCGCTGGTGTCGGCGGGTGGCGTCGAAGAGCAATCGGCAGGTATAGCCTTGACAATATGAGCTTCTGCGTAGCTGTCATAGGGGCCGGGACGATCGGCCGTTCATTCGCTTGGCTGTTCGCCCGGTCGGGTTACCAGGTCCAGGTCTTCGACCCCAGACCCGACCTCGCCGAGGTGGTCGCCGAGTTGCAGGCCGACGTCAGTGCCGATGCTGCCGCCCACGAAATGCTCGCCTCCGAACTCGGGTCCATCAGCCTCGCCGAATCCGTCGAGGCCGCGGTGACTGAGGCCTCGTTCGTGCAGGAATCGGGGCCCGAGGATCCTCAGGCCAAGCCGAAGCTGTTCGCCCAGATCGCCGCCGCGGCCTCGACCGACGCGATCTTTGCGACCTCCTCATCGACCATCCCTGCATCTTTGATCGCTCGACACCTGCCGGCGGAAGTCGCGGCCCGCGTCATCGTCGGTCATCCGTTCAACCCACCTCACCTGATGCCGCTCGTCGAGGTGGTGCCGGCCCCGGCGACGAGTCTCGACACGGTCGAACGCGCCCTTGAGTTCTACCGCAGCTGCGGTCGCGAACCCGTGGCACTGAACCGGGAGGTTCGCGGATTCGTCGGCAACCGCCTGCAGAACGCGCTGATGAAGGAAGCGATCGCACTGGTGTCCAACGGTGTCATCTCGGCACCCGAGCTCGACGCGGTGATGAAGAATTCCCTGGGCTTGCGCTGGTCCGCGGTGGGGCAGTTCGAGGCGATGCACCTCGGCGGGGGAGACTCTGGGATCCGCGGTTTCATGCACCATATCGGAGCCTCGTTCGCTCAGATCGGCGAGCTTCCACTCGACCTCAGTGATGAGGGGATGACTGATGTCTACGCCCAGGTGGAGCGGGCCTACGGTCAGACGCCGAGCCGGGCCGCAGCCGAGGCGAGAGACAACACCCAACGTGCGGTGCTCGATGCTCGCGACAAGGGCGGAACGCGCGAAGAGGAATGAGACGCCCTGATCGCCGACTGGATACTGGGCCCGCCGGTGCGCCGGCGCCGGCAATGGCGATGGCGGTGGGGAAATTCGCCGCCGCCGGTGCATCGTCACCTGGCCTTTGCGCGATCAGAACGGGCAGCTGGTACGGACATCACTCAAGTCGATGCCGGTCGTCGGACCCGGGCAGAGGAACTGGTCGTAGCGCCGATCCTCGTCGAGGAATGCCTTGAGCCAGGCGATCGACTGCGCAGCGATGGTGGTGTTGGATCTGTTCGGGGCGAAATGGCTGGCGCCGCGCAGCTCGAGATAGGTCCGCGGAGTGCTGCTGGGCAGTCCGCTGTAAAGAGGAATCGAATGCCTGGAAACCGGAGCGACGGTGTCGTCCTGTGCCCCGAAGATGAGCGTCGGGGTGCTGACCTCTGAGAAGGTCTTATTCGTGTTCCACGGGGTCATGGCGATGGCTCCCTGAAGCTCGGGTCGGTCTTTTGCTGCTTCGAAGACGCCGCCGCCACCCATGGAGTGCCCCATGACTGCGAGTCGGTTGGGATCCACCTGGTCCTTGACTCTGCTGTTCTCGGTGAGGTAATCGAGGGATGCGAGCAGCTGATCTCCGCGGGAAGCGGGCCTGTCGCTGGTGGTTTTGGTGTCGATCGTGAAGACCACGAAGCCCTGGGACGCCAATCGCGATCCGAGCCAGGCGATACTGGACTTCCGTGCCGTGTACCCGGGCGAGATCGCCACTGCGCCGTAGCCGCCCTCGACACTGCTGGCCGGATAGTAGATCGTGCCCCCGCCGAAATCCCTGACCGAATAGGAGGAAACAGTCTGCGTTGACACTTCGAACGGACCTTTCACTGCTTCGATGCTGCTGGAAGTGGGGTCCGGCCCATTCTCGTAGGATGTCTCTGCTGCACCAGCGGGTGCACCCGTGAGCATGATGCTCAGGGTCAGCGCCACCAGCAGCAGGGCGGATGTGGTTCGACTGGCTAATGATTTCACGAGTTCTCCTTCAGCAAGCGACAAGTCAGGTTTCTCTACCGAACGGTAGATCAATCTAGCCGTTGGCCCCGTCAGTGTCTAGTCTTTGAGGTATGGCAGAAACAGATGGACGGAAGCGACGATTCGAGCACCGACGCAGTGAGGTGCTGCAAGCTGTGACGGTGTACGTCCTAGACCATGGCATCGCAGACCTGTCCCTGAGACGGGCTGCGGAAGTCGCCGGCATAAGCCACGCCACGCTCCTGCACCACTTCGGGACGAAGGAGAAGCTCGTCACCGAAGTCCTCGAGGCGATCCTCGGAGTCGCACTTGCCGACCCGGACATCCCAAATGACGATCCCGACCCTCTGCGCTCCCTATGGGAACGGGCGCGTTCAACCAGCGGCCTGCGTCACGCCGCCACGTTCCTTGAGATCACGATCTTCGGGTACCGGGAAGGTACAGCCGTGAGTCGTGCTGTTCGTCAATCGGTGGACGACCGGATCGACCTCTTGGCAGCGGGATTGATCCGCGCAGGATGCCCTACGTCCAGGGCGATGTCGCTGGCGACCCTGGTGCTGGGCTCCCTGCGCGGGCTGCTCGTCGACCTTCTCGCCACGGGAGATGAGGAGAGAGTCGATGCCGCCTTCGAAGAGTTGCATGCCGCCGTCACAGCCGTCGTGCGCGGCTAGGCGTATTGACCAATTGGGCAGATGACGCCATAGGTGGGAAGTCAGGACACTTCTCCGAGCCTGTGAGTCGAGGTAGTCCAGGGGAGTCCACTGGAGGACGTTAACGCTGGAGTCGAGACCGGCAGGTTGAAGTCATCTCGCCATCAATTAGATGTCGCGATCCGTTTCTTTTCCTGGTGGGTTCACAGCTGCCCTGAGTTTTTGACTGCGCCGCAGGTTTTCCAGGGGTAATGGGCCGTCGGTAGGAAGTCCGTGCGCCGAACAGGGTGCAGGTTCAGTCGGTTTGGACACGGCTGGGGCCGGACGGTCAGTCCGCCTGCGCCGGGACGCTCTGACCGCGGCATGGTAGAAGTTACACCTCGGCAGGCAGGGCCACCTCAGACCGCGGCTTGGTAGAAGTAGGTGGTGCGTTCGGCGATGAGGCCCTCGGTGTCGAAGAGGAAGAAGTCGGCGAAGCCCACGGACGTTTCCGTGCCGTCCTTGAGTCGACCGGTGAAGACCCCGCGGCTGGATGCGCGGTCGCCGTCGATGAGGATCTCAGTCAGTGAATGCGCACCCGATTCGATGACGCGCTCACCGTGGTAGAACTCGGTGATCTGTGTTCCGATCATGGTCGGATATCCGGGCCGATCGTAGTGACCCTCGGCCGCGAAGAGCGCCGAGGTGGCACCAGCGTCTCCGGCATCGACGGTGGAGTAATAGCGCTTCACGAGTTCAGTCACACTGTCCATGGCAACACAGTAACAGCGATCACACTCGAGCCTGCGCTCACAGGATGGGACGGGGAATTGCCGCCGAGGTGATTGGGCCATAGCGTGGGAGATGGATCCATTCGTCGATCGGTGCCGGAGACTCGGTTCCACGCCGCTGGATCGAGGTCAACAACCCCCGCAGAAATGAGGCTCGACATGTCCACCATGTATCGCGTGACCAACCCGGCAACCGGCGAAGTGGCCGAAGAATTCGCCACCGCGACCGATTCAGAGATCCTGGCCGCACTCGATCGATCCGCGACCACCTTCACCGAATGGAGTCAGACTTCCGTGGCCGACCGCGCCGCGATCCTCGTCCGCGTCTCCGAAATCTACGCGGAGCGGGCCGAAGAGCTGGCGAAGGTCATCCAATTGGAGATGGGCAAGGCAGTCCCCGAAGGCAAGGGCGAGGTCGGACTGAGCTCCGCCATCTACCGCTACTTCGCCGACAACGCAGAAGCCTTCATGGCCGATGAGCCCCTGCGCGGACCCGATGATGGAACCGCGATGATCCGCCGCAAGCCGGTCGGGTCCCTGCTGGGCATCATGCCCTGGAACTTCCCCTACTACCAGGTCGCACGCTTCGCAGCGCCCAACCTGGTCCTGGGCAACACGATTCTGCTCAAGCACGCCCCGCAGTGCCCCCGCTCGGCTCAGATCATGGAAGAGATCTTCATCGAAGCCGGACTGCCCGAGGGCGCCTACATCAACATCTATGCGAGCAACGAACAGGTCGCAGACATCATCCTGCCCGACCCACGCAACCATGGTGTGTCCCTGACCGGTTCCGAGCGCGCAGGTTCGGCCGTGGCCGCTGAAGCCGGTAAGAACCTCAAGAAGGTCGTCCTCGAGCTCGGCGGATCCGACCCCTACATCCTCCTCGACACCGCCGATGTGGAGAAGAGCGCGAACACCTTCTTCAAGACCCGCATGGGCAACACCGGGCAGGCCTGCAATTCGCCCAAGCGCATGATCGTCATGGATGACGTCTACGACGAGTTCCTGTCATCGATCACCGAGGCGGCCAAGAAGTTCACCCCCGAAACCCCCGGTGCTGAAGGTTCTCGCCTGTCCCCGCTTTCTTCGACTGCGGCTGCCGATCGCTTCATCGAGCAGGTTCAGGACACGGTCAAGGACGGCGCCACTCTGCTCGCCGGCGGCAAGCGCTACGACGGCGGCGGCGCCTTCGTCGAACCTGTCGTCCTCGCCGATGTGGAGAAGGGCATGCGCGGCTATTATGAAGAGCTCTTCGGTCCCGCCGTCATCGTCTACCGAGTCAGCAGCGAGGAAGAGGCCGTCGAGATGGCCAATGACACTCCGTTCGGACTCGGTGCCGCCGTGTTCTCCAACGACCTGGAGCGGGCAGAGCGCGTCGGTTCCCAGATCGACTCCGGCATGATCTTCCTCAACACACCAGAGGGCAGCCGTGAATACCTGCCCTTCGGCGGTGTGAAGCGCTCTGGCGTCGGACGCGAGCTGGGCCCGCTGGCCATGGACGAGTTCGTCAACAAGCAGCTGGTGTTCAAGAAGAACTGAGGCTGAGTCGCCTGCCACTCTCAGAGCGCTGATCGCATAGTCGATCAGCGCTCTGATTGTAAGCTGAGGACACACATACTTTTCTCAGCAGGAGGATCTCATGTCGGCACCGAAGCCGTCGCCCCAGGTCAACGCCGCGGCCTCAAAAGGGTTCATGCGTCCGATCAACCGCTTCCTCGAACAGTGGATTCCGTCAGCGCTGACGTTTGCTATCGTTCTCACCCTCATCGTCGCCGTCCTGGCGTTCATCCTCACCGGGGCCAGTCCGGTCGATGTTGTCACCGGCTGGGGTGAGGGACTGGCAGGACTCCTCGAGTTCATGACCCAGATGTGCCTCATCCTGCTGCTGGGCCATATTCTCGCGAACACCGGACCGGTGCAGAGGCTGCTGACATGGCTGGCCCGAGTTCCCGGCAGCCCGGCCTTCGCCTACGTATTCGTATTCGTCGTCGCCGCGATCGCCAGTCTCATCACGTGGGGACTCGGCCTCGTCGTCGGTGCCCTGCTGGCGCGTGAGATCGCCGTTCAGGCGCGCAGCCGTGGCCTCAAGGTCCACTTCCCGCTGCTCGTCGCCGCCGGGTACTCGGGCTTCGTGGTCTGGCACATGGGCTACTCCGGCTCGGGCCCGCTGACCGCAGCAACACCCGATTCCTTCTTGGCGAAGTCGCTGGGCGGTGAAGTCATCCCCGTCAGCGAGACCATCTTCTCCACCTGGAATCTGCTCGCCATCCTCGGCGTCATCGTCGTCTGCGCCGTCCTCTTCTACCTCATCGCGCCGAAGAAGGATGCCCCGGTCTACGAACTGCCCGAGTCGATCACCTCCGAATCGAGATCCACCCTCGACGAGCAGGTCGTGACCCCGGCCGACCGCATCGACGCCTCGCGGATCCTCACTCTCATCGTCGGCCTGGCACTCGTGATCTACCTGATCATCCACTTCGCCCAGGGCGGTGGACTCACGCTCGACATCGTCAACTGGTCCTTCCTCGCGCTCATCTTCCTGCTCGTGAAGAACCCCTTCGAACTCATCCATCTGACAAAGGAAGCCGCCTCGAACGTCGGCGAGATCCTGCTCCAGTTCCCCCTCTACGCAGGAATCCTGGGCATCATGTCCGGCACCGGCCTCATTGCCGTGTTCTCCGACGCTCTCGTCTCGATCGCGAACCCGACGACCTTCGGTGTTCTTGCACTGCTCTCTGCAGGACTGGTCAACTTCTTCGTTCCCTCGGGTGGCGGACAGTTCGCAGTCCAGGGGCCGATCATGCTCGACGCCGCCAACCAGTTGGGTGTCGATCCGTCGATCGCGATCATGGCAGTCTCTTACGGCGATCAGTGGACGAACATGCTGCAGCCCTTCTGGGCTCTGCCGGTGCTGGCCATCGCGGGACTGAAGATGCGTGACATCCTCGGCTACACCTCGGTGGCCTTCCTCGGATCTGGGGTCGTCATGGCCCTGGCTCTGATCCTCGTCTCCTTGTGAACTGAGGCTGAATCGACAGGGAATGAGCGAAGGGGCGACCCGGCGCCGTGATGGCCACAAGGTGCCTGGTGAGGTCACAGTTTGACCTCTATCCGGTTACCGACGGTTACGATATGGTAGCCTGCATGGTTGGTCTTCACCGGGAGTCCGGTGTGCAGAAACAGGGAAATCGATGTGGACGCGATGTCGTCCGCTGAAGGAGTGAGCCGATGACAGCCACAGTGGACAAACCCGCCAAGTCGCCGAAGGGCGGTGCGAAGAAGGTTCTCCCACCGGTGAACAAGCCGGTCTTCATCGCTGCAGCCCTCGGCACTCTGGCCATCACCATTTGGGCATTGATCTCGCCATCCAACGCCGAGGCTGTTCTCGGTGCCGTCGTCGGCTGGACTTCGGACTGGTTCGGATGGTTCTATGTCCTTCTGGTGGCCGCCGTCCTCGTCTTCGTCATCTACCTCGCCGCGTCCAAATACGGAAACACGAAGCTCGGCCCCGAACATTCCAAACCCGAATACGGGCTGCTGGCTTGGGCCTCGATGCTCTTCGCAGCAGGCATCAGCACCGACCTCATGTTCTTCGCCGTGGCTGAACCCGTCACCCAATATCTGGCACCGCCGAGCACGGAACCCGAAACAGTCGAGGCCGCCCGTGAGGCCACCGTCTGGACCTTGTTCCACTACGGCATCAGCGGTTGGGGACTCTATGCCCTCATGGGCATCGCCCTGGCCTACTTCGCCTACCGGATGAATATGCCATTGGCGATCCGCTCCGCGCTCGCTCCGCTCTTCGGCAAGCGCGTCAATGGCGGACTGGGCGACACCGTCGACTTCGCAGCGCTTCTGGGCACCGTCTTCGGTGTGGCCACCTCCTTGGGCATCGGCGTGGTCATGGTCAACGTCGGTCTCAACACGGTCTTCGGCCTCCCCATCGGTGTGGGCTCTCAGATCGGCATCGTCGTCGTCGGCGTCGCCGTGGCAACGCTGTCGGCCGTCTCCGGTGTCGACAAAGGCATCAAGTTCCTCTCGATCCTCAATGTCTTCCTGGCAGTGGCACTCAGCCTCTGGGTCCTGGTCGCAGGCAACACCAAATTCCTGCTCAACGCCTTCGTCCTCAACGTCTTCGACTTTGTGCGGATGTTCCCGAACATGGCGGGACAGACCTTCGCCTTCGAAGACACCGGAACGTGGATGACCGACTGGACTCTGTTCTTCTGGGCTTGGTGGATCGCCTTCGCCTCTTTCGTCGGTCTGTTCCTTGCCCGCATCTCGCGGGGACGCACGATCCGTCAGTTCGTCGTCGGCACCCTGACGATCCCGTTCATCTACATCTTCATGTGGATCTCGATCTACGGAAACTCCGCACTCGACCTCATCCGCAACGGCGACAAGGAGTTCGGTGAGAAGACGATGCTCAACCCCGAGGGCGGGTTCTATGAGCTGCTCTCGAACTACCCGGGATTCGTTGTCATCGCCGCACTCGCGACGATCACCGCGCTGCTGTTCTACGTCACCACGGCCGACTCCGCTGCACTCGTCATGGCCAACCTCTCATCGCGGCTGCCGACCCCGCAGGACGACGGCCGACCGGGGCTGCGCATCTTCTGGGCTCTGGCCACCGGTGCGCTGACGATTGCCATGCTCATCGTGGGCGGTGTCGGGGCCTTGCAGAATGCAACCGTCGTGATGGGTCTGCCGTTCGCCTTCGTCGTCATCCTCGTGATGGTCGGTCTGTACAAGGCGCTGCGAGTCGAGGCACACCGAGTCGACAGCGCGTCTCAGAGTCTGCCCGGTTCCCTGGCAAGACGCTCGCGCACAGTCGACGGTCATGAGCCTTGGCAGCGTCAGCTCGGTCGAGTCCTGTCTTTCCCCAGCGGGAAGAAGGCACGCGACTTCGAACGCGAAGTCCTGCTGCCCACCTTCGAAGAGGTCGTGGCAGAGATGGTCGAGCGCGGTGTCGACGCCCACTGCGGTCGAGTCGACACAGAAGGCGTATTCGTCGAAGACGGTGAGCTCATCCAACTCGAAGTCGACGGCAAGGGCGAATACCCGTTCCGCTACCAGATCTGGCCGCACAAGGTCAGTGTGCCTTCGTTCGGCGGACACATCCCGCGCGGAACCGAGGATTACTTCCGGATGGAGGTCTACCTCGACGGTGGGACCGGTCAGGGATATGACGTCATGGGCTACTCGAAGGAACAGCTCATCGACGACATCCTCGACAAGTACGGTCGTCACGTGGAGTTCCTGCAGATGCAGGAGAACATCGCTCACCCCGACGACTGACATCGTCTGCACCCTGTCCCCGGACCAACCATCTGCCCTTGAGGTAGACGGCCGTGCCGGGGACAGCTGTCTGTCTCGGGGCAGTTGTCTGTGACCTGGCAACCACGGTCAGCGTCGGGCGAGGCCCTCCACACATGTCCGCAGGGTGCGAGCGACCGAGAGCGCGGTGAGACCGCTGGTTGCCGGGTTCTCCGGGCTCGGCGTCGATGAGATCGAGAATGCGAAGTCACCTGCCGATCCGCTCGCGGTGATCTCATGGTGTGAGTCCACCTGACTGGGATCAGCCCGGATCTCCACTTGCGTCCGGTGCAGAGCCTCCTCCATCAGCTCATCATCCTCAGCTGCGTCGAATCCGAGCCCACGCGTCGCCCAGGCAAGTGCGACGGTGATGTTGACGTTGGCCGGGAACCTCTCGATCGCCTCGGCGGGGGAGCCGGTGAAGATGGTCTGCGCTCCATCTGCCGGGGTCAGCTCATTGAGCCGGCGAACCTCCTCGGCGTCCATCCACGGTTGGATGAGACCGGCCGGGGCCTTGGCCGTCCTGATCGACACGTCGTCGAGGGCCCGTGCCTGAGCAGCGGCCTCGAGGACGTCGAGCCCGCCGATCGCCCCATTCGTCACATACAGCTCGCCGGGGCCGGCCAGAAGTGCCTGTCTGGTCGGCCGATGCGCGAGGGCTCCGACGCTAGTGAGAACGATCGGAGTGCCAGCGGCCACCACGGCCGGACCATAGGCTTTGGCAGCTGGAACTCCCGCACATTCGACCACGGCATCGGCCGTGAGTTCGGCCCAGCGCGGGTCCTCAGGATGCTCGACCTCAATGAGATCGGCTCCCAGTCCACGATGCTCGGCATGCTTGTCGAAGTCCCGGACCAGGGCTGTCAGCCTCAGCCGCCCACTCGAAATCTCCGGATGCAGCAGCCGCGCGACATGTCGCCCGATCGCCCCGAACCCGATCATCGCCACCGTTGCCACTTCCCGCTCTGGACTCATGAGATCAGGGTACACATCTCCACGGACACGCAATGTCAGTGCGCCGGGGTACCGTAACGGTGTGGATGGACGAGGCAGTGGAGAGGGACCGATGACAGAGACGAATGCCGGCGATGGAACAGCCGCCGACGGCGCGGTGGCGGGCGAGGACGGGCTCGCCCGAACGCCGTGGGCCTATGGTGACCCGCTGCTGCGCACGTACTACGACACCGAATGGGGTATGCCCGTTCGGGACGAATCCGGGATGTTCGAACGATTGAGCCTCGAAGGATTCCAGGCCGGATTGTCGTGGCTGACGATTCTGAAGAAGCGTGAACGCTTCCGACAGGTATTCAAGGACTTCGACGCCGAGGTGGTCGCCGAGTTCGGTGAGCCCGAGATCGAATCCCTGCTCGCCGATGCAGGAATCATCCGGCATCGCGGCAAGATCGACGCCTGCATCGGCAACGCCAAAGCAACATTGGCGATGCGCGAGGAAGGTGGCCTCGGCGATTTCATCTGGAGCTTCCAACCGGAGACCACCCCGCGTCCCCGCACACTGAGCGAGGTCCCCACCACGAGTCCCGAGTCTCTGGCACTGTCGAAGGCGCTGAAGAAGAAGGGGTTCCGGTTCGTAGGACCGACCACCATGTATGCGCTCATGGAAGCGGTCGGTATGGTTGACACGCACGTCCTCGGATCCCATCGCCGAGGTGTCTCCGGAGTTTGGAATGACTGACTGAAGGTCTGACGAATGACTGACGAAAGGCTGGAATGAACGATATCCGAGTCAGCGCACTCGTCCTGCTGCACCCGCTCGAACCTCTTCTGCTCATGGTTCGCAAAGAGGGCACGACGTCGTTCATGCTCCCCGGCGGCAAACCCGAAACCGGTGAGAGTGCCGAGGCGACGATCATCAGGGAGATCCACGAAGAACTGGGCCTGACGCTGGAGGCTGGCCGCCTCTCCCCGCTGGGCACCTTCGCCGCGGACGCGGCCAACGAAGCCGACCACAGAGTGATCGGGGACGTGTTCTGCTATGAGGGACTGCCTGCTGAACTCGACGTCGATCGCATCAACCATCAGGCCGAAATCGCTGAGGCCGCGTGGTTTCCCTACTCTCCGATGCCAGTCGACACCGTTGAGCGTCAGTTCGCTCCACTGACCCGTCTGCAGGTCATTCCTGCATTGGAAGCACGAGGCCTGCTCACGTGGTGAGGCTCGGGCGGTGAGGCTGAGGCTCACGCAGTGAGGTTCAGACGCTCCCGCGTTGGAACGCCAGTTCGAGGACGAACAGGTGGACGGCGTGCCCCAGCACCAAGCCGGCGGTGAGGAAGCTGAGGACGATGTCGAAGACACCGAAATCCGTGTAAGCCGGAGGGTCAATATACCCGGGGGACTGCAGCAATGTGGATCCGATGACGGTTGATCCCACCAGGATTGCGATCAGACCGCTCGTCGACAGTTTTCCCATTGCTGCGAAGGCCAGCAGCAGTGCTGTCAGAAGCAGGACGAGCAGCGCCATCAGGTCGTAGCCAGGTCCGAGACGCACCACCTCCTGCCACAGGTTTCCGTAGATGATCGAGCTGCCTGGTTCCGACTCGTAGTAGGGGAAGAACGTCAGCGAGATGACCAGCAGGCACAGCGGTCCGTAGAAGCGGGCGTAGATGGCGTTGGTTCGCGTGATCCGTGAGTTGAGGAGTTCGGCTCGGATCATCTGCTCGGGCAGAGTCATGTGCTGTCTGTCCTTACCCTCAGTCATCGCTCGCCGAATTCGGTGACCTTCGAGCCACGACTGCGGTCACTGCTGAGGCGAAGACAAGGGTGAGCATGCTCAGGCCGATGCCGAAGACCGAGGATCCCGGACTCGGTGGGACCTGAAGACCGTTCCTCGCCTGAGGTCCGATGCTTCCCACCGGTGTCGTGGCCCCGGCGGTGCCGACACCGGTGTCTGTATCGCTGGTGGGGATGACGGGCAGAACCGAGAACGATTCGCTCAAGTGCTCTTCGTCCATGCTCTGCTCCGACGTGATCTCAGCATGGTAGCCGCCCGCGTAGGTGTTGAGCGGTCGGCCGGGTGGGCCGCCGATTGGAAACATCACCGTTCCATCGGTTCGAGCTCGTCTTCTGTCGTGGATGGCTTCGATGCCTCTTGGCGTGGATGCGATGTCGAGCCGCACCTCCTCACCCGGAAGGAAGCCGGTGGCCGTGATGGTCACCGCTTCGTTGTCGGTGATGAAGTCGGTGGCGGCCAGGGCCCGTGGACTGACGTCGACGATCGTCGGCTCTCGGTCTGCGTATTCGTCGGCCGCAGCAGGGCAAGGTTGCAGGGCAGTTCCAAGAATGCAGCCGGTGGCCGTGATGGCCAAGGGGGTCCGCCATTTCGGTGGGCGCATGTGTATTCTCCAAACGAATGTCGAATGCGATTGTTCAGATGTGATTGGATTCTGATTGAATTCGTCCGCAGGCATTGAAATGGATCATTGCCTCGGGAAAAGGGAACCGTGGTGGAATTTGACCACAATGATTTCTCGGAATAGCCGCGGTGCTGCTTCGGCGATTGCTAAGAAAGCTACAGTTCGACGATTGCAGGAGACAAGGAAAGGACAAGACTCACGAGTCATGCCCGCGAAAAGCCGCGTGACAATATGGATTTCACGGACATGTCGGGTGAGGATCGTTCGGTGTTGGACACAGCCGCGAGCGGCGGGTTATGTCGAGGTGGGACGGTGCCCAGCAGCTGGTCCTGCCTGCGTCGTCGCACGCAGCAGTCGATCCGAGAGTGCGCGGAGCTCCGCATTGAGCTCCGGTGAGTCCTCGACGACGAACTCGACGTCCAGCCTGGCCAGAGTCAGCGCCATGGTGCTGACAGTCTCCGCCCCGATCATCACCGTCGAGCGTTGTTCGTCGAGGGCCTTCACAGTGCCTTCGGCCGGCATCAGCATGGTCATGACCTCGGATGCCGCAGCGTCTACGATGACTGTTGCAGAGTGTCTCCACCTGCTGGCCGAGACGTTGCGCTCAACGTAGGCGCCGATGTCTTCGGCCGGGAGAGCCCGGGGCTCGAAGCGTCGACCCCCAGGCAGTTTGGGCACGATGTGTTCGACCCGGAAAATCGTCCAAGCCTCTTCCACAGGGTCGAAGGTCAGGAGAAACCAGCGATGCTGATGGTTCACCAGCCGGTAGGGCTCCACCTCGAACTCCCCGCTGTGCTCCCTGTTCGACGGTGTGCCTCCTGGATCCGAAGAGGCGTCAGTCTCGGAGGTGTAGGTGAATCTGAACCTCTCGTGGCTGTGGCAGTACTCGATGATCAGGGTCAGCAGATTCGGGTCGACGATCGGCATCGGGTGGTTGCCGGCCAGCGGGACTGTGAAATGGGCTAGGTTCTTCACGCGGTTGCGCACGCTGGCAGGCAGTATCTGCTCGAGCTTCGCCAGGGCCTGTGCCGAAGTCTCTTCCATTCCGCCGATGATGCAGCTCAGGCCGGAGTGGAGTCCCACAGCAACGGCGACGGCTTCGTCAGGGTTGAGCAACAGCGGCGGCACAGCCGATCCGCCGGACCCCAGACGGTAACCGCCCTCCCCGCCGCGGGTTCCCTCGACAGGGTAGCCGAGGTCGCGCAATGTGCCGATGTCGTTGCGTACCGTGCGTGAGCTGACGTTGAGGCGCTCCGCCAACTCCGTGCCGGACCAAGTGCGAGGAACCATCAGCAATGACAGTAATCCGAGTAGCCGCGCTGCAGTTTGTGACATTTCCTGTTGTCTCCCTCGATTTAGGAAGACCTCCTGCCTAATCAAACAATAGCATCAGAGTTCTGAATTCGTAATGAGCTGCATGCGGCATCGAAGCCGTGACGAAAATGGAGGAACAGAGGGATTCATGCATACGCAATTAGCTCCTCATTCTGGTTCGAGGAGACAGCGCGGGATGATTATCAACGATTATCTGGATCGCTACAGATCAGCTCGGAAGCAGGACAAAGGCTGGATTCTCGATGAGATCGTCGTCATGACTGGGTGGTCTCGGGACCATGTCCGCAGGCTTTTGGCCCAGGTGGCACGAGGGCGGAAGCCGCTGCTGGGCGAAGCTGATCAGCCGCGTCGCAGGGAGGGCAAATATTCCGACGAGGCCAGGGCTGCATTGGAGCAAGTCTGGGATTGGTCCGGTCGGCAGAGTGGAAAGTATCTGGCCGCCGCCATGCCTGTGCTCCTCGATGCTTTGGAGCGTCACAGTTCCCTGACAGACGGTGAGGATGGATACAGCCGGGGAGTGCGGGAGGAGCTGCTGTCCGTCAGCCCGGCCTCGATCGACCGTTACCTGCAGTATGCCCGAACCTGTGACTTTGCGACTCGCAATGTGTCAACGAGGCGCTCTCACGCTCCCAGTGCCGAATTCCTCGACTTCGCCGGCGGGGAGAATGAGAATGAGCCTGGCTTCTTCATGGCCGATACCGTTGCCCACACGGGTTCAGCCCTCAGTGAGGGCTCCGTATTCACCCTCAACGCCACCTGCCTGCACACCGGGTGGGTGTTCACTCGAAGCCTTGCAGACAACGCTCCAGACCTCGTCGCCGATACTCTGCAGTGGTCGCTCGACGAGATCACGGGCATTCCCTTCTGGGTCAACGCCGTCGAATTGAGCAACGCATGTGAGAGGGTCCACGAAGCGGTCGCCTCGTGGGCGCAGGCACTGGATATCCACTACAGCCCAGTGCAGAAGGATCATCGGCGAGATCGGCTGCCGGAGGCTTCGAAGCATCAGCATCTGGTCCACGAGTACGGGTTCGTCAATCGCTATGACACCGAGGAGGCCAGATGGGCGCTCAACCATCTGTGGAGGGCGGTCAACGATCGGCTGAATTTCTTTACACCGATCCGGAAGCCAGTCGCCTGGGTGAAGGACTCGAACGGTCACCGCAAACGGATCTACGACGATCCTGCGACGCCGCTGCACCGTTTGAGCGCAGCGGGCATCATGTCGCCTGTTCAGGAGGCCGAGCTGATCACCTACCGCAATAGTCTCAACCCCGCGAAGCTCGCTGCAGATATCAGGCGGTGGCAGAATGAACTCAGTGAGATCACCGAGCTGGCGGGGTGAGTGGGCTGTCGCAGGTGTCGGGCGCTCCGATAATAAAAACTTCAATCTTAGCAGGCAACCCTGCCAGGAAACCACCCCTAGGGCGACTTTGAGACAAGTCGTTATTGGGGGATTACAATCGCGTAACTTCCGGGTACAGTAAAGATCGATTGTGATCTGACGAACCTTCGAAACTCGGCACAAGGTTACGTGCCAACCCGAGTTTGAATCGCTCCCGTATGACCGGGATGCGGTCTTTCAGCAGGGGCTGACCGAGGGTGGAGACGGACCACCTTCGCTGAGGATGTCGGTGTGCAGCCCGGCCATCCTCGAGCACCGGGCGAACCGGTTGTCAGAAGAGCGTCTTGGGAGATGGCTATGGAGTTGCGTGCACTGATGGAAGAGGACGACTGGTGAGGGCGAGCGGGAGCCTGGCACGGCGCAGCATACGGGAGAACTCATGATCCAAGCCGTCGCCATCGCCATGATCGCCTATGCGGGAGTGGCCGTGTTCATCATCATCCTGCTGTTGTCCAAAGCCGATTACGGACGATCGTGGCGCGATCGCAGAGATGCGGCGCGGATGGGGTTCTTCGTCCCTGTCTGGCCGCTGTTGGTGGCGTACCTGATCTACCGCGCGGTATCGCGCATGTGGCACATGGCCGATTGGGGTCAGGCGCGCTGACGATGGTGCCTCCGATTGTCGGGGTGCTGACAACAGCGTGACTGACATCAGGGTGCTGACTTCGGTCACGCCGACGTCGGATGTTCACATGATCAGATGGGCAAGCGCACTGCAGCCCACCCTGTGCCAGTCTGTGCTTGGGCTCAGTCGTTGCTTCGACTCAGTCGTTGGGCTGTCGCGAGTAAGCGATGAGTGCCCGATACAGATCGAGCGGTGCGCAGTTGGCGCCCTTGGCCAGTGACTTCACCAGTTTCCGATAGGTCTGGTAGTCAGTGTGATTCGGGTTGGGCGATTCGAGCAGACCGTATTCGTGGAGGACACCCGTGGCGCGCGAGTCCATGATGGTGAATTTCTTCGGGTCATATGCGGTGAGCAGAGTGCTCGCGAGCGGTCCGCCGACACCGGGCAGAACCTTGAGGAACGGCAGCCGGAGGTGGTTGGGTGTGTCCTCGTCGAGGGCCACTGCGGTCACATACTCAATGTCATCGGAGTCGAGGCCCTCAAATGTCGCCTGAGCGGCGACGGCCTTCCATTCGGCGACCTTGAGGAAATGCTTGCGCTTGTACGACTCGCGCTTGACGACCTTGGGTCCAATGGAATCGAAGATCTCAGCCTCGGCATCCGTGACGATGTACTGAGGTTCGAACCGCAGTACGAATGCTGTGTCAATGACGCCGCTGGAATGGGTTTCGGTAGAGGAGTCCATTCCGTGATTGTACAGAGGGGCACTGGCCGGAAGATGAACTTCTGACGGTGTATCTTCACCCGAATTCGCGGACCTCGCGGCGACCTTGTCCACGGTTCTGAAGTCATCGACCTGGCGTGGGTTGTCAGTGGGGAGGGGGGATCTGGGACGGCATGGCGGGACTGAGCAGACGCTGAGTACGACTACGATGTCAACGTATCGCAGAGTATCCAGTAGTCCGTCCCCGCGGCAGGAGAAAGTCATGGCCGAAAAGACTCCCCCTCTTTCCGAGCCACCCGCAACTCGCGTCGAGGCACCTACGGCGAGGCAGCCGTTAACTGAAACGGATGCCTCCGCTGGCGAGGATCGAGCATTGAGAGATCGAGTGCGAGGTCGAGCGCAGACTCTGGAGCGAGGCAGGAAGGGCGTCTTCACTAACACGATCCGGCACATGTTCAGTGATCAGGGACTTGATCTGGCGGCGGGCTTGGCGTTCTACGCGCTGCTGTCGATGGCCCCGGCCACCCTGGCGCTCGTGTCGATGCTCGGCGTCGTCGGGGAGGCGAAGTCCACCACCGAGGCGGTTCTGGGCCTGGCCTCTGATCTGTCGACCGAGGCAGCCGAGGCGATCCGTCCGATCGTCACCGAACTGGTGTCGACACCGGCTGCCGGTCTCACTCTTATCGTCAGTGTCGCCGTCGCGATCTGGTCATCATCGAAATACGTCGGTGCCTTCGGCCGCGCGGCGAACAGAGCCTATGCGGTTGAGGAGACCCGGCCGCTCTGGAAGCTCAAACCGATGATGCTGTTCATCACCCTGCTTCTGTTGCTGCTCATGGCAGGACTCGGCCTGCTGCTAGTGGTGTCGGGACCCATCGCGGAATCCATCGGCAAGCTTGTCGGTTTGGGCCCGGTGGCGGTGATGATCTGGAGCATCGTCAGGTGGCCGGTGGTGATCTTCTTCGTCATGCTCGCAATTGCTCTTCTCTACTTTGCGACTCCGAATGTGAAGAAGTCGAAGTTCCGCTGGTCGAGCATCGGGGCATTCATCGCGCTCATCACCCTGATCGTCGTCTCACTGGGATTCGTCCTCTATATCAATAATTTCGACAACTACAACGCCGCCTACGGGGCCATCGGTGGTGTGATCGTCGGGTTCGTGTGGCTGTGGATGGTGAATCTGGCTTTGATCTTCGGCGCGGAACTCGATGCTGAGATCGAAAGGACGCACGCTTCGGATTGAGACACCTGACTCCGGACTGCGACGCCCAGGCTTGGGCCGGAGATGGGCCGGAGATGGGCCGGGCTTCGGCCCCGGCCACCCGGTGCCGTATGGTCAAATCATGAGCTCCGAGAAGTCTGACGGTTCGACGTTCACCCCAGCACTGCTGGGACTTGTGTGGACTGCGATGTTCGGATTCTCGGCGTTCTTCTTCAGCTATTCGACGATGGTCTCGATCGCGGCCGTCAACGGACTCTCGACAGTCACCGGCGGTTCGGTTCTGACGACGATGATGGTCGGCGTCATCGGCGCTCAGCCCTTCGCACCGTGGGCAGGCAGAGTGCTTGGTCTCAAGGGCGCGTTGTTCTTCGCGCTGGGTCTGCAGCTGTTGGGACAGGTCCTCGGTCTGACAGTGCCCGCTCCGCTGCTCGGTTTGGTGCTGGCCGGGCTGTGCGGGGGAGTGGGCTTCGGACTCTTCGTGGTTCTGGCCAATGCCGCGGTGCCGTCCACGACGTCTCCTGGCCGCATCGGCAAGGCGCTTGGCTTCTTCGGCGGAATCACTTCATTGGCCTCTGCCGTCGGAGCTCCATTCGGACTGTGGCTGGTCGGCACGGTCCCCGTCTGGACCTTCAGAATGATTGTGTGCTTTTCGCTGCTCCTGGCGGTGCCGACCGTCGTGAAATTCCTGCCGGGCCGAGAACCCAGACCCGCGAAGGTTTCGATGAACGATTCCGCGGCCACGGCTCGCAGCGCAATGAGAGGCCGCAGGTCTTCGCGCAGGGCAGGTCGAAGCCTCGGTGAAATCCTGTACCTGGTTATCATGCTCTCTCCGTTCCTCGTCGGTATGGTCGTCTTCGGTCTGATCATCGGGTTCGGCCCGGGCGAGGACGTCGCTGGAGCTGCTCTGTACATCGGCGCAATGCAGGTGTCGGCCGTGGTCGGACGGTTCGCCGCGGGTGCCATCGCCGACCGCTTCTCCCCGTTCGCGCTCAATCTGTTGGGCCTTGCCATGGCTGTCATCGGACTGGTCGTCGCCGTCATCGTGTTCGGCGGGATGCTTTTCCTAGCGATGATGATCATCGGCCTGGGTTTGGGCACACTGCAATCGGCGAGCCTGGTGATGGCGTTTTCCAACGTCAGCACCCCGGCGAAGGCCAGCGTCGCCTGGAACATGAATTTCGATATCGGATTGGCCATTGCCGGAGTTCTCGGAGGGCTCGGTTTCACCTACCTCGGCGATGCAGCGACATTCCTTCTCTGCGCATTGCTGCTGCTTCTCAGTGGTGTGGTGTCCTGGATCCTGCGAACGCTGCGCCGCTCAGACTAGTTGCCTGCGCCACTCACTATGGCCTCATGTGGGGCCAGCTTGGACATCCAGATCGGCCAGCAGTCCTACAGCGGCCCGCGTGTATTCGCCGATCCAGCGGTCGTGGATGCGCTTGATCGGCAAGGGAGCCAGTGCCAGCTGGCGGGTCCTGCCGACGCGATGCCCGCCGATCAGCTCCGCTCTCTCCAGGACACGGATGTGCTGGAGGACCGTCGTGCGATCGAGATCGGAGAAGGCGGCGCACACCTCTCCTGTTGTTCGGGGCTCGTCACGCAGCATGTCGAGGATCCGGCGACGGGTGGAATTCGCCAGCGCTTTGAACACGGCATCGTCGCGTTCGTCTTCGTCGACGGGTGAAGCCATTCCATTTGCAGACGACATGTGATAAAAATATCACATGAATGATGAACAGAGCACCAAAGATGCACAACTGGAAGAACTCTCTTTCACAGTCATGGGCTACATCTCGAAGACCCCGCATGAGACCTTCGAAGCCGTGGCCGACCCAGCGCAGCTCTCGAAGTACTTCACCACAGGCGGTGCACGCGGACGTTTGGACTCCGGCGCCGAGGTGACCTGGGACTTCGCGGATTTCCCCGGTCGGTTCCCGGTTGAGGTCCTCGAGTCCGTTCAGGACGAGAAGATCGTCATCGCGTGGGAAGGTACGGAGCATGCCACGGAGAAGTCCACGACGACGACCTTCGAGTTCTCTCCTGTCGATGACGGAGCTCGGACTCTTGTCACGGTGACCGAGAAGTCGTGGAAGATGACCGTCGGGGGCGCAGAGGGTGCCTTCGGCAACTGCATGGGCTGGACCGGCATGCTCGCCGCTTTGAAGGCCTGGGTCGAATACGGCATCGACCTGCGCGAAGGTTTCTACAAGTAGTCAGCCAGGCGTATTCTGCCCGTGCGAGTTCTTGATGAAGAAGGACCCGACGATACCGAATATGCCGATGACCGCGGCAACGAAGAAGGCGACGTCCGCGCCGTGAACCAGCCCCTCGACTCCGTAGACTTCGGGGTCGCGTGTTGTGGAGACCATAATGGTGACCAGGACAGCGGTACCCACCGAGGCGGCAATCTGGCGGAAGGTGTTGTTCAGCGCCGTCCCGTGTGGGATGAGGCTCTGCGGCAGCTGGTTGAGTGCTGCCGTGGTCACCGGCATCATCACCATGGCGACTCCGAACATACGGATCGTGTTGACCACGGCAAGGAAGGTGAACGAGGTGTCTGCCTCGAGGTCGGCGAACAGGAATGTTGTGACGGTGAGCAGGGTGAACCCGGCCACGGCCAACCACCTGGCGCCGATGGCGTCGAAGATGCGGCCGGTGACCGGAGACATCAGCCCCATCACTGCCGCACCCGGCAGAAGCACCAGGCCTGATTCCATGGCGGAGAAGTCGTTCATGTTCTGCATGTAGAGCGGCAGGATCATCATGCCGCCGATCATGACGATGAAGACGCACATGCCCAGTGCGGTGTTGAGGGTGAACATACGGTAGCGGAGCACTCGGAACTCGAGCATCGGCTGGTCCAGCTTGAGCTGGCGTGGAATGAAGATGGCCAAGGAGATCACGCCTATGGCGAGGGGGATGATGACCTCGAGGCTCAGCCAGCCTGCGTCACCGGCGGTTCCGAAGCCGAAGAGCAGCCCGCCGAAGCCGAAGGTCGAGAGGATGACCGAGGCGACGTCGAGCTTGGGGTACGTGCGTTCGGTGACGTTCTTGAGGATGAAATAGGCGACGATGATGTCGATGATCGCAATCGGCAGCATCATGTAGAAGAGAACTTCCCAGGGCAGGTGATCAACGATCCAGCCCGAGAGGCTGGGCCCGATTGCCGGAGCGAAGGCGATGACGAGGCCGAACGTGCCCATGGCGGTACCGCGCTTCTCCACCGGGAAGATTGCGAACAGGATGGTCTGCATCAGCGGCATGATGATGCCTCCGCTCGAGGCCTGAATGACACGTCCGAGGAGAAGGACGGGATAGGTGGGCGCCAGCGCACAGACGAGAGTGCCGACGATGAAGAGGAGCATTGCGGTGAGGAAGAGCCCGCGGGTGGTGAATTTCTGGATCAGGAAGGCCGTGATCGGAATCATGATGCCGTTGACCAGCATGAAGCTCGTCGTCACCCACTGCGCAGCGCTGGCCGTGATGTCGAAGGACTGCATGAACGCGGGCAGTGCGGTGTTGAGCAGCGTCTGGTTGAGGATGATGACGAAGGCACCGGAGACGAGGACTGCCAGGACCACATTCCGATTGATCGGCTTGCCATCGGCTGCTGTGTACTGCCCGTCGTCCTCTTTTGTCACCGAAGTTCCCTCTTTCCCCTCAACGTCTGACTTTGCCGGCGCAGCCGGCAGCAGTGCAGATCCGACCATCCGTACCGCGTCGGTGCTCAACCGCGCCGTGCGAGTCTACTCCCCGTCGGATCAGACTCTGGGGGCAGGGTTTCAGCGGAGGTCAAGGCGCAGATGACACCGGATCAGGAAACATGTGTGTGAGCTGACCGAGCTGATCGCCGCCCCAGCCACCCGGCTGAGGGGCGACAGGGGCACGATCGGCAGGCGACTACCTGCTCACACGATCCGGGTCGGCGGAGACTTGGTCTTCGATGGATCCGTTTCGGGCAGATCACCGAGGGCGTCATCGATGCGGGAGAGCGCCTCGGCGTCGAGCTTCACACCGGCTGCGGCGACGTTCGACTCCACCTGTTCGGGACGTGATGCGCCGACAAGCGCGGTCGCAACATTATCGTTGGCGAGCACCCAGGCGATGGCGAGCTGTGCCATGGTCAGCTCGAGGTCGGCCGCGATCGGCTCAAGCTTGGCTACCGCATTGACCGTCTCATCGTTGAGATAGCGGTTGGTGATCATGTCCTTGCCGCCCTTCTCATCGGTGGCCCGTGACCCGGCAGGGGCAGGCTGGCCAGCCTTGTATTTGCCGGTGAGCACACCCTGGGCGATCGGTGACCACACGACCTGCGAGATCCCGAGCTCCTTCGAGGCTGGGATCACCTCGGACTCGATGACGCGCCAGAGCATGTTGTACTGCGGCTGGTTCGACACGAGCTGGATGCCCAGGTCTCGGGCCAGATAGTGCGCGGCACGCAGCTGATCGGCGTTCCACTCGCTCACGCCGATGTAGAGGGCCTTGCCCGCGCGGACGAGATCCGCGAACGCCTGCATGGTCTCTTCCAGGGGGGTCTCGTAGTCATACCGGTGTGCCTGATAGAGGTCGACGTAGTCGGTGCCCAGGCGGGACAGAGAACCGTTGATCGACTCCATGATGTGCTTGCGGGAGAGTCCGGTGTCATTGTGGCCCTTGGGGCCGGTGGGAAAGTACACCTTGGTGAAGATCTCCAGGGATTCGCGACGCTGGCCCTTGAGTGCATCGCCGAGGACCTGTTCGGCCACGGTGTTCGCATACACGTCCGCGGTGTCGAAGGTGGAGATGCCTGCGCCGAGGGCTGCACGGACACACTTCGTTGCCGTGTCGTTCTCCACTTGGGAGCCGTGGGTGAGCCAGTTTCCGTAGGTGATTTCCGAGATCTTCAGGCCGCTGTTTCCAAGATATCTGTGCTCCATGGACTCAGCCTACTGCTGGAAGGCAAGCTTGTCAGTGCCCTCGGAGCATCGTCGATTCGAATGCCGCTGACGTCCTCGCCGAGGTGGCCGTGGGCGGTGCGTTCTCCGCGAGGTGTCCGCGCAGGATGTTCGCGAACCCGGTGGAGTCGCCCTCGCGCAGGTGTTCGACGAGGGAGACGTGCTCGGCGATGATCTCCTCGCACCGGTCGAGGAGGCGGTCTCCGGAGGCGAAGAGGATGAAGCGGTGCCGGTCGGAGAGCCGTGAGTACAGTTCCAGCATCACGGCGTTGTCCCCGGCCTCGACGAAACCACGATGGAACTCAAGTGTCAGGTCGATGAACGCGGCGATGTCACCGACGTCGAAAGCCTCGCGCTGAGCTCGAATCGAGGCGTCGAGGGCGTCGGCCAGCTTCTGCCGCAGCGGATCCGGGGCCCGGTCGACCGCCGTGGTCTCCAGCACGAAGCGGGCGTCGGCGAGCTCGGCGACGGTGCGCTCATCGACTCCTTGGACGATGGCTCCGCGCTTAGGGTAGATGACGATCCACCCCTCGTCCTGCAGTCTGGCAAGAGCCACTCGCACCGGAGTGCGGCTGACCGCGAGATCAGCTGCCAGGCCCGCTTCGCCCAGCATGGTTCCCGGCTGATGGGTGCCGTTGAGGATCTGAGTGCGGATGAGCTGATAGGCGCGCTCGGCTGCGCTGCGGGTCTCGCCACTGCCCGTCACGATCGCACGCTCCTCTCCTGGTCGATTGGCGGACTCATGATCTGCCACGTCGATCATCTCACTCAATGCGCGTGGGAGGTCTCCGAAGCGTCATCCTCGGCGACCGATGGTGCGCGGTGTCGGCCCGGCCAGCGCATGAACGGCACCGCCCGGATCGAGAAGCTCAGGGTGATGAGGAGGACTACGGTGGCCATCATATTGATCCACAGGAACCCTCCGGCCTCGAGCACAGGTCCGGCCATCGCGGCCATGAGCGCACCGCCGAGGTTCATCGCCGCATCCGATGCTCCCTGCAGAGTGACCTTCGCATGTCGTGGAACCGAGGCCGTCAGCAGCGCCGATCCTCCGATGAGGAACATCGACCAGCCGATTCCGAGGAAGATCAGCGCGGTGCTGAGCAGGATCATGGAAGAGACCTCGGCCGTGGCATCGACCACGCCGAGGGTGATCGCCGTGGCGAAGACGAGGACGCCACCGGCGATCACGGTTCCAGGCCCCCATCGGTCGGCCATCCACCCGAAGACGGGGGAAAGGGCGTACATGCCGGCGATGTGTACGCTGACGACAATGCCGATCGCCCCGAGGGAGAACTCCTGGTGGTCCATGTGCACGGGCGTCATGACCATGACGTTGGTCATCATCATCTGACCGGCGATGATCGTGACCATGGCAAACAGCGGCACCGGGCGGGCAAGTGCGAAGCGCAGTGCCGGACCCAGCTTCATCGTCGGCGGCTGGTCGGTGGGGTCGCTGTGTTCGGTAGATTCGGGGACCGCCTCGGAGGCACCCGGCTTGATCTTCTTGGTCAGCGTCGACGCGACCAGGGTCGCCAATCCGAAGGCGGTCATCGAGATCAGGTACGGTCCGGCGAGTTCGTTCATGCCCAGTGCCGCGCCGAGGTGCGCGCCCGGTGCAGTGAAGCTGGGTCCGAGCACGGAGCCGACCGTCGTCGCCCACACGACCAGTGACATGGCCCGCCCAGCATTCGCGGGATCGACGAGGTCGACCGCGGCGTAGCGGGCCTGCAGGCCAGAGGCCGTCGCGGACCCGCACAACATCATGCCCAGCATGAACAGCGGAAGGAACTGGAAGGCGACACCGAGCAGGACGACCGTCGCGCCCAGCGCGCCGATGCCGAATCCCAGGGTCAGGGCGGTCCGACGTCCGGTCTTGCCTGCCAACACGGCAAGAGGATAGGCGATGAGGCCGGCGCCGAGGATGACGCTCATCTGCGCGATGCCCGCCATCGACGTCTTGCCCGTGATCTCCTCGGCCAGCAGCCCGCCGACGGCGTAGCCGGAGGCGATTCCGGCTCCGGAGAGCAGCTGTGCGGAGATCAGTTTGGCCTGTGCGCGCGTGCGGGTCTTCATCGACGCCTTCCTTCTTCCTGAAAGATACCCACACAACGTATCTTGGATCCATCTTGGATACAAGATGATCTCAGGACTGCCGAGTTGGCTGCATACCGCTCGTGATGTCCTTCGCGTCACCTCGGCGGGTGACAAGGGCTTCTCCGCAGGAATGGACGCCTCGCAGTTCAAGCATACGAACGCGTCTCTCGCCCACGTCACGATCACTCGGTTGGGCCAGGTGTGCGAAGCGGTCTAGAGCTGCGACCTGCCTGTGGCCGGCGCATCGGCATCCCATCGGTCCTCGAATCCGTCAACCTCCACCGCCTCATGGGGTGGGCGAAGGCCACGGAACTCATCCTCACCGGCAGCCGTTTCACCGCAGCTGATATGGACAGATGCGGCTTCCTCAACACGGTCGTCGAGGATTCCACGGTCGAGGACCGGGCGCTGAGCTACCTCCTCGACACGATGAAGGCCTCGCGCGAAGTCATCGCTCAACAGAAACGACTGCACCGCACGTGGAAGAACAGCTTCGAACGCGAGGCGCTGGCCGACAACCGGAAAGAGTTCGCGCTCGCGTTCGCACGGAAGAACAACTGACCGACGAAGCTGTCAGGGTTTGCCCGCCGAGGTGACTGTGGGGTGAGATGGGCGAGTGGACTTTCTGGTGTTGATATTGGTCGGCGCTCTGGTCGGACTGACGACTGTGCTGTTCGGATTCGGCGGCGGCTTCGTCACCGTCCCGATCATCACCCTCATCCACGCCGACCTCGGCAGTGACACGGCACGGGTGGCCGCAGCCACCTCGGCGCTGGTGATGCTGGTCAACGCCGTGGTCTCCACGATCTCGACCAAACGCGAGGCCCTGGCCCACCTCAAAGGGGAATGGTGGCTGTTCATCCTCCTCGCTGCCGGCGGAGCATTCGGTGCCTTTTGTGCCGAATTCGCCCCCGAAGCGCTCCTGAAGTGGGGCTTCGTCGTCTACATCGCCGTGACCGCCATCGACCTGCTAGTCCGCCCCGGCTTCTTCCACCGAGGTGGTGCGAAGGCCCGCAGGAAAGATGGGAAGGGCGGCGATGGTCGGAATGGTGGAGCCGGAGCAGTCAGCGACGCAGATGATCTGGGTGACGGCGGTAGAGGCATCGCCGCCCTGTTCGGTTTCCCGATCGGCGGCTTGGCGTCTTTCCTCGGCGTCGGCGGCAGCGTGATGACGGTGCCGATGATGCGCCGGTCCGGGGCGACGATGACCGTGGCGACCACGTTGGCCAATCCGCTGACCTTGGTGATCATGCTTCCAGCGGTCTTCGTCACAATCACCACTCATGCCTCCACCGAGGTCCCGGGAATGGTCGGCTCTGTGGACCTGCGCTCGGCACTCGCCCTCCTCATCGGAGCGATCCCGCTGATCGTGCTGCTGCGTCGCCGTGTGCCCAAGATCCGGGAGATCGTCCATGCCTGGGGCTACGTCATCCTGCTGATCACAGCCGGAGTCGTCGTCGCTGCGTCGTGAGGTCAGAACGGCCACTTGACGGGGTGGTGGAACCGAGAAGCTCGCTTGAATCGAGTGTCCTCTTACTGAGGGCCTCGCTCGGCGACGCTGACCCATCGAGCTAATCTCTTCATGCGCATTATGCATGCAATTCGAGAATAAACGCCGGGCGGAGCAGAGGAGTCAGGTGCGACGATGATTCTCAGTTCACAACATCGTCACCATCACAGGAGATCCTATGATCCGCCAGTCTGTCGACAACGGCATTCTCACCGTCACCATCGACAATTCTTCTCGTGCCAATTCGCTGACTGCCGACGCCCTGGTCGAGTTGCGCGAGACTTTCCAGACGGCATCCGTGGACCAGGAGCTGGGTGGTGTGCTCGTCAACGCCGTGGGCGACAAGGGATTCTCCGCAGGGATGGACACGTCGCAGTTCGAGCACAATAGTTCCACCCGGGCCTTTGAGACCATCACGCTGCTCGGAAGCGTGTGCGAAGCGGTCAAAGAGTGCGAACTGCCGGTCGCGATGGCCATGAAGGGATACGTCATCGGCGGCGCCGTCGAAATCGCAGCAGCCGCCGACTTCCGTGTCGGTGGGCATTCATCGTGGTACTCCATGCCTGAGGTTCGCATCGGCATCCCTTCAGTGCTCGAATCGGTCAATCTCCACCGCCTGATGGGGTGGACGAAGGCCAACGAGATGATACTGACAGGCAGACGATTCACTGCGGAACAGATGGAGCGGTGCGGATTCCTCAACACAGCGGTCGAGGACGCCACGGTAGACGAGGTTGCCGTTGCGCTTCTGCGCGACACCATGGAGTCCGACCGCACGGTCATCGCCCAGCAGAAGCGACTCTTCCACACCTGGAAGAACATGTTCGAGGCCGAGGCGCTCACCGATTCACGCAAGGAATTCTCGCTGGCCTTCGCACGGAAGAACGACTGATTATGGGCATCCTCAGCGGAGTCCGCGTTCTCGAACTCTCCCGCACACTGGCTGGCCCCTTCGCCGGTCACGTGCTGGCCGATCTGGGCGCCGACGTCATCAAGATCGAACAGCCCGGCAGCGGCGATGAGTCGCGGTCGTTCACCCCGCCGACCTACTACGGTATGAGCTGCTATTTCCATGCCGTCAACCGAAACAAGAGGTCCGTGACTCTCAATCTCAAGGATCCAGAGGACCTCGAGGTGCTCTACGAATTGGCTGCTGAGGCCGATGTCGTCACCGAAAGCTATCGGACGGGTGTGGCTGAGCGCCTCGGCGTCGACTATCCCACTTTGGCCAAGAAGAACCCACGGCTGATCTACCTCTCGGTCTCCGGATACGGTCGCATCGGTTCCCGCGCGACCTGGCCGGCTTACGACATCGTCATGCAGGCAGAGTCCGGCATGATGTCGATCACTGGGAACGCCGATGGCGAACTGGTCAAGATCGGTCCGTCGATCGCCGATGTCACCACAGGACTGTACGGAGGACTGGGCCTGCTGGCGGCTCTCTACGAACGGGAGAAGTCGGGTCAGGGCCAGTACCTGGACGTTGCCATGTTCGACGCGCAATATGGAATGCTCAACAACTGGCTGCTTGCTGCGCTCTCGACAGGAACAGCTCCACAGCCGATGGGGCAAGGCAACCCGGCGCTGGCGCCCTACCAGATCATTTCTACGGCAGACAACGGTTACATGCTTGGGTGCGGCAATGACGCTCATTTCACGCGTTTCTGCCGGGCAGTGGGACTGGACCTCCTGCTCGAGGACGAAAGATTTGCCACGAACGCCCTGAGAGTCGAACACCGTGACGTCCTTATCGGCCTCATCGAGGACTACACAGTTACTCTCAGCGCCGATGACCTGGATGCGGCCGTGAAAGAGGCGGGTGTACCAGGGTCGAAGGTTAACACATTGACCGATATCGTCGAGAGCCCATTCACCGCTGAACGGGGAATACTTCAGCCGTTGGAGGATGCGCCGGAGGTCAAAGCGGTCAAATTTCCGGTGACGTTTGAACGCACACCCGTCGAAAGTTACAGATCTGCGCCGGAACTCGGTGCCGATCGACCGCTGTGGCGATGATGCTGCGGCGCTGACAGCGCAGAACAAGAAGGAAACAAAAAATGAGACAGAGACAATGGAGTCGACGCGGTGTCACAGTGCTGATGCTGGGCAGTGTGTCGGCCGCGATCGTCGGCTGCACCCCAGTTGTCGCGGGTACTGCCGACGATTTTCCGGACCGACCGGTCGAACTGGTCGTGCCGTTCTCCGCTGGCGGTCCGACAGACATAGTTGGGCGCATCGTCGCAGACGGCTTGGCACAAGAGCTGAGCACCGATGGTCACAGAGCACAGATACCCGTGGTCAACAAGACGGGCGCCGGAGGCATCGTCGGCACGGTCGACGTGATGAATTCCAATCCTGACGGGTACAACCTGACTATGGTCACGGGCACCTCCTATGGTTCACAGCCACACTTCGATTCCACCCCGTATGGGCCTACGGACCTCACTCCGATCGCCGAGCTGACGGCGCTTCCAAACGTTCTGGTGGTGAACTCGGATTCCGATATCACGTCTTTCGAAGGCTACATCGCCGAGGCCAAGAAGCGATCGGGCGGAATGAGGTACGGGACGACCGGAGTCGGTTCTTCTGCTCATGTGAATTTCGCGGCGCTGTCGGGTGAGGCGGAAATGAAGACTTCTGACGTCCCCTATGAAGGCAACGCCCCGATGATTAATGCGGTCCTCGGCAACAATCTCGACAGCGCAGTCATCCAATCAATTGATGCCATCCCCAACGTGAAGTCAGGCGATTTTCGTCCTTTGGTTGTGCTCGGATCACACCGGCCCGAGGGCTTCGAGGATGTCCCGTTAGCAACGGACTTGGGTTATTCGATTGACAACGACCTCTTTTTCGGGATTGCCGGACCACCGGATATGACTCCTGAGCTCGTCACCCTGCTGGAAAAGAAGATTGAAGCGACTTTGAATAGGAAGGCAACGAAGGAGCGTTTCGCCAATTTGAAGATGAAGCCGACGTTCAAGGGCAGTAGCGCGTTTCAGTCAGACATCAGCGACATGGGAACGGTGGTCGACAAGGCCAATGAGTTCAACGGAGGACCACTGAAATGATCACGGCCACGATTCACAAATCGTCGAAGAGCGCGGTGTGGTCTCGCCTGATCCTTCCACTCGCGCTCATCCTCCTCGGCATCCTCATCATGGTCCTGACACCATTGCAGGTCATCGATTCGACGACCGACCCGGTCGGCCCGAGGTTTCTTCCATTCCTCAGCGGTTCGGCAGTCACGCTGGGCGGCCTGGCAGATCTGATCCTGCAAATGACGACAAGGCCGGCTGCCACTGTTGAAGGCTCCGACGAGGCCCAGAGCTCCGACGATCCCCTGGATCGGAAGGCTCGGCTGATCTCATACGGACTGATCTTGGCTGGGATCGCTGTCTGGGTCTACACGACAGTGCTGATCGGCTACGGTCTGAGCTCCCTGATCCTCATGTCCCTGACCGCAGTGGCTTTTGGGCTGAGACGACCTGTGCAGCTGATCATTCTCGTCGTTGTCACGATCGGTGTGACCTATGCCGTCTTCGCCGAGCTCCTGCGTGTGCAACTCTCACTGATTGGTTGGTGATCGCTGATGATCATGGACATATTGGGTTCGATTTTCAACATCGCTTCGATACTTGCGATGATCTTGGGGCTCTTCGCCGGGATCATCATCGGTGCCCTGCCCGGTCTGGGCGCAACGATGGGGGTCGCCTTGCTGCTACCCATCACCTTTTCGATGGACATCACGGCAGCCATGATGCTCCTCGTCGGATGCTACTGCGGCGCGATCTACGGTGGCAGCATCTCAGCGATTCTCATCGGAGCACCTGGAACCGCAGCCTCCGCGGCAACGGTCGCCGATGGGTACGCCATGGCCAGACGCGGCTTCGCCAAGCGCGCATTGACATTGTCACTGACCGCGTCGGTCCTCGGGGCTCTGATCTCAGGAATCGGTCTGCTCGTCGGTGCCCCGGTGATCTCCGCCGCCGCTCTGAAGTTCTCGTCTCCGGAGTTCCTCCTGCTTGCCCTGGGAGGTCTGATCCTAGTCGCCGGTATCGAAGGTTCATCATTCGTGCGGGGACTGATCTCTGCAGCGATAGGGCTGTTCATCACCACGATGGGGATCGATTCGATCTCGGGAACTGCTCGCTTCACATTCGGCCAGGTGTCGCTGATGTCGGGCATCGACTTCATCCCGGTCATCATCGGGCTCTTCGCCCTTGCCGAAGTGTTTCGCCAGGTGAGTGCCCCTAAGCTGAAGGCCACTACCGGCAACCGATTGACTGCGAAAGAGCCCGAGCGCCCACACGAGGATCGGATTTCGCGAAGTCTGTACGCAAAAACGGTGGGCAGGTCAGGACTGATCGGCTATGTCATCGGTGTTATTCCCGGATTGGGCCCTACCGTTTCGGCATATATGGCGTACTCACGTGCCAAGGCGGTCTCGAAGAAGCCCGAAGCGTTCGGCCGGGGTTCGGAAGAAGGGGTGGTCGCGGCGGAGACGGCCAACAACGGCACCTCCGGTGCAACGCTGGTTCCTCTGTTGACATTGGGCATTCCCGGAGACGCAGTCACAGCGGTGCTCCTAGGCGCGTTTCTCGTCCAAGGGTTGACACCAGGTCCTCTTCTCATCACCGATGAGCCTGTTCTCGTCTATTCGATCATCGTCGGATTCATCGTGATCAACATCCTCATGTACTTCATGGGCAGGACGTTGCTTCCGCTGTTCTCACGAGTATCGCGGATTCCGAACACGATCCTCATGCCGATCGTGGTCCTGCTCTGCGTGCTGGGCACCTACGCACTGAACAATTCGTATTTCGATGTCCTTGTGATGGCCGCCTTCGGCGTGATCGGCTTCCTCATCACAAAGGTCGGGCTACCGGTGACGCCCATGCTCATCGGTGTCGTCCTCGGCGAGATGATCGAGTCGGAGTTCCGCCGTTCCCTGATCATGTCGGATGGAAGTTTCGACATTTTCTTCGCCCGGCCGATCTCACTTGCGCTGATTGTGGTGTTGGTCGCGTTCATCGGGTTCAAGATCTGGTCGGCGCTGCGGAAGAAGCGCAGTTCCAAGAAGATTCGCGGACTCACGGCGTTATCGGGCACTTCTGAGGCTTCTGCGGAGGAGCCGACAGAGTCGGTTGATGAAAAACACTGAGCTGGAACGCCTTTGGTACGTCATTTCGTTGTCAGCATGTTGGCGAAGTGACGCACTAGTGCGGTCTGTTCGGAATCAGTGGTCGCGACACAGACGATTCGTCGGTACCCCTCGAGCGGTGTGGTCACCAACTGGCGGATCCGCATGATCCCGAGGTTCGATTCGGGGACGATGGATGAGCCCAGGCCGGACTCGACCATACCGGCGATCGTCAGCGGGCTGTTCGTCAGAGTTTCGGGCTGATAGGCGATGTCCTCGAGCTGGCTGATCTGCGACATGCAGCGATGGACGCTTGCTGCAGTAGTGAATCCGACTGTGGAGTGGCCAAGAGCGTAGTCCCACGTCATCTCGCTCGGAACTTCGGTGCCCGGGGGACTGACTAGGGCAAATCCTTCGGAGAGTATCGCTGTGAGATTGAGGTCATCGAGCTCGGGGAACAGCTGCCGTTCTCTGCCGTCTGGCAAACGGAGCAGGCAGGCGGAGATGGCGACGTCGACCGTTCCGGCCTGGAGTTGTTGCAGGGCGCTGCCCGAAATGTCATCTGTCGCCGTGATCGTGGCCTGCGGGTGAGATTGTCGAAATGCGTCGGTCCACGACCCCAGGAACTCAAATGCCATGGACGGCAGAATCGACAGCCGCACCTCACCAGTCTCTCCCGCCAGCTCGTTGCGAAACTGTCGCATGTTGTGGATGTAGGAATTCTGCAGCGCCGACGCGGTTCGGGTGAAAATTTCGCCTTCCAGGGTGAGCCTGAGTCCGGCGGTGCTTCGTTGAAAGAGTGTTACGGAGAGCTTCCGCTCCAGCCTCTGTAGGATTCGGCTCAGCTGTGATTGAGACAGATGCAGATCCTCAGCGGCGTCAGTGATGCTTCCTGATTCTTTCAACGTGAGGAATATCAGCAACTCCTGAGCAGACGGCATATCCGCAGTCTCGGATGCGGCTGGCGAGCTTGTCGACATAGGTCCAGCTTAGTGCGAACTCGTGCTTGTCCTTGACCTCGCCCGTCGTCGCTGAACTGAGGAGACTGCGCCAATACTCGGTGCAATCTGTCTCCAAGCGCCGGCCGGCTACCTTGGCGTCGACAGCCTAGGCTATAAGATGACGCTTCAGTGACAAGTGGACTGCTCGATGCGGCCCGGCGCTGGCCGGCCCCGCGCTACCCGTTCCGGCGGCGCTCACGCAGCACGGTGGGCAGGCCGAAATAGATGGGTGGCCGCAAGGAGACTCCCGGCGCACGGGCGGAGAATCCGCTGCCACCGGTTCCTGCGCCAGCAGGTCCTGTGTCGCTCGCCCCGCCCAGTGCCCACGCACTCTCCCAGCTGATGAGCTCGCCGGCGTGGCAGACGGGATCGCCTCCGCCGTAGGGCGGTTCGGCCCAATGCCACAGGTTGACCCCGTACTCGATGAGGGTGAGCTTCTCTTCCTGTTCCCGGGCGGTGTTCTCTTTGACCAGTGCCGCAAGCACCCTCGCCGAGGTGGTTTCGAGCTCCGTCCACCCGTCCTGTCGGTGGGGAAGAAAGATCCACGTCCCAGCGGGGACGTCGGCGGGCACAACCTCCTTCGCGATCATGACCGCGATAAACTCGTCCGTGGCACGGGTGTCGGTGTCTGAACCAGCGCCGCCCAGAAGCTCGGCGAAGCAGGTGCGGGCCACCTCGGCGGTGGGGGAGACGATGAGAATGTGGGGCGCCTCAGAGGCGATCTCCGCTCGGCGCAAGTGGGTGAAGGGGTTCGCACGCAGCGTCGCGAGCACCTGCATCCAGTGGTCGGGAACCGGGGCGTCAGTGATCAGGCCAGTGGTCTGCGGTCGTTCTGCATCGTGTCGCAAGATCGCCTCCCTTCTTCCTTCGTCACCGACGAATTCGTGCTCCTCCACCATGGCATGAATCGGTGTCCTGCCTCAGCTATTTGCCTGTTTGCCTGTCGCTTGACGGTGCTGACTGGGCCGGACGCCGTATTCGCGGTGGAAGGCGGTGCTCAGAGAGTAGCCGCTGGAATAGCCGACTTCGTGGGCCACGGACTCGACTGTGGCATCGGTGCGCTCGAGGAGGTCGGCGGCCAGGCACAGTCGCCACCCGTTCAGATACGACATCGGAGGCTCGCCCAGCAGATCAGTGAAGCGGCGCGCCAAGGTGGCACGCGAGACGAGTGCCTGACGCGCCAACGTCTCGACGGTCCAACCTCGGTGTGGGGCCTCGTGCATGGCTGTCAACGCGGTGCCCACGATCGGATCTGAACTCGCCCGATACCAGCCCGGTGCCTTCGCCTCAGGCAGGGCGAACCAGTCACGCAGGGCACCTGCGAGAACCAGATCGAGCAATCGGTCGAGGATGGCCTGCTGGCCCGGTTCTTCACGCAGGATCTCTGCCTCCATCAACTGCAGCGCCGCTGTGCGCTGCACGGCCCGCGGCACGACGAGGACCCGTGGCAGAGTGTTCAGCAGGCGATCGGCGATGCGCCCCGTGACGGTGAATGAGCCGGTCAGCATGGCGTCATCTGCATCCAACTGCACCCCGCACGTTCGAGCGCCCAGCGCGATGTTCTCGGACTGCGCGCCGCCCTCAGCGAAGCACACTCCGGTCTGGGTCTGAACGTACATGGGGATGGGGTTCGCTGCGGGGTCGCTGGTCACGTCGAAGGGTGCTGGTCCGACGACAATGGCGATGTCGTGGGCGAAGAGCTGATGGGATTCTTCGCCGTCGACGATCCATGCTTCCCCGCGCAGCATTGTGATCAGGGACAGAGAAGCGTCCTCTGCAAAGGTGGCGCACCAGGGCGGGTTCGCGAGAGTCCGGCCCACCAGCGCGCCGGAGGAACGGATGTGTGTGAGTACATCGGAAAGCGTGTCCACACCCCCAGTTTAGACGCTGAATGATCTTTATGAGACTGTGGGCGATTCTACGTCTCACTCATGTGCGGTGAGATTGGCATATGAACTCATTTCATGAACCTACGCCAGGCCGCGCCCACTGGGTCTACACGCACCCACGGGCGGATTCCTTCAACCAGCACCTGTTCCGGACAGGTTGCTCTGCACTATCCGAACATTATGACGTGACTGTGTCCGACCTCTACGCCGACGGATTCGACCCGGCACTGAGTGAGCGTGATCTGGGAAGCCTGTCCACGGTTCCCGGCAACGTCTCGGACCTGGCAGGTGAGGCGTATGCACGTGGCGAAGTTGAACCCGAGGTCAGGCGAGAGCAGGAGGCCCTGGCAGCCTCTGAGCTGCTGGTGCTGCAGTTTCCCCTCTGGTGGTACGGGCCTCCCGCGATGCTGAAGGGGTGGCTTGACCGGGTGCTGCAGACCGGATTCGCACAGGGGGACCTCGACGAGGACACGGGGCTGCCGCGCCGGTATGGCGACGGTCGGCTGATGGGGAGGAAGGCTCTGATCATTGTCACCGCTGGGGACGATCAGCGCACGCTGAGTCCGCGCGGCATCAGCGGCGACCTGGAATCTCTGCTCTTCCCTTTGACGCATGGTGCCTTGTGGTATGTGGGGATCGAAGCGCTTGACCTCCACGTGGTCTATGACGTGGAAGCTATCGGCGAAGCCGGGCGCGAGGAAGAGCGACAGCGACTGGCCGATCGGCTATCGGGCCTTCCCCGCGAGCGGGTCCGCCCGTATCGGAAGATGCTGGGCGGAGATTATGACCGCCGGACCCGGGCCTTGGTTGACGGCGTGAATCCCGGACGCACGGACCTGGCCATCCACCTCAGCGACTGAACGGGTTGGGGGAGTGACCTGCGTGACGTCGATAACGAATGCGTCTCTATGTGTCCGCAGGTCGTGCAACGGACACGGTTCAGTCATATCATATCTGTAGTGGATCGGGGGTCGGCGGCATTGCCGATCACGGTCCACGACCATGTTCCCCACCCTTGTGTACGACTGGACACCCATGCCCTTTTCCGCCTTCCTCAACCATGCCTCGACACGTCTGCGCGCTGGCATGGTCTTCTCCTTCATCACAATTCTCAGCCTCGTCCTCCTCTCCGCCTGTGCCGATGGCGGCGACGTCGAGACCAGCGCCGATGATGCATCCTGGACCTCGGAAGCCGGCCCCGCGACTGAAGAGGCCACCGGGCAGGAAACCGAGCCCGAGGCCACGGCGCCGAACGAAGACGCCGCGGACAGCGAAGGTCAGGACAAGCCAGAGGAGACGGAACAGGGCCGAGCCGGCGGAACGACTGCCGGTGCAGCTCTCGCGGTGCTTCAGGAACTGGAGGTCAAGGGCCGGGCTCCGAAGACCGGCTACGACAGGGGCCTGTTCAAGTGGCGATCGGATGCCGACCACAATGGCTGCGACACCCGCAATGACGTGCTGCGCCGGGACCTGAACGACATCACCCTCAAGGCCGGGACGAAGGGCTGTGTCGTCATCGCCGGCGATCTGAACGACAAGTACAAGGGTGAGATCTACGCCTTCGACCGGGGCCCGAACAACATCGACATCGACCACATCGTTGCCCGCTCCAACGCTTGGCAGACCGGTGCCGCGAAGTTCGACGAGGGCACACTCAAGGAATTCGGCAATGACCCGCTCAACCTGCTGGCCGTGGACTCGAGCCTCAACAGGCAGAAGGGCGACGGGGATGCAGCGACCTGGCTGCCGCCGGCCAAGAGCTACCGCTGCGAATACGTCTCCCGCCAGATCGCGATCAAACACAAGTACGAGCTGTGGGTCGTCAAGGCCGAGAAGTCCGCGATGGAACGAGTCCTCAGCGCGTGTGATGATCAGCCCGCGTTCACGAAGGATGTCGCATGGCCAGAACCCGGCGCGGGTGACAATGTGAAGACCGCACAAGACACCCCGACGAAGAAGCCAGCATCGTCCGGTTCGAAGTCGAGCTCCGGTTCGAAGAGAGAATCGGGTGAGAGGTCGACGTCATCCGGCTCGGGATCATCGGGCTCGGTCTTCTACAAGAACTGCACCGCGGTTCGTGACGCCGGTGCCGCACCCGTTCGCCGAGGTGACCCGGGGTATGCGTCTCACCTTGATCGCGACGGTGATGGAATCGGCTGCGAATAGTTGTCGAGGCGGCCGAGCGTGACAGTTTTATGACAGTTTCGATTTCAACAGATAACGAATCGGTTACCGAATGCTCAGGGTCGTTCCCTATAGTGACAACCTGCCCTAACATTTCAAGCGTGTCCAATTCGATGAACTCCGCAGTCGCGACTCGCAGCGCTCGGATTCGGGCAATGTCCCTTCTTGCTGTATCTGTTCTTGCCTTGCTCTCCGGGTGCGGCGGCAGCGGCTCAAGCCAGGTCAACGGAAGCGAAGTTTCCTGGTCGACCGGCGGAGGCGGCACAGCGGATTCCGACCCGGTTCCCTCACGACCTTCAGCCTCGGCGGCACCCGCCCAGGGAATTCGACCGCACAATGACCAGGAAGTGCCCGCCAATTCAGGTCCCGATGTCTCCGCGCAGAACGAGTCGAAGCCTGCAGCCGACGGTGAAGACGGCAGCGATTCTCCACAGGACAGCGCAGGCACCGCCGAGTTGAGCCCGGCACGTTCGATGCTCGACGAGCTTGAGGTGAAGGTCAAAGAGCGCAGGACCGGTTACGACCCGGAACTCTTCGACTGGAATGCGGATGTCGATGACAACGGCTGCGATACACGCAACGATGCGCTCAGGCGCGACCTCAAGGATCTTAAGATCGAGGCGGAGACCAACGGCTGTGTTGCCATCGCCGGTGATCTCGATGACAAATACCTTGGTGAGTCATACGCCTTCGAGCGCGGATCTGCTAATGTCGACGTCGACTACATCGTCTCCGGCTCCAACGCCTGGCAGACCGGGGCTTCGGGCATGTCCGTCAGCGAACTGCGGGAGTTCGGAAACGACCCGCTCAACCTGCTGACCGTGAGCGCGAATGTCATCCGGCAGAAGGGCGGCGGCGACGCGGCCGCATGGCTGCCGCCGAACGAGGATTTCCAATGCGAATATGTATCCCGGCAGATCGCGATCAAGCACAAGTACGGACTGTGGGTGGCCTCTGCTGAGAAGGACGCGATGGAGGCCGTGCTCGACACGTGTGCGGATCAGCCCGCCTTCAACAAAGAAGTGGCCTGGCCGGAACCGGGCGAAGGTGAGAGTGTCAGTGCCGAATCAGCCGCTGAGGAGACCCCGGAGGAGTCTTCGGACGAGTCTTCGGAGGCGAACTCAACAGAATCCTCAACGAGTCCGACCGGTGACAACACGAACCAGAATGACGGCGACTCAGACTCGACCGACGGCCGCGCGGATGGCTCGACCGATGAAACAGAGACCGCTTCACCGGAGGAGTAGACCGCGATTGGCCGCCGAGGCTGTCGTCAGGCGGGCACCGGCCGCTTAGTCGACCACGGCTGCAGAGCCGCGCGCTGCTAGGCTTCCAGTGGGAAGACGAGCAGACTGCCGGAAGCTGTGGCGACGGTCTTGCCCTTGTTGTCGACGACTTCGCCTTCTGAGAAGATCACTCGGCGACCGGGCTTGACGACTCGACCTGTGGCGACAAGCGGCCCGCTGCTGGCTGTGACCGGGCGCAGGTAGTTGACCTTGATCTCGATCGAGGTGTATCCGGTGCCCTTCGGCAAAGTGGTGTGCGCCGCGCACCCGAGTACCGAGTCGAGCAGGGTGCAGACCAATCCTCCGTGAATCATGCCGATCGGATTGTAATGGGACTCATCGGGACGGCAGTGGAATGTGACCCTGCCTTCGCCCACCTCGGCGATCTCCATGCCCATATGGGAGCCGATGGGGGCCCCGGGGATTTCACCGGCAGCCATCTTGCGCAGGTAGTCGATGCCGTCCAGCGTCGGCAGAAGTGCCAGCCCCTCAGAGGGGTCGCTCCACGTCACCTTGGCTTCGCGAGTGCGTGATTCCCTGCTCATCTCAGTTGGCTTCCTTCGGCATGGGGACGTTCTGCAGGCGCAGCTGGCCGCGGGCAAGAACCTTGTCGGAGGAGGTGTCGGTGATGATGACCTCCCACAGCTGTTGGGTCCGGCCCTGGTGCAGGGCAGTGCCCTCGACTGCGACACTGGCGCCGGTGGTCGGGCGCAGGAAGTCGGTGGCGTTGTGGATGCCGACGGCGAACTCGCCGCGCTCGCCCACGGCGTGGCTGGCGCCGATGCTTCCCGTGCTCTCCACGAGCGTTGTGTACACGCCGCCGTGGACGACGCCCCAGGGTGTGTGATGGTCGGAGCCCAGGTCGGCATGGCCGCGGACAGTTGTATTCGTGACCTTGTCGATGATGAGTCCCGAGGCGGCGACGAAGTTGCTGGCTGTCTTAAGTGAGACGTCTGGAAGTGAGTCTGACTGCGGATTCATGAGATCCCCTTCGAGCTGGCTGAATAATTTGAAGTTAGCCTACAATGGATCAGGCGGTCAAACGAAGGAGGGCCTGTGGACTGGCTGGATTTCGATACTGCAGACTGCTCGATCCAGAAGACCTTGGACGTCATCGGGGAGAAATGGACCGTGCTCATCCTCCGCGAAGCATTCAATGGAGTGCGCCGGTTCGACCAGATCCGTGACCATGTCGGCGTCTCGGACCCGGTGCTCTCCGACCGGCTGCGCAAGCTTGTCACCGCGGGAGTCCTGACGGCGAAGCCCTATCGCGAAGTAGGTCAGCGCGCCCGCAAGGAATACCGGCTGACGGACAAGGGCCTCGACCTCTATCCGGTGATGATCTCTCTGCTGCGCTGGGGAGATAGGCACGGTGGTGGCCAGGATGACGGATCGGGCGGTCCGCCGCTCGAAGTGCTGCATCGCGACTGCGGCGAACCAGTGAAAGCTGTCGTCGAGTGCGCCGCGGGTCATCCCATATCCTCACCCCGGGAGTCCGTGACCCGCATGCGCGACGCCGAACGGCCCCGCGCGAGCTGAAGTCGAGCGCATTGCCGGCGGCGGGGTGGCTCAGGAGAAGAGCGTGATCCCGAAGATCGCGAACACGACGAGGTGGGCCGCACCGTGGATGGCTGTGACCTTCTTCGCCGCAAAGGTCGTCACCGACAGCAGCAGCGTGACCGCGAGCAGAAGCAGGTTCGCCGGGGACTCCGCAAGCACGATCGGCTGATCGGTGAGCAGCCCGATGAGCAGCACCGTCGGAATCGTCAGCCCCACCGTCGACACCTGCGCCCCGTGGCACAGGTTGCTCACCCGCTGGATCTCGCCCTGCCATGCGGCCCTGATCGATGTGATCGTCTCCGGGAGGAAGACGATGAGCGCGATGACGACACCCGACAGAGCCACAGGAGCGCCGAGGCGGCCCAAGCCGTCATCGAGCAGCGACGCCATATCGTGGGAGAGCAGCACGATCGGAGTGACCGTGGCGACGAGCAGCGCCAGACGCACGATGATCTCGGTGCGGTGGGTGAAGATGATCTCGCGGATGCTCAGTTTCGGTGGCACGGAGTCGCCCGCACCCACCTCCGCGGGGATCTGGGGCAGTCGCGGATCGACCTCGTGGAAGTCCGCGGCCTGGGCACCCATCTGACGGTAGAGGAAGAAGGCATAGATGCCGATCGTGAGTACGATGATCGGGACCTCCTGCCACTCCTCGTAGCTGCCGTTCGCGCCGATGAGCGCCGGCAGGGCGAAGGCGAGAGCGGCGAGGACGATGATGAGTGACAGATACGTCGAGACGCCCGTGCGGTTATGGGCGAGACTGCCGTGGCGCAGCCCCGCGACGAGCAGACACAGGCCGATGACGGCATTGAGAATGATCATGGACACAGCCATGACTGAGTCACGAGCGATCGTGGCGTGGTCTCCGGGGCCGAGGAGGACGGCGGCGATGAGCACCACCTCGATGAGCACGATCGAGAGCGTGAGCACCAGCGAGCCATAGGGATCGCCGAGGAGGCGGGCCAGATGTTCGGCCTCGTGGACGACGCCGAAGGCGCAGATGAGGATGACGCCGACGATGACGATCAGGGCGCTGACGAGGAGCGGGCCTGCAACGGGCGGAGTCAGCAGTGGGCCTGCGAAGAGGAGAGCGGCGAAGGCGCCCCAGCCGAGGATCAGTCGAACGATGGCAGAGGGGGTGAGGATGCTGCGAATGGCGGCAGTCATGACGGGCATTCCTGTTCTTCGAGGCCGTCCTCATCGTGACTGATTGCGTTCGGGTCGTCCCGACCGCTTCTTTCCCATGGTGCTGATGCCCAGGATATCCAGTCGAGTCTATGGGGGACAAACTGCAACACCGTTCTCCGAAAGACTGTCGAGTGACAAGTCAGCCGATCAATATTGCAGCCGATCAATATTGCAGCCGATCAATCTGGCCGTCGATGAATGAGTCGGTCGGGTCATCCGAACGAATCAACAGATCCGTTCGAAGTATGGAGCTTGTCTGCGTTGAGTTCGAGTCGCTTGGGGATTCAGCGAGGCGGACCACGGTGGGTAGAGGCGGAAACCTCGTTTCCCTGGTGAGCGTCGGGAAGAGTAGATTCCCAGTTCGACCAGGCTGGCGGCGGTGAAAGTGAAGACTCCGAAGTGTTCTTCCTCGGAGACGAACACGAGAAGGCCTGCGCAGTCATCGACGCTGTCCTCCCCGCCGGAGAACGGTGCGATGACTCCCTCCGATGTGCGACCCCAAACGGCAACGAAAGCGCCCGGTTTGGCAGGAGTGACGCGGGCAGTCCGGATCCGCCACCAGGTTGCGTCGAGCATGGCACGGCCAGACTCATATTCGCTGTTCTGCTCCTCAGCGACCACCTCTGTCGGGGTCAGGCCCATTGTTTGCGCGTAGTGTTCCAAAGCACTGAATCCCATGCGGATCAGCTTAGAGCTTGCGCCGATGGGAAAACAGGCCAGGAGTCACAGGGTTCCGCTGTTAGAATTTGCAGTATGTCTGCCTCTTCATGCTCGGCCGCTTGCGCGGCAGTGAACAGGGCGTCCCGCTAGCGGCGGGACGTCTGGTTCTCAGCAACATTTCACCTGGAACGTCCAGTCGCTTCGAGATCGATCCGGAGCGGCACTTTGTGCCGCTCTTAACTCTTCAGAGCGACGGAGCAACAGATGCGTTCAATTTTTTTCTCTTCTACCCGCGTGCACAGTCCCGCACGTGTGCGCGCATGGCTCGTGCTGTGCGCGATGTCCATGTTGCAGTTCTTCATCGCGGTCGATGTGACCGTGGTCAATATCGCGCTGCCCTCGATCGGCGCGGACTTCGGCGTCGAGAGCCACTCCTTGACCTGGGTCGTGGTCGGCTACACCATCACCGGCGGTGGGCTGCTGATGCTCGGCGGCCGGGTCGGTGACCTTCTCGGCCGTCGTCGCACTCTCCTGGTCGGTACGACTCTCTTCGGCGCGGCTTCTCTGCTGGCCGGTCTGGCCCCGTCCTTCCCAGTCCTGGTCGCCGCACGCCTGCTCCAGGGAGCCGGCGAGGCCGTAGCGCTGCCCGCGGCAATGGCCACTATCGTGCTGCTCTTCCCCGAAGGCCCGCGCCGGTCGCGCGCCCTGAGCGTGTGGGCCGCCGTGGCCAGCTGCGGCCTCGTTCTTGGGTTCGCTCTGTCGGGGATCCTCACCGCACATCTGGGCTGGCGCTGGATCTTCCTGGTCTCGGTGCCGTTCATCCTGGTCGTGATCGTGGCCGCGCTCCTCCTGGTCCCTGCGGACCGGTCCGTGTCTCGTGAGCGGGTCCGCCTGGACCTCCCGGGCTCGTTCTTGCTGACCGCATGCCCGTTGCTTTTCGTCTACGCCGCTGTGGAGGCGGGTGAGCCTGCCACCAGCCTCTGGGTGAGCGTGGCCGCGCTGGTTGGTGCGGTGCTGGCCGGTGCCGGGTTCGTGCGCGTCGAGTCGAGGTCGCCGAACCCGCTGGTCCCACTGACCTTCTTCGCTGACCGCACTCGACTGCGGGCGAACTTGACGACGATGCTGCTCAGCGGTGCACTCTCGACCTCGTTCCTGCTATTCACCTTCTACCTGCAGGAAAGGCTCGGTGTCGGGCCTCTGGGGGCAGGCTTCACGATGCTGCCCTTGGCCGCGGCGCTGATTGCGGCATCGGTGCTCGTTCCCCGGTTGCTGGGACGCTGGGGTGCACGCGTGTGCGTGGTGGTCGGGCTCGCGGCCGCTGCAGGCGCGATGGGCGTCGTCGCACTCGTGGCCGTCCTGGGCGGCGGGGTGGCATGGCTTCTCCCGGCGATGCTGTTAATCGCAGCGGGCATGGGCTTCGGACTCGTGGGTCTGCAGTACATCGCGGTCAGCGGGGTAACCGACGAGGACGCAGGGATCGCCTCCGGCGTCCAGCGAGCAGCAGACCAGCTCGGCGGGGCAACCGGCGTGGCCATCTATGTAGGGCTCGGGTTCGCCCCCGCCCTGCACGCCGGAGACCCGTTCGTGATCGCGGCGGTGCTCGCCATCATCGGGCTGATCGTCGGAGTCGTGGTCATTTCCCGCTCGCCGGACACCGCTGTGGGGCAGCCGCAGGCCGGGTAGCAGAGCAGGCCGCCGCACCGGCGCCTTCGAACAACTCCACCGCCTGGCCCTCGAAGCCTACGACCAGGCCGTCGGCCTCGACCTGCACAACCTCGTGGTCGACGGATGAATCGTCAAAGCACCGTGCGGCGGAGAAAACACTGGACGCAGCCCTGTCGACCGCGGCAAATCTGGTCTCAAGACATCTCTGCTCGTGGACGACGACGGAATTCCGGTCGGTGCAGGGACTGTCTGGCCGCGGAGGGATCAGCGGCTACATCGTGTTGACTCTCTGGCCCACTCCGCGTGTACTTCAACGATTGGAAGCTACGCGTCTCGGACTGAAGCCGCTCACCCCTTAGTTACGAGACGATCGAGGCGTCGATGAGCACCGGTCCGGACGCGTCAAGTGCCTCCCGATAGGCTGCGGCGAACTGGGCACGGGTCGACGTCTGCTTGGCCGGGACCCCGTAGCCCTGGGCCAGGGAGACGAAGTCGATGCCGCCCAGGGTCAGACCAGGAACTTTGGGCACGCCCATGCGCTGGGCAAAGCCGGCCAAGGCGCCGTAGCCGGAGTTGTTGATGATGACGAACACGGTTCGCGTCTGCAGTTGGGCGGCCGTGTACAGCGCGGTGATGCCGTAGTTCGCGGAGCCGTCACCGACGGTCGCGACGATCGTCTTCTCCGGTGCTCCGATCGACATTCCGACGGCAACAGGAAGCCCGAAGCCCAGACCGCCGGAGGCTGGGAAGCTGTACATTCCTGGTCTGTCGATGGCGACCCGTTCGAGGTAGTCGAGGTCCAAGGTGGTGGTCTCGTTGACGTAGGACACTGAGTCGTTGACGTGCTCGTTGAGCACTTCGAGTACCTCTCCGCCAGTCATTCCCTCCGCCGAGGTGGCCGCTGGGCTCATGATCCGTGAACCGCGATCGCCGCGCCGGGCACCGCGATCAGTGACCCCTGCGGCGAGAGTCTCAGCGGTGCTGGCGACATCGGTGATGACGGCTTTGCCGAACGGTGCACGGGTGGCTTCGCGCGGGTCCTGGGTGATCTGAATGACCTCGGTGCCGGGAGCCAGATAATTCGAGGGCTCCCAGCGGTGATATCTGAACACGGCCGCACCCAGCGCCAGGACGAGGTCATGGTCGGCCAGCTGGTCTCGCACGGACTGGATCCCGGGGACCAAGACGCCCTCGAAGTTCGGATGGGTCGTCGGAAAAGGACAGCGGGTGGGAGATGGGGCGACATAGACGGAGGCATCGAGCCTCTCCGCCAGCGACGTCACTGCTTCCGTGACGCTCGGGTCAGCAACAGCGGCGGCATCCACCTGGGGCCCGACGACGAGAGCCGGACGCTTCGCACCGTTGAGGGAGGCGAGCAGCTCCTGTTCGAGTTCCGGATCAAGGCCACGACCGGTCGACACTGATCGTGCCGGCAGCAGATCATCATCGTCGAGTGCCGGTTCGTCCCAATCGTCCAAGGGTACCGACACATAGACGGGACCATTTGGCTGAGTGGTTGCCTCGAAGGCGGCCTGGGACAGGGTCCGGGGGACGTCGGTGGCAGACAACGGCTCGTGGGAGTACTTGACCAGCGGCGTCGGCAGTGCGGCGGCATCCGCGCTGGCCAGCATCGCTTCCTGACCGACTGTCCGGCGGACCTGCTGGCCGGCGAGGATGACCAGCGGAACGTGTCCGTAATGAGCGTTGGTCAGCGCTCCCATACCGTTGCCGGAGCCGGATGCGGCATGCAGGTTCACCAGGACCGGACGCCCGGTGGCGCGTGAGAAGCCTTCGGCCATGCCGACGACGACCTGTTCATGCAGGCCGAGGACGAAGCGGAAATCATCGCCGAGTCCCGCGAGGAATGGCAATTCGTTCGATCCGGGGTTGCCGAATATCGTCGTCATTCCGTGGGCGCGGAAGACATCCAGGCTTGCCTGAAGGACAGTCTTGGTCATTGACCTCTCTGCTTTCGTCCGGGGAGTGGGGCGGTCTCATTTCGGAGCGTACCCCGATCCAGTCCGGCGCGGCGAGGTCGCCCGACGTCCGGTCACAGCGTCCTCCCGACGCACGGTCACAGCTTCATGCAGGGGAGAGGAATGCAGCGATGCGCTCCAGAGTCTCTGCCGCCAGTGAATAGTACGACCAGATGCCTCGCTTCTCACGGCGCAGGACTCCCGCGTCGACGAGGATCTTCAGGTGGTGTGAGACCGTGGGTTGGCCCAGCCCGACCGGATCGATGAGGTCACATGCGCAGGCTTCATTGCCTTCGTGGGCGGCGACCAGGGAAACCAGGCGCAGACGTGTCGGGTCGGCCAAGGCTTTGAAGATCCGGGCGAACTCGCGTGCCCGATCCTCGTCCAGAGGTTCGCCGGTCAGTGTCGTGCAGCACGCCGCCGAGGCGGGTGCGGGCAATGTCTGTTCAAGGGTCACTTCTCTATTATGCCCATACATTGACAGTTGTCGATATGCAGTGCTTAGATTCATATCGATAACCTTCGATGTTTGTGGCTGAGGAACCTCGGCCATGAGCAGATTCGCCCCAGGAGTCCGATGAGCACCTCAGTGACAGCCCCCACCAGTGAACCGGCGCAGATCAAACTGTCGACCCTCGATCGTTTCCTGCCGGTGTGGATCATCGCAGCGATGATCCTCGGGCTGCTGCTCGGTCGGCTTGTCCCCGGACTCGCTGCGGCCCTGGATTCGGTCAAGGTTGCCGATGTGTCACTGCCGATTGCTCTGGGGCTGCTGGTGATGATGTATCCGGTGCTGGCCAAGGTCCGCTACAACGAAACCGGGCGCGTGCTCACCGACAAAAGACTGATGATCACGTCCCTTCTGATCAACTGGTTGGCCGCCCCCGCCTTCATGTTCGCCCTCGCGTGGCTCTTCCTGCCAGACCTTCCGGAATATCGGACGGGATTGATCATCGTCGGTCTCGCCCGCTGCATTGCGATGGTCTTCATCTGGAACGACCTTGCCTGCGGGGACCGTGAAGCCGCTGCCGTCCTCGTTGCAATCAACTCGGTCTTCCAGGTCCTCGCCTTCGGTCTCCTCGGCTGGTTCTACCTGCAGTGGCTGCCGAACCTCCTCGGATTGCCGACGACGAGTGGCGAATTCTCGTTCTGGGCGATCACGCTCAGCGTGCTCGTCTTCCTTGGTATTCCACTGTTGGCCGGGTTCCTCACCCGCCTCATCGGCGAGAAAGCCAAGGGTCGGACATGGTACGAAGACCGGTTCCTGCCGAAGATCGGCCCTTTCGCGCTCTATGGGCTGCTGTTCACCATCGTCTTGCTCTTCGCGTTCCAGGGTGACGAGATCACCTCGAACCCCTTGGATGTCGTGCGCATCGCGCTGCCGCTGCTCCTCTACTTCACCGTCGTCTTCGGCTTCGGCATGGTTGTGGGCCGTGGCCTGAAGCTGGGATATGAGAAGACGGCCACTCTGGCATTTACCGCTGCGGGCAACAATTTCGAACTCGCCATCGCAGTGGCCATCGGCACCTACGGAGTTGCTTCCGGACAGGCCCTGGCAGGAGTTGTCGGTCCGCTCATCGAAGTACCCATCCTCGTCGCCCTCGTCTACGTAGCACTATGGTCACGTCAACGCTTCTTCCCCGAACACACCGGACACCAGATGCGCTCGGAGCGCCAGGAGGCACAGAAATGACGACAGTCGAACAGAAGCCCAGCGTCCTCTTCGTCTGCGTGCACAACGCCGGCCGATCGCAGATGGCCGCAGGATTCCTCCGCGAGCTCGGAGGTGACCGAGTCGAGGTCCGCTCCGCCGGCAGCGAACCGGGGAAAATGCTCAACCCCACCGCCGCCGAGGCGATGGCTGAGGTCGGCATCGACATCACCGACCAGCACCCGAAGATTCTCACCCCGGACACGGTGAAGAACTCGGATGTGGTGATCACCATGGGCTGCGGCGACGCCTGCCCCATCTTCCCCGGCAAACGTTACGAAGATTGGGACCTCGATGACCCGGCAGGTCAGGGTATCGAGACCGTGCGCACCATTCGCGATGACATTCGCGCTCGCATTCACGATCTGCTCACCAGCCTGTCTATATCCAGAGCTTCTGCAGACGACCCGCTCCCAGACAGGACGCCTCATGACTGATATCAACACAGCCGAACTCCCCGTAGCCGTCATCGGTTCCGGCCCGGTTGGTCTTGCCGCCGCAGCCCACGTCATCGCTCGCGAAATGGAACCGCTCGTCTTCGAAGCAGGTGCGACACCTGCGGCCGCTGTCAGTACGTGGGGCCACATCGGCCTCTTCTCGCCGTGGAAGTACAACATCGACCAGGCTGCACGAACACTGCTCGAGCAAGCACAATGGGTGGAGCCCAATGGCGACTACTTGCCCACCGGGGCTGAACTCGTCGCCGAGTATCTCGCTCCATTGGCCGCGACTCCACAGCTGAGCAACGCGATTCGCACGCAGACACGAGTCATTGCAGTCAGCCGTGTCGGCAAAGACCGCACCCGCACCCCGGGCCGTGGCGACACTCCATTCCTCGTTCGCACCCAAAGCGGGCGCGGATCAATCGAGGATCATGTCGTTCGTGCCGTCATCGACGCCTCAGGCACCTGGGAGACCCCGAATCCGCTTGGCCAGGCGGGGCTGCCGGCCATCGGTGAACCCGAGGCCCGAGCGGCCGAGCTCGTGACCTCACCGCTGCCCGACGTCCTCGGCCGGGACCGGGCACAGTTCGCTGGCCGTCACACGCTGGTCGTCGGAGCCGGTCACTCGGCGGCCAACACTCTGCTGGCTCTGGGAGAGCTCCGCGAGGCCGAACCGAGCACCCGCATCAGCTGGGCCATACGAGGAACTGATCCTGCGAGTGTCTACGGCGGTGGCGACCAGGACGGACTCCCAGCCCGCGGAGCTTTGGGCACCCGACTGCGCAATCTCGTCGAAGCCGGAGTCATCGAGGTTCACACATCGGTGACCATCACGAACGTCTCCAACGCCAACCCGACTTCCACCTCGGCGACCGAGTCCACAAGCGAACTCACGGTCTCCGGAACCACCCGCGCAGGCGCAGTCACTCTTGACGTTGACCGGGTCGTTCCGACCACAGGGTTCCGGCCTGACCTCAGCTTCCTCCGCGAGATCCGAGTCGACCTCGACCCGATCGTCGAAGCGCCCACAGGCCTGGGCCCACTCATCGATCCGGAATTCCACAGCTGTGGAACCGTCGCGCCACACGGAGCCCGCCTGCTGGCCCATCCGGAGAAGGACTTCTACATTGCGGGTATGAAGTCCTACGGTCGCGCGCCGACGTTCCTCATGGCCACCGGCTACGAGCAGGTTCGCTCGATCGTCGCCGCGATCGCCGGCGATCAGGAAGCGGCAGAGAGGGTCGAGCTCGTGCTCCCGGAGACCGGAGTGTGCTCGGCCGACATCGGTTCGTCATGCGATGCGCCATCGGTTGGTGCGGTGGCTGCAGACAGTAGCGGGTGCTGCGAGCCAGCGCCTGCTGTCGAAGCTGCCGAGCCGGAGTCGTGTTGTGGCGAAGCCGGACAGCCGGTCTCGATTGGCATCCCCACAGGGCTGGAACACGGCCGCAGTGCACACCAGGAGGCGCAGTGAGCACCCCACCTCGCGTCCTCTTCGTCTGTGTGAAGAACGGCGGAAAGTCACAGATGGCTGCGGGGCTCATGGGCGACATCGCCGGATACTCGATCGACGTCGTCTCCGGCGGGACCAAGCCCGGCACCTCGCTCAATCAGCTCTCGGTTGCGTCGCTGGCCGAATGGAACATCGACATCAGCGAAGGTACTCCCAAACCGGTCACGCCGGCGGATCTGGAAGCCGCTGATGTCGTCGTCACGTTGGGCCGCGAGGCGACCGTGCATGCGCCCGAGGGCACCAAGGTTGAAAACTGGGACACCGACGAGCCCTCCGCGCGCGGCATCGAAGGAATCGAGCGCATGCGTCTGGTTCGCAACGACATCAGCAACCGAGTCACCGACCTTCTGGAGCGGTTGCGCACGGGTTACTGAGCAATCAGTTCTGCCCTGCCTTCTGCGCACCCGTGACGGCCGAACTGCCCAGGTCTCCCTTCGGCAGCGGCTCCTGAGAAGCCAGTGCCTGGGTCCAAGCCTCGGTGGTCGCGACGGAGGCCCAGTTCGAATGCAGGAGCGCCATCAGTGTCGTGTGCACGGTCTTGGCATCGGCGAAGCCGGCATCATTGGCGATGTTGATGGCGCCGGTCGCATCGGAGAGCACCTCCGTGGTGAAGCCCAGAAGCTCGGCGCCTGCTGCCGAAGCGAGGATGCAGTTATTGGTCATATAGCCCACGAGGGTGACTGTGTCGACGCCTTTCTCGCGCAGCCATGCTTCGAGATCGGTGTCGGCGTAGACGGAGCCGTACTCCTTGACCACTGACTTCCAGGAATCGACCTGGCGCTGAGCGACCTCGGGGTGGAGTGCGAACCCGGGCTCGTTCGGATTGAAGACCGGGGCTTCGGTGCCCATCGTGTGCTGGATGACGGCGACCGGGATGTCGGCGGCAACCGCAGCGTCGATGGCCGCAGTGATCATCGGCAGTGACTGGTCATGGCTCGGGTATTGAATCTCCAAGGGGCCATCGAAGTACTGCTGCTGCACATCGACGAGGACAAGGGCACGGCGGGCGGTAGTCATAGCGAACTCCAAAGTTGTGGTCAGTGAGGACGTGGCGCGCAACTGCGGCACACCTCCAGTGTGCGAGAGCCGGTCGGGCACTACCAGTAGCACAAATGCTCATCTACGATGGAATCACGCCAAACTTCACGAGCCTGCCACCAGCCGAACAGGAGGGCACCGACGTGCGCATTGCCATCTATGCCTTCACAGGCATCACCATGTTCCACCTGTCTGTGCCGCAGATGGTCTTCAACGAGGTTGCTCGCCAGGGCTTGGCAGCGTGGGATACCGTCCTGTTCTCCGACGACGTTGCGCCGGTCACGACGGCGGAGGGGTATCAGATCACTGGGGTGAGTGGGCCGGACGCGGCATACGGCTCCGAGGTGATCGTTGTCCCGTCCTGGTACGACGATGGTCGCCCGGCTGGGCAGCCCCTGCGACAGCTGCTCGTTGACAGCCATCACCGGGGTGCTTCCATTGCCGGACTCTGTCTGGGCACGTTCCCCATCGCAGACGCCGGTCTGCTCGCCGGCCGCAGGGCGGTGACGCACTGGCAGGGATTCGACCAACTCACCGCTCGACACCCGGATCTGGAGATCGACGATTCAGTTCTCTACATCGACTACGGCGATGTCATCACCTCGGCTGGCACAGCCTCGGCGTTGGATGCCTGTCTTCACATGGTACGTACGAGATTGGGGGCCGACGCTGCGAACCAGGTGGCGCGTTCCCTCGTCATCGCACCGCACCGCGACGGTGGGCAGGCGCAGTACATTCAGCGACCGCTGCCGGAACATGCCGATGACGACCCCATCTCTCGGGTTCTCGATTGGGCAGTCGATCACCTCGACGAATCACTGCCGGTAGAGAGGTTGGCCGAGGTCGCACACATGAGTGTGCGGACCTTCATCCGCACCTTTCGGGCATCGACTGGGGCGACGCCTGCTTCGTGGGTGCGCATGCGTCGCCTCGATGAGGCCCGTCGGGCGCTGGAGACCACGAGCCTGTCGATCGATCAGATCGCCGTGAACTGCGGATTCGGCAGTGTGGTGACTCTGCGGCAGAACTTCGCTGCCGCGTTCAAGACGACTCCTTCGGAATATCGTCGCCAGTTCGAAGCGCGACCCACTTCAACTGGGCAAACCCCAGCTGGGCCAACCCCAGCCGGGGCCGACCTCAGCTGATTCGACGTCTGATCAGCCCGCGGTTATATAGCCGGCGCCTATTCGGCCGGAACAGAGTCTGCGCTCGTTGCTGCGGCACTCCGCGACTGCTTCTGCCCCTTCTTCCCTTTGAGCAGGAACCTGTCGACACTGAAGCGACCTGGTCCCATGGCAGCCAACAGCAAGGCGCCGGCGGCCAGGGCTGCGACGAGTTCCCAGCCGCCCTGATCGACGAAGGGAACTGGGGTGAGGTGGACGATGACCAGTGCCCCGATGAGGTTGGCTGCCAACAGGACTCCGACGATCGGAGTCAGGGCGCCGAGGATGAGGAGCGCGCCGCCGATGAGTTCGACGAACGTGGCGAACGGAGCCGCGATGTCTGGCAGCGGCACGCCCATCTGTGCGAAGGACTGCGTGGTTCCCGAAACGGTCCACTCGTTGAACTTTTGCCAGCCGTGGGCGATGAAGATGGCGCCGAGGGCGATCCGAGCGATGACGGTGATGATGTCGCGGGCGATGGTCGGGAATCCAGTCGTGGCGTACACAGCGAGCTCCAGGGTTGATTGAAATTGCAACTACTAGGGTATATGCTGCGCTTGGCAAGACGCTGACAGCAGTTTCGCTTGTCATCTGAGATAATCGCGGACGGCCCTCGCTGACGACGCCGACCCTCGCTGACGACGCTGGCCGTCCTGACGACGCTGGCCGTCGGAGTCTGATGCTCAGAACCCGTAGGCGGCGTCCTTCGCTTCCCTGATCGAGGCGTAGGTCTGTGCGAGTACAAGGGTGTCCTCGACGAGCCGGTCGAGGCGGGCGATGACATCGGTGTTGACAATCTGCTTGCGCAGCAGGTCCTTCTCCTCGACGAACACGTAGGGCTGCACAACCTGGGCCTTCATATACGTGAGAATCGGCTGCAGCTGCTGCTGGGGGATGAGATAGTGCTTGGCTGACCCCGCGGTCGCGATCATGGCCACGACCTTGTCGCGGAAGGCATTGACCGGCAGCAGGTCGAAGATGTTCTTCAGCGTCGCCGGAATCGAGGCCTGGAAGATCGGCGTGCCGATGATGATGGCATCGGCATCCATGAGGGCCCGGGTGACACGACCGGTATCTCCGGTGTACTCGGTGAAGTTCCGTCCGTCACTGAAGACCATGTCGACCTCGGCGAGGTCGATGAGCGTGGCCTCGACGTCCGGGTCCTGGACCATCACGGTCTGAGTGACATACTCCATGACGGTCCGCGTCTTGGTGCCGACGTTCGAACCCGAGATCGCGACGAGCTTCATCGGGCAGCCTCCTCGGCGGCATGGCGGTTCGCTGCCGGGGCAGTCGTGGCAGAAGTGGGCGTCGGTGAGGCCGTGTACTTCTTCAGGGCCGGGATGATCTCCGAGCCGATGATCTCGATCTGCTTCATCACCTGGTCATAGGGCATGCCGCCGAAATCCATCTGACCCAGGTATCGCTGATGGCCGAACACCTCATGCTGGTGCAGCATCTTCTCGACGATCTGCTGGGGGCTGCCGAGGTTGACGATGCTGTGCGGGTCTACCGCCTGGGCGAAGAGCTGCTTGGGCATGCCCTGACCGTTCGTGCGCTTCATCCCCTCATTGATATGAGGGTAGAGACCGCGAAGCGCCTCCTGCGAGGTCTCGGCAACATGGAAGAATCCCGCAGTCGCGATCGGCAGGGCAGCTGGATCGAACCCTTGGTGGCGTGCCGCCTCCCGGTAGGCATTGACCGTGGGTCTGAACGAGGAGGTGGTGCCGCCCAGGTGTGCCATGACCATGGGTACTCCTGCCAGACCGGCCTTGATCGCGCTCGTCGGGGCACCACCCACGGCTCGCCAGATCGGCAGCGGATCCTGTGCTGGGCGGGGGAGCACCTCGGCATCGTTCAGCGGCGCACGGAACTTGCCCCTCCAGCTGAGCTTCTGCTCTCGATTGATTCGGTTGAGCAGCTCGAACTTCTCTTCGAACAGCTCCTCGTAGTCACGCAGATCATAGCCAAGCAGTTCGAAGAGCCCGACGCGTGAGGCGCGGCCGGCGACGAGTTCGGCCCTGCCGCCGGAGATGTGGTCGATCGTGGAGAAGTTCTCGAACACGCGAACCGGGTCCGAGGTGCTCAGGATCGTCGAGGTGCTGCCGATGCGGATGGTGTTCGTCGCCTGGGCGATCGCGCCGAGGATGACGGCGTGGGCCTGCGAGGCGAAGTACTCCTGGTGACTCTCACCGACGCTGATGAAGTCGAGGCCGGCATCCTCGGCCGCCTGTGCATAGCCGATGAACTCGCGGATGCGCTCGCCCGCACTGACTCTGGATCCGTCGGCCGGGTTCGGCAGATGGTCGCCGAGGCTGTACATCCCGAACTGCAGTCCCTGGCCGGAGCTGAATCCCAGGTGATCCATCATGTTGACCGACTCGGTGTGGGCGACGGGTTCGGTGCTGGTGACGGGTTCCGTGCGGGAGGTAGGTGCGGTCATGTCTTCTCCTCAGTGACAGGGGAGTCGGTGCAGTCGTCGACTCCGCAAAGTATCGTTTGCCATGTCAACTGATGGCTCTGGAGAAATATTCCCTAGAGCGCTTCCTCCGCCTCACGACGTGTGACGCTGTGTTCGTAGAGTTTCTTCATCAGCGCATGCAGCTGCTTCTTCTCATCCTCGTCGAGGGCTTCGTCGAAGAGCGCGGATTGGAAGGCCACTTGGGCGGGGTATGCCGCTTCGAGCCGCTGCCGACCGGCGTCGGTGAGCGAGATGAACTTCGTCTTCCAATCCTGCTCACGTGAGATCAGGCCCTCGCCTTCGAGGCGAGAGACCATTCGGGAGACACCGCCGCCGGTGACAGTCAGCCCCTTTGCGAGATCTGACTGGGTGACCGGTTCGTAGGCGCGGATATGGCTGAGCATCTCGAACTGGGCGATGGTGAGGTCGAAGCGGCGCAGGTGGGTATTCGACATCTGATTGCTGTTCTGGACGAAGCGGACCATGCGCAGCCAGATCAACGTGCTCAGTGACAGATCTTCCATGGTGCCTCCTGTGCTGTCGGGCCGAGTGTGTCGGCGGTGCTGCCTGATGGTCAATCTACATCGTGGCGAAGCGACAGAAGATAGCGACAGATGACGAAGGCAGGGAAGTCAAAGTACCTTGCCTCTATTTACCTTATAGTGCAGATGGGGACTTGCGGCAAGGCCCCGTCTGCGGGGCAGACTGGTACCTCGCGTTGAGAGAGTGGAGCAGTTGTGACTGAAGTGATCATCGTCGGTGCCGGGCCGACCGGGTTGATGCTGGCCGCAGAGCTGGCTCTGGCAGGGGTGGACAGCGTTCTTGTCGAGAGACGAGCAAACCAGGACCTGGTCGGAACGCGTGCGATGGGTCTGCAGTCGCGGACCCTTGAGATGCTCGATCAGCGAGGCATCGTCGATCGGTTCCTGGACGCGGGCCAGATTTCGCAGGTGCTGGGATTCGGCAACACTCGACTTGGCATCATCGATTTTCCGTCCCGGCACCCCTACGGCTTGGGGCTGGGCCAGCAGCACACCGAACGCATCTTGGCCGAGTGGGTCGGAGAACTCGGGGTGCGAATCGACTACGGCGTCGAAGTCACCGGATTCGACCAGGATCGCGACGGAGTCGATGTCCGGCTCTCCGATGGCCGGACTCTGAGAACCGACTACATCGTCGGCTGCGACGGCGGACGCAGTCTGATCCGAAAGACTGCGGGAATCGACTTCCCCGGCTGGGAGCCGACCATGAGCAGCCTCATCGCCGACGTCGAACTGACCGAGGACCCCGAATGGGGTGTCCACCATCATGAATTCGGCACGCAGGCATTCAGCCAGCTCCCGCACGGTCGGGTGAGCCTCGTCGTCTCCGAGAGGGAACCGCAGGAGAACACGGAGCCCAGCCTTGAGGATCTGCGCGCCGGGCTCATCGATGCGTGGGGGACTGACTTCGGCGTCCGCAATCCCGGCTCGATCAGTCGCTTCACCGACATGGCTCGCCAGGCCGCGAGCTATCGTTCCGGACGGGTGCTGTTGGCCGGAGACTCGGCGCACGTCCACTCGCCGGTCGGTGGCCAAGGCCTCAACACCGGCGTCCAAGACGCGGTGAACCTAGGGTGGAAGCTGGCGCGGGTGGTCAAGGGGACGTCGTCAGAGAATCTCCTCAATACCTATCACCGGGAGCGCCACGCCGTCGGGGCTCAGGTCATTCACCATAACCTGGCGCAGACGTCCTTGATGCGGATGGACGACCGCGTCAAAGCCCTCAATGAAGTCATCGATGGCTGGCTTCACATGGACGGACCCCGCAAATCACTTGCCGGTGACCTCTCCGGCCTCGCCATCCACTACACAAGCCGAACGGACATCTCCAATGACGAGGCGCACCCGCTGGTGGGACGCCGCGTACCCGACTTGGATCTCCACAGCCCGGCAGGGGCATTTCGGGCGTACACGCTTCTCCACGGGGGCCGCCCGGTTCTGCTCAACCTCGGCGATCCCAGCGGCATCGACATCACGGCATGGGTGGACCAGGTCGACCGCGTCGACGCGCGTTACTACGGTGAGTGGGACCTTCCGGTGATCGGTAAGGTAGTCGCTCCCACCGCCGTGCTCATTCGTCCTGACGGTTATGTGGCATGGGTCGGGCAGTCCAGCACGGAGGGGCTGAGCGAAGCACTGACTTTCTGGTTCGGTCTCTAGCTCTTCGTGGAACAATGGGTGGCAGAGCTTGTGTGTGCGCTGGGAAGAAGGATTGATTCGTGAATAGCCAGAACTCAGCAGTCGGTGAGACTGACGACCTCCTCGGTGAGGGCCGGTCAGCCGCGGTCATCATCGCCTCCACCTCGGCGGCCAGAGGAGAGGCGGCCGACACCACCGGGCCGATCCTCGTCGACTGGCTGCGAACGCGCGGATATGACACTCCCGATGCCATCGTCGTCCGTGACGGTGAGCCTGTCGGTCAGGCGCTGCGCACGCTCCTCGTCGACACTCCCGAACACGAACGCCCGCGCATCATCGTCACCAGCGGCGGCACCGGTTTGGCACCCGATGATCGGACCCCGGAATACACCGCCGAACTCCTTGAACGACAGTCTCCTGGACTCATCTACGCAATGTGGCGCAAAGGCCTGGAGACGACCACCTCGGCGGTGATGAGTCGCGGCGTCGCCGGCGTTCGCGGCCGCAGCTTCGTCATCAACTTCCCCGGGTCGAAGGGTGGTGTCAAGGACGGCATCACCGTCATCGACGATCTCCTCGAGCACATCCAAACCTCCATCGAGGACACCACCGACCACGGACCAAGGGTCTGATCACCATGGTTCAACGCAGGGCCGTTCGTGCCCGAGTCCACAGATTCGACGCCACCGGAGAGATCTCCGCCGGGCCCGACTCCCTGGCTGGGGAGGAGCCGCTGGAGGTCCGCCTCAACGGGGAGCAGTTCTCCGTCACCATGCGCACACCCGGCAATGACATCGAACTCGTGGCCGGCTATCTCCTCTCCGAAGCGATCATCACGACCATGGCCGACATCGAGGAGATCGACTTCTCCACAGGGCTTGCTCCCGACGGAACCCGGAATCACAACGTGGCACAGGTGCGGTTGCGAACCGGAATCTGGAGCGCCGAGGCGGCCCCTGCCCGATCCGTCTACACCTCCTCCTCGTGTGGAATCTGCGGCACCGCGGCCATCGACGCGGTGACGAAGACCTCCGCCTACCCCCTGATCCCAGCTTCCTGTCACCTCGACGAGGATGACGATGAGGAGTACCGGTTCCCGCCCCTGCTTTCGGCAGCGCGCATCGGTGAATTGCCCGAGCGTCTGCGTACTCAGCAGGACGTCTTCGACAAGACCGGGGGAGTCCATGCCGCTGCACTCTTCGCCGTCGGCGAGGATCCGAACGACGAGCCGGAACTCCTTATCGGACGTGAAGATGTGGGTCGTCACAACGCCGTCGACAAGGTCATCGGCTGGGCGATGTCACACCAGGGAAGTGGTCTGCCGCTGAGCCGAACGGTCCTGCAGGTCTCAGCGCGTGCCTCATTCGAACTGGTGCAGAAGTCGGCAATGGCAGGCATCCCTATGATGTCGGCCGTCAGCGCACCCTCGGCCCTGGCCGTCGACCATGGCAAGAGCGTGGGGGTGTCTGTCATCGGCTTCAACCGCAGGGGCCGCTTCAATGCCTATTCGTATCCGGAGCGGGTGGCCTGAGCTCCGACCTGAGCTGATGGCCTGAACGAATCGTATGAGAACACTGCTACCTTTCCGCTGACTCCTCCACCACCCTGTCCGTGGCCAGCAGGGTTCGATCACCGGCCCGCAAGGTTCCCAGACCTTGTGATGTGAAGAGGTCAGGAACTGCGACGATACCCGAGCCCTCGGCCGGGTAGCCCCTGGCGACGCTGCCGGTGGCTGCGTTGTGGACCCGCAGGCTCGCGCCCTCGCGCAGGTAGATGAGCCCGCCGACGGCAGCCTCTAACATCACAGGCTCGGGCAGAGAGACCGGCAGTTCGTTCGTGCCCGTCGCATCGATGACCGTCAGGCCCTGCTCGTCCCTCGTGATGATCGTCTCCGAGTTCGCATCTTGAGCGATCTCGCTGGCGGACTCGTCGAGGACATCACCAGTTTCTGCATCGATGACGGGCCCGGACCCATCGTCGGCATCGAGATGAATGAGACCGTCGACCTGTTCGGGGAAGGCTGTAAGCCCCTCGACGCTCCAGCCGTGATCCGCCAGCGAAATCTCCCAACTGGTGTCTCCTCCGTCCGAGGCGGAGAGAGTGTCCTGACCAACGCTGAGGAACGTCCCCTGAAATTCGCCGAGGACTCGCGAGGTCGAGGAATCCTCATCTGCGACTTCACCGGTGTCAGAGTCGAGTGCCACAGCTTCTCCGTCATCTGTGTCGCCGCCATCGTCGCCGGGCGAGAAGACCGTTCCCGGGCCTTGCAGCGGACCGGGAACGTCAGTCGGACCCCACCGCTGCTCACCCGATTCGAGGTCATAGGCGCTTGCCGTCACCTCGGTGCTGCAGCTTTCGTCAGTAGCCGAGTCGGTGAGCACCGCCAGTGGTGTCCCCTCACTGTCAGCGGTCACGGCGAACCCGGTGCACCCCACGGGCCGATTGACCTGCCACAGGGTGGTGCCGTTGCTGTCGACGGCACTGAAGTCCAGCCGATCCTCGCTGCTGCCTGCGGACAGGAACACATCGTCGAGGTGCTTGACGTCGAGGTCCCAGTCCGGTTCCACGAGTTCGAGCGGTTCGACGATCAGTGGCAGCTGCAGGTCGGAGGCATCGACTGCATCGAGCTTCGTGTCGACCGGTCTTGTTCCGCGTTCGAGCTCGGGCGGCTCCTCGACCGGAGTGCAGCCGAGAAGCGCCAGTGCCATGGGCAGGGTGGCGGCCAATGCGAAGAGTTTTCGTCGGGCCATCAGTGCCTCGGCTCGTCTCTGGCCGAGCTCTCATTGCTCTTCCCTCTCGTGTCCGTGCCGCGCATGTCCTGAGCGCGTCGGCGTTCATGACGGAACCACAGGATGATCGCGACGACCGCCAGCAGGCAGATGACTAGGATGTCGATCGTCGTCGACGTCCAGTTGCTCGTCCATTCCTGAGCACGGGCAAGGGTGGACGTCGAGACCAGGGACGGCGCCGAGACCAGGCCGTTCGTCATCCAGAAGACGATGCCGATGATGATCATCAGCGCCCCGGTGAGCATCGAGATGACGGGCAGGCGAAGGCCGAACAGCTTCACCGAGCCCCCGCGCATGACCGATCGGGCTCGCGGACCCATTCGCGACCATAGAGCCGCGATGATGAACAGCGGCACGACCATGCCGGCACCGTAGATCGCGAGCATCACGCCGCCGAGGAACACGCTGCCTCGGGTCGCCGCCAAAGTGAGGACCGCGCCGAGGATGGGGCCGGAGCAGACACCGGCGATCCCACTCGTGGCGCCGAGGAGGAACGTCTTCGTCGCTCCCGTCGCAGTCGCGGATTTGGATCTCATGGCCTCGGCGCCGGGCAGTGCCTTAGCGGGGTCGAAACCGAATCCGAAGAACTGGACGATGCCGAGGATGATGAGGATGACCGAGGCGACGAGGACGATCGTGCCACGATATGCGGTGAAGAGTGCACCGAGTGTTCCGGCTCCCATTCCCAGCGGAATGAGCACGAGCAGCATGCCCACGTAGAAGATGGCTGCGTGGAGCACCAGCCGTGAGCCGACGCCGACGGTGGAGCCGAAGAAGGCGGGCAGCAGCAGTGCCGCACATGGGCTGAGCAGTGCGAGCACTCCGCCGATGAAGGCACTGAGCAATCCGATGTCCATCAGTATCCTTCTTCCAGTCTCTGTTCTATGGCGTCGACGAAGACGCTGGTGGGCTGAGCCCCGACATAGGGTTCGTCGTCAAGGATGAACGTCGGCGTCGAGAATGCGCCGAGCTCGGTGCCCATCTTGGCGTTCTTGTCTACGGCCTTGGCCGTCTCAGGCGAATTCATGTCCTTCGTGAACCGGTCCATGTCGAGGCCGATGTCGGAGGCCACGGAAGTCAGCGCCTCGGGAGAGAGATCCGCCGGCGGCCGTGGTGTGCCTCCGGCGAACAGCTTGTCGTGAAACTCCCAGTGCTTGTCCTGCAGAGCCGCTGCATAGGCTGCCTTGGCTGCCTGTTCGGACGCGGAGCCGAAGACATTGACCTCGCGCCATTCGATGCGCAGATCACCGGAGTCGACGTAGTCGAGCATCTCCGGCAGGGTGTCCTGGGACCAGGCCGCACAGTACGGACATTGATAGTCGGAGAAGACGACGAGTGTGACCGGAGCATCGACTGGACCCTCGGCCAGTGGGTTCTCATCGTCGGTGTCGAAGTCGCTGACATCCTTCTGCTGAGGATCCTCGACCTCGGTGACGACGACATCCGGCTCCGTGTGCTCGCCGGTCGCCTTCTGGGCGGAATTGTCGCCGTGCTCTCGATCCATGAAGAGGATCATGAGCACGAGGGCAACCGCCACGGCGATGACCACGAGGGGCACCCACCAACGATATCGGGGCCTGGCTGCTTCGTGTCTCGGCATATCACCACTCCTGAACTGCTACCATGCTGAGAAAAGTTTTGGACATGACTGTTCGTCCTCGCCAAAGTTCAACTCCGCCCTGTGATCAGCAGCGGCGATTGCGGAGCGCCGACGAGTGCGGCCCCAGACTCGGCGATGTGGTGGGGCGATCCCAGACTCTTGAGCGTCCTCAGCAGGGGAGTGTCACCTTCGGCAAGGCTCCCGTTCCGAGCCGATCGGGCCGCGACTGACCGATCTGTCTGATCCGGGCTGCCCGTGCTCTCCGTATCGAAGGCGATGAGGCCGGCACCTACGGCGGCCACCTCGGCGTTCTCGGGCAGGGATGACTCCCAGCGTTCGCTGCCGTCACTATCGAAACCCTGCAGATCAGCACCTGCCGTGACCAGGGTGTCGGTCGATGAATCGAACCAGGCCCCAGAGATATCAGAGTCGACGCTCGCCCCCGAGTTCAGATCGATGAGGGTTCGTTCCTCGCTGCCGGCGTCGCCCAGCAGTGCGTGAGTTGCGCCGATCGGCTCCCAGGGAAGCTCCCTGGCCTCGGCTGCGGACACGTCGAAGTCTCCAGCGGTCCGAGTCCAGAGCCTGTCCCCATCGAGATTCTCCCCGATGAGGTTATCGTCCCGGCTGCGAACGAGATGCTCGCTGAACAGTGCGACCACCCGAGTTGAGGTGTCGTCGTTCTCGGCGGCGACCACATCGCCGGTGGCCGGGTCGAGTGCGGTGCGGGGACCGCCGGTTCCGATGAAGTCCTTCGGTGCGCTCGCGAAGACGAGTCCATTGCCCAGCATGGCCCCGGGCGTTTCGACTGGCCCCCACCGCTTCTGACCGGTCTCGAGGTCATAGCCGCTCGCGGTCGATGTGAGTGAGCCCTCTGTCGTGGGGCCTTGGTCCATGAGCACTGCGATGGCGCCGGAATCGGTGGTCGTGACGAGGTAGGCGGAGCAGACGCGTGGACGCTGCGCCGTCCACAGAATCACGCCGTTTGAGTCGACGGCGCGGTATTCCAGGCGGGCATCCTTTTCATGCATAGACAGGAACGTACCCTTCGCTTCCTGGGCAGGGGCATCCCAGCCGGGGTCGACGGTCCGCGCCGCTGCGGAATCGTTCCCCGCGCCCTGCGTCTCGGAGTCGGCCCCGGCCCCCGAAGGTCCGAAGCTCGGGGCTCGTGAGCCAGCCGTGCTCGGCTCGGAGGACGGGGATTCCTGGTTGAGGACAGAACAGGCGCTGAGCGGCAGGACGATGGCAAGAACGAGTGGCAGTACCGCCGAGGTGGTGGACCATGGTCGCACGATTCCTTACCCTTCCGCCTCGGCGAGGGCGTCGTCGACGGCGCTGACGAATTCCTTGGTCGGTTGGGCGCCCACGAGGGGTTTGCCGCCGATGACGAACGTCGGGGTGCTGGCCACACCCAGGGAAGAGCCCTCTTGGGCGTTGGCCTCGAACTCTTCGTGGGCATCGACCGAATTCAAGTCTCCCTTGAACTTCACTGGATCGAGCCCGAGATCCTTTGCCGCAGCCACCAGCGAGTCGTCATCGAGTTCGGATTTCGCAGGATGCTCGCCGCCCTCGAACATGGCATCGTGGAACTCCCAGTACTTGTCCTGGAGTCCGGCGGCATAGGCTGCGCGGGCCGCCCTTTCCGACTCTTCACCGAAGACGGCGAGGTCACGCATCTCTATTCGCAGATCGCCCTCGGCGACGTATTCCATCATGGTCGGCAATGTCTCCTCGTTCCAGGTCGCACAGTATGGGCACTGGTAGTCGGAGAACATGACGAGGGTCACGGGGGCATCCACATCGCCGGCTGCACGGCTGTCGCCGTCGACCCTGTGCTCAACGAATGACAGGTCGACTTCTTCCCCGCCGGAATCGGACTCGCCGCGGGCTCCCGACTCGCTCTGCGAATCTGTGCCCTGAACGCTCGTGCCGCCCTCGGGCGAGCCCTGATTGACGATGACCACGCCGATGAGAACCGCAGCGAGGACGATTACGGCCAAGGGGACGAGCCACACCATGGGGCCGCGAGCCGAACGGAACATGGAATCCTCCTGAGGAAGTCGGGTCGAGAGCTGAGGGGGTCGAGTCGGGAACGCCGCGCCGCCGAGCGCCCGAGACGGCGTGCCATGGCACTTTACTATGGCACATAGTATACTAACGACCATAGTAATCAGATTGCCTGGCACTGTGCAAAGAAGGGGTTATGTATTGATCTCGTATCTCTCAGACGCGACCCAGGCGCTTCGAATGTGGGGCGCCCGCCGAATCCTCGTCGCCATCGCGGCGGCCTGTGTCTCTGTGCTCGTCATCGGCGTGTCGACGGTGCTCATCCCCAACTCCCTGTTCTCCAGAGACATTCCACCCGTGTGGTGGGACTATCCGATCTGGATCCTTATGTCCGTTCTCATCGGCCTGCTCATCGCCACCTATGTCGGGGAGTCCGGGGCTGGCGTGATGAGGACCAACGGCGGTACCTTCGGCACCGTGGGCGGCATGCTCGGGTGGTTCGCGGTCGGGTGCCCTGTCTGTAACAAGATCGCACTTCTGGTGCTCGGCTACACTGGGGCTCTCACATACTTTGCGCCGCTGCAGCCTGTGCTGGCGGTGTTGTCGGTCCTCCTCCTGTTGGTTGCGGTGGTCGTCCGCCTCAAGGGGCAGTTCTCCTGTCCGGTGCCCACTCGTGAAAGGAGCCGTCTGCCATGACATCAAAGTCGGGTTCGACTGAGAAGTCATCGCCGATTCGCCTCGGGGCTCTCGAGCAGCAGGTCATGGACCTGTTGTGGGACGAAGGGTCGTTGACGGTCAGGCAGATCATCGAGGACTTAGACAATGTTCCCGCCTACACGACGATCGCGACTGTGCTGACGAACCTTGAACGGAAGGGCCTCGTACGGCGTGAGCGACAGGGCAGATCGGTGCTGCACCGTCCGATCATCAGCCGCGAAGAGCATGCGGCGACGCTCATGCAGAACGCGCTTCTCAACGGGGGAGACCGGGCGGCATCGATCCTGCACTTCGTCGAAGGCATCGGAGCCGAGGACGTCGAGCTCCTTCGTGGCTATCTCAGTTCCAAGGACGAACGCGGATGAGTCTGGTGCTCATCGGCGCCGGCGCAATCGCTCTGTTCGCCCTCATCACCTTCATCGGTCCCTTTCTCGTGAGAACGGCCGCGCCGGTTCTCATGCGAGTACCGCAACTGGCTGTGTATGGGCTCCTGTTGGTGTCCCTGATGTGGTGGGCCGTCGTGGCAGCGTTGAGCCTCATGGCCGCCACGCTGTTCAAGGGCCCGGATGTTCTCCCCGTTCCCCTTGCCGATGTGTGCCAGCGGTGCCTCATCGCAGCCAGCCCGTTCCCCGGGCTGGCGCAGGTCGACACATTGGTCCCGGTGGTCCTCTTCCTCATCTTCCCGCTTGTGCTCTCGGTGGTCTCCGTCGTCTGGGCGCTGCATCAGCGGACTCGTCGCAAACAGGCGAACTCGGCTGCAGCCCGGCGTCTGCGCCGGGACTCGGCGGTCGCTGATGTCAACGGGCATTCACTGAACGTCCTCGAGGGCCGGGCCCCGTTCGCGTTCTCACTGCCACAGAAATACGGTGGTGTGATCGTTTCCGAAGCGCTGTGCGCGAGCTTGGAGAAGAATGAGCTCACCGCCGTGCTCGAGCATGAACGAGCCCACATCGAGGGCGGGCATCATCGGGTGATGGCAATCGTCGACACGTTCGTGCGACCGCTGTCGTTCATTCCCTTGTTCGCCGAGGTGGCCGCTTCCATTCCCCGCTATCTCGAGATCGCTGCCGATAACCGAGCGAGGCAGGTCGCCGGCACGGCGGCTCTGGCCAGCGCTCTCCTCAAGATCGGGCAGCCGACGAGCCAGGGCGACCACCTCGGCGGTCTCCATGCCCTCAACATCGCCGGAGCTGATCGCATTCGGCAGTTGGTCTCACCGGCCACGATGACGTCCGGGATACTGCCGGTGTTGGCTCTGGTCAGTGTGCTCGCGGCATTCGTCACCGTGTTCTCCTCAGTCTTCTACTCCTACGCCACGGTGCTGGCTAGCGGATGCGTCATCCCCTGATCGACCTCAGTGAAGTGGTCACCACTCGGACTCAAACCACTGCGGCCCCTCAGTTTGCCTACCATGCGGAAAGGGAGCATGAAGGGAGCGGGGTTTGGCGAGACGAGAGCAGCAGGCACCGAGCCGAAGTCTGCTGACGGTCCTGCTGGGCGCTGTCGGTGCCGGACCACTGCTGCTCTACGGACTCAGTGCTGTCAGCGACTCGATCATCGTCGACCTCGGCATCTCGGAGGCACAATTCGGTCTCCTGGCCACCGCCTGCTTCGCGTGTGCGGCCATCGGCAACGCCACACTGGCACGTGTCGCCGACAGGCATTCGGACATGTCCCTCATGATCATTGTGTTCGCACTCGCCGCCGCGGCATTGGCACTGGTGGCAGTCCCTGCCGGATTCGTGATGCTGATCATCGCCGCAGCACTGTCGGGCCTTGCTCAGTCTTTCCCCAACGGGGTCACCAATCGGATCCTCCTCGAACGTGTTCCGGTGCAGAAGCGGATCGGCTGGGTGGGGATCAAGCAGTCGGGGGTGCAGGTCAGCCAGCTGGTCGCCAGCGCGGTCTTCCCTCTTCTGGCAGCGGCTGCAGGGTGGCGGGGCGCGGCGCTGGTCATCGCACTCGTCCCGCTCGTCCTGATGGTGATGGCCTGGCGTTCGCTGGGCGCCGCACCACTGTTGACCGAGACTTCGGCCTCGGTTGCCGAACCTGATCCCGGTGAACTCGATCTCGCCGAAGGCGTCGGCGCTGCCGCTGATCCTGTTGCGCCGGTGACACCCACGCCAGCCACCTCGCCGCGGTATCCGGGCATGATGTGGGCACTGGCGGCATTCGGCCTGCTCAACGGCATCGGAGTCCAAGCAACCAATGTCTACATGCCGCTGTTCTCAGTGCGCGAGTTGGACTTTCCGCTCGTGCTCGGCGGTGTCACCGCCGCAGTTGCCGGTGCGATCGGTGTGGCTGCCCGAGTCGGTTGGGCCAGGCATATGGCTCGCGGTGCTTCTGGGCCCCGCGTGCTGCTGCTTCTTGCGTTCATCGCCGTCATCGGTGCCGCCTTGTTCTTTGCCGCTGGTGCGACCAGTTGGCCGTGGCTGCTGTGGATCGCGGCGGCCCTGCATGGCACCTCGGCACTCGGCGTCTCGGTGGTTCTCATGAGCGCTCTCATTCGATCGATTCCCGCGATCGCGATGGCGTCGGCAAGTGGAATGGTCACCGCCGGGATGTTCGCCGGGTTCGCCCTGGGGCCGGTGGCCATGGGGCTGTTGGTCAGCTCACCCGGTGGCTTCTCGCTGGGCTGGGCCGTTGTCGGACTGGTCTACCTGCTCTGCGTCCTGCTGGCGGTTCTGCTCATGCGTGTGTCGAGGAGAAGCGAATGATTCGTTCCTCGCGGAGCTGCTGTCCAGGCGTCCTGCGTAGAATCAGGACTATGCGTAAACGTGTGCTCATCATCGTCTTGGCCGTCATTGCAGTGCTCGGATTGATTGCCGGTATGCTCACCGGCACCCCAACGTGACGGTCGTCCCGTCACTCGATGAGAAGGTCCGAGAGGGTCAGGCGAGTAACCGGTCGTTGGTCGACACAGCTGAGTGCCGCCGCATGAGAGCGACGACAGGGCACGGAGGCTAGGCTCAATCCATCGATTTCCGGATAGTCGGGGGCTCTGATCGAAGATGTCCAAGCACCGCTGCCGTCAAGAGATAACGTTTCCTCACTGGTTCGCATCACTTCGGTTCGCACCACTTCGAGCTTGTTGGGCTCCACAATCAGACCATGTCCACTCGTCTTCAGCGCGGCTTCCTTGGCTACCCAGAGTTCGAGACGCCTCCGATCTGGGTTCGTGCAGTCGGAGGTGCCCTCGTTCGGGGCCAGCACATAGTCATCGAATCCGGGGAATACGGCGCTCGGGAGACCTTCGATGTCGACGCCGATGGGTGAGGACGGCGGCGCAGAGCCGACCATCACCATCGTTCCCGATCGCGACAGGCTGACTTCTGCGCCCGTGACCCGCGGCTTGCCGTGTGGTCCACCGCAGCTGCGGCAGCAACGCGTGAATTCCAGGTCACCAGCACTCCGAACATCGGCACCGATTCGACGAGCAGCGACGAGACGCAGGACGAGATGTGCGCAGCGATAGGCGATCCGATCGGATGCGTGGCGCATGCGATCGGAACGCTTCATCTCAGCCGGTGAGAGCAGTGAGGCGAGCCATGGGTGAGCCCGCTGAATCTCGCGCACCTCGCTGATGTCGCACACCAGGTACTCGATCCCGGCAACGGTCATCTGCGACTGATCCCTCGGTACTGGGACACCGCGATCGTGGAGAAGATCGCAATGACAGCCACGCAGCTGATCACCGCGTAGAGCATCGGGTTGTCTGCCGCCCAGCCGGTGCCTGAGGTGTACCCAGCGGGGGAGACATTGCCGAACAGTTCTCGGACGCTGGTTGCCACTGCGGTGACGGGGTTCCACGAGGCGATCGGCTGCATTGGTCCAGGCAGTGAATCGACCGAGACGAAGGCCCCTGAGAGGAAGGTGACCGGAAAGAGCCAGATCAGGCCGAGGCTCTGAGCCACCTCGACACTTCGCGCCGTCAACGCGATGAACGCTCCGATCCACGACATGGCGAATCCGAAGAGGAGCAGGAGCAGGATGCCGAGGAGCGCTGACCATGGGCCTTCGGTGATGCGCCACCCGATGATCAGTCCGCAGGCCATGGTGACGACGAGGGAGATCACACCGGTGGCCAAATCGGATGTGGTCCGGCCCAGAATGACTGCCACGCGGGACATCGGCAGCGATCGGAACCGGTCGATGAGCCCCAGCTGAAGGTCCTTGGCGAGGTAGACGGCCGTGAATGAGGAGTTGAAGGTCAGCGTCTGGGCCAGGATTCCCCCGATGAGGAACTCCCGATAGGGTGCGCCGCCCAGGCTGCCGCCGAAGACGAACGCGAGCAGGAACACGAAGATCACCGGCTGCACGACGCCGGTGACCAGGGCTCCGGGGGTTCGGCCCACGTTGAGGAGATTGCGCCAGGCGATGACGGAGCTGTCGCGTGCCGCCGACGTGATGGTGCTCAAGCCTCCACCTCGACTTCCGGCTGCGGCTGAGGCGATGGTTCCGCAGTGGCCGGGCTTCCAGTCAGCTCCAGGAAGACGTCGTCGAGCGTCGGACGGCACAGTGCCGCCTCGGTGACGACGACACCGGCTCGGTCCAGAGCTCCGAGCACCTCCAGCAGAGTCTTCTGTCCCTGCGAGGCCGGGACCGTGAGGCGCTGACCCGTGGAATCGTGCTGCGGTGTGACCGAGCCTCCGAGGAGACGCTCGATGATGCGCAGAGTCTCGGCGAGGAAATCGGAGCTGACCAGGGTCAGCGCGATGCGTTCTGCGCCGAGGCTGACCTTGAGTTCGTTCGAGGTCCCCTCGGCGATGACTCGACCGGAGTCGATGACGGCGATGCGATCCGCCAGCTGATCGGCTTCCTCCAGATATTGGGTCGTCAGCAGCACAGTGGTCCCTTGGCCGACAAGAGTGGAGATGACGTCCCAGGTGTCCAGCCTGCCGCGGGGGTCGAGGCCGGTGGTGGGTTCGTCGAGAATCACAACCGGTGGCCTGTAGACCAGAGCCGAAGCCAGGTCGAGGCGCCGTCGCATGCCACCCGAATAGGCGCCTGCTCGTTTGTCTCTGACGTCGACGAGGGCGAACTCCCTGAGCAGTTCGCGAGCTCGAGCTCGCGCCTCGGTGCGACTCATCCCGTAGAGTCGGGCGACCATCAGGAGGTTCTCGTAGCCGGTGAGCTTCTCATCGACTGCCGCATACTGTCCGGACAGTCCGATGCTGCGGCGCACGGCGGTGGGATCGGCTGTCACCGAGTTCCCCGCGACGGTCGCGTCTCCGGAGTCGGGACGGATCAGCGTCGACAGAACCTTGACCGTGGTGGTCTTGCCTGCCCCATTGGGCCCCAGCAATCCGAAGATCTGTCCCTGGTCGACCTGCAGATCGATTCCGTCCAAGGCTCTGAAGCTTCCGTAGTTCTTCCTCAGCTGGTCAATGCGGATCACTATGACGCGATCTCGGCGAGCCGGCGCGGAGTGATGTCCGTCCAATTCGCCTCGACGAATTCGAGGCATTCATCGCGCTGAGCCGGGCCGAAGGCGATGACCCAACCAGCGGGCGCATCGGCGAACGTCGGCCATAGGGAATGCTGTTGGAGGTCGTTGACGAGTACACGGAAAGTGGCGGTGGTGTCATCAAAGGGGTTTTGCACTTTTCCTCATCTCCTGTCGATTGCTGGTGAGATATAACGCTTACATCTGTGGTTCGGCGTCATCGTCCAAGTGGATTGCCATCGCGGGAAGAATTTCTCGAAGGGCAGGCACTGTGAGCATGCCTGCGTGTCGTGCCGGGACTTCGGTGACGTGAATGTGACCAGTGACATATGGCCGCCATGATTCGGCAGTGGGGGTGCCGGGCGGAACATCCTGGGTGGCTGTGAAGACCACGACATCGCCGACGAATCTCTCCGCTGGAGCTTCCCGGAGCAGTCGAGACATGGTGAAGAACCCGTCGGTCATCGCCTTCATGGTCTCAGTCGACACGTTGCCCAGCGGATTGCCGAGTTCGCGCAGCAGCTCCAAAACCCGTTCGTCGTCGAGGTCTTCCGTTCCGACCCGAACGCCAGGATGATTGGCGCCGAGGTAGTCGGCCCACAGCTCCGGACCCACGACCATTTCGTTGGCGGCTTGACCGTCGGGGAAGGCGTCGAGGATCCCGAGGAAGGCAACGTCCTCACCGAGCTCTTGCAGCCGCGCGGCCAGGCGGTGCGCCAGAATGCCGCCGAAGGACCAACCCAGCAGGTGATACGGACCCTCCGGCTGCACCGACCTCATCTGCGCGATGTAATCGTCGGCGAGCTCGATCAGCGTGTGAGCAGTGACCTGCTCCGGATCCTCCTGTGCCAGTCCCGGCATCTGCAGGCCGATCAGCGGACGCTGTGCATCGAGGCCGTGGAGCATCGTTGCGAAGCCCCAACTGATGCCGGTGGCCGGATGCACCGTGAAGAGAGGAGCCTTCGTGCCCGTCGTACGCAGCGGAAGCAGACGCTGCAGGCTGTCCCTGACCGAATCAGCAGTCTCCTGGCCCGCTTCGTCCACCAACTGCTCGACTGTCGGCGAGCGGAAGAGGGACTGGACCGAGAGCTCGGCACCGAGGGCCTCGTTGACGGCTGCGATGAGCGGTCGGGCGAGGAAGGAGTGGCCGCCGAGTTCGAAGAACGACTCGTCGATCCCGACACGGGGCAGTGAGAGCACCTCGGCGAAGATGGCGGCCACGGTCTCCTGGCGTGGCGTGCGAGGTGCCGAACGCGACCCGAGCTCTGTCTGTGATGGGTCGGGAAGCGCTGACTCATCGATCTTGCCGTGCGCTGTCAGTGGGATCTCGTCGATGACGACGATCCGCGGCGGGACCATATAGTTCGGCACCATCGACCGCACATGTCGCCGAGCCTCATCGGCGAGGTCTGCACGCTCCTCTCCCGCTCCCGGGGCAGTGGTCCCAGCCGCTACGACATAGCCGACCAGCGCCATGGTGGCGGCATCAGCGCCGAATGGCCTCACGAGTGCGTCCTTGACGTTCGGGGCCGAGCGCAGTGCGCGTTCGACCTCGCCGAGTTCGACCCGGAACCCGCGGAGTTGGATCTGGTTGTCGCTGCGACCCAGGAAGCTGAGGCCGCCGTTGTGATGACGAACAACGAGGTCCCCGGTCCGGTACATGCGTTCACCTGGCTCACCGTAGGGATCACTGACGAAGCGTTCGGCGCTCAGTCCGCTGCGGCCTCGGTATCCGTGTGCCAACTGGCGCCCGGCGAGATAGAGCTCTCCAGTCGTCCCGGCTGGCACATGGTGGAGTCGTTCGTCGAGCACATAGCCGCGCATGTGCTGCAGCGCCGAGCCGAGAACCGGAGCCGCGGAGGCGGCTACGGGCCCGGCAAAGGCGTCGACAGTGGTTTCGGTGGGGCCGTAGAGGTTGTAGGCACTGATGCCGGGGCGTTCGCGCAGCCACCCCCAGAGGTCCTCATCGATCGCCTCACCGCCGAGGGCGAGAGTCACTGGGTCATCTGCCTTGGCCGCTTGGTCGATCAGTTCCAGGAAGTCCGGTTCTGTTCTGAGCTGACGCAGGTAGCTGGGGGTGGTCTCCCAGAACCCGATACGCAGATCGCGGAGCAGGTGTGCCAGCTGCTGTGGGTCGCGCTGGACCAGTGTGGAGGTGATGTGGACGCGGTGCCCGACCATCATCCACAGCAGGGGGTCCCATGCGGCGTCGAAGCCGATACCGGTAGTGTGAGCCACCGTGACCTGCTCGGCACCGGTGGCCGGGGTCGGCAGATAGGTGGCGCGGTGGGAGGCGAGCAGGTTCGCCAGCGCATCGTGGCCGACTTCAACGCCTTTGGGCCGTCCAGTCGAGCCGGAAGTGAAGGTCACATAGGCCGCCGGATCGAGTTGTCCCGCCGGAGGCGTCTGTTCCGGTGCCGCAGTCACCGAGACTGGCCACGGCCAGGTCGGTCGGGCATCGTCGACTGTGCCGTCGAGGGCTGAAATCTCAACGATGGGAGGGGCGATCCCGGCCTCGGCGAGGACAGGTGCCAGCTCCTCCGCGGTTCCTGTTTCGGCTAAGACGATGCTCGGTGTCGCATCGGCCAAGATCGCAGTCGTGCGACCTGTGGGGTAGTCGATGTCGATCGGGTTGTAGGCAGCACCGGACTTGAGAACGGCCAGGGTGGCGACGATGATGCCTACGCCGCGGCTCAGCCGCACGGACACCGTCGACCCGGGCCCGGCACCGAACCTGACGAGTTCGCGGGCCAGCAGATCGGAGGCTTCGTTGAGTTCCCTGAACGTCAGCGAGGTGTCGGCTGATTCCACCGCGGTGGAATCGGGCAGCTGGCGCACAGTGGTGGCGAAGACATCGAGGACCATCGGCAGAGAACCCGAGGAGACCGGGCCGGCGAGTTGGTTGATCGCGTGAGTGACCTCTGCAGTCTCGAGGAGGCAGATGTCGGAGATCGACCTTGCGGGCTTCTGCACGAGTTCGGCGACGAACCTGGACAGATTCTCACACATGTCGCTGATCGTTGCGGTCTCGAACATCGAGGAGTTGTAGTCGAGCACGACGTCCAGACCGGCTTCGGGAGTCGACCTGCCTGAGGCGGTCCTGCGGAAGGTGAAGGAGAGGTCGAACTTCGCATCTCCGGTCTCGACCTCCGGTTCGATGCTCGTGTCGACTCCCGGGAGGTCGAGGAGGGGAGAGGCCGTATTCTCCAGGGAGAGCATGGTTTGGAACAGAGGATGGCGGCCCAGCACCCGGGGCGGATTGATGGCTTCGACCAGCCGCTCGAATGGTACGTCGTCGAGTTCCAGTGCGTCGATGACCGCGGTTCGGGTGCGCGCAAGCAGGGTGTGGAAATCCGGTTGGGAGGAGACATCGGTGCGGATCGGGACGGTGTTGACGAAGAGCCCGACCATGTCCTCGAGCTCTGGGTCCGAACGTCCGGCGCTCGGCGAGCCGATGACGACGTCCTCACTGCCGCCGATTCTGCTGAGGAACCCGGCGAGCACTGCGTGCAGTGCCATGAACAGGCTGGCTCCCGCCTCGGCGGCGATGGCGGTCAGGCGTTGCGTCGTGCGGTCGTCGAGGCGGAAGTGATGGTGACGGCCGGCTTGACGGGCGGTATGCGGACGAGGATGGTCCGAGGGCAGCGGCGTTTCGGACGGAATGCCCGCCAAGCGCTCGGTCCACAATTGGGTTCTGTGCTCCAGGAGCGGACGACCGTCACCGACAAGAGTCTGCGTTTCAAGCACGTGACGCTGCCACAGAGCAAAGTCAGCGTACTGGACGTCGAGCTTTCGTCGCATCGGTTGGGCGGAGCCGCGCAGTGCGGCATAGGCGGTCGCCAGGTCCTGAGTCAGCGGCCCCAAGGACGCTCCGTCGGTGGCGATATGGTGCATGACGAGATGAAGGACCCATTGGCCGCCTTCGGCGAAGAGGACAGCCCGCAGGGGCAGGTCGGTGCTGAGGTCGAATCCTCGGGCGGCTTCCCGGGCCATCTCCTCTGTGGTCGCGGCCGGCGACGGGGTGGTGCGGCGATCGAGGATGCCGTGTCCGGCCTCTGGCGGCAGGATGTGCTGGACAGGTCTGCCATCGATGGTCGGATAGATGGTGCGCAGGATCTCGTGCCGAGTGATGACCTCATTCAGAGCCTGGGCCAGGATATCCGGGTCCAGGTCTCCCTCAAAACGCGCCGCGAGAGAGATGGTGTAGTCGGAGGCCCTGGTGTCGAGCTGATTGAGGAAGTGCATTCTCGCCTGCCCGAAAGACAAGGGGATCGCGTGAGGGCGAGCACTCTGGGAAGAGCGTTTCCACTCGGACAGGCGCAGCCCCGAAGTGGCACCGGGGTCAGCGGTGGGCACCTCTTCGGTGCGTGCTGACCTGCCTTCATCCAGTCCGGTCGGCAGGCTGCGGGACGAGCCATCGAGGCGGCCCAGCAGGGCCGCGGGAGTGGGAGCATCGAAGATCGTTCGCAGCGGAAGATCGGCGTCGAATGCCTCACGGATGTGACCGATGAGCGAGACGGCGAGCAGCGAATGACCGCCCAGCTCGAAGAAGTCGTCGTCGAGTCCGATGTGCTCGGCCTCGAGCACGAGCGAGAACTGCTCACACATGGTGCGTTCGTCCTGAGTCTGGGCGGCGCGGGAGGACCGGCCTCCCGTCAGGTTCGGAACCGGCAGACGACCGCGGTCGAGTTTGCCGTGAGACGTCAGCGGAATCGAGTCGACTGAGATGAGCACGCGTGGGACCATCGGTGCCGGAAGTCGGCGGGTGAGATGGCTGCGGATGACGCTCTCCTCGACGTCGCCGGCATAGTAGCCGACGAGTCGTGCCGATTGCGGGTCCTGCGGGTTGTCGACTACGGCCGCGGCCTGTTCGACGCCCTGGCAGGCGGTCAGCGCATTTTCGACGTCTCCGAGCTCGATCCGGTACCCGCGCAGCTTGATCTGGTCGTCGTCACGGGAGATGAAGTCGAGGCGTCCGTCCGAGGTTCGGCGGACCAGGTCACCCGTCCGGTACATGCGCTCGCCGTCGCCGTGTGGGTTCGCGACGAACCGCGCCGAGGTCTCTGCCATGCGGTTGACATAGCCGGTGGCGATTCCGTCTCCTGCGAGATAGAGCTCGCCGACGACGCCGTGGGCAACTTCGCGAAGATGCTGGTCCAGGACCAGAGCCTGAACGTTCCTGACCGGATGCCCGATCGTGGTGTGCTCTCCTTCGATCTTTGCGGTGACTGAGTCCACGGTGAATTCGGTGGGCCCGTAGAAGTTATAGGCTCGTGTACCCGCGTGCTGGGCCAGTTCACGCCACAGGTCATCAGGCACGGGTTCTCCGCCGAGAGCGATCGTCAGCACAGGGGTCTTGCGGTGCTGTGTCTCGCCACGGCCGTCGGCGTGATCGGCGCGATCAGGGTCGTGTTCGAGGGCTCCGACCCGGTCAAGGAGACCGGAGGCAATCAGCTGACGCACAAATGAAGGCGTGGTCTCGAGCGCATCGATCTGCTGCTCACGACAGAATTCCACGAGCGCCTCGGCATCTCGGCGCACATCTTCGTCGACGATGTGCAGGCTCGCTCCGGCCACGAGCCAGAGCACCGGGTCCCAGGCGGCGTCGAAACCCAGACCGGCGGTGTGTGCGACTCTGACCGACTCTTCACCCAGGCCTGCCTCGGCGAAGATCGTCTCCTGGTGGTGAGCCAGGAGATTGGCCAGCCCGAGGTGGGGCACAGCGACGCCCTTGGGTGTTCCGGTGGACCCGGACGTGTACATCTCATAGGCGCGGTCATCGAGATTCGGACGATAGTCGTCCCCGCGAGCGAATGCTGGTTCGGCATGCAGATCCGCGGTGGAGATGGTTGTGCCCGCTCGCACCGGCACGTCGGGGGAGTCGATGATGACGGCGACCGGGTCGCTCACGTCGAGGATCAGCCGGATCCGTTCCTGCGGGTAGCTGAGGTCGATGGGAACGGCGATGGCTCCGATGCTCAGCACCGCCAATGGCACGATGATGGCATCGGCGGATCGTGGCAGAGCGATCGCGACCCGCTGACCGGGTTCTATGCCTCGCCGGCTGAGCGCGCGGCCGTAGCGGTGCACGCGGTCCCCGAGTTCGGCAAAGCTCAGTTCGGTGTCCTCGGCCACGAGTGCGGTCCGCTCGGGGTGACGGTGGACAGTGGTGTCGAGCGCGTCGATGATCGTCGTCTCGACTCGCTCGCGATCGGCTCCGCGGCTCTCCTGGCGAATAGTGTCGAGCTCTGCGCCGCTGAGTACCTCGACGTCTGAGAGAAGACGGTTCGGTTCGGTGGCGAACTGTTCGAGCACGTCCACGAACCTGGCGGCGATCCCGCGGGCAGTGGAGTCGTCGAAGAGTGTGGAGTCGAATTCCAGGGAGCCGCTGATTCCGGCCGCCTCACCACGGCGTTCGGCCAGATCGAGGAGCAGGTCGAACTTCGCCTCCGAGACCTGCGGGCCGGAGTCCGGCTCGACGTTGAGGTCGCCCATGTCGATATCGACAGGCTCCGTGTTCTGCAGTGTCAGCATCACCTGGAACAGGGGGTGAAGACCTTCAGAACGCGGTGGGTCGAGCTCGTCGACGACGCGCTCGAACGGGGCATCCTGATTGGCGTAGGCCGCGAGGTTGGATCCGCGGACTCGGTCGATGACGTCGGCAGCACTCGGATTGCCCGAGGTGTCGGTGCGCAGGACGAGCGTATTGACGAAGAACCCGACGAGTTCGTCGAGCTTGGTCTCGGTTCTGCCTGCGACTGGGGTGCCGATGGGGATGTCACTGCCCGCACCGAGCTTGTCCAGCAGGACGGCGAATGCCGCCTGCAGCACCATGAACAGGCTGGCATTGCGCTCGCTGGAGAGTCTGCGCAGTCCGGCATGGACCGTGGGACTGATGTCGACCGGAATTGCACGGGAGACAGATCCTGAGTTCGCAGCACTTCTGGTCCGATCAGCGGGGAGGCGCAGCTGTGAGGGCGCGTCGGCCAGCGTGTCCTTCCAAAATGCCAGTTGGTGCGAGAGCGCACTGTTCAGGTCGTCCTCGGTTCCGAGGGTCTCTCGCTGCCACAGGGCGTAGTCGGCGTACTGCACAGTAAGAGGGGGAAAGGCCGGGGCCCGACCCTGCCCGCGAGCGCGATAGGCGGTGGAGAGGTCTCTGGCCAGGGGTCCAAGTGACCAGCCATCAGCAGCGATGTGGTGCAGAGTCAGCATCAGCACATGATCATCCTCGCTGAGCCTGATGAGGAGGGCCCTGATCGGAAGTTCTGTGGAGACGTCGAATCCTCGGGTGGCCTCAGCTTCCACGGTGTGGTGGACGAGCCCTTCACTGACGCCGACCGTGGACATAGCGACGCGGGCGTCGGCCGGGTTGAGAATGACCTGCTCGGGCTGCCCAGCCGTCCAGGGGAAGACGGTGCGCAGGCTCTCATGCCGCGCGGTGACGTCATTGATGGCCGATTGCAGCGCATTGACGTCGAGTCGTCCGCGCACGCGCAGAGTCAGGGGAATGTTGTACGCCGCGGAACTCGGATCGAACTGGTTGATGAACCACAGACGAGCCTGGGCATATGAGAGTGGTACCTGGGTGGGTCGGTCTGCGGCGACGAGCTCATGACCGGCATCGTCGGTGGTGGCCTTCGGGTCGAAGCGGGCGCTGAGCTCGCGGACCGTGGGGTGTTGGAATACCTCGCGCAGGGCGGGTGCGGTGGCGAAGCTCGTGCGCAGGTTGGCGACCAATTGGGTGGCGAGCAGCGAGTGTCCGCCGAGTTCGAAGAAGTCATCGTCGATGCCGACGGAGTCGATGCCCAACACGTCGCTGAAGGCCTCGGCCACGATCCGTTCTTGGGAGTCTCTCGGCGCTTCGGATTCGGAACGTGCCGATTCCGGTTCGGGGAGGGCCTGGCGGTCGAGTTTGCCGTTGACTGTGAGTGGAATGCTCTCAATCTGCATGATGAACGAGGGAACCATGTAGTCCGGGACACGGGTCTTCATAATGCGGCGCACCTCGGCGGTATCGAGCTGCGAAGGAGAGGTGACGAAACCGAGCAGCTGAGCATAGCCGGCCTGGTTCTGCCTGAGTTCGACGATGGCCGAACTGATCCTGGGATCAGACTGCAGGGCGAGTTCCACCTCAGAGAGTTCGACTCGGTAGCCGCGCAGTTTGATCTGCTCATCGGCGCGGCCCAGAAACTCGATGCCGCCGTTCAGGGGCCGGCGGACGATGTCTCCGGTACGGTACATCCTCGAACCATCGTCGGCGAACGGGTCGGCAACGAAGCGTTCAGATGTCGTACCGGGACGGTCCACATAGCCGCGCGCCAGGTTGAGCCCTGCGATGTAGAGCTCTCCGGTGGCCTGTTCGGGCACAGGGGCCAGCCGGGAATCGAGGACGTAGTGCCGAGTGTTCGTGACGGACTGGCCGAGGATCGGCGACGTGTCGGCAGCGATGGTTGCGGTCAGACTGTCGACGGTGGTCTCTGCCGGTCCGTACAGGTTGTAGGCGGTCATTCCTTCACGCGCGGCCAGCTGTTTCCAGAGTCCGCTGTCGACTGCTTCTCCGCCCAACGCGACGACGCTGGGGTGGCCGTCCGCGCCGAAGCTGCTATGAGCCAGCAGAGCCTTGATGAACGAGGGCGTCGTCTCGGTGGAGTCGATGCCATGGGTGGTGAAGTAGGCCGTCAGGGCCTCTGGGTCGCGGCGGGTGAGCGAGTCGATGAGGTGGAGTTCATGCCCGGCGAAGAGCCACAGCAGCGGGTCCCATGCGGCGTCGAATGAGATCCCTGCGGTGTGTGCCACCCGCAGCCCGCGACCGAGGCGTTCCGCGGCTGGAGCGAAGATGGTCTCCTGGTGGCTGAGGAAGAGATTGAGCAGCGACTGATGTTCGACGCCGATGCCCTTGGGCCGGCCGGTCGACCCGGACGTGAAGATCACATAGGCGAGGTCGTGGGGGGGCGG
>NZ_JBHFIH010000013.1:36373-58635 GCF_057334195.1 Brevibacterium sp. AGC70 | reverse complement strand
GGGGCCGTTGGGGCCCCCGGCGCCGTCTGCGAGGTCCTGGACGACAGTGCAGCGGCGAGCTCGTCCGAATCCAGGTCGATGACAGGTCGGTCTGTGAGAATCGTGGTCTCTCCGTCAGGGCCGGGCACGCTTGAGGAGTTGAGTACGAGGGCCGGGGCCGCGTCGGCGACCATTGCTTCGATTCGGGCCGCCGGATGATCGGGATCGAGGGGAACGAATGCAGCTCCCGCCTTGAGGACCCCGAGCACAGCGACCGGCATCGCCGTGGTCCGTCCGATGCGTGCGGCGACGCGTGTGCCTGGGCCGGCGCCCTGCTGGCGAAGATGGCCGGCCAATTGTGTCGAACGGCGATCGAGTTCGCAGAAGCTGAGATGCCCGTCATCGGCGACGACAGCGGAGGCGAAGGGGGTCTGATGCGCGTGGCTGACGAATTCGTCGACCACGGTGTGGTGGGGGATGTCCTGGATTCGGCCCTGTCCGCCGGCGATGACCTCGTCTGCTTCGCTGTCGTCGAGCAGAGACAATCCGCCCAGAGGCTGAGCGTGACCGGGTTCCAACTGAGCGTGACCGGGATCCAGCTGGGCGAGGACGGAGAGGAAGCGTCCGAGGTGATCGGCGAGGCTCTCCTGGGAGTAGAGCTCGGCATTGGCCTCCAGCCGAACGATCGCAGTTCGTGAGTCCCTGCCGGAGGAGTTCTGGTCCGCGCCCAGGCCGTGGACGATGATCGACAGATCATCGACGGGCCCCGTGGACAGAAGATGAAGGGAGGCCTGAGCCTGACCGAAGCTGATGTCATCGACGGCAGGGAAGATGTTGACCGAGGGCCCGATGTAGCTCGTGTCGGTATCGAGTTCCTGATATTGGAATCGTTGGTGGATGAGTGTCGAGCGCAGGGCGGAACCCGTGCTCTCAAGGAGTTCGGGGAAGGTGGTCTCGGGTGCAGTGGTCAGCTGCAGCGGCAGGATCTTCGACATCATCGACGGCACTGATTTGGCCAGTGCGCTGCGCCGGGCCGTCACCGGCAGGCCCACGGAGACGGTCTTCCGACCTGTCATCCTGTGCAGATAGGTCGCAGCCGCTGCGAGGATGAGCGTCGGTGCCGACTGGGCACTCGCCAATTGCCTGGCCAGCTCCGGGGGTATGTCGGCGTTGGCTGTGACCAGCTGTTTCGCCGAGGCAGGCGGACGTCCCGCCAAGCCCGTGGCGGTCTCCGACTCGGCGATGGTCTGTGACCAGAAGTCGGCATCCGTGCGGAAACGCTGTGACGCCCGGTAGTCCGCCTCCTCGGCCACCAGGGCCTCCAGGCTGCCGAAAGGCGAATCCGATGGCTGTGCGGCAGGATCAGCCAGCTCACCGTACAGCTGCGACTCGCGTCGCAGGATGAGCACGGCAGAGTAGCCGTCGACGAGGAGGTGGTGGGCTCGCTGGTAGAAGATCCAATGGTCGTCGCCGAGGTGGAACAGCTCAGACCTGAGCAGCTCACCGGTCTCGATATCGTGAACGGTGGCGAGGTCGGCTTCCATGAGGGCCTGGGCCTTTGCCATGGATTCGTCGACCGACCCGCCTCGCAGATCATGGAAGTGTAGGTGACTGCGAGGCGAGCCGTGCTTTTGGAAGACTCCCTGGTCGTCTTCGCCGAAGACGACGTTGAGCGAATCGGCCTCGGCTACGGTGGTGCCGACGGCACGTCGCATGACATCGATGTCCAGAGGCCCGAGAATTTCGACGTACAGCCCGATCTGGAATGTCGGGTTGTCGGGTTCGATCTTCTGGGCATACCAGATGCCTCTTTGTGCGGACGTGAGTTCGATGCGGGGGGAGTCTTCAGTCATTGTGTCTTTCGAACGCGAGAGTGTGATGCGGTCTTGCTGAAACGGCAGAAGGACGGTTACTGGAACTGTCCGATGTTGATCGAGCCGATGAGGTTCATCAGATCTCCGAGATCGATGAGCGGTCCTTCGATCAGTGAGCTGGAGGTATCTGCAGAATCTGTCTGTGGTGCTTCAGCTGCCGAAGCTGCGCCGGGGGCGGCGAAGACTCCGACCATCACGGCGAGAGCTGCGATTGCGGCACCGCCGATGGCCCGAAGACCTGTGCGTTTGAGGCTCAACATTGTCCCTGTCCTTTCCTGACACGCGGTGCAGATCATCTGCACCGGGCAAGCAGTAATGGTTCGGAGGGTTCGTGCGTTTGGATTGACGATTCGCGAAATTTCCCGGAATCCTCAGACTGACGGCTGCTGAGAGTCGCGTTGACGCGCATGCTTCACGACTGACCGAAAGCAGAGCATAATAGAACGTATGAACGAATATCAGCGACCGGAATGGCTCGGTCGGTACCAGGACTTCAAGTCGCTGTGCTCAGACGTTTCGGGGGAGTACATCCGCTTCTACCTCACCACGGGCTGCGAGCAGATCAGCTATACGCATTCCCAGAACACCGAGGGGCTGCCGAACTACTCGTGCCGCCTCACGGCAGAGGACGGTACGGTGCTGCTGTTGCCGCTCGACGCCTGGCGCCATCGCATGGACGAGGTGCCTGGCCTGGTGCGCACCTGGTTGCGAGAGCATGCGGATCTCAAGGGCTGCAAGCCTTCCAGGTCCCACTATCAGGGCGACAGGTACTGGTTCGAGCAGTGGCAGCTGGCGAATCCCTGGTGAGCCGGTGACGCGAGCTGATTTCTGGGTGCACGCACACTGAAGCGTCGCATGGTCGTGAAGGCAGCTCCGTGCATTACCAGCCAAGGCAGTTCCGCCGTTTACTAGCCAGGCTAGTGAATATTGCCTATGGTGACAGAATGGCGCAATCTCGATTCGAAACCATTGACCCCTCGCCCCTCCCGCGAACCGTTCTTGTGCTCGGGGCCACCGGTTATATCGGGGGGAGGCTCGTCCCGCGCCTTCTGCAGGCCGGCCACCACGTTCGTGTCGCCGTGAGATCGCCGCACAAGCTCGAACAGGTGCCCTGGGCCGACGAGGTCGACATCCATCGCGTCGATCTCGACGATGGAGACGGCCTCATCGAGGCCGCAACCGGAGCTGAGGTCATCCACCATCTGGTCCACTCGATGGGATCGGGGCGTGACTTCGAAGACAAGGAGGCCGCAACGGCCAGGCGGGTAGCCGAAGCGGCAGAAGCCGCCGGTGTTCGACGTATCGTCTACCTCGGCGGACTCCACCCCGACAAGACGGACCTGTCCATGCACATGCGCTCGCGAGCAGAGGTCGGCCGGATTCTCATCGATTCGCCTGTGCCTGCCGTCGCGTTCCAGGCGGGCATCATCATCGGATCAGGCTCGGCTTCATTCGAGATGGTTCGTCATCTCGCCCTGACATTGAGACTGATGCCGGCGCCGAGGTGGGTCAGCAATCACGTCGAACCGCTGGCGGTCCGTGATGTGCTCTACTACCTCCTCAAGGCCGTCGACATCGACGGCGACGTCAACCGTGCCTTCGACATCGGATCCCATGATGTTCTCAAGTACGCCGAGATCATGAGAAGATTCGCTGCGATCGCCGGACTCAAACCCCGACACGTCCTCACACTGCCTCTGCCTGCACCCACACTGTCCGGCATCTGGGTCGGACTCGTCACCCCGCTGCCGTTCGCACTGACGCTGCCGCTCGTCCAGTCGCTGCAGGAGGACGCGGTGACCAAGGACCGCGACGTCGATGAGGTCATCCCTCCACCGCCCGAGGGACTGCTCGACTTCGAGCAGTCCGTGCGCCTGGCTCTGCTGCGCGAAGCCGAAGGGGCCGTCGACACCAATTGGGATGCCGACGCCGGAGGGCTTGCCCAGGCGGCGAAGCCGCTGCCCAATGACCCCGAATGGGCAGGAGAGCGCGTCTTCACCGATGATCGCACACTGCACTTCCCAGATCTGACTCCCGCGCAGCTCTGGCCGGTCATCGAAGGCATCGGTGGGAAGAACGGCTGGTACTCGTGGCCGTTGGCGTGGCAGGTGCGGGGAGTGTGGGACAAGATCGTCGGCGGCGCAGGCCTCAACCGCGGGCGGAGACTTCCCGATCGGCTTCGGGTCGGTGACCCGGTCGACTGGTGGCGAGTCGAAGAGCTCGAGCCCGAGCGTCGGCTGCTCCTGCGGGCAGAGATGCGGGTATCGGGCGGCGCCTGGCTTGAATTCACCACGACAGAAGCCGGTCAAGGCTGCGACTTCAGGCAGCGGGCGATCTTCATCCCCAAGGGAGTTCCCGGTCGGATCTACTGGGCCTTCGTTTCGCCCTTTCACCGACTCATCTTTCCTGCCATGGCCAAGAACATTGCCGCAGCTGCGAAGAAATCGCACCCCGGGGACGCCAGAATGAGAATCGTTAGCTAAGCTAGCGAATATGTTCCCGCAGACGCACGAAGTGTTCAGCCACACGGCCCAACAGGCGGCCGCGGCCGTCATCTCGAACTATTCGACGTCCTTCGGTCTGGCCACCAGGCTCCTCGGCCCTCACTATCGGCACCACATCCGCAATATCTACGCCCTTGTCCGGATCGCCGACGAGATCGTTGATGGTCTTGCCGCTGATGCTGGACTCGATGCAGACCAGCAGCGGCAGCTGCTGGACAACTTCTCTGCCGCAACCCGCAGCGCACTCCACTTCGGCATCAGTGACAACCTCATCATCCACGCGTTCGCGCAGACGGCCAGGACTACCGGAATCACGTTTGACCTCATCGAGCCGTTCTTCGCCTCAATGCGGGCAGATCTGAGCGCCCCGAGTGCACCCATCCGCAGTCTCCCTGCGGACGAGCATCGGGATTACGTCTACGGTTCCGCTGAGGTGGTCGGCCTGATGTGCCTCAAGGTCTTCCTCAGCGATCAGATCCGCACCCCCGCCGAGGTCGAGACGCTGGAATTCGGTGCGCGGCAGCTCGGGGCGGCGTTTCAGAACATCAACTTCCTCCGCGATCTGGCCGACGACAGTGCGCGCCTTCATCGCAGCTACCTCACCACTGAGACTCGACTCTCAGATTCTGACAAGACCGCGTGGGTGATCATCATCCGACAGCAGCTCGCGCATGCTCAGGCCACGTTCTCCCTGCTGCCGAAGGACGCCAGAGCAGCCGTGAGAAGTGCTGCTGCACTCTTCGCCGCTCTCAACGACAGGATCGCTCTCACTTCCGTAGATCGCCTCTATCAGGAGCGTGTGCGCATCCCCAACGTGGTGAAGGCACGTCTGGCATCGCGAGCCATCCTGTCGACAGCGAGGGAAGGACGGCCATGACGCAACGCATCGGTGTCATCGGTGGAGGTGCGGCGGGCCTCGCCACCGCAGCCCTGTTGGCACGCGAAGGACATACCGTCGATCTCTTCGAACAGAATTCCACGCTCGGCGGTCGTATCGGTTCGATCGAGCGGGACGGCTATCGATTCGACACCGGGCCTTCCTGGTATCTCATGCCAGACGTCTACGAACACTTCTTCAACCTCGTCGGGACCTCTGCGAGTGCCGAATTGGATCTGCGCAGTCTTGACCCGGCCTACAGCGTATTCAGCCCGGGCTCGACACCCGCACCAGGGCAGACGATCACGATTCCGCAGGGCAGAGCTCGAGTGCTCGAGGTGTTCGAACGCGTCGAGAGGGGCAGCGGCCGTTCTCTGAGCCGATACCTGGCATCGGCCGAGCGCGCCAAGAACATGGCGATCGACTACTTCCTCTACAATCCCTTCACTTCACCGATATCGATGCTTCGGACAGAGATCATGACCGCGCTCCCCACCTTGATTCGTCTGCTCGGCACATCTCTTGAACGCTTCTCCTCCGCCGCGGTGAGACATCCCGTGCTGAGACAGATCCTCCAATATCCGGCAATCTTCCTCGGCACGGACCCGCGAACGGCACCTGCGATCTACCACCTGATGAGTGCCTTGGATCTCGACGACGGGGTCCGATACCCGATGGGAGGATTCAGAACCATCGTCGACGCATTGACCCGCATCGTCGAAGAATCCGGAGTCCGCGTGCACACCAACGCTGCGGTGGAGCACATATCTGCCGTCCCGCACAGCGTTCGACGCCGGAAAGCCACCGGTCTCGTCTGGACGGATCACGAGGGCCGAAAGCACGAACACCGCTGTGACATCGTGGTCTCCGCCGCTGATCTCCACCACACGGAGACTCGACTCCTCGATCCTGTCGATCGGAGCTTCCCTGAAAGCTGGTGGGAGAGGGTGACGAGCGGGCCGGGTGCCATTCTGGTCTTCCTCGGAATTGAGGGAGAAGTCCCGCAGCTTCCCCATCACTCACTGTTCTTCACCGACGACTGGTCGACCAACTTCGACGACATCTTCGGCCCTCGACCGAAGATCTCCTCCCCAGCATCGGCCTATGTGTGCAAACCCAGCCACACCGATCCCAGCGTGGCACCACCCGATCACGAGAATCTCTTCATCCTCATACCCGTGCCCGCTGATGCAGGCCTGGGTGCAGGCGGCAGCGATGGGCAGGGAGATCCGCGCATAGAGCGTGCGGCGGATCGAGCCATCGATCAGATTGCGCAATGGGCGGGCGTTCCTGACCTGAGAGCTCGGATCAGATTTCGGCAGACACAGGGTCCGACGGATTTCTCCAGCAACTTCAATTCGTGGCTGGGCGGGATGCTCGGGCCTGCCCATACGCTGCGGCAGAGCGCTATGTTCCGCCAGCAGAATGCCTCCAAGAAGGTAGAGGGACTCTTCTACGCCGGTGCAACGACGGCACCCGGTGTCGGTGTGCCGATGTGCCTGATCAGCGCTGAACTGGTTCTCAAACACATCCGTGGGGACTCAAGCCCGGGTCCGCTGCCGGCGCAAGATCGCGCAACTGGTGCCGGTATCCGTCTCTAAACGTTGGAAACTCCAATGCTCCGATGAAGTCATGGAGCCGAGTGTTCTCGATTCGTCTTCCCGCCTCGGGCTCTTTCCTCAGGTCTGGCGGAGGCGAGACGTTCAGCGCGGAAGCCAGGAACTCGACGACCTCGCCCAACTGAACTGGACACGAGTCCGCGGCATGCAACAGCTGCGGCGGGTCAGAATTGAACAGGAGAGCTTCCACGGTACGAATGAGATCTCTGTAGTGAATGCGATTCGTCCACCGTCGGTAGTTCACTGCTCGGCCGGAGAGAACTCCGTCGACGAGACGAGAATCCTCGCGACCATAGATCCCGGCGGCCCGAACGATCGAGGCGGAAGGGAACGCACTGCGAATCAGATTCTCGGTCTCCCAGAGAGTGCGTGCAGGAGCCGACTCAGGCAGGGGCTCAGTGTCCTCATCTGCAGTCTCGCCAGGCGACGCACTGCCGAGGACCCGAGTCGAGGACACGAGGATCACCCGTTTGGGTCGGGATCTCAGGATGCTGATCAGGCCCTCGACTCCACGGCGATACGTCTGCTCATAACTCGCATCGGAATAGTCATCGGGAGTCAGCGTGATGACCACTGCATCGATGCCGTCGATGGTGGTGTCACCGGGGTTGCCGAGGTCCACAGCAAGCGTCTCGAACGAGTCGGGAAGCTGCTCGGGACGCCGGCGTGCACCGACGACTTCATGGCCGCTTCGCACCAGCCGCAGGCCCAGACGGGTTCCGAGATCACCACATCCTGCTAGAAGCACCTTCATGATCGGACCGCTTTCGTATCGTCATCGCCCGCGGACACATCGCCCGCGGACACATCTCCTGCGGAGAAATTCTTCATCCGATCGTAGGCACTCAATGCGGCCTGTCGCGAATCCGCGAGGTCGACGATGGGAGCAGGCGCCGCAGCTGGGGGATATGGAAGCCAGCCGTCGACGTAGGCGCCGTCGGGATCGAAGCGTTCGCGTTGGCGTTCGGGATTGAAGACTCGGAAATAGGGAGCGGCATCGGCTCCGCTTCCCGCTACCCACTGCCAGGAGACCGGGTTGTTGGCTTCATCTGCGTCGACGAGGGTGTCCCAGAACCACTGCTCACCGCACCACCAATGTTGGAGGAGGTTCTTGGTGAGAAAGCTCGCCGTGACCATCCGAACTCTGTTGTGCATCCACCCGGTCTCCCACAGCTGTGCCATGCCAGCGTCGACGAGTGGATAGCCTGTGGCCCCCGACCTCCAGTGCGCCAGAGCCTCATCGTCGTCTTCGTAGGGGAAGTTCCTGAACTCGCTCCTGATCGGTGTGTAGTCGATGTCGGGGTAGTGATAAGTCAGATGCCAGGAGAATTCGCGCCAGTAGAGCTGACGAACCCATGCTGCGCGGTCGTCTGAGGTGACGGACCTCGTCGTCTGGGCGGCGTGGAGGAGCTGCCGCGGTGACAGTTCTCCGAACCGCAGCCTCGGCGAGAGTCGAGAGGTGCTGTTGGCATCCGAGGGAACATCCCTGGTGGAGCTGTAGCCGTCGATGCCCACCGCCAGATCGTCGAGCTGGTCGGCAGCGGCCCGGGTTCCCGGCAGCCAGTGGCAGGCGATGGTGTCCTGCCACCATCGGGGACCGCGGACTGCTGCGAAATGTCCTGAACCGGTCCCTGTGCCGTCGAGGAGCCCCAGTCCGTCGAGGTCGGTCACGGCTGCGCAGTCTCGCGTGGATTCCACCAGAGACGGGTCGATTGGTGACTGTGGTTCGGGAGTGGGCAGCACGTCACCGACCTCGCGTCCTGACACGGCCTTCCAGAACGGGGTGAAGACCTTGTAGTGGTCACCACCCTGAGGTGCGACCGTCCACGGTTCGACGAGGAGAGACCCGATGTGGGAATGGACAGTGAAGCCCTGCTCGCGGAGTACGGACTTGATCTGGCTGTCGAGCGCCCGGGAGGCAGGGGCGTAGCGGCGTGACCACCGGACCGCACCGACGCCGAGGCTGTTGGCCAGCCGCGGAATGATCGCAGCCGCCTCTCCTGCGGCGAAGAGCAGAGGAATTCCCAGATCAGAGAGTTCCTGGTGGAGAACTGCCAACGATTCGTGCGCCCACCATCGGCTGGCCCCGCCCAATGGTCTTGGCCCCAGCCCCTGACCGTCGCGAGTCTCACGAATCCACACGGCGATGACGCGGCCATCGGCACGCGCCGCCGTGAGTGCTGCGTGGTCACTCACGCGCAGGTCATCACGAAACCACACCAGAGTGAGGTCCTCCTCGGTCGTGCCCATCAGCGACCGCTCGGATTGAGACGCAGGATCTCCGCGTTGAGAACGGTCGCGAATCCCACCCACGCCGCGTACGGTGCGAGTGCTGCAGCCGACACCCGATCGACCTGTGCGGCCTTCGTCAGCAGTCTCAGCGTCGATGCTTCCAACACGGCCGAGGTAAGGAGAGAAGCATCCGGACGCCGAGCGGAGAAGAACAGCCAACTCCATGCCACATTGACTGCCATGTTCGCGCCCAACTCTCCCAGGTACGCTCGTCGGTCCCGAATGTTCGGCAAGCGATTCAGAACGCGGCCCGATGCGAATGCTGTCAACGAATACAAGGTTGTCCACGCGGGACCGAAGACCTGGCCCGGTGGTTGCCATGCAGGCTTCTTCAGATTCGAGTACCAAGCAGTATCGACCTTCGTGCCGAGTGTACCGAGTGTGGCTGCTCCGGCACACACAGCCGACGGAAGGATGAAGCGTTTCCAGTCAGTGCTCATGAGTTCCTCTCTGTGATTTGCAGTGATACTCGTTCGGAAGCGGGCGGTCGGCGGTGTCGTCGGGTGAACTCTGGCAGGCGGCGTCTCATCTACCTAGCCTGCCCCGGAACCCCACGCCCCAGGCGCCCGAGCACCCCGCGTCTCAGCAGTCCGCGAGTCGGTGGTGACCACAGCGGGGTCCCCTCGACCCTCCACGAGGAAAGCAGATGGTTGGCCGCCATATAACCGGTCGTCGCAGCACGTTCCATCAGCGCCACCGGGAGATTGCATCGCACATAGTCACCGGCGACGACCAGTCCCGGAACCGGGGTGAGGGATTCGGGGCGCTCATCCCAGGGGCGCGTGTCCGTCAACGGGCAGTCTGCAGTGATGAGCAGCTCCTGGTCGACGATGGGCAGATGGGCGGTTTCGGGGTAGACCTGATGCAGGTCGGAGAGCAGGCGGGCCACGATGCTCGCCCTGTCCTGCTCGGATGGATCGGCGTCGATGTCAAGCGCGTAGGCGTGGAGTTCCAGGACCGAGCCGTGGTGAGATTGCGCCCACCGGCTGGCACCGTCCTCGAAGCGTTCGAGCACCGAGACATTGTCGAGGACGTCGTATCCGCTGGTGCCGAGGAACGCCGATCGGTGGTCAGCCACGGGTGCACCGAGCCAGAGACGAAGCACCGCGAAGGCGGGTGCGTTGGTCAGTGAATCGATGTTTTCAAGCCACTCCTGTGCGGTGACAGCGGTGGGCACGATCGAGTCGTGGCTGGCTCTCAGCAGCTCGCGGGCCCGCGCGGGGTCGGCGGCGAGAACCACAGCGTCCCCGTGGACCTCGTGGTCACCGGTCGACACCATCCAGCCGGAGGACGTGGCTTCAAGGGAGGTCACCATCTCACCGGTGCGGATCTGCACCCCCAGCTCGGTGAGATAGTCGGCCAGCGGAGCCCAGAGCGCGGTGTCGTAGTCATCGACGGGGACGTCGAAGAGCAGCCCCTCGGCCGATCCCGCGAAGTAGGTGTGGAACATGGCGATGAGCTCTCCGGCGGAGAAATCGGCCGGATCGGCGAAGAATGAGCGTGCGAACACCTCAAGAGCCAGATGGCGGGCCTCCTCGGGGAAGCGCAGCCGGTCGAGGAAGTCTGCCGCGGACTCACCGTCGTATTGTCGGTAGGTGGCGGGAAACTCGACGTCGATGAGTTCCACCGCAGCCGGGATGTCGACGTCGAGGAGCCGATGCAGAGGGAACGTCGGACTCCGCCAGACGAAGCCGAGGAGATTGAACGGTGGAGTTCGGGGGATCGAGGCGAAGGTGTCCGTGAGGCCTCGGCGATGGGTGAGAGGGTAGTCGTCGACGGGCTCCAGCCGGTGGAGCTCGGGATCTGCCCGACTGAGCAGATCGCGAAGGTTGTAGTACTGCCGAAAGAAGGCGTGGAATCCTCGGCTCATGGTCCGATCGGCCTCGACCGGCCACGCCCCCACACGTCCGCCGAGGTGGTCCTCGGCCTCGATCACAGTGACCTTGACGCCGTGTTCGGCGAGGATCGTGGCCGCGGACAATCCCGCGATGCCCCCGCCGATGACCGTGACCCGTTTGGGTCTGAGAGGGCGAGGACGTCCCTGCGGTGCTGGGATGTTCTCAGCACGTCGATCTCTGGGTCGTGGTCCAGGTGTCATTCGGTGCCCTTTTGCAGACGGTTGAGCTGCCACTGCCACATCATGAGCACAGAGGTGATCATGGCGAATCCGAATCCGAAGTCTTCGATCGGGATGTCCCAGGGGAAGCGCAGATTCAGGAACTGAGACGGGTTGTAGATGACGATGGGGTCGGTCAGTTTGGTCAGCCATCCGTCGACCAGGCATTGGAATCCCAGACAGATGGCGAGCGCGACCCAGTACTTCGCGCGTCGGAAGATCCCGCTGCGGAAGACGAAGACCTCGAGCCCGATGACGACCACCATTCCGAGGATCGTCATCAGCGTGTATTCAGGCACCACCATTGCCTCCCCTTCTGCTCTTGGCCTTCTTGGCGAAGAATTCGAGCACGGTGCCCACAGCTTCGTAACTGAGCAGAGCGCAGATCGGGATGACGATGAAGAAGACGATCTCTTCCAACGGAAGGTCGCCGAGGTGGATGCCGGTGACGTACTTCGGGTTGTAGGTCCAGTGATCGCGGGAAATGGCGACGATGTCCCAGAGTGAGAAGATGAGGACGATCGGAACAAGAGATCCGACCAGGATCTTCCAGCGTCGATACACCCTGGCGGAGAACACCAGTTCCAGAGGAAGTGTGATCAGCAGGCAGGCACCCATCAGCGCCAGATATTGGAATGAGCTCATATCGGCTCTCTCGTGGCTGCTGGGCGCGACCTGTCCATCAGGCTCAGATCCAAGCCGCGCAGGCGATACCCCTCGATGAGGTTGTCCCAGCTGATCGAGGGTTCACGGAGAATGCGGGGTCGACGGGCCAGCAGCGGGTGCAGGAGGGCATCGGTTTCGAACAGCGCCAATGCTTGACCGGGGCAGCTGTGTGCTCCGTCGCTGAAGCTCAATCCCGCTGCAGGCGTTCCCTGCTTCCGCTCCCGTCTCGGGCAGAGAGCATCCGGGCTCGCCCCCATCACCTGCGGATCGGCGTTCGTCTGCTGGACGCACACGTCGATCAGATCGCCTTGGGAGATGGTGTGGACGCGACCGTCGTCGGTGATGTCGATATCGGTCTGTGCCCGCCGGTAGAGGTGGCCGACCACCGGGTCGAGGCGGATGATCTCTTCCAGCATCGCCAACCTGGCCGGTTGTGGCGCCTGACGATATGTGCGGCCCAACTCGTCGTCAGACAGCAGGTGCCAACACGCCATAGAGATGAATTCACGAGTAGTGACCATGCCCGCAGTGCCATAGGTCATGCATTCGACGAGGATGTCGGCAGTGCCGTATCCGGCGTCAAGCAGATGGGAGAGGACATCGTCACGTCGCCGTGCGCGACGGGCGCGGATCGCCGGTCGCACATCGGCGGAGTAGAACCGCGCGATCGGGACGAGTCCGTTGATGGCCGCCTGCATCCACTGCCGAGGTGTGCGTCCCATCGATGGAGCGGAGAGGTCGACCGGGGGCTGTTTGAAGAATCCGACGAGGCGCTTGGACATTCCGGCAACCGACGATTCGGTCAGCCCCACTACCGTGGCGGTGACCTCGACCGAGTAGTCCAGAGCGAGGTCGTCAAGGCGGCATGTGCCCTTCGCGACGGCATCGTCGATGATGGCCTGAGCGCGGTCGTTGATGAAATCTCCGTACTTGGCCGAGACCACGGAAGGGGCGAAGAACCGCGCGACTTCTCTGCGTTGCGCATCGTGATCATCACCATCGGAGATCAGGATCGGATGATGGCGAAAGTAGCCCCGCGGAATCTTCTCCGCGGTGAATCCGGCCTGCGTGGTCTGTCGGCGGGCACGCAGCACCTGCCGAGCCGCCTCGAACGACCGGATCCTCCACATGTCTTGCTCATGGTCGATTCGGGGCTCTGTCCTCTCATCGTCCCTGAGAGCCTTGCGCATGGGCAGCGAGTTCATGCGGTGCGGCGATTGCACTCGGAGGTCAGTTCGATGAGCTGATGACGCAACGCGGGTGGCAGAGTCGATTCTCGAATGAATCGGTACAGGCCCTCACAGCGTTCGGAGATGATGGACTCGACGAAGACGAGCGTACCGGATTCCTCGACGACTGTGCGCAGCCGATGGCCATCGGCGGTGCTCAGCATCCTGTCCCCGAAGAGGTGCTGGACGTCTGCCCACGAGGGATCAGACCGGGCGAAGGCGATGAGCAATGTCTCTTTGCCCTCGCGGAGGTCGCTGAAGCTGGACTTTCCCGTCACCTGCTCGTCCCCGAACAGGCCGAGGACGTCATCGCGCAGCTGGTAGACCAAACCGATCTGCACAGCGATGGCGGCCAGTTCCTCAGCGAGGCTGCTGTTGGCCCCAGCCAGAACGGCCGCGATGAGCAGAGGCGCCTGAAACGAGTACACGGCGGTCTTCTGTCCGGCCATCTCAAGGACTTCCTGTGAACGCGCCTCTTCCAGATGCAGGCTCAGCCATACATCGGAGTGTTCTCCCGCCGCGCTCTGGAACACAGTGTCATCGAAGATGTCGAGGATGGCCCGGCGCTTGGCGTCGTCGACATCGAGCCGAGCCAGCAGAGAATGGGCGAGGGTGAGCATCAGGTCACCGCCCAGCAGTGCTGTTGCGTTTCCCCACGCCTGAGCCTCACGTCGGCCGGCACTGCGGCGCATCGCGTCGGAGGCGAACTCTCCGGAGATGTTCGCCTCACCACGGCGGACGGTGTCGTTGTCGATGACATCGTCATGGATGACGAGGGCGATGTGCAGCAGCTGCATTGCACAGGCCGCATCGACGGCGGCTGCCTGGTCGCCTCCGCCCAGACTGCGATGGGCATCCATGAGCAGTCGCGGCCGGATCAACTTACCGCCCGTGGCCATACGCGTCAGCGACTCCCAGAGCTGCCCGTACTGTGGAGAGCCGGCGCGAGACCGTTGCCGTCCCTCCGCGAGCACCTGCGCGAGCCGGTCCTGGAACGAGAACGCGATGTCATCGAGCGGGGTGATGGAATCAGTCATCGAATCCTGCCTCGGCAATGTGCTCGGCGATATGTGGTGCAAGTTCGGGGAAGTGCTCGACCAACCACGGGCTGAACGCCCATGGAGCCGAGTCGATCGCCGTTGTCAGCTCCGCGACCGTCGTCCACTGAGTCTGGGCCACCTCGGCGGGATTGGGTGCCATCGACGATGTGGCCCGGGCGATGAAGACGGGGCAGAGTTCGTTCTCTTCGATTCCGGAGGCGTCACGGGCGACGTAGGCAAAGTCGGGGACGGCGCAGGTGATGCGATCAATGCTCAGCCCGAGCTCGAACCGGGAGCGGCGGCTGAGGGCCTCCTCAAACGATTCCCCGGGTGCGGGATGGCCGCAGAAGGAATTCGTCCATACTCCCGGCCACGTCCTCTTCGACAGTGCGCGCCGTGTGACGAGGAGACGGCCGCGTCGGTCGACGACATGGCATGAGAATGCCAAGTGCCGTGGAGTGGAGACTCCATGGACTGCGGCTTTGTCTTCCACGCCGATGGGGTCTCCGGTGCGGTCGACGAGAACAACCATTTCCACAGTTCGAACCCACTTTCGTTAGCCAGGCGAGAGGTTTAATCTAGCATAGCAACGGTATGCTGTCATCGTGTCGAGTGCAGAGCGGAGAATCCACCCGGATTCAGAATTGAAGTACTTTTCGAACGACCCCGAGTTCTCCGATCGTTCGCAGCTGACGCAGTCCGAAATCACGCAATGCATGTCCGTCATGGAGGCGCTGCGCCGCTGGCGGGAAGCAGACCGGGCATTGTCGGAGGCGTCCAGACGGTATATGCGCCTCAACGAGAGTGATATGCGCGCCATTCGAATGCTCATGCAAGCGCAGAGGCAGGGCCAGATCATCACCCCGAGGGACATTGCCCATGAAGTGGGGATCTCCAGCGCATCGACGACGAAGCTCATCGATCGCCTCGTCGCAGCAGGTCACCTGATACGTGCACCGCATCCCAAAGATCAGCGGACGATCTGCATCAATGTGACTCCTCAGACCGCCAAGGCGGCACGTGAGACGATCGGTCGCCAACACGCTCGCCGCTTTGATGTCGCAGCCTCCATGAGCAGTGACGATCGCGAGGTCGTCGTCCGGTTTCTCACAGCGCTGGCCAAGGCCGACGAGCCGCAGGGAGATCTGGCCGAGCAGTGACGTCGCCGGCACCGTGATGAGATACTGCGGGTAGTCACTGGTTCGAACGAGGAGCTGAACTGGAATGAAAGCAATGGTGAAGGCATTTCAGGACGATATCGGGCTGCTGAACGAGCTGAAGAAGCAAACATCGAAGGGTGTTCCGAAGGAATGTCTCCATGTGTTCGCCCACGATGACGAACGCATCGACTGCATCGTCGGCGATGCCATATTCCAGCCTGTCGATATCGCGGACCTGGCTGCCGATCGCTACAACGAAGAAGACTCTGAGCTCAGAACCGTTTTCAGCGGATTCGGCTTCGATTCAGAAGAGTGCGATGGCCTCGAGACGAAGCTCGCCAATGGAAAGCTCCTGTTGGTGATCGGTCAGCCGAACTGATCACAGTCGTGCTGCCAAAGCGGTGACGATTCGTCAGTACGCACGGAGTACCGTGCGAACTCTTCTGAGGGTTCTTGCTTCGCGTCATCCGGTCTTCTTCTTGGCGCCTGATTTCGAAGACGAGGACTTTCCAGACGACGTTTTTCCGGACGTCTTCTTCGCGCCGGATCTGTTCGAGCCCTTCTTCGAGGAGCGTGAGGTGTCGACGGATTTGCGCAGCGCCTCCATCAGATCGATGACATCGCCGCTGGGCTCCTCATCCTCGTCCTCGTCAGGGAAGGCCTTCTCCAGGTCGAGGGTCTCTCCCTTGTCGATCTTCGCGTCGATGAGCTTGCGCAGTTCATCCTGGTAGTCGTCGTTGAACTCCTCCGGTGTGAAGTCCTCCGAGTACGATTCGACGAGTTTGGCTGACATCTCCAGTTCCTTTTTGGAGATCTTCGCCTGGGAGTTCACTCCCTTGAAATCGACGTCGCGGATCTCATCGGCCCAGCGCAATGTCTGGATCATGAGCACCTTTCCGCACACTCGCAGGATCGCCAGTCGGGTGCGGGTGCGCAGAGTGATCTTCACGATGGCCGTGCGGTCGGTGTCTTCGAGCGTCTGCCGCAGAAGCAGATAGGCCTTCGGTGTCTTCGACGTCGGCTCCAGGAAGTACGATTTCTCCAGCATGATCGGGTCGATCTGATCGTTGGGTACGAACTGGAGGACCTCAAGATCGTCGTTCTCATCGGCGGGCAGGGCCTCGAAATCGTCTTTTGTGAGAATCACGCGGTTGTCGCCGTCGTCGTAGGCCTTGACTATGTCGTCGAACTCAACGACTTTCCCACACTCCTGACAACGGTGTTGATTGCGGATGCGTCCGCCGTCCTTCTCATGCACCTGGTGCATGCTGACATCGTGGTTCTCGGTGGCCGAGTAGAGCTTCACCGGCACGTTGACGAGACCAAACGCAATCGATCCGGTCCAAATGGCTCTCATGCATCCATTGAAACTCAGTCCCAGCGCCTTGGCTACCCCCATGGTCCGCCCCATGGGATCGCTCGTTCCTGCAATGCGGGCCGTCTTCGCGGGTCGCCATCGCCGAGGTCGTTCTGCCCTTTTCCTCGTCTCCGTCGTTGCAAGCGAGTAGCGTAAAGACCACAGGAGGTGTCCATGTCACGCAAGGAGCAGAAGGTCACCGTCGACGGGCATCGGTTGACGGTGACCAATCTTGATAAGGTCTTCTATCCGGAGACGGGCACGACCAAAGGTGAGGTGCTCGACTACTACGCTCGCATCTCTGAACACCTGATCCGGCACGCCCATGATCGCATCGCCACCCGCAAACGCTGGGTCGACGGTGTCGGCACCCAGAAGAAACCGGGCGACGTGTTCTTTGAGAAGAACCTCCCCGAATCCGCACCATCGTGGATCACCTCCCGTTCCATCCGTCATTCCACCGGATCCAAAAGGTACCCGCTGGTCCAGGACCGTGCGACATTGACCTACCTTGCCCAGATGGCCTCGCTCGAGATCCACATCCCCCAATGGCAGGTCGCGAAGGGATCGTCCGACCCTGGCACCATCGACTCGACGACAAGGCATCCTGATCGAATGGTGTTCGATCTCGACCCCGGTCCGGGACGTGAACTGGCCGACTGCATCGAGGTTGCACAGTTGGTGAGGGAGCTGCTGACTGGGATGGATCTCGACGTCTATCCGGTGACCAGCGGTTCGAAGGGGATCCATCTCTATGCACCGCTCGATGGATCAGCCTCCAGCCAGCAGATCTCCGACGTCGCCCATGAGTTGGCGCGCAGTCTCGAAGCCGATCATCAGGATCTCGTCGTCTCAGCCATGAAGAAGACGCTGCGAGAGAACAAGGTGCTCATCGACTGGTCCCAGAACTCAGCGGCGAAGACGACAGTGGCTCCCTACTCGCTGCGCGGCCGGTTCACTCCCACCGTCGCGGCACCGCGAACCTGGGACGAACTCGACGACCCGGCTGCTGTCGACCAGCTGCACTTTGAGGAGGTCCTTGAGCGGATCGACGACCTCGGCGATCTGCTCGAACCGTTGGCGAAGACTGCAGGCGATTCCGCAGATCCAGCACCCACCTCGGCGCGGCCCTCACCTGCTTCGACGAAGGAATCGTCGAACTCATCGAAGGCGCCCCGCGACCGCCTGGACACCTACCGATCCAAGCGTGATCCGAAGCACACCAGCGAACCGGTGCCCGAAAGCCACGGCACCAGCGGGGACGAGCTGTCCTTCGTGATCCAGGAACATCACGCCAGCACCCTGCACTGGGACTTCCGACTCGAACACGAGGGTGTGTTGGTCTCGTGGGCACTGCCGAAAGGACCGCCCACCGACCCGAAGCACGATCATCTGGCCATCCAGACTGAGGATCACCCTCTTGAATACGGCCGCTTCGAAGGCACGATCGAGAAAGGGCAATACGGCGCAGGGGAGGTCACGATCTGGGACTCCGGGACCTACGAACTCGAGAAATGGAAAGACGGCCGCGAGATCATCGCTGTTCTCCATGGGGCCGAAGACGGCGGGCTCGGGGGAGAGCGACGATTCGCCCTCTTCAATACCGGCGAGCACGGGCCGAACCAGGAACCTGAGAAGAATTGGATGATCCACCTGACCAAAGACTCACCTGCGAACTCATCCACGAACTCATCAAAGAAGCCGCCACGGCGGGGCGGTCCTTCGACTGCGCACACCGATTCCCAGCGAAACGGGCCCACAGGCCCCGAACGCAGCGGTTCCACAGATGTTCAGCCCACTGACATGACACCGATGCTGGCCAGTATCGGAAGCCTTCGCTCCGTTCGCCGACAGTCCGACGACTGGGCATTCGAAATGAAGTGGGACGGCATCCGTGCGCTCGCCTCCGTGCGTGCCGGAACCGATGATTCGTCCGGGTCGATCGCGCTGACCAGCCGCAATGGTCACGATATGACGAAGGCCTACCCCGAACTCATCGAGCTCGCCGACTGTGTGGACGGTGATTGCGTCCTTGACGCAGAGATCGTCGCGCTGGGCCCGGGCAGTCGCCCCGACTTCGGGCGGCTGCAGCGCAGAATGGGACTGGCGCGTGAGAGCGACATCGAGCGTGAACGAGAGCGCACACCGGTGTACCTGATGGTCTTCGACGTGTTGAACGTTGACGGCACTTCCTTGCTGAAGACCCCGTATCTCGAACGACGCGAACGTCTCCATGATGTGGTCACCGAGGGTGAGTACGTCCATGTGCCGGCAGCCTTCGAAGGAACCGTGGACGAGGCGATGGAGGCCAGTCGTGAACTCCACCTCGAAGGAGTCATGGCGAAGCAGATCGGCAGCACCTATCTTCCGGGCCGTCGAACTCGGACCTGGGTGAAGCTCAAACATTCCTCGACCCGAGACGTGATCATCGTCGGGTGGCGCACCGGCAAGGGGGAGCGTTCCGAGACCTTCTCTTCGCTGCTGCTGGCGGCCCACGATCAGGACGGTCTGGTCTATCTGGGTCGTGTGGGCACCGGCTTCGATGACTACCAGTTGAAGGCTCTGCGGGCACAGCTCGATCGTCTGAGCCGGAAGACACCTTCACTGGAGGTTCCTGCCGCCGAGTCACGTGATGCGAACTGGGTGCGGCCCAGCCTCGTCGGGGAGGTCCAATACGGAGGAATCACCGAGGCCGGTCGGCTGCGTCATCCCGTATGGCGCGGGCTCCGAGACGACATCGACTCCGATGAGGTGACCGCCTGAGTCAGGAGGAGCTCGAGCATGATCCCCCGCAGACCACGTCGGTCACAACGGGGGTTACACAACGGGGGTTACGAGACTCCCGGGAGACTGTTACCGTGGCGACACTGGGCGGTGCTGAAGCTTCCTGGAGCACCGTGCTGATCGAGACCGAAACGAGTCTGATCCTTGCGTAAGCGGGATCAGCCGAAAGGGGATCAAGCGCATGAGCGACCAACTGACTTTCCAAGATCCGGTGACACGATTTCCAGACATCTCCCCACCCAAACAAGATCAGCCTGAGCCGGGCCTCGACGTCGAACTGATTCCAGGGACAGACCGTGGTGAGCAGAGCTATCGCGGCACCGGTCGGCTCAAGGGGCGCAAGGCGCTGATCACCGGGGCTGATTCCGGCATCGGCTCGGCAGTCGCTATCGCCTTCGCCCGAGAAGGAGCAGATGTCGCCCTGTCGTACCTGCCTGCCGAGGAGGAGGACGCACGCCATGTCTGCGACGTCATCCGCGAGGCCGGCGGCACAGCGGTCCCGCTTCCCGGTGACTTGTCTGATCCTGATTACTGCCAGCAGGTGGTCCATGACGCGGCAGACGGGTTGGGTGGACTCGACGCCCTGGTGAACAACGCCGGACGACAGATTGCAGTCGAAGAGATCGAAGATCTGTCCGACGAGCAGTGGGGCTCCACCTTCGAGACCAACATTCGCGCCATGTTCCGAGTGACGAAGACAGCAGTGGGTTATCTGCCCGCCGGCGCAACGATTGTGAACTCGACGTCCGTGCAAGCATATTCTCCGTCGACCCACCTGCTGGACTATGCGTCGACTAAAGCTGCGATCAACAACTTCACCAAAGGACTGGCCACTCAACTGGCTCCACGCGGCATCCGAGTCAATGCGGTCGCACCCGGCCCGATCTGGACACCCCTTCAGGTCTCTGACGGTCAGCCGAAAGAGGCACTGCCCCATTTCGGGAAGAACACTCCCTTGGGGCGAGCCGGTCAGCCGACGGAACTCGCGCCGGCTTATGTGTTCCTCACCTCGGCGGAATCGAGTTACGTCCTGGGTGAGACCCTCAACGTCAATGGGGGCCAGCCCACGCCCTGACAGTGTCTGAAGCGGGAATCGGCCCTGTCGTGATGCAGGCTGCCTCTGCAACCGGACCGTTGAGGGCATCAGGGCTGAATTGCCCGTTCGGCATTGTCACGGCCCGCAGGCAGGTCGCCGATGTGGGACAGGCGCAGAGGCGCAAAGGGCCCGCTGGTCTCGCTTGAGATCACACGAGCGGTGATGGCGACGTGGTCTCCTCCATCGTCGAGCATGGTGATGCGCTCAACGATCACCCGGTTCGGCAGAGTACTGAGCAACGGCACTCCCTGCTCGGCGAGGTGAACATCGAGTCCGCGGAACTTGTCGGTGTCCTCACCAGATCGGGCACCGAAGCGCTGCGCCATGGCGAGATCCTCGGCAGTGAGGAAGTGAACCGCGAAATGAGTGGATCGTAGGCTCACCTGGTAGGTGTGATTGGCCTTCGACAGCCAGAAACCGTACTGCTGAGGAGACATGCTCGCCTGCGAGTGGAAACCCACCAGGCAGCCAGCCCATTCGCCCTCGGCGGAGGTGGTCACCACGATCAGACCGGCATCGGCGGAGACCATCAGGCTGTCGAACGTCTCCTCATCCATGACGGGTCCTCTCTGCAACACGGCGGTGCAGCTTTGGGCCGAGTTCGGCTGCCGTTCCTGCGCCGGTGCGCAGGCACCCGTGCGCACCACTGTCCTCGTGCGTCAAACGTACGCCCCTGTCCGACAGCGGACAAGGGGCACTGGTTCAAGGCGTTTCCGCCGGACACAGACCACCAGCGATATGTCTGCGAAGCGATATCGACGCAGGCGATATGCGGCACGGTTCCTGACATGCGAGGGTGATCTGCGTTACCGTCGGGATAACCGTGACGTTCGCGTTCGTGAGGAGATGTGGTCACCATGCCGAAGATGAGCAGTTCAGGAGTCCCGAAGAAGTCAGAGCTTCCAGCAACTTTGCGACATTCGGATGCCAAAGCTCAGCGGACTTTCGCCAAGACCTACGATTCCGCAATGGAGGAGTACGGCGACGAAGAGCGCGCTCACCAGGTGGCCTACGATGCGCTCAAGCACACTCATGAAAAGGTCGGTGACCGATGGGAACCGAAATCCTCACCGGGGCCATCAGATGCCCAAGCCAAGGGCGGGAAGAATACCGATCGCTCGACCGCTGGTGGGGTGGACGCGAATGCGACGAAGGACCACCTGTACCAGCAGGCGAGCAAGCTGAAGATCCCAGGACGTTCGTCGATGACCAAGAAGGAACTCGTCGAGGCACTCGAACGTGAGAGCAGCCGGCGAACGAAGAAGAGCGACTGAAGTCTCGCCCACCCCTGGAATCGGACCTCAGAACACCGGGGGAGTCATCGTGGCGATGAGGACCGCCTCGGCGTCACCGAGGACACGGAACCAGTGCGGCTGATCGCCCCAATAGGTGATGCTGTCACCGGCTGCCAGCGTGTATCCGTCATCGCCGACCTGGAAATAGCAGGTTCCCTCGAGGACGAACAGGCACTCTTCGGCGCGGTGATGGTTGAAGGGCACCGACTCGTTGGAGTACCCCGATGGGACCCGCACTTTGAGGACCAGCAGCGCGCCGTTCATCGTCGGCGTCAGCAGCTCGTAGACGAGTCCGCGATCGGTGACCTGCAGCTGACGACGCTTGTCGGCGCGGACCACGCGATTGTCGGCCGGTTCCTCACCCTGGGTGAAGA
>NZ_JBHFIH010000013.1:0-36294 GCF_057334195.1 Brevibacterium sp. AGC70 | reverse complement strand
CCGGCCCGACGGGCACATCGAAGGCCTTCGCGATCTTGAGGAGCGTGAGATATGCAGGATTGCCACGACCGCGTTCGATCTGGCTCAGCAATCCCTGGCTCACCCCGGCGACGCGGCTGAGGTCGGTCAGGGTCATCCCGGCCGATTCCCGCAACTGGTGGATGAGCGCACCCATGTACTCCACACTGGGATCAGCCGCGTTCGGCGAGACATTCTCGGTGCTCATGGGTACCTTCGGTCACGGGGTCATCTGTGGCTGAGAATATCAGCACCCAGCCGACGCGATCTCAGATCAGACCGAGACCGGTCACGGTCTCACGCTCCTCGGCGAGCTCTGCCGTGGTGGCGTCGATCATTCTGCGGCTGAAGTCGTTGATCTCCAGCCCCTGCACGATCTCCCAGTTCCCGTCCGAAGTTGTCACGGGATAGGAGGAGATCAGTCCCTCAGGCACCCCATAGGAGCCATCGGAGACCACAGCCATTGAGGCCCAGTCGCCTTCGGGCGTGCCGTGCAGCCAGTCGTGGGCGGCGTCGATCGTCGCTGCGGCAGCCGAGGCCGCGGAAGAGGATCCACGCGCCTCGATGATGGCGGCACCGCGCTCGGCGACTGTGGGGATGAGATCGTTCTCGATCCAGGTTTGGTCGCCGATGACCTCGGCGGCGTTCACCCCGCCGATCTCTGCGTGGTAGATGTCGGGATACTGGGTGGCTGAGTGGTTGCCCCAGATCGTCATTCTGGATATGTCGGCGACCGATACTGCGGCCTTTTTGGCCAGCTGTGCCAGGGCGCGGTTGTGGTCCAAGCGGGTCAGCGCGCTGAAACGGTCGGCAGGAATGTCGGGCGCATTGTGCATGGCGATCAGCGCATTGGTATTGGCCGGATTCCCGGTGACGCCGATGCGGACATCGTCGGCGGCGACTGAGTTGAGGGCCTTGCCCTGGGCAGTGAAGATCGCACCATTGGCCTCAAGGAGGTCACTGCGCTCCATGCCCTGAGACCTGGGACGAGCGCCGACTAGCAGGGCGAGGTTGACGCCGTCGAAGATGTGCTCAGCTGAATCGCCGATCTCAACCGAGTCGAGAGTGGGAAAGGCACAGTCCTCGAGTTCCATGACCACGCCTTCGAGGGCGGTCAGTGCTGGTGTTATTTCCAGCAAGCGCAGCTGAACTGGAGTTTGCGGGCCGAAGAGAGCGCCGCTGGCAATGCGGAAGAGAAGACTGTAGCCGATCTGACCGGCCGCACCGGTGACGGCGACTTTGATGGGGGTATTCATCGATTGTGCTCCTTAGCTGTAACGGGAGTTTGCCGCAGGCGATGCAGGCTTCCCTCTCGTGTGCAACGGCGTTCTTCATCGGTGAATACGCCGTCAGGTCACTTCAGTGAAGAGGAGGCCGAGCGGCATGACGAGGAGTCGACTTCCTTGTTGAGGCCCGTCAAGGTCGCTTGTGCGGCATCGCTGCGTTGGACGTCACTGCAACTCCTCAGGAGAGAAGTATGTGACCAGCCGATTCTATCGGTTCGCCACCGCGGGACATCAGGAGCGCGTCACATTGTGTCTCCGCGCACTCAGGTTGCGGTCATCCGGTGGGCCGGGCCTCACGAGTTCGGCCTCGGACAGTCGTCAGAACTCTGCTGACTTTCCGAGGCCGATACGTTGCCCTCTGGTTCGGGGCATCGCCCGCTAGTTCGTCCAGGCGTCGTCGGTGAAATAGCCGTCGATCCAGCCGGGCAGGCGGTGCCCGTCCTTCGACGTCGCGAGGGTATAGGGCGCAACGTGGAAGCCTGCCTTGTCGAGTTTGCGCAGGTCTCGGGTCGGCAGATTCTTGCTGGGTCCGACCCATTCGATGCCGGCATCGGAGATCTCGTCGAACGATTCCGTCGGCAGCGTTGCGCCTGTGAGGTAGAGCGAGGTGTATCCGCGCTGCGCGATCGTCTTCGCCGCTTCGAAATCGAAGGACTGGACGACGAGTGAGTCCTTGAGTCCGCGTTCGTCGAAGACGTCGAGAACCTGATCGACCTCCGCCGAGGTGGCTCCTGGCTTGATCTCGGGAACCATGACGACCTCCCCGCCGAGTTCGTCGAGTGCCTCATCGAGGGTGACCGTCTGCGCCGGCTCTCCGCCTTGTGGGTGCTTGATGGTCGCGGCGTCCCATTCCTCGAGGCTGATATCGCGGATCGGTCCACTGACACCGTTGAGGGTGCGATCGGCTGTGTCGTCGTGGATGAGGACGGGAGTGCCGTCTTCGAGGAACTGAATGTCCATCTCGGGCAGGAATCCATCCTTCGCCGAGGCGGTGAATCCTTCCATGGACTCCTCCGGATAGACGTCGGCGCCGCCGCGGTGAGAGACCGTGACGGGAAATTCGATTTCGGAGACCTTGTCCGGTGCTGACGGTGCTGACTCAGACGGCGAGTCGAGACCGTGGGCGGAAGCCGAGACGACTCCGGTGCTGACGGTTGCAGCCAGGGTGAGAACTGCGGCGGCGAGGATCGATGACGGACGGGGATTAAATGATTTCTGCTCTGAAGTAGTCACTCCTGCGACGCTAGGGACGCTAAACGACTTTCCGGCGACAGGGGAATGAACGGCAGGACTAAAAGAGACGAAAGGGCAGGGAACGCCGTCTGTCGACGGCCCGCTTCGTTGTCGTCGATGTTGTGTGTAATATTACGAAAAGGTCACATTTGTTGTTTAGTTGCGATTGTCACATTCAAGTGTTTGTCGTGATAACGGTGTGAATCCCGCGCATTCAGGCTGGTCTCCGGCCTATTGCACCCCGAACAGGAATCGGCGTCTGGCGGAACTCAGGAACTGAGGCATCTATAGTTAGATAAATGAAATTCATCCCCAAATCTCTCCCGATTCAACAGAAGTATCCCCACCGTTTCCCTCACAGAGGTGTTCTTCCCGAAGGGCACTACTACACACTCACGTGGGGCATTTCGTATGGCTTCGGGGGCATGACGACTGTGGCCCTGGAGCGGAGCTCGGCCTTTGCGCGCCAGGACAACCGACAGGTCGAGATCTTGACTCTCAGTGCCGAACTGAAGGACCAGGATCGAGAGCGAGAACTTCGGGCTGAGGGGCGAATCGATCGTCGAGTGCACCTGCGCAATATCTGGAAAGACCTCACTTCCTGGCCTGACCGGAGACTGCGAAAGATGGTCGGCACGTCCGAACCGGACCATACGGCCATCAACGATGTCCTGAAGCGCTCCGGGTCGGATTGGACTGAAGTCCGTAGAGGATCAGAAGAGAACGACCTCCAGGTCGATCGCTATCGCGATAGTGGGGCACTCCTGGTCAGCGACCGCCTGGACATGAACAGACGTGGGATACGGGGAGGCAGGAGAATCAGCCTCTTTGATCGTGAGCAGAACGTCATCGCTCAATGGTCGACTGCCCGCGCGTTCTACCAGGCGTGGCTTGATGTGGTCATCGGCAGCAAACCGTCGTACCTGATTTCTGACTCATCGTTCGCCGGCGGTCTCGTCGTCGATTACAGACGCGACAACGTCATCCTTTGCCAAGTCGTACACAACCACTTCCTCGATAATCCCAATGGAAGCAAGTTCGGCGAACTGACTGAGCGAAAATTCAACTACATGAGTCGCCTTGACTCGTTCGATGTCGTCACCACACTTACCGATCAGCAACGTCTCGATATGGAGGAGGCGGCACTGTCTGGCAGATTCAGAACGGTATCGAACCTCACCGAGAAGATGAAAGGTGATGCGAGCACGCCACGTGTACGTGAACTGGGCGCCATGGTCGCGCGATTAGTGCCGCAGAAACGAGTTGAAGACGCGATCAGGGCGATCGACAAAGTCTCCGCCCAGGCGCCAGGGGTTACTCTCGACGTCTACGGCGAAGGTGAGGATCGGCAGGAACTCGCAGACCTCATGGACGGCATTGGCATCATAGATTCGGTCCGACTGCACGGTCACATTTCCGGGGCAAAAGTCAACTTCCTTTCGAGCGCTTTCAGCCTCCTCACGAGTCGCTTCGAAGGCCAGGGGCTCGCCGTCCTCGAAAGTATGTCAGCTGGATGTGTCCCCATCTGCTACGACATCGATTACGGACCATCCGACATTATTGAAGACGGTGTCAATGGGTTCCTCGTTCCACCCGGAGACGTTGACGCACTGGCTCAAGCAATACTTCGATTCCTCTCCATGCCCGAAGACGAGGTTGAGAAGATGCGGCGTGCCGCAATGGCCCGAGCCGCCGACTTCTATGAGGCTCCCATCATTCGGCGCTGGGGTGAGGTGTTGGGCGAGCAGTCATTCGAGCCCATCGTCCATCTTGATCCGCTGCGAGCGGTTCTCACCGAAGCGACATCGACTGATGAGAATATCGATGTCATCATCGACCTCGAGAGTCCAGCGGAGTACAAGCCGGATGGCGTCTACATTTCCTGGAAGTCCCGCATTGGTCACTTCTATGGCCGCGTGGAGGCGAAATTTGATCACGGCGTCGTTCGTGCAACGATCCCAACAAGTCGTCTCTTGCTTATTCCCAAAGGTAACCTCGATATTTCAGTAGATCTCGTCTCTGGTCGCAGCTTCAATCAGGCTCGCATAAAGAGCGATAACTCGAACATAAGCAATTTGGGAGATTCGGTCCGCCTGTACACAACTAAGCACGACAACCTCAGCGGTCAGGTTCTCCAACCCCAGCACAACTCGGTCTCGTCCTCACATCCACCTCTTCACTCTGAATACGATGTAAAGGACTACGCCTAGTCCTACCATCAGTCCGAGTGCCATGGGATAGCCGAACGTCCAGTGTAGTTCCGGCATGTCGTCGAAGTTCATGCCGTAGATCGCTCCGATCAGGGTGGGAGCAAAGAGAATCGCGGCCCATCCTGAGATCTTCTTCATGTCTTCGTTCTGGCGCTGGGCAACCAGGGTGGAGTTGACGTTGAGGATCTGTGACAGTGCTTCGCGCAGTTCGGCTGCCTCGGCGAGGACCCGAGTCAGATGGTCGGTGACGTCGTCGAGGTAGGCCTGCAGCTCGGTTGGTATCGAATATTTGGCGGCACCGTTGCCCAGTCTCTGGGTGAGGCGGTTGAGGTGCGTCGCTGTGTGGAGGACATCGATGACCTCTTGGCTGAGCAGATAGATCCGTTCCGCTGCCGCGGTGTCTCCGCTGAAGACCTGTCGTTCGATTCCGTCTTTGTCGTCCTGCAGGCCATCCAAGACAGGGAAATAGGTGTCGACTGCGGAGTCGAGCAATCGGTAGACAAGCGCCTCGGGGCCCAAGGAGAGAAGCTCCCTGTCCGAGGCCGACTGGTGTTTCTCATCCCCGAAATAGTCATCCACGTCTTCAATCCGTTGTGGGATGCGTGATCCGTCGATGAATCGATCGTCCTGGCAGATGATGACGAGAACATCGTCCTTCATGAGCAGGTGGAATTCCTTGAACTCGACCTCCTCGGCTGAGTCGATGTAGACCGCGGATTTGAGGACGACGAAGAGAGCATCGTCGTAGCGTTCGACCTTGGGGCGTTGGTTTGCATGGAATAGGTCTTCGACGAGGACCGGGTGCAGCTCCCACACCGAGGCGATTTCGGCGAGAAGCTCCGGCGTGGACTTGGGGACGACGACCTGCGTAAATGATGCAGGAGTGGGGGAGTGATCTGTCGGCTGCTGGGCAAGGGCTTCGGCGAAGGTCGACGAGGCCGACAGGTCGCTGGGCTCGCTGTCGACGATCCGGCGACTGAGCAGTACCGGCTCCTCAGATTCGCCTAAGGCAACAGTGCTGCGCCTGCGCTTGGAGATCGGTTCGGACTTGTGTCTGCGTACTCTTGCCATGGTGAATCTTTCGGTCGGCTAAGACTCAAACGTAGCCGAGGACGAGGATGTGAGCACGGCTCTTCGCTCAGCTCGACTGATGATAATGTCAAGTCATGTTGCGTAAAAAAGCAGAGTCGGTTCAGGGTCTTCGAATCTGCACGTGCACAATAGTCCTATGACCAAACTTCCGGAAGACCTGTCGCATCAAGCGGTCAAAGGCGCCAATTTCGCCCAGTCGGCGGCCAAGCTTGGAGCACGAAAGTTCCGCGACCGTATTCACGAGTCGAGGCTTTCCGCTGACTTCTATCCTCAGGACACGGACGAATTCATTGCCGCTGCGTACTTCGGCGTCGGGATGGACTCCGTGTATCAGCTTGAACAGTGGCTCTGGCCGTTCGAGCAGCTGGAAGCCGAGTTGAAGCGATCAGGCCACGGTGATCAGCCATTTGGAATCATCGTTCGCAGCCCAATGGTGGCGAAGCACTTGCGGAATGTCACCCATCTCCCGGTTCGGTTCTCGCGTCTCACGAAGGGCCTTGACGAGTTCATGACGTCCTCGTCGTTGAGGACCGTCTTCTATGTCAATCAGTCAACTCCGAATTTTCAGGCCTTGCGTTATCCGAACCCGGCCCACGTGCATCTCAGCCACGGTGAGAGCGAGAAGATCTCGATGATCTCCAACCAGCTCAAAGCCTACGATTATGTTTTCACCGCGGGGGAAGCGGCTAGGGAGAGAATTGAGCACACCCTAGTGGGGATGGACTCGGAGCGTTTACTCGATGTCGGTCGTCCCCAACTTGACCGCCCGCGTGAGATCGCCCAGGCATGGCGTGAGTTCGACGCCGAAGCTCCTGCAGGAATGACCGTGTTCTATGCGCCGACGTGGGAAGGCGATTCACCATCGATGGCCTATGGCACACTTGCTGACAACGGGGCCATGCTCGTCTCCAATATGCTGGCTGCAGGATTTCGAGTGATCTTCCGCCCACACCCGCGTACGGGAGTGCGGGACCGCAACTTCAAAAGAGCCTTGGACGAAGTCTGTGCCATCATTGATTCGGATCCGCGGGGGCTTATGGATGTCACGTCAGATGTGTCGTGGCAGTTCGATGCAGCCGATCGCGCACTGGTTGAAATGTCATCTGTGGCCTTTGACTGGCTATCAACTCGCAAACCCCTGGTGATGATCAAGCCCTGCCAATCTGACTCCATGGTGTTGCCTGGCGGCCTGTTCGAGCGCACTCCCACTATCGGCAAAGGTTCAGAAGATAGCCTCATCGAGCTCTTGTCCAACCAGACGGATTCTGTCGAGACGGCTGAGCAACTGTGTGAGTACTATCTGGGCGCAACCGAGCAGGGGGCACAAATCGACCGATTCTATTCAGCCACCGAGCAAGTCATAGCCGAACGAAACCGCAGCCTGACTGGCAGCTCATGAAAGACGCACTGTACGACGGAACCACGATCAGCGGCTGGCCGTCGGAGTGAATTCAGCCCCCAGGTAACAAAATGGTAAAGTTACGATGAAATTCTTTGGGTACCTGTGTCCAGTCACGCGGGACTGTGCTCTCCTGGACTATTGAAATGAGGACTGATGCGCCGAGTTATTACCTATGGCACCTTCGACCTGCTCCACTACGGTCACATCCGTTTGCTGCAACGGTGCAAGGAACAGGGTGATTACTTGGTCGTGGCACTCTCCAGCGACGAATTCAACGCTGGCAAGGATAAGAAGTCCTACTTCTCATACGCGGAGCGCAAGCACATGCTCGAGGCGATTCGGTACGTTGATCTTGTCATCCCGGAAGACAATTGGGAGCAGAAGGTCACGGACGTCGAAAAATACCATATCGACACCTTTGTGATGGGCGATGACTGGGAAGGCAAGTTCGACTTCCTCAAAGACAAATGCGAGGTCGTGTACCTGCCCCGCACCCCTGAAATTTCAACTACTCGGATCAAGACGGAGCTCGGCAAGTCCTGACTGTGTGGTCGCCATTCTTATTCGTCGCACTCTTGCGCATTCTCACGGGCATCCGATGTGGTGAAAGTAGAATGCCTCACAACACTAAACACTTGCCTTGAAACAGAGAGGAGCGGGTGTGTCTACACGGGAACCGCAGAGGCACCCGACCTTGTCTGAGCTTCGAGCCAAAGCTCAGCCCATCGAGGTCCGCAGTCGTAAGAATGCTGAGCACTGGAGCGCGCAGCTCTATCTCAGACACTTTTCGATCTATTTCACGATGATTCTCGTGCGTACGAGGATCAGTGCAAACGGAGTCACAGGTCTGATGATCCTCGCCGGCTGGTGCATTGCCGCCAGCTTGCTGATTCCTGGGATCTGGGGAGCAGTCCTGGCGGTGTTCTTCTCGCAGGTTCAGATGTACATCGACTGCTGCGATGGTGAAGTGGCCAGATGGCGTGGGACCAGCGGAGCAAGGGGCGTCTTCCTCGACAAAGTCGGGCACTACACTACGGAGGGCCTAGTCGCTGTAGCGCTGGGCATTCGAGCGGTGGGGGAGTGGAAGAATCTCGGGGACGATCCCGCCGGAACCTACCCTTACCTGCTGGCCGGAACCGTCCTGGCTGGATTCGTTCTGCTGAACAAAGCACTCAATGACATGGTTCATGTCTCGAGAGCGTACAATGGTCTGGACAAACTCGCGGACTCACAAGCGGCGACTGCGCTGAACCCGGGGTTTGTTGCGAAGCTCAAAAGAGCAGCTCGATTCGTACCGTTTCATCGCATCTATCATTCTGTGGAGATGTCGCTCCTCGCTTTGGTTGCGAGCATCGTCACCATTATTGCGGCGTCAGCTGGTACTGCTCCTCTGTTCGGTGAGCGTTGGCTTGTCGTTATTTTGGCGCCCCTGTGTCTCCTATCTGTCATCGGACATTTCATGTCGATCATGGCCTCGAGGAGGTTGTCATGACCGATACCTCGCGCATTTTGTCACAGCGTTTCGAAGAGAGCCGCAAATACTCGTTCGGTGTTGTCGTTCTGTCACAGGGAAAGCGATTGGACGACCTTAACCGCGGATTCGAATCTTTGCTGGCGCAGAAGGGTGTCGAACTCGACGTCGTCTGCGTAGGCAATGGCTGGGACCCCGAGGGCATACCAGCCGAGGTCAAGACTCTCGGATTACCGGAGAACTTGGGGATCCCTGCCGGGCGAAATGCTGGAGTTCCGCACGTCAAAGGCGAATTCCTATTCTTCCTCGATGACGATGCATGGTTACCGGACGACACCACACTGATGCGCATGGCTCAACTGATGCGGACGAAACCCAGAATTGGTTTGATCCAACCTCGAGTAGAAGAACCTGGCGGGCCGGATGCTCCGAAACGATGGATCCCGCGTCTGAAGAAGGGCGAAGCCGAGCACTCCTCCAACGTCTTCTCAGTCTGGGAAGGCGCCGTCTGCATGCAGCGGAAGGCATTCGACGAATGCGGCGGCTGGCCGGGACCATTCTGGTATGCCCACGAAGGCATCGAACTTGCCTGGAGAGTGTGGGACGCAGGTTACACAGTCTGGTACATGGGGGACCTGGCAGTGGCACACCCCGTGATCGATCCCAGACGGCATGACGAATACTTCTACATGAATGCAAGAAACCGCGTCTGGTTGGCCCGGCGCAACCTGCCGTGGCCCTTCAGCTGGGCCTACGTCGGTTCGTGGACACTGATGCAGTGCTTGAAATGGGCGAACAAGCCACATCAGCTGCGGGCATGGATGGAAGGGTGGCGCGCGGGTTGGAGGCTCGATCCGTGGGCAGAGGACGAAGACCGACGGAAACTCTCGAAACGAGGCGTGTTGAGGATGTCTCGACACGGACGCCCTCCCGTTATCTGAGCCGAGCACGCGCGCGTATGTCTGCGATCTGCACAGGGTTCTGCAGAATTTCTCATTTCACTCGATCAGAATCGATACGCAGCGCCGCGCAATGCTCTGCAGGCATGAGGAACGACAGTGACCGCAGCCGGGTCCGATCCAGCCGGTTGAGAAATGTTTTGGAAGCGATAAATGCAGTTGACATCCACACACGTTGAAAAACCACCGAGCACGGACGCTGAGCCGCGCAGGTCAGGATTCCGTTCCGATATTCAAGGGCTGCGTGCCTTGGCCGTCGGCATCGTGTTGCTCTACCATCTGTGGCCGAATCGTTTCGTAGGCGGATTCATCGGCGTCGACGTATTCTTCGTCATCTCCGGTTTTCTCATCACCAGCCACCTGATCAAGTCTCCGCCGAAGAACTGGCGGGATGTCACTGACTTTTGGGCTCGACGGATCCGGCGTCTGCTCCCGGCTTCTCTGCTCGTGCTCTTCGTCGTTGGAGTGGCTACTTATCTAGTGGCTCCACAATCGATCTGGGTCGATACCGGACGACAGATCTTCTCCGCAGCGCTGTACGTGGTCAACTGGGACTTCGCGAGTTCAAGCGTTGACTACCTTGCAGCGGACAACGCTCAATCTCCGATACAGCACTTCTGGTCGCTGTCGGTCGAAGAACAGTTCTACTTCGTCTGGCCCATGCTCATCGGTCTCGCATTTCTGGTCGGTAAGAAGGTGGGACGCCCACAGCAAATCGTGGGCTTCACCGTCGTTGCCGTCTTCCTCGCTTCACTGACGTTCTCAGTTTGGTACACGATCGTGCAGCCGGCTATCGCCTACTTCATCACTCCGACTCGTATGTGGGAGATGGCGACTGGTGGACTTGTGGCAGTGTTCGTCATTTATGTTCGGCCGAAGCGGCTCCCCTTCAGCTCACTGATCGGTTGGGTCGGACTGGCAGGTATCGTCGCAGGTACATTCCTGATCCGTGGAGACATGCCGTTCCCCGGCTATATCGCCTTAGTCCCTGTGGTCTCGACAGCGCTGGTCATTCTGGCTGATTCGCGTGGACGCTTCTCCGTGCTCCCGCTTCTGTCGTTGCGACCGGTGCAGTTCCTGGGTGACATTTCGTACTCTGTGTATCTCTGGCATTGGCCACTCATCGTCCTAGTTCCCTACTTGTCAGAGAAGCTCGGAACTACGGAGAACCTTGGCCGCTTGGACAAGGCAGTGATCATTCTATTTTCGATCGTTGTCGCGTGGGCGTCCACGACCTGGGTCGAAAATCGCTTCCGAAAGACTTCGGTCCTGAGCACCCCGAAAAGGACCTTTGGGTTTGCGGTTGTAGCCATGGCGCTAGTCAGTGTGCTCGGCCTCAGCCAGATGTGGGTCTCGGACCGGATTGTCGAGCAGAATAAAGACAGTCTCGAAATTGCGATGTCTGACCCGGAGTCCTGTCTGGGCGCAGCGGCATTGCTTCCCAGCGCAAAGAACAACCCGAAATGTGATGATACGGATACTCTGCAGATGGAACCGGCTGCCGCGAAGAACGACAAGTCAAAGGCTTATGCAGACGGATGCTGGGCGAGCGAGCCATACACCGATCGCCCCGAATGCACGTATGGTGATGGCGAGAAGCACGTCGCATTAGTCGGCAATTCGCACGCGGGCCACTGGCTGCCGACTCTTGAAAGACTGGCTCAGAAGAACGACTGGACAATCACCACTTTCCTAGCCTCGAACTGCAGCATCTCGACTCTTCCGCAGGACCTGGGTACCCCAGAAGGGGTCAAGGGCTGCCAAGACTATTCTGATTGGGTAGTCGATCGCACCACACGTGGCGGATTCGACGCAGTGATCACCTCAGAACGTCAGTCGACACCATTGGACGGAATGTCATGGGAAGAGACTGAGAAGAAGGCGCCGGAGGGACATGAGGACATATTGCAGAGCTGGGTCGACGCGAAGCTAGATGTCGTTGTCGTCAGAGACACTCCTTATCCAGGAGGAGACGATATCCAAGTGCCTGACTGCGTTGCCAAGCATGAGGATGAGCTTGAAGAATGCTCGGGAACTCCGGAATCATGGCACTGGATGGATCCTCTTGCCGCGTCAGCCAAGAAGATTGACTCGAAGCATATGTCAATCATCTATCCCGAAGATTGGTTCTGTCCGGACGGACAATGCGAACCGGTCATCGGCGGAGTCATCACCTATTTCGACACAGCGCACATCACCGCCACATATGCGGAAACCCTTGCTCCTCAGTTCAATGACAGGCTGCGCAAGACCGGCTTGGATACTTTCGACTGAGTGATCAGCAGAACGATCTCTTGCTGATTCATCAGGCGAATTGGATAGTGTAAAACCGATTGATCGTGACAACCGACGGACCACCGAAACCTCTGCAAAGGACAAGGCGAGTGAGCAATCAACGAAAAGCGACCGACCGTTTCATCAGCAAAGGAAGAGAGCTGGTCAAACCCGTGGTCCACGGCATTGCTCGGCGTGCTCTTCCTGCTGTGGAAAGGGCTTCCGGAACCAGATACATTCGAGAGCGTGGCGAAGCTGGTGCCAAAGGAACCTCGAAGTCCGTTGGCGGCTCGAAGAAGATCGCGGCTGACACGGCTCGTTCTTATCGAAATCTGGCAACCGGACTCAAAGGTCGCACCTCCGCTGAAACTGACGGTTGGGCGGTCGCACCGACGAAGAGGGAAGTCGAGGCCAAACTCCGTGAACTCGCACGCCTGAAGGCCGATTCAGTTCTGGCCGAGGCTCTGATCAGCGGGTCGTCACTGGGCGGATCAATGGTCGAAGCGGGCAGAGCGCTCATCGACGCCGGTCTCCATGGGGAGGCTGTTTCGATCGGATTGAACCTGCGCCGTCGGCCCGAACACGATCAGATCGGCCGAGTCCTATTGGGAATGGCATACCATCGATCGTCGGATCCGGACGTTGCTTGGGCCGAATTCGAACGCGTTGAGGATCGTGAACTCATCACCGCCGCGGCGGTGGAGTACTACCCAACCGCCATTGACACACTTGGTGATGAAGCGCTTCCGCTCATCGAACGTTCAAACCAGACGGGCGACACTGAGCGATGGACCTCCAAGGCTGTGCTGCGCACAGCCGAATCCGCCTTCTGCATCGATGCCTTCGAACATGTCCGCACCCTTATCGAGAGTCGCCTCGCATGGGGAGCCGACAACCTTGAGGCGTCCATCCATTACGAACTCATGAGGATGCGAGATTGGCTTCCGGGCGGAGTGCACCTGCAACCTCTTCCGACGACACCTGGGAAGCGCAACTTCGGTGTGCTCAGCTACGACCAGCCCGGCATCCGCTCACGCAACATCGGTGATTACATACAGACGGTGGCTTCACTCGGACACCTCCTGAGATATGAGAATCTGAGCTTCACGGGAGACAGCGGACTGACGGAGCTTTTCTCGAAGCTGCGGAAATCTGTCAAAGCCGAAAGGAAATATGAGGGCCCCGAGGCTGAGCTCAACCTGGTCGAGGTCTATCGTGACGGCAACGTTTACCAAGACATCCCAGAAGACACGTGGTACATCTCCTTCGGATGGTATATGCACGACATCTTCGGAAAATCATTCAATATTCCATTCCATCCCAATCTCCGCCCGATCCTGCTGTCGGTGTTCATCCGGTATCCCGAAATGCTCACCCCGGATGCCATCGCCTATCTGAAGAAGTATGGACCTGTGGGCTGCCGGGACTGGCAGTCGGTGGCAGTGCTGCGGGCCGTCGGAGTTCCGGCCTTCTTCTCAGGCTGTCTGACCACGACCATCGATACGGTGTTCCCAGCTCGCGAGCCTGACCGTCGTACCGGCACACTGCGGATCGACTGGATGAAGGGCGGCAAAGGGCCCAAGAAGAAGCAGACTGTCACCGCGATCCGAGACAAGACTTTCCCGGAGAACCTCGAGTTGGCGCTGAGCTGGGTCGGCGACTACGCCTACAAGTACAAGCGTGTGCTGACGTCGCGGCTGCACGCCAACCTTCCTGCGCGGTCGGTGGGTGCCGAGGTAGAGTTCGAACCCAAGAACAAGTCGGACTCTCGGTTCGGCGGACTGTACGGAATCAATGACGCCGAGTTCGATGCGATCCGTACCGGAATCCTGGACAAGCTCTCAGCGATCATCCCACTCATCGCCTCTGGAGCCTCGGAGAACGAGGTCTATGCCAAGTGGACTGAGATTACCGAAGCCGATATGGCCGTTGCGGACGAATACCTCGCCACGGCTCATCTGCCCGACGTCACGAGCGCTGAAATCGCCGCCGCGACAGGCGCGGCCGAACGCCCCCTGCCCGAAGCAGGGACTGCCGATGTCTATCTGTCGGTGAACAAGGGCGAAGAGCACCTGGTGAGCACGGCTGCACAGTCCATAGACGATCATGCCTCCGGTCCTTATCGGCTGTGGGTGGCATCGGGTGCTCTCACAGCGGATCGAGCCGATGGCATCCGGTCTACACTGACCAAGGGAACGATCCGTATGCTCGACCCTGTGTCCGTTCCTGGCATCAACGAGACAGACGAGCTGGTACAGGCCCTCCTTCCGACGCTGTTTGCCGACAATGAGAAGCTTGTCGTCATTCCAGCCGCGGCTGAGGTGACCGCGGACATCGCAGAACTTGCGAGTATCGATTTGGGCACGTCTCTTCTCGCAGCGAAAAGAGACGTGAGGAAGACTCGGACCAGCGGTCTCACCCTCATGAGACGGGTAGCCAGCTCATTCAAGGATGACTACGAGGGTGCGCTGGACTTCGTCTTCGCCAGTCACAGCACGCTGAGTGAAGATTTCGTACTGTTCGATCCACAGGTTTCCGTGCTCAATCTTGCCCGTCTTCGCAGCGAGGGCATAGCAGAAAGAGTCATCGGCCTGTTGAGGAACGTTGGCATCAACTATGTTGACTCACTCCAGATCTCGGTGGGCGGACGATATATCGAACTCGACACCGATTGGAACGTTCGCGCTCACTGGGAGACTGCAGACAGCCCCAAGATCGTGAACTGGCGACGTCAGGTTCGTCATCACGGTCATATGACTCTGCCAGCGTGAAACCAGCCATGGTCAAGGATGACACAAGTGGGAACTGAGGAAGGAAGCAAACAGTGAGCCTGATCAATCGACTGTTCCATGGCGCTCCTGAGGTCACTCGGGAGACGGTCGACCACAAGGTTCCCATTGGGACCGACGCAGTGCATGTCTACAACGCTGTTTGGGGCATCCCGGAATCTATCGGAGGGATGACGACGGCTGCACTGCGTCGGATCCGCAGTTTTCAGCAATATGGTCATCCGCTGTCGCAGACGCTGCTGACTTTCAGTCCACGAATGGATGTAGACGCGACACGGACCCGGCTGCTCTCAGAAGGACGGATAAACGAGCACGTCGAGCTGGTCAACATCTGGCAGGACTTACGTGACCGGTCTGATTCTGAGCTGGCCTCATTGGGTGGGAAGACTCCAACAGTCCCCGTGCCTCAGGCGGACGGTGAAGTTGAGAGCATCACCGAGTTCTACGATGTGTTCCGCACTTCGAGTACCAGCGGTATCGTCCGTCGTGACTACCTGCGGGGCGATAACAGCCTGTTGCTCACTGATGTGCAGGATCCCAAGATCGGTCGTCGTTTCGTCCTCCACTCGGCAGCGGGCGACCCGATCGCCGAATGGAATCGACCACGAGACTTCTACAATGCGTGGATCACGGCGACTATCATTGACGAGCCTGCTGTCCTCATCGTCGATGACAAGAAGATCAGTGAGTTTGTCCACGAGATTTCGGATCGTACATTCGCGCTGGTCCTGTTCATGCACGGCTCTCATCTTCGCCATCCCTGGAACGGACCGCATGGGGAGTTTCTTCGTCGTCGAGTGGAGACCATGCGCAACTTCGACCGCTTCGACGCTGTCGGAATTCAGACTCAACAGCAGGCTGAGGCGGTCACAGCCACGGGAATCTGCGGATCGAACATCAAATTCCTGACAGGTGAGCTGCCGTCCGGGGCTGTTCTGGCCGAAGCACCGACGGACCGCCAAGTGAACAGCGCTGTGATGATCGCCAACCTCATTCCGCTCAAACGGGTAGATCATGTGATCCGAGCTGTAGCGCTGCTGAAGGACAGGGGAGTCGACATCACCCTCACAGTCCTCGGAGAGGGCGGCGAACGTCAAAAGCTCGAACAGCTCATTGCGGACCTCAACGTCAAGGACCGCGTGGAACTCCCTGGATACGTCAACGACGTTCCTGAACGACTGCAATCCGCGTCCTTCTCCACTCTGACCAGCACCAGCGAGGGGCTGCCGCTGGCGATGATGGAATCAATGGGTGCCGGATGTGTGCCCATCGTCTACGACATCACTTACGGCCCCAGAGATCTGGTGGAGCAGGGACACAACGGCTTCGTCACTCCTCGAGGTGACATCGGGGCACTGGCCGATCAGATTGAAGCGTTCCTCGGACTCGGCCCGGAACGCATCGCCGCGATGCGGAGGGCCGCGATGACGACGGTCGAAGAGTATCTTCCAGGGGTCGGCTACCAGCGTTGGAAAACGGTGCTTGAAGCGCTTAAGCCTGCGTCACTTCCGAACATCGGCGCTCGGGAGTCCGTCCAAGCGATAAACGCGAACGCACTGCGAGTCACACCATCTGTGCAAGGCTCACGTATCGAACTCGAGTTCGGCCATATCCAGGAATCGGCCGCGGCTCCCTTGCAGCTCGTACTGGTTGGACGGAAGCGGAACAACTACTTCCTGTGCACCGATCCGGTTGTCGAACGCAGGGCGTTTGGGCGTGGAACGAAGATCGTATTCGACATCGACGCTGACAAATTCTCCGAGTCGAAGGGCGAGACCTTCGATGTATGCCTGCGACGTCCACAGGATCCATGGAACGCTAAGCGAAGAATCCGACCGCCGAAGGGCTACGCTCCGAAGAGCGTCGGTGCCCGAGAGTGGTACGCGACGAATCTCGGCAACTTCTCCGTGCGTCCCCGGCCTCTGGACTGAGACGAGAAGCCACAGCTACTCGTCGTTAGCCTCGGCGTTGGTGCTCTCGAAATGATACCTGGACATATCCGACGTTCTGTTGGCAATCAGCGTGCTGACGGCATCAGCGAAGAGCACGGTCGACGCGCCCTTCTTTCCTTCACCGAAGTAGTGGCGGCGCAGTTCCTGGCGGGCCTCGGCCGACCCATCGTTCGTCAGCTGCTCTCGCAGCAGAGCATCTGTCCGATTCACGGTCGTTCCGTCGATAATGGGCGTAGCTCGACTGACCGGCGCCTCGTCGTTGAGCTTTGCTGTATCGTCACGGCGATCCGTCAGCACCAGAGGCTTCTCCGGGCGCATATAGAGGTAGTCGAGACCGACGCTGGAGATGTCCGTAACGAGCAGATCGACGGCATCGAACATCGCGAGGATGTCGCCTTCCATCAGGATCTGATGCTGCAGAGACTCGTCGGTGATGGATTCGTTAGCGGTCTCGATGAGTTCTATGATGCGTGCATTCGACTCCGCCATGGCGGTTTTATTGGAAGCTGCAACACGGGGGTGCGGCTTGTAGATGACACGAGTATCGCCGAGGCCCAGTGCGGCTTCGATGATCTTGGGGCCGAACAGGTCGACGGACGTATAGTTGTTCGCGTCGTTCTCGCCCTCCCAGGTCGGTGCGTACATGATGGTCCTCGTCGACGATGAGGCCTCCAACTCGGGAACCCTGTCTATGTCCAACTGAGGCCTCCCAATCTTGGTCAGAGCGGACTCATCAAAATCGATGAGTGATTTGCGGTACCGGTTGATTGCGGCATCGCCAGCCACGAAGACCTTGTCATACGACTTCGCTTGGTTGGAGACCATGCTGAGTTTGTCGGACTCACCATGATTGACGTGAACGTGGACCATGGGTGCGAACCCGAGTGACTGGAAGTTCGACATTCCGTTGTTCACATAGAGCGCAAGCTTGAAATCGTTGGCATGGTAGAAGGTGTGGAGTGGATCGAATCTGCGTTTGAGGACCATGGGCAGGCGCGTGATCTCACGAGCCTGAAGCAACGAGGAGGGTTTGCGCAGCACGAGGACGACTCTGTGCCTCCGGTGGAGCTCTTCGAGAACCGGTATCCACTGACTGAGCTGGTAGAACTTGGGCTTACGATCACCGAAGTAGACGACGACGTCGCCCTTGACATAGCTGCCGTCGTATTCGTCTTCCAGCAGCTTCCAGCGTTCTGTGCCCCTGATCCATTTGCTGGTCTTCTTCCATGCAGACGACCGCACAGCCTTCAGTGCTGTCTTACGAACCAGGTTTTTCACAGTGGACCCTTCCAGATACAGAGCATGCTCGTTCGGCTCGTCACGCCGCTATCGTCAACGATGCCACCCATCATCGTAGGGCAAAAGTCGGACTGCAACGATGCAGGAATTCCTCAGACTCTTCTTTGGAAGCTGAAACGCTGTGTCCACCCGTTGGCGGAAAGGCATCACCATTGATCTGGAGAACCGAGCCGCAGCCTTTTCGGCGTGGCACATGGTTGAAGGCGGGTTCCCCCTGCGCGTTGTGACACGATTTCGTCCGGCGAAGCAGTGGGTCAGTTATCGGGCGGTGCCGACTGCTCCTGTTATGCTTTCTAGATTAAGAAATGGTGAACTACGGGTATCGAAAGCTCAACTTGCATATAAGGGGAAGTGTGTCCACAGATCTGAATATCGTCGACATCAAATGGGAGCGAGTCAATCTCACTTACGTTGTGGACTTCTCCGGTGACGAGGTCGAGGCGTTCTACCTCACGTCAAACGCGAATCCTGGACAGAAGCTGTATCCCGTTGCCTTTGAACGAATCGGGACGGAGCGGTATGAACTGACGATCAACGTCACGCTGTTCAATCGCCGAGGTCAGGTACCCAATGGTACCTACTTTCTGGTCGCTCTGACTGGAACCGAATTGCACCCGGCGAGCTTCCCCTTCTCGCGGGTCAATGAGTTGGACGAGCGATCCAGAGCGTTTGTCTACAACAAAAATCGTTCCGCGTACACGGTGACTTTCGGCGTTTCCGACTCCGAGGAGGCCCCGTTCTTCCTGATGCGGACCTATTCGTTCGGCCGATCGGCAGGGAAGCCGTCGTCGACTCGTGCGCGTCTGAAATCGAAGTTGAGATCAAAATGGGTTAAGTCTAAAAGGAAGGCCCTGCGTGGTGTGTTCGCTGTGGCGGCCAAGACGCGACCTGCCGAAGGGAACAATGTGCTGTTCGCCTCGGAGGCACGGCCGAACATGCAGGGTAACCTCAAAGCAGTCCATGACAGGATGCTTGAACGTGGTCTTGATAAGCACTTCAACTTCGGTTATTCGTTCCGAACTGGTCGGACCAGCTCGCGCCAGAACGCACTCAATCTCGCTTGGCAGATGGGCAAAGCCAATACGATTCTCATCGACGACTACTTCGCTGTCCTCAGAGATCTCGGGGATCGCAACGAGCAGAAAATAATCCAGCTGTGGCATGCGGGAAGTGGCTTCAAATCAGTTGGGTACAGCCGATTCGGGCAATATGGGTCGCCGAATCTCCGAAATGCGCACCGCCTCTATTCGTACGCAATCTGCGGGTCACAACATCTGCGCGACGTGTACAGCGAAGCGTTCGGCATCGAGCGAGAGGCCGTTTTGGCGACAGGTCTCCCGCGAATCGACGGGTTCCTTCGGGAGGGCCGCGCTGACGAAGTGTTGCCAGAGTTCGAGGCTCAGTTTCCGGACGCCCGCGGTAAGCGGAAGATCCTCCTTGCTCCGACATTCCGAGGTCGTGGGTCAGGTGACGCTCACTATGACTACGACGAGATCGATTTTCCTGCCCTCTACGATGCATGTGGAGAAGAGACTGTTGTCCTGTTCCGGCAGCACCACTTCATCCCGGATCCGGCACCGATCCCACCTGAACTCAGCGATAGACTTATTGATGTTGCGTCGTTCCCTGATACTAATGATCTGCTGCTGATCTCGGATGTTCTAGTCACAGACTATTCATCGGTCATCTACGAATACTCGTTGTTGGAACGTCCGATGATCTTCTTCGCTTACGATCTTGAGACCTATTCGGCAACACGCGGAATGCACAGAGCTTACGAGGATGCGGCCCCGGGAAGTATCGCCACCACGTTTGAAGAGCTCGTCACCCTGATGCGCGAACCCGAATTGAGTGTGGAGAAAACGAAAGAGTTCGTACGCGAAAACTTCGATCATGTCGACACAAACAACTCCGACAGAGTGATCGATGCGCTCATACTTGCGGACCCCATTGAATCCGCTCCTGTTGGTCCGATCAGTTATGACGACTTAAGAGAGCGTGACCTGGAAGAGGATCCGGAGCATGACGCAGAGGAGAGTCTTGACGCTCCCGCCGAGGATGATAGCTCTGCTGAGACAGTTGTAGAAGAAGATGAGGAGAACCAATGGCAAATATCGCGGTAGTCTTCGCTGGAGGTGTTGGAGCCAGGATGGCCCACAGTTCTAAGCCGAAGCAGTTTCTGGAGATTCACGGTCGTCCAGTCATCGTTCACACGTTGGACGTCTTTCAGCAGCACCCGGACATTGACTCTATTGCTGTAGCTATCCTGCCGCAATTCCGTGAGCAGCTCGAGCGGATGACTCAGCGATACGAACTCGATAAGGTCAAATGGATCGTTGATGGCGGGTCGACCGGCCAGGAGTCCCGGCATAACGCGCTGAAGGTCGTGGCAGAAAACAACGATCCGGACAGTCTTGTCCTTATTCACGACGGCGTCCGTCCACTCATCGACGCTGACTTGGTGTCACGCAACATAGATAGTGCGCTGGAATACGGGTCTGCGATCACCTGTACGAAGATGACCGAGACTGTGGTGGTTGAGGATGGCGCCGGTATCAAAGATGTCATCCCACGTGACCCGCTCTGGACTGCGCAGGCACCTCAGACCTTCCGCCTCAACGACGCGCTTGCCGCGTATGATCGCGCTGTCGGCGACGGAGAGCATGACTCAATCGACACTTGCACTCTCATGCACGGCTATGGCTATAACGTACATCGTGTAGAAGGTCCCCGGACCAACATTAAAATCACAACAGCGTCCGACTACTACGTGTGCCGAACGTTCTTGACATTGATCGAAGACCGGGAGGCGTTCGGTGGCGAATGATGTCGCACTGTTCGAGTCGCCTGTCTTCCAGGAAGACACTCGCAACGTTGTGCTGAATCCCCTGCCGTGGGAGAAGTACCGGGGACAGAACATTCTGGTCTCGGGTGCATCAGGGATGATCCCGATGTACATCGTCGGGACTCTCCTGGCAGCGAATGACGAATATGGGCTGGGACTGCATGTCACCGGCATGGTCCGGAACGTGAGCAAGGCAGAGAAGCGACTGGCTGGAGCAGTGTCGCGCGATGACTTCAACTTGGTCGAGGGCGATGTCATCACCAGGGGAAGCTTCGACCGAAAGTTCGGCACCGTCTTTCACGGTGCTTCGCCTGCTCGACCGGCTCTTCACAAGAGTTCCCCTGTCACGACGCTGAAAGCCAATGCGTTGGGCACTATTAACTTGCTGGATGCCTTGGTCGAATCCGGCGGGGGATCATTCGTCCTTCTGTCGTCATCGGAAGTCTACGGAGCAGTGTCCGATGCCGAGCTCATTCACGAGGATTCCCTGGGGACGTTGCAGCATTTCGCCCCACGCGCGAGCTATTCCGAGGGCAAACGGGTCGCAGAAACGGCTCTCGCCGCGTATTCGGATGAATACGGCATCCATGCTCTGAGTCTTAGATTCGGGCATATCTATGGGCCAGGTATGGCGTTGGACGACGGCCGAGTGCAGGCAGACTTCCTTGCCGATGTCATACACCAGCACAACGTCCGCATGATGAGTGCAGGTTCAGCAACCCGTACCTATACCTATGTTGCCGATGCAGTACAGGGGCTGTTCTATGCCCATCTGCTAGGCGAAGGGCAGGTCTACAATGTTGCGGACCCACATGGGAACGTGAGCATTCGTGAGTTGGCAGAGACATACGCCGCGTCTAGGCCGCAACTGGAGCTCGAACTCGAATTCGCCAACGCCGAGGATAACCGAGCGTTCTCTCCGGTGGCTTCGTTAGGCTTAGCAGCCGATAAGCTGGTCTCTCTGGGGTGGACCGCAGAGACGGTACTGTCTGATGGAGTGTCTCGAACGATACGTTCGTATGAAGAGGGACCATTGATCTATACATGACGGACAGGCCATCTATCAGTCGGTGACGAGTTCGGATTTGGCCGGATTAGATTTTGCTGTTCAATGCGCGACAAGTGGAAGAACGGAAACAACATGGATAAGTTTCGCATTCTGTTGCTGACGAATCGGGACTCCGATAATGTGGGCGACCAGATTATTGAGGCCACGGTGATCTCCATCATCAAAGGGGTCATGAAGAATCTCGGATTCACCTCGGACGATTTTGTGATCTCAAGCAGAGCAGCTGGAATCATCTCGAAGCGGTACATGAAGACGAAGGACCCCGAGCTGCTCCAGCCAGCTCGGGACGCCATTGCCAAGAGTGATCTGCTGGTTTTCGGCGGAGCTCCGTTGTTCAACTATTCTTACCAGAACTTCTACCGCCGGACGATAACCACGCTCGAGCTAGCGAACGAGTATGGCGTACCGGTGATCTTTTCGAGTATCGGCATTGAAGAATTCGACCCGACGAACAAGAAGTGTCTGGCGCTCAAAGAGGCGCTTGCGCTGCCAGTCGTCAAACAGATCACGACGCGAGATGACATCGATTCCTTGCGGAAATACGTTGAGGGCACAGATGTTCCAGTGGCACACGTAGCTGATCCGGCCGTGCTTGCCGACATTGTCTTCCGCAAGAAGCCGGAAGCTCCTCCTGCTCCAAAACCTGTCCCGTCGATACCGCTCCGAGCGAAACGTAAAGTCAAACGTATTGTCCGGAAGATTGTGTCCGGCGACAAAGCGGCAGCTGCCAAACAGCCCGCCGAGCCGAAAGTTAAGCCGACAACACAGTCCGCGGAATCGGCAAAGCCGAAGAGAGTCGGGCTAGTCGTCACTCGAGCTGGAATCTTCAAAGATAACGGCATCGATTTCTCTGAAGCGGATCAGCGCAGGTTCTGGCTTGACACCATCTCCGCAGTCACTGAAAAAGGCTATGACTACAAGCTGTTCACCACTGGGCACTTCTCGGATGAGGTCTTTCTTGATTCGCTGATCAAAGACAACGGCCTTCCGACCACCAAAGCGGCTGTGACAGTGAACTCCCCAGACGAACTCATCCGTGAGCTTCGCGCATGCGACGGCGTCATTGCTTATCGTCTTCACGCCAGTATCACTTCATTTGCGCTCGGTGTTCCGTCTGTCGGGTTGTCCTGGAACTTCAAAGTTCCCTACTTCTACGATTCGGTGGGTTACTCGGATCGCGCCGTGGAGGACGCTCGCTGGACCGCCGACGACGTAGTGCCCGTGCTGGAAACTGCGATGCGTCAGGGAGTCGAGAAGGACAGAATCTTCCTGAAGTCCGTCTATGACACTCTCTTCGATGGAATCAAAGACGTGGCGGCACCCGACTCCGGCGCGACGCCATTTGAGTTTTCCGAACTTTGGGAGGGCCTTCCGCGCCAGCTGGCTACGGGGCCCAAAGGGTACCGCGAAAAGGTTAACCGGAAGCTGCGAAGGACGTACGAGAATTACCAGAAACTTGCGATCGCTGCAGAAGAACGCCAATCAGCATGAGCCTGAATCGTACGCCTCGATCAATTTAGTTATGCAAAGTCAACTATCGATCGCAACGCTCCGGAAAGGGCGGCTAAATGTCCACGACTGAAATTTTGCTGCTGACCAATCGTGATTCCGATAACGTCGGTGATCAGATCATCGAGGCTTCGGTTATTAGTCTGCTCAAAGCCGCAGCGGAGAACCTAGGGCTTGATGTCTCTTCGGTGAAGATCCGAAGCCGCGCTGCAAGTCTGATCAGTCGGAAATATATGCGTACTCAGGACGAGTCGCTGATCGAACCAGCCAGGCGTGCGATTTCTCGTGCTGACGTCGTTGTCTTCGGTGGGGCACCGCTGTTCAATTACCGATATCAGAGCTTTTATCTTCGGACGATCAGAACTTTGGAGCTGGCCGCCGAATACGGTGTGCCGGTCATCTTCTCAAGCATTGGCGTCGAACCGTACTCGGAGACGGATCCACGGTCTCAGCAGCTTAAACAGGCCCTCACGCTGCCGGTGGTACGGCAGATCACGACTCGCGACGATCTCGAATCGACTAACAAATATGTCGAGGGAACAGAGATCGCTACTGCTCTGGTCGCAGATCCTGCAGTTTTCGCCGATTCAGTTTTCGGTGTCGACTCGCGGAGTGAAGTCTCAACAAAGAAGTCTTCGGCCCGCTGCGTTGGACTCGTTGTGACCCGAGCCGGAATATTCAAAGACAACGATATTGACTTCAATGAAGCCGATCAGCGTCAGTTCTGGCTGGACATCATCGCTGAGCTTGAAGCACGCGGCGACGATTATCGTCTTTTCACCACTGGTCACTTCTCCGATGAGATCTTCCTCGACTCCCTAGTCCGGCACCACGGAGTTCCGAACAAAAATGCCGCTGTGACGGTCAACTGTCCTGAAGAATTGCTTGAAGAATTGCAACGCTGTGATGCAGTCATCGCCTATCGTTTGCACGCGAGTATCACTTCATTCGCGCTCGGCATTCCCTCGATTGGTCTTTCATGGAACTTCAAAGTACCGGAGTTCTACTCTTCAATGGGCTACCCAGAGAGAGCCCTGCCCGCCGCAGATTGGAACTCAGGGACGGTGCTTTCGGCCCTCGATGCTGCAATTGAGGCAGGAGTTGTCAAAGATTCCGACACACTGATGTCTGTCTATCGGGCACTGTTTGACGGGCTCAAAGGCACCATTGCTCCGAGTTCCTCCAACGAGGCATATTCATTGACAGAGCTTCGCGAACGCCTGCCACGCTACTCAGGCACAAGCCGGAAGCAGTATCAGGAGAAGATACGTCGGAAGCTTCGGCGTTCCTACGAGTACTACCAGCAGCGAATGAGCATGGACGTAGCAAAGGTGCCGACTGCCGGCAGTGGTAAGACTCCAGTCCGGGGAGGAGTGATGCGTCGTTTGCGATCACTGAAGAGACGAATTGCCAAGTCGTGATTGTTCTTCCGGACTGCAAGCGCAGTTGTTAAGGAAGTCGGAAGCACTGTCTCGCCAAACCAGATTGGTCCGCTTCTTGAGAACCAGCGCTCAAAAGAAGCGGACCAATGACAGTCCTGTTGGACGGCTGCCCTGCTCTCAGGCATCGATGCTATGCAGCACGTCAGAGAGCGGACGCCTATGACAACGCGGCCCAGTTGTTGGGGGCGGCTAGACTCAAAAGTCGCATTTCCCTACTTTCGGTGTCGCGCATTCGAAAGCCGCGTCCATGTGCGTATAGGCAGAAGTCGCTGGAGTTTGTGAACCGACTTCTCAGCAGCGATCGCACGAGTCTTCGTGGCCTTCACACTGCTTTCTAAGCGGTTCAATCTTTTCTCATTCTTGGCTTCCAAGTTCGACAATCGTTTTTCCAGCTTAGTCAGCCCTGTTGCCGTATTCTTGGACGCTTTCTGAGCTTCGTAAGTGGTCACCATATCCTGCAGTGCCGCCTCAATCTCTTTTGCTCCCTGCTCACGTGCGAAGTCCAGATTCTCCTGCACGAAGGAGAGACTGGACAGCCCAGAGATCTTGAGGTTGCGAATTGCTGACATGGAGACTTCTGAATCGAACGTTTTGAAGTCAGGTAGCGCGTCACTGAGCGACAGGGCAATCATCGTGCGAACACACTTGTCACAGACCCCACAGTTGTATTTTCCTGTGTTCTGCCAACAGACCCGAAGATGCTTCTTGGCCGCCGGATATGTGGCTATCCGTCGAGTCTTTCCGACGCGCGTTGAGCCGGCACCGTCATGCACGGTTGTCAGCCGATTGCTCGACCACAGATGGTCCAACAGAGGGTGCGACCCCCAGGCGAGCGTGTCTGCATATGTGTGAGAAGCCGGAATCAGCTGCTGCCCGAACTGAGCGCTGAAAAGGTGACCTACCGATGAAAGAGCGGCACCGTGTGTGATGGTCGGCCATTTGCCGGCGAGGTTGAGGAAACGCCGGATATTGGTTGATACCTCGAGGAGTTCTTTCCCGGTGATGGCAGCAACATCACCGAGGTGTTCGGATGTTACCTCGCGAATATCGGTTCGGGAGAGTGCGATGTCGAATCCATGTACGTACACGAGAGCATCGATTTCAGCCTCGTTTCGGACCAGAGTATCGAATGAGTCGACTCCTCCTGTGAAACACGATACGGTCTTGTCGACCAACGGCGCTCTGTCTTCTGCGCGAGGGGGCACCGTCAATTCAGCAGGTACCAACTGCTTCGGATACCAGTTGATGAGCACATCCTGAGCACTTTGCGCATTGAACAGAAGCCTCTTTGATACTGCCTGGTCCATGTGCAGAGAGCCATCGCTGCCGATGGCCAAGATGACTCCAATGACGAAGAAGGCGTCTACGGCAGCGTCTTCGTCGGTCATCGAACCGGCGGGGAGCTGATACCAGGCTTCTCCTTCGGCTCCTGGCATTGTAATCTGAGCCGACGCAACGACGCCTTCGTCGTTCTCTCGGACGGTCACCGACCGGATGTTCACCATAGTTCCCTCGCTCAAATTGCCATCGTTACCGTCGCAGCACTGATTTAGTAGTATCAACGAAGTTTAACGGAGAGTTCACTGCGAGGTACTGATTCCGGCTTTCTCGGCATGGCAAGGACGGTGACGCTGTGGACGGCATGCTATTGCTGCTCAACGTCACTGATTCTCAAGGTGAAAAAACCTGAGGCCGCTGGCGGTGTCTATCTCGATTCTACGAGTTAGCCTGGTCCCCAAGTGCAGGAATCTCAATTGAATTGCCCTTGGAATCGCGCATGACGATCGAGTAGTTGCCATTCTTTGCAACCGAGCGGGGGACGATCACTGACGCACTGTTGTCCTGGTGTCGTATCACTGTGACCTCGGTGATCTTTCCGCTGTGCTCCGAATGTGTCTCTGCTTGCGTCAGATCGCTATACAATCCGCTCAATTGAGTGATTTCACTTCTGCCGATGACGAACCGGCCTACGGGCCTCGGCTGCAGATTGTGAATGCTGTCCAAGTAGGCCGCTGTCGGACCGACGTCTACGCCGAAGTTGCCTCGCGGGGTGAAGAACGTAGCCGAGCTCGTCGGGTTACCGAGCAGTACCGGACGCGTGTCGAGTCCTTGAGCCCTCGAATTGCCGAAATTCTCTCGGAAACTTAATGTACCCCAGCTGGCATCGACAAATGCGTCCCACAGGGCAGGCTCTGAGAGCTCACTCGCGTCGACTGCCACATGGAATAGGGATCTCATTCCATGTGGTCCGGAGTATGTGCGTGAGACGTCTAGGTCGACAGGGGCTTCGGTTCCAGATCTGCGGTGTATGAAGACGAGCTGAGCTGAGTCGGGGGCCGCGAGGGCTCCCTCGATCCCGATTTCGCCGGAGATCTCTATGGTGCTGGAGGTGTACGTGATCCTATCCAAATGCACACGGGGTGCGATGTTGAGATCGATGATGGGGTCGCCCGTGTGAGGGAGGTAAGCGAACTTCGAAGTATCCTGGTCGAATTCAATCGGAATGTGGCCATTGGTGCGGAGCGTTTTGCTGACTTTTTCGATTTCATCCAGGTCGTTGCGAACGATGAGATCGACCAAGACCTGTGACGCCACCGCGCCGTACTTCCGGATCCTTGAGTTCCACAGCGTAGTGATCTGATTCCGGTACAGCGACAACATCTCTTCTCGCTCAGTACGTCCATGGGCGGGGAGCATTTTCCGTCCGAACACAGCCACCGTTCCGGCTTTGCCGACCATTGGGCGTCTCAGCAGTACATCACGTCGAATGCCAGGCTCAGTATTTTCGACGATCGTGGAGATGAGGCTCATAATGCGGTCGAGGTGAACTCGGGGAGGCTGTCCAATGCTCGTGACATTGGTTCCGTCGTTGCGTTGCCGAACCCAGTAGTAGACCTTGTCTGCGAGGATCGAGACATGAGGGCTGTGCAGAAATGCCTTCAACGTGAATGGCTGGTCTTCGCCGATGGCGAATCCCAAAGGAAAGCGAATATTGTGTTCTTCGATGATTGAACGCCGGAATAGCTTCAAGGCGCTCAGCGTCGAGTTGGCTTTCGACTCGATGAAATCGACAGCATAGCTGTTTTTGGAGAAGGGTCGTGACGGTAGCAGGCGAGTGAGCTTTCCTTCTCCGAACAGTCCCAATTTGCAGAGAACGACACCGGATCCAGTGTCATCTGCGGTCTGCACCATCCGCTTCAACGTGTCACGGTCGAGCTTGTCATCCGCGTCGAGGAAGAAGAGGTACCTGCCAGAGGCGTGTTCCAGCCCTCGGTTCCGGGGAGCAGCCGCGGATCCGCTGTTAGGGATCGTGAAAACACGGATGTCGCTCCTGTCGCGTGCCAGATCTTCGAGGATCGAAAAAGACCGGTCGGTAGATCCGTCATCGACAGCAACTATCTCGTAATGACCGTTGTCGATCGTCTGCTCACGAACGGAGGTGATCGTCTCTTCGATGAATTTTTCGCAGTTGTACACAGGGATGATGACGCTGACGTCTAGTGCATCGCCTGATTCTGCGAGTTCTGGTGCGCTTGTGGGAACGTCGGACATCGGTGACTCCACGGAGATGTTTCGTAGCGCTGGTGTGAGCGTTGGCATCATATTACACCTGTAGCAGATCCAGGGGTGGGGGCATGATTCGGCCAAGTGGATGATCGATATCGATAAGAGCGGCGATCTTCGCACGCACGGTCGGGCGCTGAAGGTCACGAAAAACTACACAAAACCCAAGTAAGTATTGCCAAAATCGCAACACCTGTGCAGAATGTAGAGGTGGTTGAGACGAGCGATGGTGCAGGCGACAGCCGAGAATCCCTGCTGATCCGTGTTCGCGGTGCCATCAAATCTGCCGGAATCAGCCACAGCGAAGTCGCTCGCAACATCGGTATCGAACCGAGCAAACTGTCCAAATCCCTGGCCGGAACACGCAATTTTCGGATCGAAGAGATCTCGGGGATCGCGGGGCTGACAAACGTCAGCACGGACTGGCTCACCAGCGGGCGGACCGCCCGACCACCTCGGCGGAAGATTGTTCCGAACTCTCCCGCGAACGACTCGGATGAGCGGAACCTGGCGGGGCACCATGGCCCGGAGGGAGCCCGACTCGGTGAGGATCCTGCGGAGTTGCGAGCTCCACAGCAGGACCGGCCGAAGGCATCTGGCGAGGACTGGGTGCCGAAGGGCAAACGCAATCAGCGCCGAATCGTCGCCGCTGCCTGGGAGCTCTACGCTGATCGGGGCATCGACAATGTGCGCACCGAGGACGTCGCACATGCATGCGGACTCAGTGCCTCGGCCATCAATTACCACTTTCGAACCAAGGCTCAGCTGCTGCAGGCAACGCTGCGCTACACCCTGGATATCCTCTCCGCCACACGCGGTCTCATCGACCCTGCTGACCCGCTGAGCACGCTGCGCCGGTTCGCGCAGGTTCACGCCGGAGTCGACGACAAGATACGCCGCGTCTGGTCCATCTGGGTGCAGAGCTGGTCCAGAGCATCAGTCGATGACGAGGCGCGAACCAATCTCACCGATGTCTACGCGGAATGGTTCGATCTCTTCGCCTCCGTAGTCCTCGCAGGGCAGCGCACCGGCACCATCCGGGCCGGGGACACCATCCTCATGGCCAAGGGGCTGAGCGTCTTCATCGACGGGCTCGGCGTCGCTCGGAGCACGGGGCAGATGGGAATCACCGACGATGAGGCGCTCCAGATGCTCGACGACTACCTCAATGCACACATCATCGCCGTCACTGACAAAGAGACGATGGCAGAACACAACGGGCACGACGCACCGACGCCCGTACGACCTGGACCGCAGTCGTAGGAAGAAGGCACATGAACACACCGAATCGAAGACAAGCGCTGGGGGCTGGGCTGTCGATATCAGCACTCGCCGGCTTGAGCGCCTGCGGGGGCGGCTCCGTCGGTGCCGCCGACGCAGGGAAACCAGTCAAGGGCGGAAGCCTGCGCGTGGGAGTCACGGGAGGCAACTCCGCGGACACCGTCGACGCCCACATTCCGGTCAACAGCGGCGACGTCTGCCGCGCCGTGAACCTGTACAACGCGCTCTATGGGTGGGATGACGACTCTCAGGTCGTGCCGCTGCTGGCGGAGTCCTTCGAGTCCAATGCCGACGCCACCGTCTGGACGTGCACCCTGAAGCAGGGCATCAAGTTCTCCGACGGCAGTCCGATCACCCCAGACGATGTGATCTTCACCTTCAAGCGGATCACGGATCCCGATGATCCCAAGACCGCGGCAGCGAACTTCTCCATGCTCGACAATGTCGTCGCCAAGGATGACCGCACTGTGGAGTTCCACCTCAGTGAGGCCAACGGACTGTTCAAGGACGCAGTCGCCGAATACACAGCGGCGATCGTCCCTGAAGGCTACGACCCGGAGAACCCCGTGTGTTCAGGGCCATTCAAACTCAAATCGTTCACCCCGGCCCAGTCGACGGTGCTCGTGCCCAATGAGCACTACTTCGACTACGACAAGATGTTCCTCGACGAGGTGCAGCTGCTGAACTTCAACGACTCAGACGCACTCATCAACGCGCTCCTTTCAACCCAGGTCGACGCGATCGCGCAGATCCCTGTGGCACTGGTCGAGGTCATCGCCGCCGATGAACGCATGGCCATTCTCAACTCCGAGACCGGCATGTGGCTGCCGCTGACCATGCGCGTGGACAAGAAGCCCTTCGACGACGTCAAGGTGCGCCAGGCCTTCCGCCTCGTCGTCGACCGGGAGCAGATGATCGAACAGGTCCTGTCCGGCTTCGGCACCGTCGGCAACGACATGTTCGGGCCGCTGAGCGAGAACTATCCCGAGTTCCCGCAGCGTAAGCAGGACATTCCCAAAGCCAAGAAGCTCCTCGCCGAGGCGGGCTATCCCGATGGTCTCGACGTCGAGTTGGTGACGGCTCCGATTCAGTCCGGTGCCGTCGAATCCGCTCAGGTCTTCGCTCAGCAGGCCGCCGAGGCCGGTATCCGGGTGAAGATCCGCAGGGTCGACGCGACGACGTTCTTCGGCGAGGAATATCTGCAGTGGGACTTCGCGCAGGACTTCTGGTACACCCGAGATTTCCTGCCGCAGGTCATATCCTGCGCTCTCGAAGAGTCGCCGTTCAACGAAACCCACTGGGACGAGCCCGCCTTCAACAAGGTCTTCGACAAGGTGCGCGGCATTCCCGAGGTTGAGAAGAGACGCGACGGCGAACACGAGCTTCAGAAGATGCTCTACGACGAAGGCGGCTACATCGTGTGGGGATTCGCCAACCAGGTCGACGCTTTCCAGAAGTACGTCGGCGGGCTGGTCAAGAACTCCACCGGGCGGCCTCTGGGCGGCTGGCGGTTCGACCGCGTATGGATCGGAAAGGTGTGACATGTTCGGAAAAGTCATCGGACGCAGGCTGATCTTCTCCGCCTTCATCCTCCTCGCAGTCTCCCTCCTCGTCTTCGGCGCCACGTTGCTGCTGCCCGGCGATGCGGCTCGAGCCATTCTCGGCCAGCAGGCCACTCCGGAGCGCATCGCGGCGCTGAACGAGCAGTTGGGTCTCAACCAGCCTGCTTGGCAGCGATACTTCTCTTGGCTGGGTGGACTCTTCGTCGGCGACTTCGGCACCTCGACGGCCAGCGGCGGTTCCGTGGCGCAGCTTCTCGGTGAGCGAGTCGGAAACTCGTTCATCCTCATGGCCGCGGCCGCCATCATCTCTGTGCCTCTGGGCATCGGCTTGGGCGTCTACCAGGCACTGCACCGTGGGGGCCGACGCGATCAGGCCATGACGGGCCTCAGCCTCGTCTTCGCAGCCATGCCGGAGTTCGTCATCGGCATCGGCCTCATCGCGATCTTCGCGACTTCCGTCTTCCAGATTCTGCCGGCCGTGACCCTGGCTCCGCCGGGCCAACCCGTGTGGGGTCGACCCGAGCAGCTCATCCTGCCTACCCTGACCCTCATCCTCGTCGTCACTCCCTACATTGTGCGGATGATGCGCGCGACGATGATTGAAGTCCTCGACTCCGGTTTTGTGGAGATGGCCCGACTCAAGGGCGTACCCGAGACACGTGTCATCATGCGCCATGCTGTGCCCCACGCGCTGGGACCGGTTGCGCAGGTCGTGGCGATCCAGCTGGCGTGGTTGGCCGGCGGCGTGGTCGTCGTGGAGTTCCTGTTCCGCTATCCGGGGCTGGGCCAAGCGCTCATCGATGCGGTGACCTACCGTGATGTGCAGGTCGTGCAGGCGATCTCCATGCTTGTCGCCGCTGTCTACGTCGTGGTGAACCTGGCGGCCGACGTCGTCGGCATCCTCACCAACCCGAAGCTGAGGAGTGCAGCATGAGCACGAACACGAATAGCCTCGACGACCTCAAATCCGCAGCGGTCGACGGTGGTGAGGTGCCCAAGGAATCACAGACCACCTACACGCCGTTCTTCAAGCGCGTGCTGGCACAGAAGCAGGGCAAGATCGGTCTGACACTGACCATCATCGTCCTGCTCCTGGCCTTCTGCGGACCGCTGCTGCTGCCCTGGGCCACAGGCAACACGGCAACCGAATTCGTCGCCAAGCCCTTCAGCCCACATGGGCTCTTCGGTTCGGACAACCTCGGCCGTGATGTGCTCTCCCGGTTCTTCGCCGGTGGGCTCACCCTCATCGTGTACTCGGTTCTCGCCACGGCGCTCGGCATGATTCTGGGCGCAATCATCGGCATGCTCGCAGCCTATGTGGGCGGCACTTTCGATGCGATCATCATGCGCCTCAACGATGTCATCCTCGCCGTCCCACAGCTGGTGTTCGCGCTGCTGGCCATCACCGTTCTGGGTCCACAAGGGTGGGTGCTCGTGACCGTCATCGGCGTGACCCACGCCCCGCGCATCGCCCGCGTCGCACGCTCAGCAACTCTGGGCGTCATCACCGAGGACTACATCCTCGCCGCAGAGATGTATGCGATGCCGCGGTGGAAGGTGCTGCTGCGTGAGCTGCTGCCCAATATCACCGGGCCGCTGAGTGTTGAAGCCGGGCTGCGCCTTACCTACTCGATCGGCTACATCGCGTCTCTGTCGTTCTTGGGACTCGGACTGCAGCCGCCCGCTGCTGACTGGGGCCTGATGATCAACGAGAACCGGATCGCGCTGAGCATCCAACCCTGGGGTGTGCTGCTGCCGGTGATCGCCATCGCGCTGCTCACCATCGGCACCAACCTGCTTGCGGACTCCTTCGCCAGGGCCACCGCATCGACGTCAGTGGAGGCATCATGACCACAGAGACAACCACGGTCCATCATGATGATGCGAACCTTCCCAATGAGAAGATCGTTCTGCGTGTGACCGATCTGAAGATCGCGACGACTGCCGGCAATGAGATCCTCCACGGCGTGAACTTCGCGCTCAGCCGCGGCGAGATCCTCGGCCTCGTGGGGGAGTCGGGATCGGGTAAGACCACAGCCGGTCTGGCCTGCATGGGCCACTTCCGGGAGGGGCTGAAGTTCGCCTCCGGGTCCGTGAGCCTGTGGCCTCGCGGTGATGACACCGCCGTCGAGGTGGTCGAACTCGACGAGGTGGCTGTGCGGTCCCTGCGCGGGTCGCGGATCGCCTACATCCCCCAGGACCCTGCGCTCTCGCTCAACCCTGCGATGCGGGTGGGCGAGCAGATCCGTGAGGTCCTCGACATCCACGAATTCGGCAGCTCCGAGGCCGAACGCACCGAGAGGGTGGCCGCAGTCCTCGTCGATGTGGGACTGCCCGGTGACAAGGCCTACCAGAAGCGGTGGCCGCACCAGCTCTCCGGTGGTCAGCAGCAGCGCATCGGCATCGCCATGGCCTTTGCCATGTACCCCGATGTGCTCATCCTCGACGAACCCACGACCGGTCTCGACGTGTCCACGCAGGCCGTCGTCCTCGATACGATCCGGCAGATGACTGTGGCGAACAATGTCGCCGGTCTCTACATCACCCACGACCTTGCGGTGATCAAGGACATCTCCGACCGGGTGGCAGTGATGCTGCGTGGTGACCTCGTCGAAGAGGGCCCGGTGGATTCCGTGCTCCAGGACCCGCAGCACGGGTACACGAAGATGCTCATGTCCGCAGTGCCGGACCTTGCCGGTCTCAAGACCATCGGCGAAGGTGCGGCAGCGGAACCGGAGCCCGAATCCAAGGCCACGCACATTCTGGTCTCGGACAGGGAGCCGCAGTCTGAGGACTCGAGCGAAGCTGCCGGGGCGCAGCGGTCTGCGGATTCAGGGGCTGGTGCAGCCACCTCGGCGAGTGCGCCGTTGCTGCAGGTCACGGATGTGGCACTGGCCTACGGGAAAGCGCAGATCCTCGACGGGATCAATCTCACGCTGGAACCCGGCGACTGCACGCTGCTGTTGGGGGAATCAGGGTCGGGCAAGACGACTCTGTCCCGCTGCGTCGCCGGGCTCAACGATGACTACTCCGGTTCCGTGCGGCTGCGCGGTCAGGAGCTGGCGAAGTCGACGCGGAAGCGGACGAACGAACAGCGGGTCGGCATTCAGTATGTGTTCCAGTCTCCGTTCTCCTCCCTCAACCCGCGCCGGTCGATCGGTCAGTCGCTGACCGTTCCCCTGGAGATGAGCGGTGAGGGCACTGCCGCGAGCCGGAAGGCAAAGGTCGAAGAAGCCTTGGACTCTGTGCGTCTGGGGCGCAGCTTCTATCACCGTCGGCCAGGTGACCTCTCCGGTGGTGAGCGGCAGAGAGCCGCGATCGCCAGGGCCTTGGTCAACCAGCCCTCAGTGCTGGTCTGCGATGAGATCACCTCAGCGCTCGACGTCAGCGTGCAGGCCTCGATCATCGGGCTGCTGCGCACGCTGCGCCAGGAACACCAGTTGGCGATGCTGTTCGTCACGCACAACATTGCGCTCTCGCGCCATATCGCGGACAACCTCGCTGTGCTCAACAAGGGCACAATCGTCGACTATGGGCCGACTGCCCAGGTTCTGGAGACTCCGAAGCACGAGTACACGCGCACGCTGATCGCGGACGTGCCGAAATTCTGAGACCTCGGGCAGAGCACAAGAGATGTGTTCTGCCCGAGGTGAGTTGTTCAGCTGTGTGTAAGAAGGCTCAGCGAGGGGCCGCGATGGAGAGGAAAGTTCCGGGTACGGGTGTGAGCACATACGATTCGAGTTGAGCGGGCTTCAGCCTGCTGCCCGTGGCAAACCGTGGGTCGAGGCTGATGGCGACCAAGTCGTTGTTGGACAACAAGATCGCCTCATCGCTGACATCTTCGAGGAGTGATTCGATTTCTTCCTCGAGGCTGCGGACCGTCATATCGATTCCCGCGACCCCATAGAAGTCGCCGGATATCTCCAGTGGGACGGTGAAGGTGAATGCGAACTGGTCCGTGCACATGTAGTCAACGAAGGGGCCGGTCATGTGCGGACGTCTCGTCGTTGCCGGTACTCGGTACCATTCGATGTCCTCAAGGCCGGCCTGATATGTGCCGAGCTCGGTGAGATCGGCGTCAAGAGGCAGGGGCTCCACACGACCGTTCTCGCGTTGAGTGACCCACCACAGCAGCGACCGAGATTGGTCAAGCACAGCAGGGTGGACGCTGACTATTCCTGCGCCGGCGAATTTGCTCGTGGAGTTGAGCGCGTCGAAGACGACCTCCTCCAGCCGAGCCTCCAGCGCTCGAGGAGCGGTCGAGAGCGATTCAATTGCGACTCCCGATACCCTCTCGATCGTCTCTGGAACTTGAGCCTGCCAAGCGCTGATAACATCCACCAGCCTTGTCATTTCAGGCGTTTTGCTGATTGTTCTCACGTTCGTGCCTTTGTGCGTCATTGCGTCTGGACAACAGCCATCTGAGTGAGATGGTAACAGCTTCCTCACGGGCCTGGATCGCAGCGTCCGTGTCACCTGAGATCATCTCATTGAGCATTGTCTCATTGAGCGTGCGGATGGAATTTCGCAGATCTGGGTCGTCCAATCCGATCCACAGAAGTGCCCCGAAATCATTCTGGATTCGGATCTGTTCGTGAACCAGACGAACTGATTGGGACTCACCTGCCAGCCGAAGATCCAAACCACCTTGAACTGACCGAGCTTCAGCACCGTCGCTGGGATCTGAACGAAGAAAGGTCTCTCGCACGGCGCCCAGATTCTGTTCGAGACCCATGGCGGAGATCGTCCGCAGCACACCATCGACGATAGTTCGGTAATAGGTTGCAAGATCGGTGATCTCTGCACGGGAGAGCGCGGCGATTCGTCGTTCCAGTAAGGCATGTGCGTGGCTGGAATCGACAGCGACGAAGCTGCCACCGCCGCGTCCCTGCTTGGTATAGATGAGATCGGTGGCCCGCAGATGCTGTAGGGCCTCCCTGACGGTGACGAGCGAGACTCGGAACCTCGATGCCAGAGCCGACTCCCCGGGGAGTCGGTCGCCTGGGGCGAGAACTCCCGTCGCAATGGCATCTTCGA
>NZ_JBHFIH010000012.1:24042-49677 GCF_057334195.1 Brevibacterium sp. AGC70 | reverse complement strand
GTCATCTCCGACCCCCCCACTTCGTTGCACGCGTGTTGGTGGGCTCCACCTCACCGCAAGCCGCAAATCACCCCGCCGCAGATGTATGAATCGGCACGACCAGTGCCTCAGGTGAAACCAGCGGTTGCTATCGGCACCGCGGGGAGGCAGCAGCCGCGCGAGGAGGCAGCAGCCGCGCGGGGAGTCTTTGGCTCTGCGGGGAGCAAGGTGCCCAACTGTGGTGAGCGCAATACCCAGCTGGGGGCACAAGCGAGCGCGGCCACCGGCATAGTGCACGGTGACCGCGCTCGGATCAGGGGAGCGGGACTCAGAGGCAGAGACCTCCCACTATCCGGTCACTCGCCGCCGATCAGACGGCGGCGTCGAGGCCGTTCATCTTCAGGCGTTCACGCTGGTTGGGGTTGACGCTTGGTCGGAACGGCATCTCCACCACCTCGGCGCGGACGGGCTCTCCCGGTGTGTCGGCGAAGGGCTCGGGCAGATGCACCCAGTATTCGGTACCCAGCTCACTGGCGTCGACCGGCACATGGGCCATTGCGATATTGGCTTCGAGCTCCGGCGAATACCACGGTGACGTCACGTAGCCGACAGCCTCGCCTCCAGCGGTGGCGCTGACCAGCCAGAAGTCGGGGGCGTAGTCCGTGATCGGATTGCCGCCGACCAACAGCCCCACGAGCTGGGTCCGAAACGGTGGGGTTCCGGCTGCGATCTGCTCACGAACAGCTTCGAGCTTCGCCTTGCCGATATAGTCGGCCTCCTTCTTCCGCGGCACCTGATAGGCGAGGTTGACCTGGAACGGGTAGGTCTCGAAGTCCATGTCCTGACCCCACGAGAGGATGCCTGCCGCGATCCGGCGGTGATGGCTGGGGGCGACGACCTTGAGGTTGTAGGGAACGCCGGCTGCGAGCACCGCGTTCCACATGTCCTCGGCATACTTCGTCGAGTCCTTGAGGTAGATCTCGTAGCCCTTCTCCCCCGTGAACCCGGTCTGGGAGATGATGACATCGTGCCCGCCGACCTGAGCCTCCATGAGCCCGTAGCTGGGCAGGGTACGTCCCTCCTCACCGACGAGGTCGGCGATGACGTCGACGGACTTGGGTCCCTGGACCTGCACCGGCGAAACATCGATCTCCGCAATGGTGACATCGAATCCCTTGCCGACATTGACGCCCTGCAGCCAGAGCATGAGATCGGTATCGGAGAGGCTGAACCAGAATTCGTCGATCGCCACCCGCAGCAGGATCGGGTCGTTGAGGATGCCACCGGCCTCATTGCACAGGATCACATAGCGAGCGCGCATGACTGGGATCTTGGTCGCGTCACGGGTGATGACATAGTTCACGAACGCCTCGGCGTCGGGACCCTTGACCTGGATCTGTCGTTCAACGGCGACGTTCCACAAGGTCACGTCGTTGACGAGGGACTGGTACTCGACCATCATCCCGCCGTCTTCGCGGGGCACATAGCCGCGCGGGTGGTACATCCGGTTGTAGATCGAGGCCCGCCAGCAGCCTTCCTGCATGGACAGCTCCCAGTACGGAGACTTCCGCACTCGGGTGTCGATGAGCATCTCGACCGGTGTGGGGCCTGATTGGCGTAGGTTGATTGGGACTTGTCTGTCGCTTTGGTCCACTGATGGAACGTTGTTGTCCATGATGTTCCCTGCCTCAAACAGTTCTATAATATGGAACTGGATTCCCATATTATGGGTATATTTAGTGTAGGATCGAAGCATCGGCGGACGCAAGGGTTTCCGAAGTAAATCATCATCCGTCGACCACTTCCCAGGAGTCTCTCAAGGGAGTCGAGGATGTCACAGGAAGTTCTGGCCTCACTGCTGAAGTCCGCGCGGTACGAAATCCTCCCCACCGCGGGCGTGGTCGACCGTGTCCACGAATATGTCGTGCCCGGCCGCGTGCTCACCGTGACCGCCTCGACCGGTCTGACTCTTGAGGCGACTCTGTCCACGGCAGAGCAGCTGCAGGCGCTCGGATTCCATGCGGTGCCCCACATCGCGGCACGAATGGTCCAAGGCAGAACCGAACTCGAGGAGATCGTCGACCGCCTGACGCAGGCCGGTATCGATCGGATCTTCGTCCCGGCCGGCGACGCCACCCCTCCTGCGGGAGGCTATGCGGGAGCACTCGACCTTATCACCGACCTCGCAAGCATGGCGGCACCGATCCAGCACCTCGGCGTCAGCGCCTATCCGGAGACCCATCCGCTCATCCCCGACGATGTCACCGTCCAAGCGATGTGGGACAAACGCGACTACGCCACCCACCTCGTGTCGAACCTGTGCTTCGACCCTGGGACCATAGTCACCTGGCTGGCCAGGGTACGAGCACGCGGCATCGATCTGCCACTCATCCTCGGCATCGCGGGCAAGGTGGAATTGACGAAGCTGGCCCGAGTCGCATCGAAGATCGGGGTCGGCGAATCGACGCGGTTCCTGCGCAAGAACACCGTCACGTTCACCAAGATGGCCAAACCCGGCGGCTACAACCCCCGGAAGTTCCTCGACAAGCTCGCACCTGTGCTGGACAACCCGACCATGGGCGTGGCCGGCCTCCACATCTATACCTTCAACCAGATCAAGGACACGGAGATCTGGCGGCGCAGGCAGCTTGCGGCTCTCGGCCACAACGACGAGGTCCCAAGCACATCCTGAGGCAGCAGACGCGCCTGAGCGACAACAGATTCGTGTGACCATGTCACACTTCGAGCCTGCCATCCGACAAACTTGGTGACAGGCGAAATACGTCTGTAGCAGCGTTCACACCGGAACGTGCCATTCCTGTCAGGAAAGGACACTCATGGCTCGCATCAGCCTCGACAAAGTCAGCAAGAAGGGCTACTCCCATGTCGCTCGGCTCGACACCTACTGCCGCACTGCACTCGGCGACGAACTCTACGATCTCATCAAGCTCCGCGCCTCAATCGTCAACGGCTGCGGCTTCTGCGTCGACATGCACTCGACCGATTTGGAACGGCTCGGCGTCCCGTCCCGAAAGCTCTTCGCTGTCTCCGCCTGGCAGCACGCAGGTGCCCTGTTCGATGAGAGTGCGCGCAGCGTATTCGCCCTCACGGATGCGGTGACGAAGCTCGGCCCGGAGACCGTGACGGACGAGATCTGGGACGAGGCGGCCAAGCACTTCAACGCCGAGCAGCTCGGCGACCTGCTTCTGGCCATCTCCACGATCAACATCTGGAATCGCCTGGCGATCGCCACCGAGACCACTCCACCGGTCGACGACGAGTCTGCAGCGCCCGCCGAGGTGACCGCTGCCTCGGGCGCGGAATCATCGGCCGACTGATCTACATTGGATGGGTGGACGAGATCGAACTCGGCAACGTCGAAGACACAGACACCAGCACCGAGGCGACCCGAGCCTGGGACGTTGAGAAGGGCCGTCTGTTCGGAATCGCCTACCGCATCCTCGGCGATGCCGGCCATGCTGAAGATGTGGTCTCAGAAGTCGGCATTGCCGCAGTCGTCCACGAACGCAAGACCGGCGAGGCCATTGCTTCCTGGCCGGCCTGGCTGACGACGGTGGGCGTACGACGTGCGATCGACCACTCCCGGCAGCTCTCACACATCAAGGAGGACTATCCTGGCCCGTGGCTGCCGGAGCCGGTCGCGACCGATCAGCTGCCTGAGGACGCGGTCGCGAACCGGGAGCTGTTGTCGCTGACTCTTCTCCACCTTGCCGAGCAGCTGAGCCCAGAGGCTCGAGCGGCCTTCGTCCTGACTCGGGCATTCGATATGAGCGCCGAGGAGGTCGCCCGGATTCTCTCGAAGAAGCCGGCCGCTGTGCGGCAGATGGTCTCACGGGCGGCGCGCCGTCTCGACGTTGACCAGCCGGTGACTCGCGCAGCGGACAGGACGGTGCTGACTCGCCTCATCGACGCCATCCACAGTGGGGATCTGTCCACTGCACTTTCGCTGCTGCTGGCCGAGGACGCCGTGTTCTGGGCAGATGGCGGAGGAAAGATCTCCTCCGCGCTCAATCCGATCTTCGGTGCCGAACGGATTACACGGTTCTTCAGCTCCGTCATCACACCCGGCGACTCCAGCGGCCTGGACTTCAAGGGGATCGTCGAAGTCAACGGCGGAGTGGTCGTCGCTGTGGTTCGTGGCGATCACGACCATGTCCTTGAGGCGCAGGTCGATGCCGCCGGCCGCATCTGCAGCCTGCGGCTGGTGAGTAATCCGGACAAGCTGGGTCGGATCTGAACTCGCAGGAAAACTTCTCATTCCTCACCGGGTTGAGGTCGATCAGACGTGAGAGAGATGCTGCCACCACCGCGAGAATGTCGATGACATGAGTCGGGAGCGTGCCTACCGGTGGGTGACCTTGCGCTTGAGGCTGCGGGAGAGCAGGCCTGCCTCGTCGACGAGGAGTTTGCCGACGGTCTCGTGGTGGTCAGCGATGCGCATGGTCGGGCCCGAGATGCCAACGGCTGCGACGACGCTGCCGTCAACGCCGTACACGGGTGCAGCAAGGGCATCGAGTCCCTCTTCGAATTCCTCGTGCACGAGCGCATATCCGCGTTCGCGCACCTCGGCGAGGTTGTCCATGAGTTCCTTCCGGGACCCCAGGGTGTACGGGGTGCGCCGCTCCAGCCGGCCGGAGGGGACCGGAATGATTTCGAAGGCGTACATGATCTTGCCCAGCGCCGAACAGTGCGCCGGCACCTCCACGTCGACCCAGTTGGTGGCGCCGAGGACGAAGGTCGAATCGACCTGCGCGACCTGCACGACGCCCGTGGAGCTCGGAACGGCGAGGTTGACCGTCTCCCCGGTCTCCTCACTCAGCCGCTGCAGCGTGGGATCGGCCGCCGTGACCAGCGTTTCGACGCGATCGAAGCGCGAAGCGTAGGTCGCGAACAGAGAACCTCCGCGATAGAGCCCCTCGCCGTCACGTTCGACCAGCCCGTTGCGCTCGAGGGCGGAGAGCAGGCGTGAGACCGTCGAGCGAGCCAGCTCCGTCGACTCCACCACCTCGGTGTAGGAGATCGGGTCATCCGACTTCACCACCAGCGACAATATCTCTGCCGCGCGATCGATCGACTGGGTCCCATTGGTCATAGCGCTCAACTCCGTCGGGGAAAGATATGCCGCGGCACCATTGGCACTCCGGCGGCATTCACCCTACATCACACGTGGTTCGCCTCTGTCCGTGTTGTGTCATGTGAGCTACAGTTTCGGGATGAGCAACTGCGAGACGCACTCCGGCTCCGTGCAGTCGGTTGACCGCGCGGTCACGATCCTCGAGGTCATCGCCCGCACCGGGCTCGCCGGCGTCACCGACATCGCCGCCGAACTCGGCGTGCACAAATCGACGGCGTCGCGCATCGTCTCCACGCTCGAGGCCCGCGGCCTCGTCGAACAGGACCAGCATCGCGGCAAGTACCGCCTGGGTCTTGGCATCCTCCGTCTCGCCGGGGCCACCACCGCACGCCTCGACATCGTCCAGGAAGCCCGCCCCGTCGCGAAGCGCTTAGCCGAGCAGACCGGTGAGACGATCAACGTCGCCGTCCTCTCCGACGGTGCGGCCCTCTACCTCGACCAGGTATCGCGCAACGCCTCTGTCCAGAGCCACAACTGGGTCGGCCAACGCATCCCTCTGCACGCAACCTCGAACGGCAAGGTCCTCCTGTCGGGCCTGAGCGAGACCGGCATCCGCACCGCGCTCGAGGCGAAGCTGCCGACCTACACCCCGCACACGGTGACCTCGATCCCCCACCTGCTCACCGAAGTCGCCGAGGTTGTCGCCGCCGGGCACTCGATAGTCATCGACGAGCTCGAGGTCGGCCTCACCGCCGTGTCTGCACCCATCCGCAACGCCCACGGCGATGTCATCGCCTCGATCTCGGCCTCGGGCCCTGGCTTCCGCTTCACCGACGCAAAGGTCGATGCCGCCAAGGACCTGCTGGTGGCTGCGGCCGCCGACATCTCGTCACGGTTCGGCTGGCGCGAGCGCTGACGAGCGCTCGCTGAACAAACCCTTGACACACCTCGGCGGGCGGAGGACGATCGAAGCACCCAGTTTCACATAGTGCGTCACGTTGCATATTACGCAACATGTGCCGTTGAAGGCGAAGATGCCTTCGGAGAGGAGCCTCCTATGGCTTCCATTCCCACCCAGGCCAGTGTCGTTGTCGTCGGTGCAGGCATCGTCGGCAACAGCCTCGTTCACCATCTGGCCGAGCTCGGCTGGAGAGACATCGTCCAGGTCGACAAGGGCCCGCTGCCCAATCCTGGCGGCTCGACCGGCCACGCCTCGAACTTCATCTTCCCGGTCGACCACTCCCGCGAGATCACGGACCTCACCCTCGACAGCGTGCGCCAGTACAAGGAACTCGGCGTCTTCACGCAGTCCGGCGGCTTCGAAGTCGCCCGCACCCAGGAGCGCATGCAGGAGCTGAGACGACGGATGGCCTCGGCGAAGGCCTGGGGCATCGAATCCCACCTGGTCACCCCCGAAGAAGTCGTCGAGAAGGTCCCCTTCCTCGACCCCAGTGTCATCGTCGGTGCCTTCTGGACACCGACGGTCGGCGTCGTCGACTCCGTGGGGGCAGGGACGATGATGCGCGAATCCGCGCAGAACAAGGGCGCGCTCACGGTGTCACCGAACACCGAGGTGACCGGCATCGACGTCGAGAACGGGGCGATCGCACGCGTCCACACGACCAAGGGGCCGATCGAGACAGATAAGATTCTCATCGCCTGCGGTGTCTGGAGTCCGCGCATCGCGGCCATAGCCGGTGCCGCGATCCCGCTGACTCCGGCGGTGCACCAGATGATCAGCGTCGGCCCGGTTCCGCAATTGTCCGAGCAGACAGGTGAGATCTCCTTCCCGATCGTGCGCGACATGGACACCTTCTGCTACGAACGTCAACACGGCTCGGACATGGAGATCGGCTCCTATGCTCACCGGGCGATTCTTCACGAACCCGACGAGATCCCATCGATCGAGGCGGCGAAGCTCTCCCCCACGGAGATGCCCTTCACCGACGACGATTTCGACCCGCAGCTCGAACAGGCCCTCGAACTCATGCCCGATGTCCTGTCCAACCCTGAGGTCGAGATCCGCTACGCGATCAACGGCCTCCTGTCCCTGACTCCCGACGGTGCTCCCATCCTCGGCGAATCACCCGAGGTCAAGGGCTTGTGGTCGGCGGCAGCGGTGTGGGTCAAGGAAGGCCCGGGCGTGGGACGAGCCGTGGCCGAGTGGATGACGATCGGATGTCCGGAGGTCGACGTGCAGGGCGCCGACATCGCCCGTTTCCACCCGCACCAACGCACTCGCGAACATGTGCGGGCCCGCACCTCGGAAGCCTTCATCAAGACCTACGGCATCGTCCACCCGGGCGAGCAGTGGAACTCCGACCGCAATGTCCGCCTCTCCCCCATGCACGAGCGCGAGAAGGAACTCGGCGCCGTATTCTTCGAAGTCGCCGGCTGGGAGCGCCCCCAGTGGTACGCATCGAATTCGCCGCTGCTCGAGGAATTCGGCGAGCGCGTCATGGACCGCACCGCCGAATGGGACTCGCGCTGGTGGTCCCCGATCATCAATGCCGAACACCTCGCGCTGCGTGAGCGCGCCGGACTCGTCGACCTCTCGAGCTTCGTCATCTTCGACGTATTCGGACCTGCGGCCCTCGATGCCGTCCAGTCCATCGTGCTGGCCCAGATGGACGTGAGCGTCGGTCGCGTCGTCTACACCCCGGTCCTCGACGAGGCCGGCGGGTTCCGCTCGGACCTGACCATCATGCGACTGGCCCACGACCGATTCCGCGTCGTCACGGGCGCTGCCCACGGCATGGTCGACGTCAAATGGTTCACCGATCGGCTCCCGGAGACAGGTGCCCAGATCGCCGACCTCACCTCCTCGTGGACGACGATCGGCCTCTGGGGGCCACGAGCACGCGACATCCTGTCCCAGGTCACGAACGCAGACATCTCCCACGAAGGCTTCAAGTTCGGCACAGCCCGGACCATCGAGGTCGGCTCGCTGCAGGTCCTGGCCTCCCGCATCTCCTACGTCGGCGATCTGGGTTGGGAGCTCTACATCCCCATGGAATCCGGACTCAGACTCTGGGACGTCCTCACCGAGGCGGGAACAGAACACGGCCTCGTGCCGGTGGGACTCGGCGTCTACGGCACGACGGGCCGCATCGAGAAGGGCTACCGCGCCTTCGGTGCCGAACTCGACTCCGACCGCAATGTCATCGAGGTCGGCATGGCTCGGCCGAAGGTGAAGTCGCAGGGCTTCGTCGGCCGCGACGCCCACCTGCGCCACCGTGAGGAGGATCCGAAGGCGATCCTGTGCTCGCTCACGGTCGATGATCACACGAGCGCCAGCGGCGAGAAGCGCTACATGCTCGGCGGGGAACCCATCCGATCACAAGACGGGCAGCCGCTCATCGACGGGCACGGGCACCACGCCTTCGTCACCTCGGCGGGGTCAGCCCCGAGCCTGGGCAAGCACGTCCTCATGGCGTTCCTTCCTCCCGCCGAGGCGGTCCTGGGCAACCAGCTCACCGTCGTCTACATGGAAGAGGCCTACCCGGTGACGGTGGCCTCGATCGACGCCACTCCACTGTTCGATCCCGACAACGAGAGCATCAGGAGGTAGACGATGGACATCCTCGTGTGCATCAAACGCATTCCCGACATCTCGGGCCAGATCACGCTCGACGGCTCCGGCACGGACATCGATGACTCGAACCTGGGCCACACCACCTCGGCGCATGAGGAATGCGCGGTGGAGCTGGCCATCCAGACCGCGGCAGCCACCGGCGGCAAGGTCACGGTACTGACATTGGGCCCCGCCGAGGCGGTCGAACAGCTGCGCGCGGCCGTGGGCGTGGGCGCCAATGACGGAATACTCATCGAGGCCGAGGATCCGGGTGCTTTCGGACCCGAGGACATCGCCCAGGTCATCGGCGACGTCATCCGCGACCGCGCCGAAAGGGGCCAGAGTTTCGATCTTGTGCTGCTGGGCAATGATGCCGCCGACACCGGCGACTTCCAGGTTCCCATCCGGCTGGCCTATGACCTCGAGTACCCCGTGCTGACGAGCATCTCGACCGTCTCTCCCGGCGGCGGACCCGTGATCGAGGCCCGCGGGATCGGCCCCTCGGGCACGGAGATCTTCTCGCTCGAGCTGCCTGCCGTCATCGCGGTCCAGGAGGGCGGCGTCGACCCGCGCTATCCCTCGATCACCGGACGGATGAAGGCGAAGAAGGCTCGCATCGCCGAATATGTGGCACCTGAACCGGGTGCCGGAAATCCGCGCATCGGCCTCGAGCTGCCACCGGAGACTGCGAATGAGGTCACCATCCTCGGCCAGGGCCCCGATGCAGCTGGGGCCCTGGTCGACGTTCTGGAAGAGATCGGAGTGATCAGATCATGACTCTCGTATTCGTCGAAACCGATGAGAGCGGTGAGGTGGCGCTGACGTCGGCCGAGGCGCTCACCTTCGCCCGTACGAACGCGGACGTCCTCGCCGGTTCGATCCTCGAAGCTGCCGTCATCGGCACGCTCAGCGAGTCCGCCCACAGCCAACTCGCAGCCCTCGGTGTGGACCGAATCCACCACCTCGAGTCTGCTGATCTCGAGGCGTATTCGGCCACAGCTTGGGCGCAGGCCCTGGTCGACATCGCGCCGGAGACCGGGGCGGTTCTGGCCTCGGGCACTCCGCGCGGAATGGAGCTCATGACGCATGTGGCTGTGAGAACCGGGGAGCGGATGGCGGCCAATGTCGTGGCCGCCGATGAGGAGGGACTGCTGCGGCAGGTGCTCGGCGGGGCCGCGTTCGAACGTCTTCAGCTCGGCGGTGACCTGCAGGTTCTCACCCTCGCCGGTCACGCCTGCAATCCCAAGGAGACTACACCGACGACACCGGAGATCCTCAGCCACTCCCCGGAATCGGCGTCCGAGGATCTGCGCACCCGCGTTGTCCGCACCGAGGTCGAGACCGCCGCTGACAATGACACCTCGGGCCTGACCCAGGCCCGCGCCGTCGTCGGTGCTGGTCGCGGGGTCGGTTCGGAGAACGGATTCGGCGAGGTCCTCGAACTCGTCGACCACCTCGGCGGGGCACTGGGTGTCTCTCGTGTGGTCACGGGACTGGGCTGGCGACCGCATTCCGAGCAGGTCGGTCAGACCGGCAGTCGGATCACACCCGATGTCTACATTGCGTGTGGAATCTCCGGCGCGATCCAGCATATGGCCGGCATCGAGGGTGCGAAGACGCTCATCGCAATCAACACCGATGAGGAGTCGACGATGGTCCAGCGTGCCGACTACGCAATCATCGGCGACCTCCACGAGGTCGTCGGGGCCGTCAATGAGGAGATCCGGAGCCGCCGCGGCTGACCTTCGCCCCTGAGCTCCCTCACAGTCCCAATTCGGCGATCACGGCGTCGGTGTCGGCACCGATGACCGGTGCCCGCCGAGGTTGGCCTGCACTGGCCGTACCTGTTGAGGTGGCCGCGCCAGTTGAGGTGGGGGCGGTTGCCTGCCCGAACCTCGGTGCCGGTGCGGGTTGGTCGATTCCGGTCTCATCGGTGTAGAAGAGTCCGCGGTGCTGGTTATGAGGATCGGTCTTCGCCTCGGCCATGGTGCGGACCGGTTCGACGCAGGCGTCGTGACCGGAGAAGAGCTCTTCGAGTTCGGCCAAGGTGTGTGAGGCGAGCGCCTCGGCGAAGACTGGTCGCATGATGGGCCAGTGCTTCGGCTGCCAATGGTCGATCTGCCCCAGCGGTTCGGGCAGGCGGTCCTCGATGTCGAGAGTGCGCACGAATTCGGCGAAGAAGGCCGGTTCGATGCAGGCAACGGACACGTACCTGTCATCGGCGGTGGGATAGACATCGTAAAACGGTGCTCCGGAATCCAGGAGGTTGTGACCGCGTGCGTCGTGACGCCACATGCCCATCTTGGAGAAGCCGTGCATCATCGAATACAGGAGATTCGCACCGTCGATCATGGCGGTGTCGACGACGGTGCCGATGCCGGTGGTGCGGGCGCTGGTGAGTGCACCGAGAACGCCGACCACAAGCAGCATTCCGCCACCGCCGAAGTCGCCGATGAGGTTGGCGGGGAACTGCGGTGGACCGCCCGCGCGGCCGAGCTGATTGAGCAGTCCGGACGAGGCGATGTACCCGAGGTCGTGCCCGGCCTTCTGCGACTTCGGCCCGTCCTGGCCGTAGCCGGTGATGCGCCCGTAGACAAGGGCAGGATTGAGCGCGTGGAGATCGTCGGGGCCGAGGCCCAAGCGTTCCGCAGCGCCTGGGCGGAAGCCTTCGATGACGATGTCGGACTTCGCAGCCAGGGACCGGGCGAGGTCGATGCCGGCTTCGGACTTGAAGTCTGCGGTCATCGACCTCTTGCCACGGTCAAGAACAGGGTTCATGGGCTGGCCGGCTGTCTTCGGCGGATCAAGGCGAATCACCTCGGCGCCCATATCTGCCAACATCATTGCGGCGAAGGGGCCGGGGCCGATTCCGCCGAGGTCGAGAACGCGCACGCCTTTGAGCACTGCCATGATTTCCTTTCGTCGATCAAACATGTTCCACTATAGAACGATCGATCAGGTCCGAAGAGGCAGCAGGGTCGTACCCGACGATCAGAGGTCCCGGTGATCAGGACCGTCCGGTCACCCTGGTAACGTCCCATAGTCGGAGACGGAGAGTCTCCGAAGCAGATGAGTCGAAAGGTTGTCCGTGAAGACATTCGAGTATTCCCCAGAGGTGCGCTGGTCCGATCAGGACATGCTCGGCCACGTGAACAACGCGCGCATGATCACCCTCATCGAAGAAGGCCGCATCAGGTGGCTCCACGAGGCCAGGGCCGGGAGCTTGACCGGCGGTGGCATGCTCGTCGCCAACCAGTCGATCGACTACCTGCTCCCCGTCATGTACGGCCCCGAACTCACAATGACGGTGACCGTCAAGCGGATCGGCAACTCCTCATTCACCGTCCACACCCGCGGTGACCAGAGCGGCCAGAAGGTGTTCAACTCCGACGTCGTCCTCGTCCACATCGACCGGGAGACCGGCAAGCCCTCGCCGATCCCCGAGGGCATCCGCAGCATCCTTGGGGAATACCTCGCAGAAGCCGACTGAGATTCTGCCGCCCAAAGTGATTCTGCGGGAAGATGGCCGTTCTGTTCATGCTCGACCGGGCCTCGTGCCCATAGCCTGAGAACATGAAACTCGACGCGATCTCAATCATCACCGCAGACATGTCCGCAGCAGTGCAGTTCTACTCTTCGCTCGGCCTCGACCTCGTCGACGGCGGCGCGGATGCTCCGCACACGGAGTTCTCCTCGGGCAACCTCCGCCTGCTCCTCGATACTGAGGCGGTCATGCTCAGCATCGATCCCGAATGGACCTGGCCGACCGGTGGCCACAAGATGTCCCTGGCCTTCGACTGTTCCACCGCCGAGGCGGTCGATACGACATTTACCCAGCTCACTGCCGGTGGTGCCGGTTCCGATCCCGTGGCTGGAGTCGTCCACGAACCGTGGGATGCTTTCTGGGGTCAGCGGTACGCCGTGGTCTCCGATCCCGACGACAACTATGTCGACCTCTTCGCAGCACTGGACTCACCGGCCCAGCAGTGACTTCTCGTCTCTCCACAGATGGGCCGCATCGGCGTATCCCGTTGCCGTTGCGGCCGCTGTGCGAGTGGAACCTGCGTCGATGAGGGCCCGTGCGGCCTGCCAGCGTAGGACCTTCGACAGGTGTTTGGGTCCGTAGCCGAACCATGCGGAAGACAGCCTCCGCAGCTGTCTGGGTGAGTAGGCGAACTGTGCGGCCACCTCGGCGATGTCCGGCGCTGGTGATTCCTCACGCACGCTGAGCAGCCCCGCCAGCTCAAACGGCGTCGAATCGATGTCGGCCCGCGCCGTCAGCATCTCTGCGATGTCCAACAGCTGCCTCTGCCCGACACCAGGTCCGAGTTCGGGGACGATTACGCGACTGCCTGCAGTCACCACAGCGTCGAGAGGGGTCACTGCGTCGGCGAGCTCGGCCGCCGAGGTGGTCAGCAGCTGCGGGAGCACTCCGGGGTCGAAGCGCAGCCCCACGACCAGCTCCGCTGCACCACTCGTCGGCGTAGTTCGGAAGGTTCGTGCAGTGGAGTCTGCTCCGGCGACGACGACGCGGGAATCGATGACGATGAGATCCATACAGCCGTCGGGCACGATGAGGGAAGGCTCGGACGGGACGCTCGCAGCCACCTCGGCGAGGGCCGATGTCGGGCAGGCGTCGGGGGTCGACGTCCACAGCGAAGCACGGAGCCTGGGGATGCGCATCTCCGTGTACATAGGGTGCTCGTCCTTCTTCAGTTTCGAGCGGTATTCTTGGAATTCATCGGCCCGTCCCAGGCCGACGCCGTCTGTTCTCAGACTAGCCGGTACGAGACTCCCCCAGGAAGGAACAATGGCAGCTGCATCCCCCTCGCCGACATCAGCACGTCGGCAGGCACGGCATGTCACTGTCTTCCTCGACGTCGACGGAGTGCTCAACTCGTACCCGGTGCCCAAACTGCGCATCATGACCGAAGGGCGCAAGAAGCTGCAGGCCTGGCACTACGAAATGCACTATAAGCCTGCGGTGATCACGTTCTTCGACCGTCTCGTCGAAACCCACGATGTCGACGTCGTGTGGCTCTCCACCTGGTCTCAGCGGTGCAAAACGGAACTGGAGCCGAAGTTCGGTCTGCGCAACTCCTTCGAGGTCATTGAAATGCCCGATGAGTCTCACAACCGCTACGCCAACGATCCGCACCTGTGGTGGAAGGCCCGTGCCATGGAGGACTGGCTCGCTGAGCACGAACACGGTCGGGCCGTCTGGATCGACGACGATCTCGCAGCACCGGCCACCCACGACTACTTCGTCGAGCACTATCCGGCGAACCGGCTCAAACTCATTGCTCCTGAATTCGCGCAGGGCCTGACGAAGGCGCACCTGAAGGAGATCAGAGAATTCGCCTACCCGAAAGAGGATTCATGACGCGTATCGGTCTGCTCGATTCCGGACTCGGGCTGCTCGGCACCGCCGATGCGCTGTTCCACCTGGCTCCGCACGCGGACCTGATCCTGGCCATGGACCCGGACTTCACCCCCTACGGCAGCCTCAGCCCCGAAGCCCTTGAAGCCAGAGCCCTGAACTCGGCGGCAGTGCTTGCCGAGTGGGAGCCCGATGCGATCGTCATCGCCTGCAACACCGCCTCCGTCCAAGCCCTCGAGGCCGTACGCGCCCGCTACGAACCCGACATTCCCGTCATCGGCACCGTGCCGGCTGTGAAGATGGCGGCCGGGACCGGGCAGGACTTCGCCATCTGGGCGACCCCGGCTACGACGGGCAGCGCCTATCAGCAGAACCTCATCGACACCTTCGCCGCCGAGGTGACCGTGTCCAAGGTGGCATGCCCGGGCCTCGCCGAGGCGATCAATGAGGCTGACATCGCCACGATCGATTCCGCGATCGACGCAGCCCTGAACCAGATGGATCCCGGCATGGAGACCATCGTGCTCGGATGCACCCATTACGGCCTGGTCGCCGACCGGATCATGGCCGCCCGGGCCGGCGCGATCACACTCTTCGACTCCCCCATTCCGGTGGCGAAGCAGACCCTGCGCAGGATCGGAGTCGAGGCCCACGGCGTCAGCCCGAATCAGCCCGACACCGGCGAGGTCATCGCCACCTATGCCTCCGGTCGACTCGTGCGCCTGCCCCAGTCATTGGATGCCTATCCCGCCGGCAGACGACTGCTGGCGCGAGAGCGAATCGCGACAGCAGCATCCTGATGGTTCGCGACTCTTTGGACCATTGCCGGGAGTCGGCTCAGCATTGTCGCCGCACCGGGTCTTTTTTGCTGCAACGGGGTTAATCTAAAAGGACAGGCAATCGTCTGAGGAGGCGGTTCGATGTTCTTCTTAATTCTCATCTTCGGTCTGATCGCGCTCGGTGCCATCGGCCTCGGAAACAGTCTGAAGATCGTCAAACAGTACGAGCGCGGTGTCGTGTTCCGCCTGGGTCGAGTCACTGAGGAACCCAAGCATCCCGGCATGACGGCCATCATCCCATTCGTGGACAGGCTGGAAAAGGTCAGCCTGCAGATCATCACCATGCCGATCCCGGCCCAGGAAGGCATCACTCGTGACAATGTCACCGTCCGGGTTGATGCGGTCATCTATTTCAAGGTCGTCGATCCCAGGCGTGCCATCGTCGATGTCGAGAACTACCAGCTCGCCGTCGGACAGGTGGCACAGACGTCTCTGCGCTCGATCATCGGCCAGAGCGATCTCGATGATCTGCTCACGAACCGAGAGCGGCTCAATCAGGGTCTGGCCATCATGATCGACAGCCCGGCCGTCGACTGGGGCGTCCACATCGACCGAGTCGAGATCAAGGACGTGGCCCTGCCGGAGTCGATGAAGCGATCGATGTCGCGCCAGGCGGAGGCCGAACGTGAGCGTCGTTCACGCGTGATCATCGCCGACGGTGAGTTCCAGGCCTCGAACAAGCTCGCCCAGGCAGCAAGCGCGATGGCGGATACGCCTGCGGCTCTGCAGCTGCGTCTGCCCCAGACGATCGTCGAAGTCGCCTCCGAGAGGAATTCGACTCTGGTTCTGCCCTTCCCGGTCGAGTTGCTGCGTTTCCTTGAGGGGAACACCCCGAAGGCATCGACCTCAGCCGAGGACGTCCCCGCGGGGACGTCGAGCAGCGACAGTCCTGCCGCGGCGACGAACGCCTCGATGAGCGCCACCTTCGGGGCCAAGGACACAGAACATTCGCTGGACGATCTCAACGGGATGGTCCGTGCCCTCTCCGATTCAGTGAGGCTGAACGAGACGATGCACCTGCCGGCATCGTTCAAGCTGCCCGGCAACGAGAACGACACGGCAGCCTCGGCGAGCAGAGCTGCGAACGACGACAAGGCACCGGCGTAATCCAATCTGCTCAGCGAGCTTCCATCCCGAGTGACTACGCTTGAGACATGGACCTGAAGCGCACCGGCAGAACAGTCATCGTCAACGGCGTCATCGCCTTTCTCGTGGGTGTCCTCATGATGGTGTGGCCCGGCACCAGCGCCGAGGTGGTCGTCCAGATCTTCGCTGTCTGGCTGGCCGTCATCGCCGTCTCCTCCTTCGTCCTCGCTCCGAAGGGCGGACGCTCGGGGAGCTTGGTTGCCCGTTCCGTCCTGCTGATTCTCTTCGGTGCACTCATCTTCTTCTCCCCCATGCTCTTCGCGTCCTTCGTCGCCATAGTGACCGGGTTCGCCATCATCTTCTTCAGCTTCCTCGCCGTCACCGTCTCCCTGTTCATTCGCCGGATCGGTGTGCGGATGTGGTGGCTGCTGACGATCATCGGAATCGCCGGCATCGTCCTCGGCGGCTTCTTCCTCTTCGCCCCACAGTCGGGGGTCACCGCACTGATCTTCACGCTCGCGATCTTCATAGTCATCGTCGGCATCGCATTGGTCGCCCTCGGTTGGCGTCTGCGCAAGACTGCTGAGGCCATTCGCCAGGATCCGCACCGCAGGCCGCCTGAGGATGGTGGCGGCGAGATCATCAGCGGCGAGATCATCGAATAAGCCCCGACCGCCTCGCAGGCACGTGAACATTCGTTTCGGCGAACGGACCAGGAGTTGCACCTCCCGTAGCGTCATGTGGTCCGATGGACTCATATCCCGCCCCACCGAGGAAGGCCCTACTCATGAATTCGTCCTTTGTTCCGCCGCGTCGTGTCAAGATCGGTGATGCTGCATCGTTTGTCGGCACCACACCGCGGGCGATCCGTCATTACCACGAGATCGGTCTGCTCCCCGAGCCCGAGCGGGGCAGCGACGACCGCCGCCGCTACGGCTACGAAGAGATGATCCAGCTGTTGTGGATCCGCAAGATGGCTGAGGCCGGGATCGCCCTGGATGACATCCGAGACGCCTTAGTCGACGCGGCTCCTGATGGTCCCGACAGCGACCACGGCGTCGCGGGAATCCTGGAAAGGCTGGAGAGGACCCTCGTCGCCAAGGAGGCGGAACTGGCGCGGCAGCGGACTGCAGTGCAGCGAATGCGCACCCGCGGCAGCAGGATGGGTCTGCTCTCCGACTTCGTCACCAGCCGTCTGGAGAGCCTGCCCGAGGGCTCGCTGCGCCAAGCGGACCTGGATAACCTGCTGGTCATCGAGCGGATGTTCGGCCCTCTCGGTGCGGCGGTCAACGCCACCCGTTACATCGCCTTGGCCACTCACCCGGATCTGCGGGAAGAATCAGACCGCGTCGATGCCGCAGAGGAGGCACTTGACGACACGATCGCCGTCGACGATCCCCGCGTGGCACAGGTGGCCGCCGAGCGACACGCCTTCGAACTGGCGCTGGACGCCGTGATAGAAGAATCCGGCCTGGCACAGGACGATGAAGCACTCTTCGACTCCTGGGACGTTCTGCACCCTGCTGTCGCCGAGGACGGTGGCGCCGAGGCCAGCGAAGACTCTGACAGGGAGCAAGGGTCCATGAACGTGGTCGAAGCATTTGGAAAGATGCCCTACGACTGGTCCCCTGCTCGACTGCGCTGCATAGAACTGGCCGAAGAAATGTCCGCCCACGAATCCACCGCATCATGAACTAGGTCTCGTTTCCTGGCTCAGGGCACTAGATCCCCCGCCACCGGCGTGCTAACTTATTCACTATGGGAACATTAAATTGCGGCGCAACGACAGCGCTGAACTTCTACATTCGTGACCGCCGCGCCTGACAGCGCGCTCGATTCACTTCCTGTGATCCACTGACCTCATCGAACCCTCGGCACCACCGGTCCATTGATGGACCCGTCGCCGCCGAACCGATCGAGCAGGATCTGTAGCAGCGCGTTGTCGACCCGGATAGTCATCTGCATCCTGGGCGAAGCCGCAAATCACTGACACACGTCACGCGCATTGCGCTGCCCTTGGGTGCTCCCTTCTTCATCTCCGGAGCGCGCCCATGCGACCTCATTCAACATTCGGCGGCCGACACGAACTCGGTCAGAACTTCTTACATTCACGCTCAACCCTGCACACGATCGCGAACCTCACCCGTGCCACCACCGGCCCCATTCTGGAAATCGGACCGGGCACCGGCGCGGTGACTGCTCAGCTGTACCAGCTAGGCAGACCGCTCACGCTCGTGGAACTCGACGAAACGAGGATCTCTCACCTTGAACACTCATTCCCGCACGCCCAGGTCCAACACGCAGATGTCCTGAGGTCCAGGCTCGATCAGCCCGTGATCGTCGGCAGCCTGCCCTTCCACCTGACCACACCTATTCTGCGCAGACTCCTGCGCGCCAGAAGGTGGCAGAACGCCGTTCTGCTCACCCAATGGGAAGTGGCCCGCAAACGCGCCGGCGTCGGCGGATCGACCATGATGACCGCCCAATGGGCCCCGTGGTTCGACTTCCGACTCATCGAACGCGTACCTGCCCATGCCTTCACACCGAAGCCCAGCGTCGACGGCGGCATCCTGACCATCGATCGCCTGGCAAGCAGTCTCGTGCCGGACCGGCACAGGTCGGACTACCAGCAATTCGTCCGCACAGCCTTCACCGGACGCGGACGTGGGATGAAAGGAATCCTCACGACAATGAACCTCACTGACCGCACCACGCTGCAATCGACGATGGACCGCAACGACGTCAGAGGAGACACCTTGCCACGAGACCTCAAACCAGAACAGTGGGCCGGACTGTATTCGGCCCTCAGCACGACCGAGACAAGCACCACGAAGAGCCCATCAGCTGCACAGAAGCAGAGCAGGAAATCACAGAAGAAGGGAAACACCATGCGAAACGACAAAGGACACAAGAACCCCAGCGTCGCGGCCGGAACGGGAGAGATCCCCCTGCTTGCCGAGAAGCCGGTGATCACGGGCGAGATTCCCATCGTCGGCGCCGACCAGGTGGCAAAGAAGCTCGAGGCCCAGATTCCGGGTGCCGACCCTGAGGCCAAGACGAAGAGCCACGACAAGGGACATCTGCAGGCCGAGCGCGGTTTCATGCCGCAGCATGCCAAGCCGTCCCAGCCTCAGCCGCGGTGGAATCTGCCTCGGCGCCAAGGCTGACGGCTGACGGCTGACGGCTGACGGCTGACGGCTGACGGCTGACGGCTGACGATCACGCCACACGCGGGCACGAGCCAATCGTGCCCGCGTGTCCATCATCACAACCAGAATTCCGCTCGGCAGACATCCTCACTGAGCTCGAACCAGATGGCGGCTATGTACCATCTGACCTGGAACTTCACGTAAACACGAGATAAACTACGCCTATTGTGCATCTGCTGTTCGCCGGCAGAGCTGAGTGTGTTCATCTTCCATTCATCTATCTCTTAACCTTGCGGACATCCAGAATGCGAATCATGGGAGACAGCTGGAAATACATCTCATGATCCTCGCTAGGAGACGCGCATGACCCAGGCTCTGGCACCAGAGACCTTCACACCGACGCAGACCGTCGGCCGCAGCAATGATCGTCGCTGGCACCTGGCTTTCGGTCTGCTGCTCGCGATCACTCTCATCGCCTTCACCCTGTGGTCATTCGGCTATGTCAGCCAGGGCGCACCACGCATGGTGCTGATCACGACAGTCATCTTCGGTGCGTTCATGGCCTTCAACATCGGAGGCAACGATGTGGCGAACGCCTTCGGCACCTCGGTTGGTGCAGGCACCCTGACGATGAAGCAGGCGCTGCTCGTTGCGGCTGTCTTCGAGGTCAGCGGTGCGCTGCTGGCCGGCGGCGATGTCACTGACACCATCAAGAGCGGAATCGTCGACCTGGGTGCCGTCTCCCTCGACCCGATGGAGTTCGTCTACATCATGATGGCCGCCCTCCTCGGTGCGGCAGTGTGGCTGCTGATAGCCACCCGCATGGGCTGGCCGGTCTCGACTACGCACTCGATCATCGGCGGCATCATCGGCGCCTCCCTGACCATCGGCTTCGTCACCGGCACCGGAAGCTTCGCCATGGTGCAGTGGTCAGAGGTCGGCATGATCGCCATCTCCTGGGTCCTCTCCCCCGCTCTCGGCGCACTCGTCGCTTTCCTGATCTACGGGGCGATCAAGAAGTACGTCCTCGGCGACGCCCTGTCAAAGACCCTCAAACCCCACATGCTGGCTCCGACTGGCGAGAGCGGCCACGCTGCAGACGCCGGAATGGACCTTGAGCGCGATCCCGATACCGCGGCTTCGGTCGATCAGCCGGTCGGCTCGCACTCCACACTTCAACGTTGGGTTCCACTCATCGCCGCAGGCGGTGCCGTCATCCTCACCGCGATGCTCCTGTTCAAGGGCCTGAAGAACCTTGACGTGGCCGTCGGCACCGTCGGCGGCATTCTCATCATGGCGATGATCGGCCTCGCCGTGTGGATGGCAGTGTTCGTCTTCGCCAAGACCCTGCGCAAGCAGACTGTGCCTCGGGCGACCTACGTCCTCTTCTCCTGGATGCAGGTGTTCACCGCCTCCGCATTCGCCTTCAGCCATGGCTCCAACGACATTGCCAACGCGATCGGCCCCTTCGCCGCAGTCCTCGACGTGCTCAAGACCGGCACCATCAGCTCCGAGGCGACCGTCCCCTTCGCTGCCATGCTCACCTGCGGGATCGCCCTTGTCGCCGGCCTCTGGTTCATCGGCCGCAAGGTCATCGCCACGGTCGGGACCAAACTCACGGAGATCCACCCTGCATCCGGCTTCGCCGCCGAGCTCGCTGCCGCGGCCGTCGTGATGGCGGCTTCAGTCAGCGGCCTGCCCGTCTCTTCCACCCATATCCTCATCGGTGCGATCATCGGCGTAGGTCTGGTCAACCGATCGGCGAACTGGAAGTTGATGAAGCCGATCGCCATGGCTTGGGTCATCACCCTGCCAGCCGCCGCGAGCATCGGTGCCATCAGCGTCCTCACTCTGCGTACGTTCTTGAGCTGATTCTCCGATAGTCGCCTCGGGGGCCTGCACAGCGGGCCCCCCCCCCGACTTTCTCATTCACCGACAGGTGGGGATATCGACACCGACGGATCCGCTCCTAACATCCGTGTCAGCCCCTTCCGCTAGAACCGTCCACACGTTCACGAGTCGTGGCTATCGGTACCTGGCCGGCCACGCGGCAACCCGTCATCGACCGGGTGCCCCAGGGGAAGAACGGGTCGGCGCCATTCGGCGCTGGCAAGATTCGATCCGGGCGCATGGTGCCCGAGAAACGAGTGTCACTGTGTCTCACGAGGCAATCGAACGCTGGCCGGGATTCTCCGAAACGGAAGCCCTCGAATGGAGCCGTGTGATCCTCCACCACTCTCCTGGACCCCTGCCAGCCAGCATCAAGGCTCAGATGTCGGCGGCGATCAGGAGAGGAACTCCGGTCGCGGCACCTGATTGGGCTCGGACAGCCGATCAAGCACGCGACTGTGGTTTCACACCGATCCACTACCATTCACTTTTCGCAGCACTCCGTGCCATCGATCCGAATTCCTTCAGGTCGCATCCGCACCATCGCCAGGTCACCCACCGCAACCAGGTTCCGGGCGTCCCGTTCGAAGCAGAGCTTTGGCAAGAGTGGCCACGGCTGGTGCTCAAAGATGGTTTCTCACCGGGGACAGCGGCCGAACTGGTGCTCCTGTTCGCGACATCAACCTGATGCCTCCAGATACACCGCCGAGGCGACCGGACGGTCCACGTCTATGCGTTTCATGTCGCCCTTTCCGGCTCCGGGCTGCTCCGATTCGAGGGGTTCGCTGAACACCGAAATCGAGACAGCTCCGCCGTCCTCTCTCTCGGCGACGTCGAGGCGTGCACCCGGGCGCACCCCCACCTCGGCGAGGTGGGCAAGGACTGAGGGATCCGCGTCCGAGACCCGGATGACCGTGTAGGCCCCGGGTTCCGCCTCGGCGAGGAGGAGCGAGGAATCATGGGACTCGATCTTCCCGTCGGGGCCGGGGATCGGGTCCCCGTGAGGATCGGCCTGGGGACGGCCGAGGAACGCGTCGATACGATCGACAAGTCGGTCCGAGGCCGCGTGTTCGAGGATCTCCGCCTCGTCGTGGACCTCGTCCCAGCCATAGCCCAAGGATTCGACGAGGAACGTTTCGAGCAGGCGATGCCTGCGCACCATCGATAGGGCTACTGTCTCACCCTTCGACGTCAGCACCGGAGGGCGATAGGGCACGCGGACGATGAGCCCGAGCTCGTCGAGACGTTTGAGCACCTCGGTGACATTGGCCTTGGTGGTGCCGAAGCGGTTCGCCAGCTCAGTCGCGGTCATCGGAGTCCCGCCCCATTCCTGGGCCGACCAGATCGCCTTGAGGTAGTCCTGGCTGACCTCGGATACTTCGCCTGCACGCATGCGCTCAGCGTAGCCGATGGGATCAGAATCGGTCCTCGTCGACAGTCGGGAGTGACACCTGAGCAGATCCAGTGCGATGAATGCCGGACAGCCGTTGAGATCTGACGACACTGCCGACCCATCGAATGCGCCCGGTCTGGGCTTCGGCCCGGGTTAAGCCTGTTCCGCCCCGACACGAGGGGTCACTGATCTGGAACATCTTTCGTCTCCGGGAGAAGGTGCAGCCTGGAAGAATCACAGCATGAGGATGAGGACGCATAAATTGAGCACGACCCTGGTCTATGCAGTGGCTCTCGCACTATTCATGGTGGTCATCTTCTTCCTCACGAACGCCGGCATCGACCCCCGGGCCAGCCGCATCGGGGATTTCGACCCCAAAGGTGCCGCGACGGCGTGCTTCGGCCTGCTTGGCCTCTATCACTCGATTGCGATCATCTTCTTCGACGAGGATGACTCATCGAAGTCAGCCGCTGCCGCCGCCGATTCTCACATCCCCCGGGCGCCTGATTCGTACACCGGTTTCATCCGACAGTCCTGGTACAAGGTGCTGTCGGTGGGGCCCATCTTCGCGGTCTTCTGCGCAGCCTCGGTGTTCATCTGGCATTCGATTGCCGAATTCCCGGGAAGTCCGGGAACGGTGTGGGGTGACTACGCCACATCACCAGCTCCCGCCCTCACCCTCTTTCTCCTGTGCTGGGCCAGCACAAACATCGGGTTCATGTTCGCCTCCATCGCCGAGGCGTTCAACCGTGATCGGTTCGGTCTCTTCATCACGGCGATGGTCATCATGGTCATCGTCGCCCTCGGCATCACTGTCGGTTTCATATTCCTCCCGGAGCAGTCGACCGGCCCGGCGCTGACGATGGCCGCACTCGCTCTGCCCTTGACCCTGATCGCCGTCATCGGTGCCCGCGCCTTGGCCATCGCCCGAGTGAATCGCTACGATGCGAACCACCCCCGACTGAGTGCTCGGGAGCGACGGCGTTCGGCGCAGTTCGGCCCCGATCTTCAACGCCAGCCCACTCCAGGTCCGCCGCCGTTCGACATGCTCCGGGATGGAGAGGAACTGCTCATGCACTTCAAGAGTGAGCGAACCCCGGAACCGCAGATGCTCATCGCCACGAATCAGAGGTTCGTCCGTGCCTCGATCCTCGGATCTGATCGGACCTTCATTCTCGAGCAGGCCAGTCCCGGGCAGCTCCTCGGCGCCAGCTCTGAGCGCGTGGGCCACGATCTGATGACCACTGCGCACTTCCGCGACCACCAGGACATGCGCGTCGTCGGTGGAGATCCCGAGCAGTCCCGTGCCTTCGCCGAGGCGGTCACCCGTCTCGCACGAACCGGACAGCTCCGCGGTTGAGAACAAACCTGGTCCGCGGCTGAGAGCCAGACCTTTAGGGCCTCTCCTCACCGCCTCTGCCGGGTGACACGGGCTGCCCGAAGCTAGCGAACTCGCCCTGAAAATAGGGGGCGGAGTCCCTGGCAAAGCACCGAGAGTCTACGATAGATCGGTGCCCTTTTGGGCGAGTCCAGAGTTTCCGACCGGAGGTTATGCGTGCAGGATCCCAACGAAGAGAAGATGAAACGGCCCATCGTCGAGCGTGAGCGCTTCGGCGGAACCGACAGATCTGCCCGAGACGTCGACCCTGAGAAGCGCCCTCCGATCTCCAGCACGGAGATGAGCCGCGGCCCTGCCGAGCTCACGGACGAGCGGGGATCCCGGGTCAACTGGAAGGTCTTCATCATCTCCTCGGCGGTGATCCTCGGCTTCTCGATCTGGGCAATGCTCATGCCCGGCTTCGCGCAGACGACGATGAAATCGATCGTCGACTGGATCGCCACCAACCTCGGCTGGTACTACGTTCTCACGGTCACCGTCGTCATCGCCTTCGTCCTCTGGGTCGCCCTGTCAAAAGAAGGTTCGGTCCGTCTGGGCCCGGATCATTCCCGGCCGCAGTACAACCTGTTCACCTGGGTCGCGATGCTCTTCGCCGCCGGTGTTGGCATCGACATGCTCTTCTACTCCGTGACCGGGCCGATCACCCAGTTCCTGCAGCCGGTCAACGCTGATCCCGAGTCAGCGGCCGCCGCGCAGGACGCTGTGGTGTGGACGATGTTCCACTACGGCATCGCCGGCTGGTCGATGTACTCGCTGCTGGGCATGGCCATGGGCTACTTCGCCTACCGCTGGGGCATGCCCCTGTCGATCCGCGCAGTTCTCTACCCCTTGCTGGGCAAGCGGGTGCGCGGAGCCACGGGTGACGTCATCGACATCTTCGCGCTCGTCGGCACGGTCTTCGGCGTAGCCACCTCGATGGGCATCGGCGTCGTCCTGCTCAACGTCGGCTTCTCCGAACTCTTCGGTCTGCAGCAGGGCCTCGCCCTGCAGATCGCGCTGGTCATCGTCGCGGTCATCATGACGATCGCGGCCTGCACCTCCGGCGTCGACAAGGGCATCCGCCTGGTCTCCGAGCTCAACCTCTGGTCCTGTGCCGCGATGATGCTATACATCCTCGTCACCGGCAAGACGGCATTCCTGCTCAATGCATTGGTCGAGAACATCGGCCGCTTCATCTTCACTCTGCCAGAGCGCACCCTGTCCACGTTCGCCTATGTCGATGACGGCTCTGCCTGGATGGGCGCCTGGACGCTGTTCTTCTGGGCATTCTGGCTGGCCTGGGGACCCTTCGTCGGATTGTTCCTGGCCCGCATCTCCCGTGGACGCACACTGCGCGAGTTCGTCATCGCTGCGATCACCGCACCCGTGATCTGCGACTTCATCATCGTCTCGATCTTCGGCAACTCCGCCCTCTCTGAGGTCTTCAGCGGCAATAGGGACTTCGCTCAGCAGGCCATCGATTCACCCGAACAGGGCTGGTATGCCCTCCTCGACATGTTCCCGGGATCGACGTTCCTCATCGGCCTGGCCACGCTCTCCGGTCTGCTCTTCTACCTCACGAGTGCGAACTCAGGTGCGATGGTGATGTCGAACTTCAGCTCCACCATCCCCAACCCCGAGGAGGACGGAGCGAAATGGCTGCGGATCTTCTGGGCGGTCGTCACTGCTGTGCTGACCATCGCCATGCTCGTCGCGGGAGGGGTGACGACGATGGAATACGCGACCCTGATCTTCGCCCTGCCGGTGACGGTCATCGCCTACCTCGTCATGGCCTCCTTCTCGAAGGTGCTGCGCATGGAGCGAGCCGAACGAGAGGGCCGGACCCGCAGGCGCCGGACCAGGGGCGCCCCC
>NZ_JBHFIH010000012.1:10431-23944 GCF_057334195.1 Brevibacterium sp. AGC70 | reverse complement strand
CCCCACCCCGGAGAAGACCTGGCGTCAGCGCCTGGCGACTCTGCGCTCCTACCCATCGAAGAAGTCTGTCGACAGGTTCGTCAACGAGGTGGTCGAACCCGCACTGGAAGCTGTGGCCGCCGAGTTCCGCGAACTCGAATACACGGTCGAGCTGACGCAGGAGACCGGGGCGGAGTCGGGAATCACGGAGTCGACGCTCATCGTCGACATGGACGAGCAGCGCAACTTCCACTACCAGGTCGCCGCTGTCGAACACAATGTTCCCTCGTTCGGTGCACGCAATGCCCCGCGCGGCGATGACGTGTACTACCGGATCGAGGTCTTCACCCAGACCGGCTCCGAGGGCTATGACCTCATGGGTCTGAGTGGTCAGCAGATCATCGACGACGTCCTCGATCGCTACGAGAACCACCTGTCGTTCCTCGCCTACTCGCATGAGCACTCGTACCAATCGGTCGTCACGCCTCCGACTCCCCCGGCCACGGATTCGATTCCGGCGATGCCTACCTCGACCGAGGAAGTCGAGCAGCTCGAGGAAGGTGATCCGGAGCCTGCCGGCGAACGTCGCTGATGCGGCAGACCATGCGGGCCCGCTGAACCAGCCAGCTGAAGAACCGAGCCGAACGTGAACCGAGGCTGTCCCCGACACCGGGGGCGGCCTCGGCGCATTCATCGGGGTATTGCACGATCGCGTCCTTGGCACCATAGTCGAGACAGGGATGTCGAGCGCCCTGCGAACGCATGAACCGGGAGGTGGTCGCTGTGGACATGACCGCGGTGCTGTCAATCTTGTCGGCCGAAGACTACACGATCGCCCGCGAGGTCCTCCAACGCGGATTCGGCCTCCTCTTCTTCATCGCCTTCCTCAGCGCCTGGAACCAGTTCCCCGCCCTGCTCGGTGAGCGCGGGCTGACCCCAGCGCCTCGCTTCATTGCACTCACCACCTCCGCTCAGGCACCGAGTCTGTTCCGGTGGAAGCGCTTCACCTACACAGACCGCCGGCTGCACATTGTCTGCGGCATCGGCATGATCGCGGCGATGACCGTCGTCGTCGGACTTCCCCAGGCTGGTCCCGCGTGGGCCACGATCCCGGTGTTCGGGCTGATGTGGTGGCTCTACTTCTCGATCTCGGCCATCGGTCAGCGCTTCTACGGCTTCGGCTGGGAATCGCTCCTGCTCGAGGCCGGTTTCCTGGTCGGCTTCCTCGGCTCTCATGAGGTGGCTCCCTCGCTGCTGATGATCGTCTTCCTCCGCTGGTTCGTCGTCCGCGTCGAGTTCGGGGCGGGCATGATCAAGATGCGCGGGGACAGCTCCTGGCGGGATCTCACCGCCATGGATTATCACCATCAGACTCAGCCGATGCCGGGCCCCTTCAGCCGCCGAGCCCACCTGATGCCCGGATGGTGGCATCGCGGTGAGACTCTGGGCAGTCACGTCGTCCAGCTCATCGCACCGTGGCTGCTGTTCCTGCCCCAACCCATCGCATCCTTCGCCGCCGCGGCCATCATCATCACACAGCTCGCGCTCGTCATCACCGGCAACTATGCCTGGCTGAATTGGGCCACAATCCTCCTCGCCTTCGCCGGAATCAGCGACTCGTTCCTGGGCTGGATCATCGGCGGCCCGTGGCCCGGATGGGGCCGGCCCGATTCTTCCGGCGCCGAGGTGGCTGATGCTTCCAGCGCTTTCCCACTGTGGTGGGCGATCCTCACCGCGGCCTTCGTCATCTGGCAGTGCGTACTCAACATCCCTGCTCTGCGCAACCTGTTCTCGCCACGTCAGAAGATGAATGCCAGCTTCAATCGGTGGGGCTTGGGCAACGCCTACGGCGCCTTCGGATCGATGACCGAGATCCGTGACGAGATCATCATCGAAGGCACCCTGGATCCCGATGCGACGATGGACTCGGGAGACTGGCGGCCCTATGTGTTCAAGGGCAAACCCGGCGACGTGCATCGTCGCTCCCCGCTCGTTGCGCCCTATCACCTGCGCCTGGATTGGCTGATGTGGTTCGCGGCCCTTGGTGACTACCGGCAGCCATGGTTCTATGCACTGCTTGAGCGCATCGGGGACGGGGACGCGCAGATCCGAACCCAGTTGGGCCCTGACCCCTTCGACGGTCAGGCACCGGCCCTCATCCGGGTCCGGATCTTCACCTACCGCTACGCCACCAGTGAGGAACGACGACAGGCACGGGAGAAAGGACAACCTCGGCCGTGGTGGGTGCGGTCGAATCCTCGCACCATGGTCGAACCCACGGACCTGCGGGACGGGTGAAGTCGACGGGCTCGCCTGTCTGCCCGAGTTCAGCTGCGTGCGGGTCGATCTCAGTCGATGCCCAGCGCCAGGAGCCCGATGAGTACGACGTTGAGGGCGATGATGAGCCCCGACGCGAAGATGGCGACGATCGTGATGATCCGTGAGTTCGCGTACTTGCCCATCACCGTCCGATTCATCGTGAGCCGGACCAGGGGAATCATCGCAAACGGGATGCCGAGGCTGAGCACGACTTGGCTGAGGACGAGCGACCAGGTCGGGTCTGCTCCGATTCCCAGGATGACGAGTGCCGGGATCATGGTCACCGCCCTCTGCCACACGATCGGGACATTGACTCGCAGCAGGCCCTGCATGATCGAGGCCCCCGCATAGGACCCGACAGCGCTCGAGGCCAGGCCGGAGGCGAGCAGTCCGATGCCGAAGAACAGGCCCACAACCTCGCCGAGGTTGGCCGACACTACCGCGTGCGCACCCTCGATCGTGTCGGTCCCGTCCTGACCGCGCAGCGAGGCAGCGGCCAGCAGAAGCATGGCAATATTGACCGAGCCTGCGATGACGAGGGAGAGCACGACGTCCCACCGGCTGGCCCTGAGCAGCTGAGGAATCGACGCACGCGGCGCCCCGCCGTGCCGGTCGACAGACAGCGCCGAATGCAGGTAGATCGCGTGGGGCATCACGGTCGCACCCAACATGCTGGCGGCGAGGACCACCGAGTTCGTGCCCTCAAGTCTGGGCATGATTCCACCTGCCGCTTGTCCCCAATTCACATCGCCGACGAACAGCCCTGCTAAAAAGCCAATGGCGATGATTGCGAGCAGGGTGATGATCACCGTTTCGAAGGGGCGCTGACCACGGGTGGACTGGATCGAGAGCAGAAACAGGGACACGACGCCGACGATGACTCCACCCAGAAGCAGCGGCAGGTCGAAGAGGATCTTCAGGGCGATGGCACCACCGATCACCTCGGCGATGTCGGTGGCGATGGCCACGATCTCCGCCTGCCCCCAATATGCCAGTCGTGACCGGCGACTGAGCCTGTTTCCGAGGAGGCTGGGCAGCGACTGCCCGGAGACAAGACCGAGCTTCGACGACAGGTACTGCACGAGAACGGCGATGAGGTTGGCCGCGACGAGGACCCACACGAGCAGATATCCGTATTGGGCGCCCGCACTGAGGTTAGCGGCGACGTTGCCGGGATCGACGTATGCGATCGCCGCGACGAAAGCCGGCCCCAGGAGGAAGAACGTCGAGACCTTCTTCGGGCGCATCACGGAGACTTCGGGGCTGCCGGTTTTCGATGGATCGACGTTCATAAAGTTAAGGTACATTAACTTTCCCTTCCGAGCAACATCTCCGCATAGGACCGCGCTTCTGCATTCGACTGCCCCTGGTAACTGAACACAGAAAGGCCTACGATTCGACTATGCCCACTGAACATGTTCACTCACGTACAGGTCGCCGGCTGAGGACCGAGGAGAAGATCATCTCTGCCGCCGCCGATCTGTTCCTCGAATTCGGCTACAAGACCACGACGGTCAGGGGCATCGCCAAACGCGCCGAGGTGTCCGTGGGCAGGGTGATGGCCGCCGGAGACAAGGACGTGCTCCTCGTTCGCTGCTACGACCGTTGGATCGGCCAGCTCCAGTCCGGGACCTACACCCTCCCGGCTCGGGCACGTGCCCTCACGGAGGCGACGCAATCGGCGCGAACCGGCGCCAGGCCGGCGGCCACCTCGGCGGTGCAGAACCACCTTGTGGAGATCTTCCTGCCGTTCCTCGAATTCTTCGCCGCTCACGAGGACCTGTCCCGGGACTACGCGGCCGCACTGATGCGCGTGGTCGGCAAGCCTCAGGTGTTCGAGACCCTGGCGGCGGACCTGCAGGACAGACTGTCTTCGAGCCTGGTCTCAATCGGTATCAGCGAGGCATATGCCCGGGCCAGTGCCGTCGCCCTCTATGACTCCTACCTCGGCATCTTGTTCCGGTGGGCGGCCAGCGATATGAGTCTCAACGAGGCGACCGATGCCCTCTCGGACAGCATCGCGTTCCACACCCAGCTGAGGCGACCCGTATGACGCCGCCTCCCGAAATAAGGAGTTCGACATGACATTACTCCCCGATCCCTGGTGGCCGGTGGCGGTGATGGCCCTCATCGTCCTCGTCGACGGCTTCCTGACATTCTGGCCGCCGAAGGTCATCGCCGACTGCCTCGACGGAGTCGGACTCCCGCGCGACTGGTGGTGGGTGCTCGCGGTGGTGAAGTTCCTCGCGGCAGCCGGGCTGGTCGCCGGCTTCTGGATTCCGGGCGTCGGCCTGGCTGCGATCGTCGGCCTCATCGTCTATTTCCTCACTGCTGCCGCCGCCCATCTGCGTGCCGGTTATGTCGGCCGCGACTTCTGGGTCAACTGCCTGGGACTGCTCGTGCTCAACGCCCTCATCCTCGTCTTCTGCTTCCTCATCTGAGTGACTGCCAGAACACCGCAGAATCGCCTCGGCACCCGCGACTGAGAACTTGCCTTCACCTGTGGAAGCGTGTGGCCCCTTGCGGTAGATTTCATTGTGGAGTTGCGTTCGACCACCGGCGATTTCTCGCACGCAATTCCACAGTGACAGGCGCTTCGGCCGAACATTTGGCGCCGTGGCCCAACGGCAGGCGCCAGAGCCGAGAGGTCGGCACCAAGACGGAGGGATTGGCAACGTGGCCGAATCTGCAGAGGACCGATACGCCCGTTGGTCGTGGATCCACGAGACCGCAGTGATGACCGGGTGGAACTTCGCCGCACTCGGCTCCCGCCTGAGAGCCGACGACCCGCCCTGGGACTTTGAACTGACCTGTGCCAAGGCGATGGCAAGGTCCGCTGCCTGCCTCGACATGGGAACCGGGGGCGGCGAGCGCCTTCGTGATCTCGTCAGGCGCGTCAGTGCAGTCGGCGGCTTCCTCGGTCGCGAATCCATTCTCCATGCCAGCGAGGGGTGGAAGCCGAATCTGGATGTGGCCACCTCGGCGCTGGCGGAATACGGCATCGAGGTCCGCGAGTACGACAGCGTGACCGGCGACCCCATGCCGTGGTCCGACGATTTCTTCGATCTCGTGATGAACCGGCATGAGAGCTACGATCCAGCCGAGCTCGCTCGAGTCGTGAAGCCCGACGGAGGCTTCCTCACGCAGCAGGTCGACGGCACGGAAGCCTCCGAGTTCAGGCTCTGGTTCGGAGGCCGGCCGGAGACTCCCCAGAACCGACTCGGACCGCGCCTCAATGAACTCGAAGAACAGGGGTTCACCATCACCGACGCCGACGAGTGGACCGGCACGATGGAGTTCGCCGACGTCGAAGCGGTCATCGAATACCTCGCCTATTCCCCCTGGGATGTCCCGAGGTTCACTGTGGCTGACAACCTCGTCGCCCTCGACCGACTGGCGGCCCGCCGCTCTCCGATCGAGGTCACGCAGAAGCGCTTCCTCATCGTCGCCGAACGCTGACGCATCTGCCTCGACAGATGGTCAGGTTTTCCCGACCTTGGTCACAGGTAAGCCGCATGGGCGGGCAGTGGTCGGCGTGGATAGTGTCGAAGACATGACCTCGCCGGACTTCATGTACCCTCAGCCCACCGATGACGAGTTGGCCGCTCAGCAGCCCTATACCGCGGCGCTGGGACTGGGAAGTCACGCGCACGAGGCCAGTCATCGCAGCGCCAGTCATAAGCACAGCTCTGGTCGTTCACCCGCTTCACCAAACGCGGAGACCGTTCATGACGGGGCATCGCCCGCAGGTGCGAACCGCCCGCAGCTGGGCAAGGTCGCGCTGGTCCTCACAATCGTCGCCGCAGGACTGTCCCTGCTCGGATCGATCGTTCTCGGTGCCACCATCGGACCGTCGGAAGCCGAATTCGGGTACTACTTCACCGACGCTCCAAGCTGGTACCAGAACCTCGCAATCGCACTCGCCGGCCTTCAGGTCCTGTGCGCCGCGCTCGGCGTCACCGGCCTCATCATGGGCATCGTCTCAGCCGCGACAGGCCGCTCCAGGACTCAGGGTATCGTCGCAATCGCCATTGCCATCTTTGCCCCCCTCATCTCCTTCGGGGCGTTCCTGGTCCTCAGCTTCACCTTCGCCTGACGCTCTCGCGCAGTTCAGACTCGGCTTCGTCCGGTATTCAGACTGACTCTTGACACGATCCGTGTCTCCAGGGACGATTAAACAAATCGATTTGGCCACCAAAGACGCTGGGCTTGATCATGATGCGTTTCCGAGGAGAGTCCTATGACCGCCGCACCCGAAGCAGCCGAAACCGTTCATCCTGTCGATCAGCTCCGACCGATGCACAGGCTCATCCCGTTCGCCATCCAACACGTCCTGGTCATGGTGGCCACACCGATCTCCTCGGTCTTCCTCATCGCCGGCGCATTGGACCTCAACGAGGCCGCCACCTCGGCGATATTGGCGGCGGTCTTCATCTTCTCCGGCCTCGGGTCGATACTCCAATCCGTCGGCGTATGGAAGATCGGCGTCAAACTGCCCTTCGTCATGCTCCCCGGCGGCGCAGCCACGGTCCTGTTCATCACGATCGGTCAGGGCACCGACATCGAGACTGCCGTGGGTGCAGTCATCCTCACCGGCGTCTTCTACATCCTGGCAGTCACACTGTTCGTGAAACTGCTCAAATTCTTCCCGCCGCTGGTCATCGGGATCATGGTCATCGTCATCGGCGTCAATCTCGTCCAAGTCACCGGCAAACTCATCGTCGGTGAGGCCGACACGAAGGCATTCGGTGATCCGCAGAACCTGCTGCTCGGCCTCATCACGGTCGTCATCACCGTCCTGTGCTTTCGGTTCCTGCGCGGAATGCTCGGCAAGCTCTCGGTCGCACTCGGACTCATCGGCGGCACCATCGTCGCCGCGTTCATGGGCGTGACCGACTTCGCCGCACAGACCGGCGGCCCGCTGCTGGCGGCCCCGACGCTCTTTCCCTTCGGCACCCCGAAGTTCGATGTCATCGCCGCGATCCCGATGCTGCTGTGGGCATTGGCGTCCATGGCCGAGGCGACCGGACAGACGATCATCAACGGCGAGGTCGTCGAGAAGAAGGTCGACGCCAGTCGCGACGTTCCACGCCTGATCCGCGCAGATGGCATCATCACGATCTTCGGTGGACTCTTCGGCACACCTGCAATGGTCACCAGCGGTGAGAACGTCGGCATTGTGCGTGCTTCGGGTGTGCGCAGCAGGTTCGTCACGGCCATCGCCGGCGTCCTCCTCATCATCATCGGCATCAGCCCCATCGCCAGGATCCTCAACGGCATTCCGGCGGCAGTCGTCGGCGGAACGGCAGTCGTGGTCTTCGCGATCATCGCCGTTCTGGGCATACAGATGCTCGCAAAGGTCGACTTCAACCAGACCGGCAACCTCATCACCGCCACCGTCGGATTGGCCGCCGGGCTTCTCCCTGTGCTCATTCCGGGCATGTACTCGCAGCTCTCACCCAACGTCGCCTCGCTGCTGGGCAGCGGAGTGGCGATGGCCGCTTTCGTCTCAGTGCTTCTCAATCTGCTCTTCCACCACACCGGCAAGCGCAACAGGCACCCGAAGTCTCGGACGGCGATCGACGATCCCAGCCACCTGGATCAGCGCCCCGGTGACTACCGGATCTGATGCGGCGGTATGGCTTCGGTGATCTGATCAGGCACGTCCGCCGAGACGATCAGGCGGGCCGGGAAGTCGATCAGGCACGCCCGGAGGTCGATTCTCTGACAACGAGGGTCGGTGCGGACGCACTTGACGCTTCCGACTCGGATCCACCGTCGAGAATAGCGACGAGGCGTTCAACGGCGGCGCCCGAGATCTCGTCGAGTCCCAGGTCGACAGCGGTCAGCGGCGGTGTGCTCGTGCGGGCGCGCAGACCGTCGTACCGCGTGGCGATGAGCAGATCGCCTCCGACCGTCCGTCCCGCCTCGACTCCTGCCCGCACGGCACCGGTGGCGAATGCATCGATGGGAACGATCAGTCCGTCGACCTCCGGATGCTCAGCCAGCAGCCGGGTCGACGCACGGTACCCACCGTCCTCACCATCACTTTCGTCCGCCTCGGCGATCAGAGGGGTGAAGCCGGTACGAGCGGCAGCAGCCTCATAGACCTCCCGCGCGGCAGCCTGCGATCTGCGCCGATCCGTACCCACGACGAGCGCCGGGCGCTGTGCTCCGCGCTCCAGGAGATGCGAGACGAGGAGCTCCGCGGTATCTTCATGATGCAGATCCACAGTGCGTTCGCCTGCAGGACCATCGATGACCACGAACGGAATGCCGCGGTCGCTCAGAGCCGCAGCGATGGGGTCATCAGCAGCTGGCTCAAGGAGGATCGCACCATCGATGTCGAGCCGGTCGACGGGATTGGCATCGCCGTCGGGTGGAGCGAGGACGAAGACGTAGCCCTTGAGCAGAGCGATACGTGCGCATCCCATCGCGAGTTCGGTGAAGAACCCCAGCTGCGACGGTCCAGCGGAAACGGCCGAGGGCATCGATGACAGAAGGGCGAGCGCCTGAGACCGGCCGGACCGCAGACCTTGGGCGCGGACGCTGGGACGATAGTTCAGGCTGGCGGCAACCTCTTTGACCTTGTCGCGTGTCGCCGAGTTGACCTTGCCCAAGCCGTTGAGGGCATGGGAGACGGTCGTGCGCGAGACACCGGCTTCACGAGCCACATCGGCGATCGTGGCCCGACTCGGACGTGAAGAATCTCCCATGAAGTCAGACTACTGGATCAGCTGACTTCGGACAGGTGAGCGCCGACTCTTCGCGTCTGCCGATCGGGAACCGATTCGACGCAATCGGGTTTCGAGTTTTCACCTGTGAGCCCTCGGCCCGTCCCCCGTTCGGGGGATCACTGCCTGCGTGTGGCGGAGCAATGTGGAGGTCATGACGAATCGAAGCATTCTCCGCAAGCTTCTGCATCTTCCTCCCTCACAAAGCGACACTCAGCGGCCCGTGCCGCGCTGGATCCTGCGTCTGGCCTACACCCTGCCATGGCTTCTGCTGCCGCCCTGTCTGTGGCGACTGCCATTCGCCTTTCACTTCGAGATGGGAATGCAGAACCAAGGCACTATGCCCGCGCTGTGGATGTCCATCCCCTATGTCTTCGGATTGAGCATCAGCACCGAGCTGACTGCTCTGCTGTGCATCGGACTGGTCAGGCGTTGGGGTGAGGTCGCGCCTACCTGGCTTCCACTCATCGGCGGTCGACCTGTTCCGGCACTGGCAGCTGTCGTGCCAGCCTTCGTCGGCGGTCTTGCGCTCACTGCATTGCTCACCGGCGTTCCGGTCAGCCACCAGGAGACATTGACTCTCGCCTTCGGCGTACAGGAGAACGTCGTTTTCATCAACGGCTGGTGGCATGCGCTCGCCGCCGTCTGCACCGCGCCCTTGCAATTCTGGGGCCCTATCGTTCTCGTCCTCGCGTTCGCCTATCATCTTCGTCGTCGCGCACCTGCGGTGGACCACCTCGGCGAGGGTGCGTCGTGAGGATGGATCACGTTAGGTTTGTGAAATCGCACGCGGATGACGACTCACGATTCGCGACTCATGACTGAATGATGACGATGGCGCCGGAGATGATCGCGAAGCCGAGGACGATGTAACGCAGGACCGGACCGTCGAGGCGGTGGTGGACGTATCTGCTGAGGAAGGATCCGATGGCCAAGAAGGGAAGCATGGCCGCGGTGAACAGCATCGTCGGCCCACTGACCTGACCGCTGATGGCCAGGACGATCAGAGAGATGACTTCCCCGACGAGGAAGCACACGGCCACCGTCGAGCGCAGTTCCGGGCCGGGACTGTGCTGGTAAGCCAGTGCGTAGGGGGGTCCGCCGATGCCGGTGGAGGTCTCGGTGACGCCGGTGATGAGTCCGACGATGGCCAGAACGGACTTGTTCGGAGTGAACTTCGGGGCGAGCAGTGCGATGACGGCGGCCACGAGCGTTGACCAGCCGATGAGCAGAGCGAGTTGGTGGAGGTTGACGATGACGAGGATCCACAGCCCGAAGAACGTGCCGGCGAAGCGGCCCACGCTGATCCATCTCACCCCGTGCCAGTGAATGTCGGATCGTTCCCTGGCCGCAACGTAGAAGTTCAGCGGAATCATCAGAACGAGCAGCATCACGGGGATGAGGATCGGGTCGATGAAGCTGACGACGGGTGCCGTGATCATTGCGAAGCCCATGCCGGTCGAGCCCTGCACGAAGGCTGAGAGCAGCACGGTGATCGCGACGATGCTGAAGGCGAGGATTGAGAGGCCGAGGACCGTCACCGGCGGTGCTCGCTCATCCACGCGGCGCGATGTTCGCTCGCCGACGGGTCGATGCGGGTGATCGGAGAATCGGCGACGACTCGCTGGGAGACCTCGCGGGCACGCTCAAGGAAGGCACGTCCGTCCCAGTCGACGGGCCACCCCTTCTCGAGCCGGAGCTTCCCGTCGACGATCACGGCCTCGATCTGGTCGCGGTTGGCGATGCGCACGAGCTCCCAGGGCACATCCCAGGACGGCACGAATTCGGGAACCTCGAGGTCGATCACGAGCAGGTCTGCAAGTGCTCCGGGGGCGATCTCTCCGACTTGTCCGGCCAGGCCAACTGCGTCGGCTCCCCCGCGCAGTCCCTGTTCGAGCCAGGTCCAGCCTCCACCGCTCGAGGAGTCGCCGACGGTGGTTCCACCGGTCAGTCTCTGTGCTGTTTCAGCCGCATCCAGGAGACGGAAGGCGTCCGAGCGCGTGCCGTCGGTGCCCAGTCCCACACGCATTCCCAGTTCGTGCATAAGCAGAGCGGGTGCGACCGCGTTGCCCTTCCAGGAACTCGCCACCGGATTGTAGGCGACGGCCCCTCCGCTGTCGGACAGGAGTCGGATCTCGCGAGGAGTCAGGAGGGTGGCGTGCGCAGCCAGAAGTTCGGGACCCAGGGCGCCGAGGCGGGCCAGTCGTTCCAGCGGACGCTCCCCGTCGGCGATGAGGGATCGTTCGACTGCGGCGAGATGTTCGTTGAGGTGGGTCTGGAAGGGGACTCCTGCTTCGCGTGCCAGCTGGGTGACCGCGATCAGGGCTTCGTCCGAGGCGACCTCAGGAATCGAGACCGCCAGCGAGGGGTGGACCAGAGTATCGGCGTCCCACCGGTTCAGGTGCCGTTCGGCGGCGGCGACCACCTCGGCGACCTCAGCGGTTCTTCTACCTCCGCCGAGGTCGTTGCAGATCACGCCGAGTACGCAGCGCAGGCCGAGCTCGGCGGTGACATCAGAGATGGCTGAGACATCGACGCTGGCCCGGGTGCCGGCATCGGCGACCGTGGTGAAGCCGCCGCGCAGTGATTCCCACGCGGCCAGACGGGCAGCGACGTCGATGGCCTCGGCGTCCATGTTCGCCTCCATCGGCACCCAGACGCGTTGGAAGATCTCGGAGGGTTCACCGAAGACGAGTGACTTGCCGAAGGACTGCGTGAGGTGATGATGGGCGTCGATGAAGCCCGGCATGAGGAGGCGCCCCGGCAGGTCGATGCGGGAGACATCGGCGGGGGCTTCAGCGGCAACCGATTCGAGCGATCCGACTGCCGCGATGCGACCGTGGGCGACGAGGACACCATAGTCGGACTGCGGACCTTCGGGAAGGAGGACCTGTTCGGGGATGAGCAGTGTCGGGGCCTGATGCAGATTGCGCAGTTGGGTCATGTCATCCTTCGTCGTCACAGGGGCTTCTTCGACCCTGCATTTTCCTATGGTCAACGATATCGCGCGGGGGTCCTCACCCGAGAGGGCCAAATCGATTTGGTCCACTTTAGTCTACGGGTCGGCGCTGGGGTGCGTCAACGGCCCGAAAGTCTGTGGTCAGCGCGGTGTGCGTCCCTGGGGCGGGGCACGGGGCGGGGCACAGGCCGAGACAGTAAAATAGGTCCATGACCTCTTTGCCCCTCACCCCCACCTCGGCGGAAAGCGGGCAACTGGAGTGCCACTATTTCAACGACGGGCTGTGCCGCTCCTGCACCTTCATCGAAACGCCTCACCGCGATCAGGTGGCGGACAAAGAGACCTGGTGCCGCCAGGTTCTGGCAGACCATCCCCCCGAAGTCTGGCTTCCGGCTGCTGTCGGTGGCGACCACGACTTCCGCAACCGGGCGAAGCTTGCCGTGGGCGGTTCGGCCGGCGCAGTCACCTTGGGCATCCTGGATCAGGACTTCCACGGCGTCGACCTGCGCGAGTGCGGAATCCAAGCCCCGCAGATCCGGGCGATCATCCCGATCATCGGCCAGTTCCTCAACGATTCGAGCCTCGCCCCTTATGACGTACAAGCTCACCGAGGTGAGCTGAAGTTCGTACACATCACCGCGGCCCCTTCGGGGGACCTGATGATCAGATTCGTCGTCCGCTCCCGGCACGGCCTCGACGTGCTGCGATCCAGGCACGACCGGCTCATTGCGCTGATCCCGACGGCGACGGTCATCTCCGTCAATCTGCTGCCGGAGCACAAGGCCGTGCTCGAGGGCAGTCAGGAAGAGATGCTTCTTGGTAGTTCTCTGCGCATGAACCTCGACCGCGTCGACCTGCACCTGCGTCCGCAGTCCTTCTTCCAGACCAACACTGACGTGGCGATTGGGCTGTACAACCAGGTAGCCGACTGGGTCGAGGAGATTGCGCCGGCCTCACTGTGGGATCTGTACTGCGGCGTGGGCGGGTTCGCGCTGTACTGCGCGGGGGCGAGCGTCGAGCAGGCTTCGCGCACGGTCACCGGTGTCGAACTGAGTGAGCAGGCCATCGAATCCGCGAAGATCAGCGCTGCCGAACTCGGCTTCGGCTCCCAGTCAGGTGCCACGGTCGAGTTCATCGCCGGTGATGCCACTGAATTCGCCGAGGAGAACCTGGCGACCGGCGAACGACCGGACTGCGTGATCGTCAACCCACCTCGGCGAGGGATCGGGGCCAGGCTGTCGGCTGCCCTGGAAACCTCCGGCGTCGAACACATCGTCTACTCGAGCTGCAATCCGCTCACCCTTGCCAAGGACCTCGATCGGATGCCGAGCTACGCGGTCGCCCAGGCCCGGGTCTTCGACATGTTCCCGCAGACGAAGCACCTCGAGGTCGCGGTGGTGCTGGAACGCCAGTGAACTCGACGTCCGCGCACAGAGCACCTGCATTTGGCGTCAACGACTTCCCACACTCGGCTGGCGGCCAGCAACGGTTGGTAAGTCCTGGTCGATCCAGGCACCGGGAT
>NZ_JBHFIH010000012.1:9629-10359 GCF_057334195.1 Brevibacterium sp. AGC70 | reverse complement strand
CCAGGACTTACCAACCGTTTCGAGCTTCCATGGCTTTAGAGCGGCCGATTCCAGAGATCCTGATGTTCCTTGCGTACGGGCGGCTGACCCTCAAATCGGTTAAGCTGTGGACCATGACCGGACAGGCTTTCAGCCGCTCACGGATCGGTAACCCGGTCGACCGTTGAGCCGCCGTGGACGCGAGAACTACGCTCGCGCCCCACCCCTTTCGAAACGAGTCCCCTCACTGCGCTTCAGCTCGCGCTGCCCGCGCTCTCAGCGGGCACAAACATCTGGCCCTTCCTCATCGGGCCCACTCTTTTCGAAAGGACACCATGTCAGCAATCTTCAATCACACCATCATTGCCGCCGCCGATCCGGCGGAATCGGCTCAGTTCTACGTCGACATCCTCGAGGCCGAGCACACTCAGTCGTGGGGAGTCTTCTCCAACATCATGCTCGACGAGGGCGTGATGCTGCAGTTCGCGACTCCCCCGCCGACCTTCGATATCCAGCCTGTGCACATGGCGTTCATGTGCACGGATGAACATTTCGATCGCGCGGTGGCACAGTTGGACGAACGGGGCCTCGACTACTGGGCGGACCCGCAGCGGACTCGCCTGCACGAGACGAACACCGAACACGACGGCCGAGGCGTGTACTTCTTGGACCCGTCCGGCATGTATCTGGAGCTCATCACTCAGCCGTACCTCTGAGGCTCTGACGCCGACGTTGCCGAGCGGACCACTCA
>NZ_JBHFIH010000012.1:0-9593 GCF_057334195.1 Brevibacterium sp. AGC70 | reverse complement strand
GTTGCAATCTGGCCCCTCGACGATGAGTGGTCCTCTCGTCGATGGGCCGGCCAACTCACGACAGCAGGCTCTGGCGGAACCGTTCGACGACGGCTGGGAGCGGACCACGCTTGCGGTGGACGACAACTAAGGTGCGTTCGATGGCTGGGCTGATCGGCACGCTCTCGATGCCCTCGAACTTCACCAATGGAACGACCATCTCGGGCACGACGGAGACACCCAGCCCTGCTGAAACCAGGCCGCCGACAGCCGGGATGCTGCGTGCTGTCTGCACGATGTCGACGGCCACATCGTGCTTGGCGAAGGCATGAGTGACCAAGGGCCCGATGCTGGTCACGGCGTCAAAGCCGATGAATTTCTCGCGAGCGAAGTCGGTCCACACGAGCTCTTCCCGCTGAGCGAGGCGGTGCCCAACGGGCATGATCGCCATCAACCGGTCTGAAGCAACTCCTTCGACCTCAAGCTCGGCTGGGATGCTTGAGTCGAGTGCCAGAATTCCCAGATCAACGGTTCCATTGAGGATCTTCTCGGCCACGTTCTCCTGCGGTTCGTCATGGATCTTCAGACCCACCTGCGGCAGATCGCGGCGGAAATCGGAGATCACCGCGGGAAGCAGCGTCGCCGTCACCGAGGGCAGGCACGCCACCCTGACGATCCCATCATCACCATTCATATGACCAGTGATACGACCCAGCGCTTCATCGTAGGTGGCCACCGCCATCGCCGCGTGGGCGGAGACCTCCTCCCCCAGGTGGGTCGGGACAACAGCGCGTGTGCTCCGATCGAACAGTCTGCCGCCGATGCGGCGTTCGGCCTCTGCCAACGCCCGGCTCACTGCGGGCTGGCTGATCTTCATGTCCTCGGCAGCGAGAGTGAAGCTGCGCATTCGGTGCAGGGTTTCGATCGCACGTAGGTGGTACATCGCCAGATTGATAACCATAGATCATCAGTGTAGAGCGAATGGGTATTGGACTCACCCTCACATGTCCATAGATCATGGAAACCGATATCTGAGAAAGGAATCAATGGTGCTTTCACTCATTGGATACGTATCAATGCTGGTGATCCTCGCTCTGCTCCTCACGCAGAAGGTCTCGCCGATCGTCGCCCTGGCGGGAGTCCCGATCGTCGCGGCCCTCATCGCCGGCAACTCACCCTCCGAAGTCAGCGAATTCGCTCTGGCCGGCATCACCAGCGTGGCCAGCGTGGTCGTGATGTTCGTCTTCGCGATCGTCTTCTTCGGCATACTCCGCCACGTCGGGTTCTTCGACCCGATCATCGACAGGATCGTCCGCCTCGGCGGTTCATCACCGAAGACCGTCGCCCTGGCGACGACCCTCCTCGCCTCGGTCGCCCACCTGGACGGCGCTGGCGCAACGACCTTCCTCATCACCATTCCCGCGATGCTGCCGATCTACCAGCGCCTGGGCATGAGCCGCCTGACCTTGACCGCCTGCGTGGGCCTCGGAGCCGGCGCGATGAATCTGCTGCCCTGGGGAGGGCCGACCGCACGAGCCGCGGCGACCGTCGCCGTCGAACCGAACCTGGTATGGACTCCGCTCATCCCTGCGCAGATCGCGGGCATCGCCGCTTCCCTTGCCATCGCCTGGTTCCTCGGCAGCCGCGAAGCCAAGCGCATCGCCAAGGGCAGTCCCTCCGAATTCGCCGAGGCGATTGACATGCACAACGATGCCGACGGCACACGCGCGTCCGGCACTGAAGGGTCCGGCTCTGCTGCGGCGGCCACCTACGCATCCGACGCTGATGCAGTCAGCACCGACGCATCCAGTACCGGCAAGAATGCGGCAGGAACCACCTCGGTGACCGTGGAGTCCGACGCGCTCGCCGCACGGGACCACCGCAACATTCCCCTCTGGGTCAACGGGCTGCTCCTGATCGCGACCCTCGCGGTGCTGATGTGGGGCATCGTCTCGCCGGCCATCGCCTTCCTCGTCGCGACGATCCTCGCGCTCATCATCAACTTCCGCGGTCTGGAGAATCAGTCGCGGCAGTTCGACATCAGCGCGAAATCGGCCATGCTCATGGCCAGCACCCTCCTGGCCGCCGGCGTCCTCCTCGGTGTCCTCGACGAGAGCGGAATGATCGAGTCCATGGCCACTTCCGCCGTCCAGATCATGCCCGCCGGAATCATGCCGATCCTGCCCATCATCGTCGCAGTTCTGGGCGTGCCCATGAGCCTGATCTTCGGCCCCGACGCCTACTACTTCGGCGTCCTGCCCGTCCTGTCCGCCGTCGGCTCGAACTACGGCATCGATCCGGTTCTGCTCGCCCAGGCCTCCATCCTGGGACAGGAGACCGTCGGCTTTCCCATCAGCCCTCTGACCGGCGCCTTCTACCTCCTCGTCGGACTGGCCAACGTACCGATCGGCAAACACATCCTCGGCCTCATCGGCTGGGCCTGGCTGGTCAGTATCATCATGCTCATCGTCGCACTAGTGATCGGAGTGATCCCCCTGTGGGTAGCTTGAACCCGTCGAGCCTGTCCGGGCTCTCGTCCTCGCCCAAACCTGCCCACCATGTCCGAGTGGGCGCCGGTGCCGGTTTCGCCGGCGATCGCTTGGATCCTGCGATCGCTCTGGCCGAGCACGGCAGGCTCGATTTCCTCGTCTTCGAGCTCCTGGGAGAGAGGACGGTGGCCGCGGCCCAGCGACGCGAGAAGGAAGCCGAAGGCACGGGATTCGACCCGAGCCTGGTGGAACGCATCGTCTCCGTCGCCGCTCACTGCGCCGCCAACGGCACCCGCATCGTCACGAACGGCGGTGCTGCCAATCCGAAAGCCGCAGCCCAGGCCGTCGCCGAGGCGATCGAAGAGTTGAACATCGACCTGCCAGTGGCCTATATCGCCGGTGATGACGTCCTGTCCGTCGTCGAAAGTCAGGATCCGCTCACCTGGGAGACCGGGCAGCCCGTCTCTGCCTCGGACGGCGAGTTGATTTCGGCCAATGCCTATCTGGGGGCCGAGCCGATTCGCCGAGCCTTGGACTCTGGTGCACGCATCGTCATCACCGGACGCGTCGCGGACCCCTCGCTCTACGTCGGTGCTCTGGCACACTACTTCGATTGGGACCACAGCGATGCCGATCTCATCGGCCGGGCCACGGTCATCGGGCATCTGCTCGAATGCGCTGGTCAGGTGACCGGCGGCTATTTCGCTGACCCGGTGACGAAGCCCGTTGCCGGCCTCGCCCGTCTCGGGTTCCCCTTCGCCGACGTCGACGCAGATGCGCAGGCAGTCCTGAGTAAACTCGATGGCTCGGGAGGCGAGGTCACAACACGTACCTGCACCGAACAGCTCCTCTACGAAGTCGCCGACCCCAGCGCCTACATCACCCCCGATGTCATCGCGGACTTCTCCCACGTGAGCTTCGAGGAGGCAGGCGTCGACCGAGTGCGTGTGAGCGGAGGGACGGGAACGCCCCAGCCCAGCAACCTCAAGGTCACCCTCGGCTACGACTCCGGGTGGCAGGGCGAAGGACAGCTCAGCTACTCCGGCCTCCGGTCGAAGGATCGTGCCGAACTGGCGGCGGCCATCGTTCTCGAACGCCTCGAGGAGCTCTACGACGTCGATCCTGAGTCGGTGTTCGTCGAATACATTGCAATGGCTGCGGCATTCCGCGGTCTGGTGCAGGTCGATGACCCCGCCGAGGTACGTCTGCGCCTCGTCGGAAGCGCAGCAACCCGACAGGAGGCTTCGATCATCGGCGATGAGGTCGAAGCGCTCTACACCAATGGTCCGGCCGGCGGTGGGGGTGCCCGGAAATCCGTACACAGCGTCGTCGCGGTGAAGTCATGCAGTGTGGATCGGTCGATCATCGAAGAAGCGGTCAGCGTCGAGTTCGTCGACGACGCAGCGGATGAACCCGCGAACAACGACCTCGTAGATAAGAACTCCGCCGCAAGGCGAAAAGGAGGCCCCGCATGACCCAGATCGACGAACTCGCGTCGGTGCGCACCGGCGACAAGGGCGATACCCTCATCCTCGCAGTCATCGCCCACGACCAGGCGGCCTACGACCTGCTCGACCAGGAGCTCAGCGGTGCACGCGTCGCCGCCCACTACGGTCTCAACGCACAGGCCGTCACGCGCAGTGAGCTGCCGGCGCTGCACTCCTTCAGCTTCGAACTCTCCGGGCTGCTCGGCGGCGGAGTCACCGGTTCTCCTAACCTGGACGGACACGGGAAGACCCTGAGCTACCACCTGCTCACGCTCGAGATCTGAGTCGGTCCACGCTCGATGGTCACCCCGACTTGCCGCACCGAGAGTCCGGGCGCTCTCTCAGGCTCCGACCGGGCGGATCTCAGAGGTGGCCTTGAGCCGTTTACCGCAGCGGCACCACGCCCTACGGTGGTGACATGAAGGCACTGATACTGACGTTCGGTACGAAAGGTGACATCGAACCGTATATCGCCTTGGGTCGGGCGTTGAAAGACGCCGGACATGATGCAACGATCGGCACCGCCTGGAGCTACGAAGATGATGTCCGTGCACTCGGCGTCGACTTCATCCCCAGCAATTCACTCATGCTCGAGGTCATGCAGGACGCGCTTGGGAGCATGGCTGGCCCCGCGGACCTGCAGAGAGCTGCAAAGGCGATGACTCGTGGCGTACGAGTCAGCCTCGATGACCAGCTGCGGGCAGTGCGCAGCACCAAACCGGACATCATCGTCTACCATCCGAAATGTCTCGGCGCTCCTCATCTGGCGGAGCACCTCGGGATTCCCGCGGTGCTGTCGCTGCCCTTGCCTTTCTACACTCCGACCTCCTCGTATCCGGTCCCGTTCATTCCGCGGGATCTGGGGCCACGACTGAACCGCTGGAGCTACGGGCTCAATCGTGCCGAGTCGCTCATGTACGGCGGCATCACCAACGACTTTCGGCACAAGCTGGGCCTGTCGTCACTGACGCGGTGGGCGGATCCGCTGCTCCGGCCCGATGGTGGTCCTTTGGACATTCTCTACCCGTACTCGCGTCACGTTGTCCCCGTTCCCGCCGACTATCCAGCGACGGCTCATGTCACCGGCTACTGGTTCACCGGCCGCGGGGCCTCATGGGAACCTCCTCAGGAGCTCAAGGACTTCCTTGCCGCAGGAGAGGCACCGATGTACATCGGATTCGGCTCCATGGGCTTCGGTCAGGGCGCAGAGCAGCGAGGGGAGGCCATCACCTGGGCGCTCAGATCGACCGGAATCCGGGCCATCGTCGCCACCGGGTGGGGAGGTGTGGCCACCGAGAGCTCCGACGATGTCCTCGTCATCGACTCGGCGCCGCACGACTGGCTGTTTCCGCGCGTGTCAGCAGTCGTCCACCACGGTGGAGCCGGCACAACGGGAATCGGCTTGGCGTCTGGTCGCCCCAGCCTGGTGTGCCCGTTCCTCGGTGATCAATCGTTCTGGGCCAACCGGGTCCACGAACTCGGCGCGGGCCCAGCACCGCTGCCCCGGGCAAAGATCACGGCACGCGCTCTGGCTGAACGTTTCACGGACCTCGTGGAGACGGATAGCTATCGCAGCGGTTCGGCACTCCTGGCGCAGAGAATCTCGACGGAGAGCGGGACCGAACAAGCAGTCGAGATACTCCAAAGGCTGGCGTGATCGCCCTGCTCGGGTTCGAGAACTGCGCCAGTCCTCCACGACATCAACCCCACTTCCCCGGCGCGAGAAACGTCACACTCTCCACCGATGTGCCGAAACGAGTCGGTCTTTCCAAACGATAGCGAATACACTCGTCACCTACACGGCTCCACGAACACCACAGTTCGCGGAGCCTGCTTTTTGCCTTTCCTCCCCACCCCACCGCCCCCTGAAGAATGCTCATGCCCGCCGCCGAGGTGGTCCTGAGCGTGGAGACCACGACGATGTCGATGCTGGACAACCAAGAGCCAGAACCCGAACCCGCCCCCGGAGCTGAACCCGAACCGCCTCCCGAATCCTCGTCGGGGCCCGAGTCCGACTCAGAGCCGTCAACGGGATCTGCAGCATCAGCTGGGTCTGAGGCGTCTGGTGCAATCGTGAGCGTCGACGATGGAGATTCGGCGCATCGCGGCTCGGTCGGCACCGTCTTCTACTGGTCGGTGGCCTTCGTCATCGCCTTCGTCATCTGGGCCACATTCTCACCCGACAGCCTAGCCGACATCATGACCACGGCGATGACCGCAGTGTCATCGAGCTTCGGCTGGATCTACCTGGTCGTCCCCTTCGGCGCGATCGTCATGCTGGTGTGGTTCGCTGCGAGCCGCTTCGGACGCATCAGACTCGGTTCAGCAGACTCTCGGCCCGAGTACAGCACAGTCACCTGGTTGTCGATGATCCTGGCAGCAGTCATGGGAATCGGTCTCGTCAGCTATGGCGTCGCCGAACCGATGTCACACTTCCTGGTTCCTCCCCACGGTCTGGCCGAGCCTGAGACCATGGACGCAGCGATCCGGGCGATGCAGTTCTCCTATCTCGACTGGGGTTTCCAAGCTTGGGCCATCTTCGGGCTCTTCGGCCTGGCGATCGGCTATTCGACTCACAGGCTGGGACGCCCAGCCCTGGTGTCGACGATGCTGCGGCCGGTGCTCGGACGGTTCGTCGACGGTTGGGTCGGCAAGTTCATCGACATCCTCACCATCATCGCCACTCTCTTCGGGACGACCACGTCCTTGGGCCTCGGAGCCTCTCAGATCGGTGAGGGCCTCAACACCGTCCTGGGCATCGATTCCACAATCATCCTGCAGGTCTTGGTCATCGCCGTGCTGACGCTGCTCTTCACAGGATCGGCGCTCACCGGGGTCAGCCGCGGCATCCGATACGTCTCGCAGATCACCCTGACCATGGCTACCCTGCTCGGGCTCTTCGTCTTCGTCACCGGACCCAGTGGCTTCGTCGCGAACCTGTTCGTGCGCTCTGTCGGTTCCTTCGCCGGTAATTTCCTGGAGTTGAGCTTCATGACTCCGGCGAACTCTGAGGACAGCGAGTGGATGCTCGCGTGGACCTACTTCATGATGGCCTGGTGGCTGTCATGGAGTGCCTTCGTCGGAATCTTCCTGGCCAAGATCTCGAAGGGCCGGACGATCCGCGAGTTCGTCGCCGGCGTCCTCCTCGTCCCCAGTGCCGTTTTCTTCATCTGGTTCACCATCATGGGAGGCTCCGCGATCAAGCTCGACATGGAAGGCGCAAAGATCGGCGAAGCCACCCAGGCCAATCTCGATACGGCCTTCTTCAGCCTGCTCGATCAGCTGCCGCTGTCGCTTTTGGCGTCGATCTTCACCATCGTCATGGTGATCCTGTTCTTCGTCTCCTCCGCCGACTCGAATACCTTCGTTCTCAGTTCCCTGTCCTCGAATGGCTCCTTCGAGCCGAGCCGGCCCGTCATCGCCACATGGGGGTTCCTCACCGGTATCTGCGCCATCGTCCTGCTGCTCGTCGGCGGACTCAAGGCGCTGCAGCAGGCGGCAATGCTCTCGGCCGTTCCCTTCACTCTCATCGCCGTCGTCCTCGGCATCGCGTTGAACAAGGAATTGCGCAGCGACCATCACATCGTCGAACAAGTCGCACGCAAGCGGCGAGTGCTCGGCCCCTGACCCCAGGCTTCACCGAGCGGACCACTTAGCCTCGACGGGGGACGCTATACCCTGCCCCGTCGAGGTTGAGTGGTCCGCTCGACTGTTTTGAGCGTCACCGCAGCTTAGCGGTCACCTCGGCCGCGGCCGCGAGGACCTTGTCCACGAGTGGTTCGGTGTCGGTGTCCTCGGTCAGCGCCTCATCGGCGAGCGAGAGTCCGATGGCCGCGATCGGACGAGAGAGCACGTCGTAGACGGGGGCCGCGATCGTTGAGATTCCCGGAGTGACCTCACCGTGTTCGATCGCCCACCCGGCCCGCCGATCCTGTGCCAGGATCGCGTTGAGCGCCTTGACCGTGGTCGGTCCCTGGCCGGTGCGGGTAACGAATCCGGACTCGGATTGGAACATCGCCAGCACCTCTGACTTGGGCAGATGCGCGAGTATCGCCCGCCCGGTCGCCGTCAGGTAGCTGGGCATGCGCACACCGGTGGCAGTGATCACCGCGACCGATTTCAGCGACTGCTCCTTGAGAACGTAAACGGTCTCCCAACCTCGGATGACGGCAAGCTGAGCCGTGGCAGCAGTGTCGTCGGCCAGCTGCCGAACGATGGGCTGTGCCAGACGCTGCAGAGGGTTCGTGCGCAGGTAGGAGCTGCCCAGCTCGTGTACGCCAGCCCCCAGGACATATCCCGTTTCAGTGCGAACGACGAGTCCCAGCTCCTCGAGCACGGTGAGCAGTTCGTAGGCGCTCGAGCGCGGGATCTCCAGCGCCCGCACCAATGCACCGGCGGAGATCGGACGATTCGACGAGGCCAGATGCCTGAGAATTGCGATCGAACGCCGCAGTGCCGGAACCTCAGCCACAGCTCAGTCCTCCATCCCAAGGGCTGCGAACGCGGCCCGGTACAGCTCCGAGATTTCGCCGAGTTCGGTGTGCACGCCGTCGCGGACCCGGACTTGGGCACCGCTGACAGTCATAGTCACATCCGCCGAGGTGGCCGAGAGGATGATCTGTTCACCCACCGATCCGAAGGTGCGAATGCTGTCGGTTCTCACTGCGATGAAGTCGCATGCCTTGCCCACGGCCAGTTCGCCGACGGGCAGGTCGAGGCTGCGCGCCCCACCCTTCGTCAGCGAGGTGATGAGCGCGGCAGGCGAGAATCGCCCTCTCTGGCCTGACCGCAGCCGTTCCCCGGCTTCCATACCCTGGGTCTCGCGCAGAGCGTCGAGGACGACGTGCTGATCGGAGCCGATCGAGATCGTCGCTCCGGCATCGGCGAGTTCGCGAGCTGGGCCGATGCCGTCGGCCAGGTCGGCTTCCGTGCACGGGCACATGACGATGTTTGCTTCGGCCCCTCCCAGCGTCGCGATGTCATCATCGCTGAGGTGCGTGGCGTGGACGGCCGAAAGATTCGACGCGACCACACCTGAGCGGTCGAGGACCTGCGTGGGTGTCGTGCCGTAGGCGGCTTGGCAGACGTCGTTCTCTGCAGGCTGCTCGGACAGGTGCACGTGAACGGGTCCCTCGAGTTCGGCGAATCTGGGCAGATTGGCAGCCGGGACCGCACGGATCGAATGGATGGCCGATCCCACATGAACGAAGCTCTCACCAGGGGCATTGACCGGGAACTCGGTGGCGAAGGCCTTGGACAGACCTGCGTGGCGGTCCATGTATCCGTCGATGCTCCCGTCACCGAAGCGAGCTTGTTCTTCCGAGAGATCGGTGTCGATGCCGCCGGTGAGATAGCAGGTGTCGAGGAGTCGGATGCGCAGTCCCGCCGAGGCAGCCGCTCGTGCCAGCGCCCGTTCCATCGCGTGAGTGCGGGGTTCGTCGCGCGCCGAAACGTGCCCGCGGGGACATCCCGACTCAGCATCGGTGCCCACACCGTACGGCGTCCCATCAGGTGCGTGGTGGACGTAGTGGAACTCCCCCACCGAGGTGTAGCCGCCGGCGAGCATCTCCGCGAAGACCGCACGCGCCACGGTTTCGTAGTTCTCCGGGTTCAACGTCGCGGCCACCGAGTACATGAC
>NZ_JBHFIH010000011.1:48965-58301 GCF_057334195.1 Brevibacterium sp. AGC70 | reverse complement strand
CATTCCTCCACAGTCAATTCAGCCAGAGGGGCCGATTCTCCTCAGCGAACGAGGAGAATCAGGCCTTTCTGCCCGGCGAAGAACCGCATCAGATCTCGGCAAGGTCCTTGCCCTTGGTCTCCGGCAGCAGAACCATGGCGGTGACCGTGCCGAGACACAGCAGGATCACCCACCCGCTGGAGAGCCAACTGAGATCGAGCGAATTGAACAGCCCGTTGAGATAGGGCGCCGCAGAATCTGCCGCCACGCGGCAGGACAGCCCGCCTCAGACCTTCCGCGCTGAACACCTGCCTGTGGCGGAGTGACGGTTTCTTGTCGCGGAGTGACGGTTTTGATGTGGAGGAATGGTCGCCAAAACACGGTTCGGGCGACCATTCCTCCACAGTCAATTCAGGCAGAGGGGCCGATTCTCCTCAGCGAACGAGGAGAATCAGGCCTTTCTGCCCGGCGAAGAACCGCATCAGATCTCGGCAAGGTCCTTGCCCTTGGTCTCCGGCAGCAGAACCATGGCGGTGACCGTGCCGAGACACAGCAGGATCACCCACCCGCTGGAGAGCCAACTGAGATCGAGCGAATTGAACAGCCCGTTGAGATAGGGCGCCGCAGAATCTGCCGCCACGCGGCAGGACAGCCCGCCTCAGACCTTCCGCGCTGAACACCTGCCTGTGGCGGAGTGACGGTTTCTTGTCGCGGAGTGACGGTTTTGATGTGGAGGAATGGTCGCCAAAACACGGTTCGGGCGACCATTCCTCCACAGTCAATTCAGGCAGAGGGGCCGATTCTCCTCAGCGAACGAGGAGAATCAGGCGCTGCCGCCGGCGGTGATGACTCCCCCATCGGCGGTGAGCACCTGGGCGGTGATCCAGTCGGCATCCGAGGACGCCAGGTAGGCCACGGCAGCGGCGATGTCCTCGGGAGTTCCGAGACGCTTGGCCGGGTAAGCAGAGGAGACTTCCTCTTCCTTGCCTTCATAGAGTGCGGTGGCGAAGTTCGTCTTCACCACGGCCGGGGCGACGGCGTTGACCCTGATGTCGGGACCGAGCTCGACGGCCAGTGATCGAGTCAGATGCGAGACCGCTGCCTTCGAGATGCCGTAGAAGGAGATACCCGGGCTCGGCCGATCCCCAGCGACGGAGGAGATGCTCACCACCCGCCCCTTATTCTCGCGGAAGCCCAGCTTCTCGTGATGGACTGCCTCCTGCACCCAGGCGAGCGTGCCGATGACGTTGACGTCGAGGATCTTGCGAGCGGCATCGAGGTCAAGGTCGATGAGCGGACCGTAGACCGGGTTGATGCCTACGTTCGTGACCAGCACATCGAGTCGACCGAACTTCTCCGCGATCGTGTCATAGACCTCCGCGCGGTGCTTGGCGTCATCGGACTTCCCGGCAATGGCCAGGGCAGTGCCTTCGGGGAACTGCGCGACCGCCTCGGCGAGGGCCTCGGGTTTGCGGGCGGTGAGGATGACGGTGGCACCCTCTGCCTGCAGCCGCTTGGCGATGCCGAGTCCGATTCCACGACTGGCACCGGTGATGAGTGCGACCTGACCGGCGAATCGCGCGCCGAGGTGGGCCTGGTCTTGGGTGCTGGCGTGTTCTGTCATGCGTGAACTCCATCGTCCGTCGAGTTAACCGAGCGTTCGCTCAGTGCTGTGTTTGTATCGTAGGCAGGAGCGACCGACAATCACAAGGACGAGTTGGCCGGCAGCATCAGGAGATGACGGATGAATCGATTGAAGCAGACCCTCGACCTGGGCCCGGCCGAGGTGCTCCCGATGGCAAGGGAGGCGATCCTGACGTGGAAGCTGCAGGAGTCTGCCGGTGTCATCGCGCGTCCGGTCCGTCGTGTTCAAGTCGGTCAGGTCGTGAATCTCTGGCTCAATCCGACCTGGCCGCTGCCTGCACCTCGTCTGCGCGGACGCGAGCTCACAGTTCCGGTCGGATCCTGCGAAGTCATCGAGGTAATCGACGCAGAATCTGCAGCGGGTTTCGTCTATCGCACTCTGCCCGGGCACCTCGAGTCTGGGGAGCAGACGTTCCTCGTGTCCGTCGGTTCGGACGGTCGCCTCGGTGTCTCCATCACTTCGGAATCCGTTCCCGGACGCCCGCTGTTGAAAGCCGCCGCGCCGATGTCCCTCGCAGCGCAGAAGATGATGGCTCTGCGATATGTGGTCGGCCTGAAGAGGATGCTGCAGCAGGCAAGCGTGCGCGGGACCGACCGTCAACCTGCGGCTCAATCCGCTATGACCCCTGTCGCCGAGGCGGTCGCAGCATCCACCCGGACCGGCACTCGCCGCTCGGGCTAGTCAAGTTGGTCGAGCTTGCCGGGCCAGTCGAACTGGTCGAGCTGATCCATGACCTCGGCGGAGAGTTCGATCGCACTGACAGCGAGGTTCTCCCTCAGGTGAGCAATGGAAGTGGTGCCGGGAACCAGTACGGTATTCGCCGCATGGTGCAGCAGCCACGCCAAGCCGAGCTGCGCCGGTGTGATGCCCAATGTTGCCGCTATGTCACGAACGACAGGATGCGAACCGACCTTCGCGATACCCGGCTGCGCTCCTCCCAGAGGGAAGAACGGCATCCACACCACCCCGTTGTCGGCACACGCACGGAGAATCGGTTCGTCGCCGCGATCGACGAGGCTGAAGTTGTTCTGCACGGCAGCGATCACCCCGAGAACTGCCTCATCGAGGGAGTCGCCGGTGATGCCACTGAGCCCGATGTGACCGATCTTGCCCTCAGCCCGCAGCTGTTCCAGCTCCGCCAGCTGGTCGTCCAATGCGACCAGCTGGTCACCCTCCGCAGTGATTCCGGGCCCCGCATCGAGACGACGCAGGAAGAGCAGATCGATGTATTCGACACCGAGACTTCGCAGATTATCTTCGACACCCGCTCGCAACTGGTGCGGCTTCTGCGCCGGACGGAGCGGGATCGCACCCGCCGGATCGTATTCGGCCCCGACTTTCGTCGACATCACGATCTCTTCATCGTCCGTCAGCGCTCGCCGCAGAATGTCGTTGACGAACCCGTCACCGTAGAAATGAGCGGTGTCGATCACCCCCACCCCTTCGTCGACTGCTCGCCGAACCACCCCGATCGCTGCCTGCGGATCATCGCCGAGGCGCTCAAGCTGCATGGTCCCGTATCCGACCTTGGAGATGGTGAGACCGGCGAGCTCGATCGTTGCGTCGCGTCTCGTTTCGGCGGTGCTCATGAGAGCCTCCTATGTGATAATCATCGGTGAGCGGAGGTTCCTCCGCTTTGTGGACACCACGCTACCGGAGTGTCCTCCGTTTATGAATCCTGAATCCGACCCAATCCCAGGAGCACCCATGCGGGCCGACGCACTCCGCAACCGCAGCAAAATCCTCGCCGCGGCTCGCGATGCCTACTCAGACGGGGACGCCGGTGCGTCACTGGACGCCATCGCGCGGGCCGCAGGAGTCGGCATCGGAACCCTCTATCGCCATTTCCCCACCCGCGAGGCACTCGTTGATGCCCTCTACGCGACAGAGTTGGACGCGGTCATCGCAGCCGCTCCGAGCCTCCTTGAGGACTACCCCGCCGACAGGGCACTGCACATCTGGGCGGGACGTTACTTCCAATTCGTGGAGCTCAAGCACGGAATGTTCGAAACGCTGCGTTCAGGATGGGCCGCCGGCACCATCGCCACCCCGGACACGCGCTCACGCGTGACTGAAACAATCGCCGCCTTCCTCTCGGCAGGAAGCAACGCCGGCGTGCTTCGCAATGATGTCGACGCAAAGGACGTCACGGCTTCGCTCATAGGAATCCAACTTGGCCACGCCGTCGCCGGGGATTCTCCCGCTCAGCGCGAACGCCTCCTCGATCTGCTTCTCGACGGACTCGCGACCGGAGCAGCACACTCCCAGTCGCAGAACCCAACAGTATGAGAAGCGCTCCGCTCAGCGCAGATGCCGTCAGGCTGGTCCGCAGCGCATCCCGCCTTCTCGGGCGAGAGCTGACGTTCCTTCAAGAGTTCACAGGCGGTCAGCACGCAACCACCCTGCTGGCGACCGACGGAGAGACAGAATACGTCGTCCGCGCCTTCCCTGCCCATGACGATTCGGCCGTCAGGGAAGCTGAGATCCTCAACCGGATATCAGCACTGGGTGATTGGGTTCCCCGACTGATCGCAGTCAGCGATGATCTGCGCGATCCCGTCATTGTGACCTCACGGGTCGCCGGCACTGCACCCTACCGCGAGCTGTCACCAGCAGTGATCGCCACAGAGATGGCGGCGGCACTGGTGCGGATCCATGCACTCGACGGCAGCGGGCTGAGACCCACTCCTGCAGAGCCTCCGCATGGACATTCTGCTCTTGGACTCCGTGCTCAGCGAGAATGGGATTGTCTGGACATGCGTGATCCAGTACTCACTCACTCAGACTTCTGGTGCGGGAATGCACTATGGGAGGCAGGCGGGCTCGCCGGAGTCGTCGACTGGTCGGGTGCACGCCGAGGTCCGCGCGGAGTCGATATGGCGTGGTGCCGACAGGACCTTGTGCTCCTCGGCTCCCCCGAGGCTGCCGGACTCTTCCTCGAGGAGTACGAACGACTGCTGGGCCGCCCGATCAGCGATATCCACGCCTGGGATGTGCAAGCCGCAGCTCGAGCCCACGACCGTGTTGAGACCTGGTTGCCCAACTACCTCGGCATCGGTCGGACCGAGATGACCTCAAGGATCCTGCGGCAGAGGCTCGATGCGTGGAACGCGACACTCTGACGCAGCCCGACGATGGGCGCCGCACCACGAGGCAAGGCGCATCGAGGCAACACGCGACACTCACTCTGTTACGACTGTGGGCAGAACCTCCTCCGCGAGGGCGAGCACTGCCTCCAGCGACGATTTGCCATGATCGGTCCGGTGCGCCAGGTACAGAGTCGAGGGATCCTGCTCGACATCGAGGGGTACGGCCACGGTTCCGGCCTCACGCGTATTCGCCGAGACCGAGTCGAAGGTGATCGAGATACCCAGTCCTGCTGCAACAAGGGCTCCGATCGTCTGCGAATCCGGAGCCGCCTGAGCCAGGCGAGGCGTGAAACCTGCCTCGTGGCACAGCCGTAGGGTGTTTTCTCGCAGCGTCGAGCTGGGATGGGCAGGCAGGGTGATGAAGTCTTCGTCAGCAAGTTCATCCACGCGCAGGGAGGAACGTTCTGCCAGCCGATGGCCTTCGGGCAGGGCGGCGCACAGGCGCTCGATCATGACCGGTCGCCCCGTCACCCCCGGCGGCTGCTTGTCCCATCGGACCAAGGCGAGATCGAGGGTTCCCTCGACCAGCCTGGCCAGGCCCTCCTCAGCGAAGACGTTGGACTCGAGGCTGAAGACGATGCCCGGACTCCGCCCTCGCGAGGCTGTCACCAGGGCAGCCGCCAGAGCTCGTGAGGATGACCTGGCGAAGCCGAAGCTGATGCGCCCGGTCTCCCCCGCTGCCGCCCGCTGGACGGAATCGACGGCAAGACTCTGGTATTCGAGCATTTTTCTCGCAGGTTCGATCAGCGCCTCACCCTCCGGCGAGAGCCTCACATTCCGAGTCGTGCGCTGAAACAGGGAGACCCCGAGCTCGTCCTCGAGGGCGCGGATCGTGCGACTCAGCGGAGGTTGGAGCACACCCAGCCGCGCAGCGGCACGGCCGAAGTGCAGCTCCTCGGCGACGGCGAGAAAGGAACGCACCTGCTGAATCTCCATCATGTTCTGCTCTCCATCTACCGACGACCGCACACGGATCCTGCATTCGCTTAAATACCAATACAGATAACAATCACTTCTCATTATTACTTACATTGCTATATTGTGGGGTGAAACACTCTGAGGAACCTCAGAGTCGAGCAGAATCACCGGGAGCGTTCATAGATGAATGGTGAGACCACCGCGACCCAGGCACCGCTGGATCTCAAAGAGTCGGATCTCCAAGGGTCGGATCACGGTCAGGAACCGCAGGATCCCACTGAGTGTGAGGGAGAGCAGGCCGCGTCCATCGCCGATTTCCTCCCACGCGCTGGCAACGGTCCCCTCTCGGGCCAAATCGTCGTTGATTTCTCCCGTGTCCTCGCCGGCCCCTATTCCACGATGATGCTCGCCGACCTCGGCGCCACGGTCATCAAGGTCGAAGGCCCGGGCGGTGACGACACGAGGAATTGGAGCCCACCGGTCCGCGACGACGATGCCACCTACTATCTGTCGATCAATCGGAACAAGTTCGACATCGTGCTCGACTTCTCCGATGCCGATGACCTCGAGATCGCCCAGAAGCTCGCTGCCAGAGCCGACATCGTCGTCGAGAACTTCAAACCGGGCGGCTTGAAGAAGTTCGGCCTCGACTACGACTCGGTCAAGGACGCCAACGCTGAAGTCATCTATGCCTCTGTCACGGGCTTCGGCGCGCACAATGCGCTGCCCGGCTACGATCTGCTCGTCCAGGCCATGTCCGGGTTCATGAGCGTCACCGGCAGTCCCGACGGTTCCCCCTACCGTGCCGGCGTCGCGGTCTTCGACGTCATCACCGGTCTGCACACAACGATCGGGATCATGGCCGCAATCCAGCACAAGAACCTCACCGGCGAGGGTCAGCTGGTCGAAACCAACCTCATGTCCTCAGCGATGTCGGGCCTGGCGAACCAGTCCGGAGCCTATGCCGCCGCAGGTGTGACACCGACGCGCATGGGCAACGCCCACCCCAGCCTCTACCCGTACCAACCGATGGCCACGAAGGACGGCGAACTCATCGTCGCCGCGGCCAACGACGGTCAGTTCGCCGCCCTCGCCAAGGCCCTCGGGCGGCCAGACTGGGCCGAGGACGAACGCTTCGCAAAGGCCAAGACCCGCAACGCCAACCGTGACGAACTCGAACCCGAACTACTCGTTGCCCTGCAGCAACATACGGCTCAGGAATGGTTTGAGAAGCTCACGGCCGTGGGCCTGCCCTGCGCCCCGATCAACTCGATCTCCCAGGGAGTCGAGCGCGCCCGGGACCTCGGCCTCGACCCGATCGTCGAGACCGGTCAAGGCGAGCGCATCATTCCCACGATCCGCAACCCGATCCGACTGGCGAAGTCCGAGGTCTCCTACGACCTCGCACCACCGGAGCTCGGGGCCGACTCCGATCAGGTCCGCGCCTGGATCGACAGCCTCTAGCACCACCTCGGCGACGAAGGGCACCGCTCCCACCTCGGCGACAGCAACACCACCACCGACAACTTCACAGCACCACCTCACCACACAAGGAGAGCGAAGCATGGATACTTCGGAACTGGATGACGTCCTCTCGATCGTGCGCGAATTCGTCCGCGAGAAGGTCGTCCCCATCGAACTCGATATCGAGGCCGACGACGCCATCCCGGAGGCGATCATCAAGGAATCCGCCGACATGGGGCTCTTCGGCTGGGCGCTGCCCGAGGAGTACGGCGGGCTGGGCATGAATGCCGAACAGGATGCGCAGTTGGCAATGGAGCTCGGCTATACGACACCGGCGTTCCGGTCCGTCTTCGGCACGAACAACGGCATCGCCGGGCAGGTCCTGGTCAACTACGGCACCGACGAGCAGAAGAGCGAATGGCTGCCGCGGCTGACCTCGGGCGATGTCGTCGCCTCCTTCGCTCTGACCGAATCCGAGGCCGGATCCGATCCCTCGGGCATGCGCACCAGAGCCGTGCGCGAGGGCGAGGACTACGTCATCAACGGCAGCAAGCGCTTCATCACCAACGCCGAGTCCTCCGACGTGCTCATGGTCTTCGCCCGCACCGACCCGAACGCGCGGGGATCGAAGGGCATCTCCGTCTTCCTCGTCCCGACGAAGACGGCCGGCGTCACGGTCGGAACCCATGACAACAAGATGGGCCAGGCCGGCGCCTGGACCTCGGAGATCTTCTTCGACGACGTCCGTGTGCCCGCCGCCAACCTCATCGGCGGTGAGGAAGAGAAGGGCTTCTACGCCGCGATGGCCTCGCTGAACAAGGGCCGCCTGCACATCGCCGCGATCTGCGTCGGCCAGGCCACCCGCATCCTCGACGAGTCCGTGAACTATGCCGCCGAGGCGAAACAGGGTGGAGAGCCCATCGCCCGGTTCCAGCTGGTCCAGGCCATGCTCGCCGATATCTACACCGAGGTCGCCGCCGCCAAGGCTCTCGTACTCGCCGCTGCGAAACGCTGGGATGCCGATGAGGACCGGAAGCTCGGCCCCAGCTCTGCAAAGCTCTTCGCCTCAGAGGCTCTGGGTCGCATCGCCGACAAGGGTGTGCAGATCCAAGGCGGAACGGGCTACATGCGTGAGTCCGCCGTGGAACGCTTCTACCGCCATGCTCGCCTGTTCCGCATCTATGAGGGCACCTCGGAAGTCCAGCGCGTCGTCGTTGCCCGGCAGCTGCTCAAGGGCGCCCACAAACCACAGTTCAACCTGTAGCTCGCCTGCACACTGAGAAGACACATCCACACGCAAAGAAAGTAGGACCTGATGACCGACGCACCAGCCACCACCGCCCCCACTGCCCAAGGCATCTCCGAGATCCCCGGCCTGCTCACCGGCAAGGTCGCCGTGGTCACCGGCGGCGCCCAGGGACTCGGCCTGGCAATGGCCCGAAGCCTCGTCAACTCCGGAGCCAAGGTCGTCCTCGGCGATATGAACGAGGAGAGCCTGCAGTCGGCCGTAGCTGAACTCGGCGGACCCGACTCTGCCGCCGGGGTCGTGTGCAATGTGGCCTCTCTGGAGAACACACAGAAGCTCGCCGATGCGGCAACGACGACCTTCGGCGGCGTCGATATCTGGGTCAACAATGCCGGAATCACCCGCGACGCGACGATTCGCAAGATGAGCGAGAAGGAGTTCGACGACGTCATCTCCGTCCACCTGCGCGGCACCTGGAACGGACTCAAGGTCGCCACCGGTGTCATGCGCGAACAGGACCGCGGAGGGGCGATCGTCAACGTCTCCTCCATCAGCGGCAAGGTCGGCATGCTCGGTCAGTCGAACTACTCGGCGGCGAAGGCCGGCATCGTCGGCATGACCAAAGCCGTGGCCAAGGAGGTCGCATTCAAGGGCATCCGCATCAATGCGATCCAGCCCGGCTTCATCAACACCGCGATGACCGCGGCAATGCCCCAGCACGCGATCGATTCGAAGCTCGCCGAGATCCCGCTGGGCCGTCCCGGAGAACCCGAAGAGGTTGCTTCAGTGGTGCTGTTCCTCGCCTCCGGCCTGTCCAGCTACCTCACCGGCACAGTCACCGAGATCTCCGGCGGACGCCACATCTGATCTCGCCGACGCCGCCCGTTCTCACCTGAGGCAGAATGCTGCCTGCACCTTCGCCGAGGTGACCCCCC
>NZ_JBHFIH010000011.1:25722-48908 GCF_057334195.1 Brevibacterium sp. AGC70 | reverse complement strand
GGGGGGTCTTCTTGTTGTGGAGTCAGCTTCGGCGAGGATCTGCGTGGTCAGTCTCGGTAGGAGCGCCTACGCGGGAGTTTGACCACGCCGAAGACGATCATGCCCACCAGCGGCAGCAGCGGCCAGATCCAGGTCACCCCGGATGCATTGACCATACCCACATCGGCCATGATCGCCAGTCCCGCGCAGATCGCTGCCGCGGCGAGGATCGGCATCCACACCGGCGGTGCAGGGCGATCGTCGGACTGCGCAGATTCGAATCGGCCGAAGATCACTACGAGGATGCCGGTGATCGCGAGCAGCGCCAGGCACCACAGGGGGCGGGTCAGCCACCACACACCGGTCAGCGGGGTGGGCAGCAGCGCCTCGGCATCGAGTGCGAGGAGCACATGGGCCAGCGCCGTCAGAGCGGTGAGATGCCACAGGAACCAGGTCATGATCCTCTGGTTCACAAGGACGGTGAGCATCCACAGTCCCGGGCTTCGCAACAGCGCCGCCAGCGGTCGCTGAAGCATGAGCACGATTCCCGCTTGGGCCATTCCGAGGAAGGCCATGGTCACCCGGGTCGGGGCCGAGTTGGAGATCGCATCGGTGCCTGCGGTGATCATCGAGACCGGGTACGGGCCGAGGCCGACGAGGAGTCCGAGCCCGAGGGCGCCGATGGCGAAGAGCAGCAGGCAGCGCTTCAGGCTCGAGAGCCTGCCGTCGAGCCACGCATAGCCGAACTGGTGGAAGCTGGCCCACACGAGCAGGTAGTTGGGGTAGCCGGCCAGGATGCTCCCGGTGGTGATGCTGATGACGTCGATGATCCCTGCCGCGGCGATGCCGAGGACGATCGACCACCAGCCCCATTTCTCCCACAGCACCAAGCAGGGCGGAGCGACGATCGCGACCAACAGGTAGGCGGCGAGGAACCAGGTGGGCACCAGGGCCATCTGCGATGCCAGCTGCACCGCGGCCGGTTCGGCGCCGAAGCTCAACGCGATGATGCAGGTGAGCAGCCAGACGAGCAGAAGCGGTATGAGGGGCAGTCCCAGGCGGCGCAGGCGAGCGCGCAGCCATTCGGCGTAGCCGACGTTCTTCCGTCTCGCCGAACGCCAGGACAGAGCGTTGGAATAGCCGCCGACGAGGAAGAAGATCGGCATCACTTGGAACACCCAAGTCAGCGGGTGCGTCCATCGAGCCTCGTCAAGCAGGCCGTGCGGCTCGATGCCTCCGGTGGAGCTCACCGCGATGATCGTCCAATGTCCCAGCACGACGACGGTGATCGCTGCCGCGCGGAGGAAGTCGACTTCTCGGTTGCGGGAGTCGGGGGTGGCGGCATCGATCTTCCGTGCCTGGGCCATGTACGAGCGAAGCATATGTGAGGATCCTTTTCGGCAGGATGGGACTTCAGGTATGTGGCAGGACTTCGTGGCAGGACAGCAATGGCAGGACAGCGGTGATTGAGCCGCGAGTTAGCGGTGGTGCCGGTCAGGCTTGGTATTTCACCTGTCCGCCGACCACAGTCAGCGCGACCGTGGTGTCACGGATCGCCTCGGCGTGGGCGAAGAGCGCCTCTTCGGATTCATAGCCGAGCAGACCATCATGATCGAGCGGCCCCTCCTGCACACTCGCGGCCGAAGCGCCGTGCCCACCGGTGCCGCCTGTATCCGCAGGCACGGTCAACCCCTCTGCCACATACGGATCGGTGTCGACGACGATGAAGTCGGCGTCCATGCCCGGGGCCAGATAACCTCGTCGATCGTCGAGTCCTGCCGCATAGGCCGGGCCCTGGGTGTGCTGCCGAATTGCCTCAGCGGCAGAGAGCCGCCGTCGAGGTTGGAAGCTCGTGGCCGCGTCTCCGGAGATGTGAGCCCTGGTCATCGCCGCATAGATCGCCGCGAAGGGATTCGCGGGCTCCACCGGCCCGTCGGAGCCGAAGGCCACGTGTGCCCCGGCGGCCAACAGGTCCGGCCAGGCGTAGGCGGCAAGTTGCGCGGATTCGTCGATGAGGTGAAGCAGGTGCAGGTCAGAGATGCAGTGACGAGGCTGCATGGAGGCGATGACGTCGAGTTCGGCGAATCGGGCGACGTCGGCAGGCTGAATGAACTGTGCGTGTTCGACCCGATGGCGCAGAGGGCGTTCGAAGCGCTCCTGCGCCTCCTTCGTGGTCTGGCGCAGACGTTCGAAGACGTTGAGCACATGGTGGTTGGCCTGGTCGCCGATGGCATGGATGGCAACGGAGATACCGACCTCGGTGGCCCGGCGTGCGTTCTCGAACAGGTCGTCCTCTGACATCTGGGCGATCCCGTAGTTGGCGTCCTCCGGCGCACTGCTCAAGGCGTCCTCGGGCACGGTGCCGGGGTAGGTGTAGGACTCCTGCTCGGCGCCTGCCTCGTCGGGGGTCACAGTCTCTTCGTGAACGTGCGGCTCGGGAAACGGTGAGGACATGTGGCAGGTGTGCGAGCCCAGGGCTCCATCGGAGAACAGCTTCAGGCCACCTCGGCGCAGCCAGTCATCGCCGTCGCCGGTATGCCACCCGGTCTCGATGGCCCAGGGCACCTCTGGGCCGCGCAGGTACTTCGTCACACGGATGTGCTGTCGGTCGGCTTCGCGCAGGTCGTACCACCCCAACGTCGAGGCGATGGAGTCGAAGTCGTGGATCCCGGTCAGCCCCTGGGAGAGGAACAGCTTCTGGGTGCGATCGAGTCGCTCGACCTGTTCTGCGCGGGTGGGTTCGGGAATGAATCTGGCCACCAGGTCGGTGGCATCCTCACGGACCAGCCCGGTCAGCGAGCCCTCGTCATCGCGAACGAATTCTCCGCCGAAGGGGTCCGCGGTGAGATCATCGATGCCGGCGATCTCCAGGCCGTGGCCATTCGTCCAGAGCGTGTGGAGATCGACCGACCACATCGCCACCGGGTGGTCGGGCACGGCCTGGTCGAGGAGTTCGCGATCGGGGTAGCGCGGGTCATCCCATTTGTTGATGTCCCACCCGGAACCGACCACCCATTCGCCGAACGGCATCTGGCTGGCGCGTTCTCGGATGGCGTCGACCGCCTCGGTCAAGGATCGGACTTCGGAGAGATCGAGGTCGGTCAGGGAGTCTGCGTAGTGGATCGAGTGCATGTGCGCGTCGACGAGGCCGGGCAGGATGACCTGGCCGGCGCAGTCGATCTCTTCGATTTCGAGGCCCGGAATCACCGTGGTGGCTCCGATTCCTCCCGCCGAGGCGAGCGCTGCCGTCGTCGAGGATTCGGAGGCTGCGATGTCGAGAAGTTCGGCTCTGGTGCCCACGGCCACGATCGTCTCCCCGTCGACGAGGATCGAGTCGGGTGCGACCGCTGAGGTGGCATCAGGGGCGGCAGGTGCAAAACTTCGCACGACGGCATTGGAGAACAGACGCATGAGCACCAGTCTAGAGCGCAAGTGCACGCATTCCGGGCTGGGGTGCGGGGTGGTTTCTACGCGCCGATACCGCAGCTCTTCTACCGGGAGTAGAATCCGAGACATGGCCAATGTCCTCAGTTCTCAGGACACCCGTCTCGCCGCGGGTGCTCGCATCGTTCTTCCTGCTATCTGGCTCGGCCTCATCATCGGCATCTCCCTCATCGAGGCGCCGCTGAAGTTCACCGCTCCGGGCATCACGATCCCGCTGGGGCTGGGCATCGGCCGTCTGGTCTTCACCGCCATGAACTGGGTCGAGATCGTCATTGCCGTGCTCCTGCTGTGGTCGGTGTTCAAGTCAGCCGTCGGTGCCGGGTACCGGCAGCTGACATCTGCGGTGACGGTCGTCCTCATCGCCAAGGTCGCCGTGATCCGACCTCTGCTCAACAAACGCACCGATGCCGTGCTCGCCGGTGTCGACGACGGCGGGTCGAGCCTGCACCTGTTCTATATCGCCGCCGACGGTCTGCTCATCGTCGGACTCACCACCATGCTCATCGTCGCTGTTCGACGCTGGGTGACAGTGCAACCTGCGATCAAGGGCGCCCCGCGGAGCTGACCTCAGCGGATGTGGCGCTCACCGCGTGCGGCTGAGGCTCAACGCCACCGGTCCAGGGACACGATTCTGCTGTTCGCGTTGGTCGCCATGACCAGTGGCAGATCGTGTGTGGCCCAGATGATCGTGTGCCCTGCCTCTGCCAAGGCGCTGAGCAGACGGGCGAACCTTGCTGCGTTCGATGCATCGAGTGCCGCGGTCGGCTCGTCGCAGACGATCGTGTCGACTCCGCTGGCCAAGGCCCGGGCCAGGCACACCCTGGCTGCCTGACCTCCGGAGAGCTCACCGCACTTGTGCTCGAGCAGTTCCTGTCCCAGCAGTGCGCGGGCCACGATGTCGGTTCGCTCTTCGGCCTCCAGCTTGCGTCCGAGGATGCGAGCGGTCCGGTCGATCACCTCGGCGACGGTGTGCCTGGGGTTGAGCCATTCGCGTGGGTTCTGCGGCACCAGCACGCCTGGCTCACCGCGGATGCGCCCGCTGGTGGGGGTGAGGAATCCGGTCATGGCCAGGCACAAGGTGGTCTTGCCCCTGCCCGAACCGCCTCGCAGAACGGTGACCTTCCCGGCGGGGAAATCGGCACTGACCGGGCCGATCAGGGTGGTCCCGTAGTCGATCTCGAGCTCATGCAGCTCCATCGGCGTCACCCCGAATCTGCTGTGCCCGATCATCGCTGGCATGAATGACGTCGCCGCCGGGGATGATGTCGCTGCCGGGGATGATGTCGCTGCCGGGGATGGGTGCCCCGTCCAAGCGGCGCAGTTCATCGCCGACACGATATTCCCGTCCGCCGAGGTGGCCCGGAGTCAGCGGCAGCGGGTGGGCTCCCGCGTCCGGTGCGGCTGCGGCAAGGGCCCGACTGTAGGCATTGTCGGCGTCTCTTGCCAAGAAGTTCTCGACGGTGCAGGTGTCGACGATGTGTCCGTTGAAGAGGACGGCGACAGGGTCATCACCTCGGGCGTTCCTGGCCATGCCGGAGAGGTCGTGGGTGACGGCGAGTACGGCGGCTCCATTGGTACGGGCGCAGTCGTCGAGTATGGCGACCATGGAATCGGCCTGCCGGGGATCGAGTCCGGCGGTGGGTTCGTCACAGACGAGCAGCCTCGGCGTGTGTGACAGGGCCGCGGCCAGGGAGACTCGGGAGATCTGTCCTCCCGAGAGCTCGTGGGGGTATCGCTGCAGCAGCGTGTTCTCCAGACCGAAGGGGCGAAGGTCCGGATCATCGATTCCCGCGCGGTGGAACCACTGCCGCAGACGCAGTCGCGGTGGGAACGTATCCATCGCGTTCTGCGGGGCCCACGCGAGTTCGCCGCGCCCGCGCAGCTCAGCGAGCAGCTTCCTACCCCGCCGGGTGCCCAGGTCGATCCGCTGGGTGCCCGATCCGGTACGGCGGGCTCCCGTATCGATCCGGCGGGCACCCGGGGCGATCCGATCACTGTCCAAGTCACCATGCTCGGCACCGAAGTCGAGATGACCGGTGACATCGGCACGGGCAGGAATCAGCCCGGCCAACAGATTGCAGAGTGTGGATTTCCCGGCCCCGGACTCCCCTACCAGCCAGGTGATGTGCCCCAGCGGCAGAGTCACAGACAGATCGGAGAGGATGTGGGCTCTTGCCGACGGCAGTCGCAGAGAACACTGGCTCAGGGCAATGGCATTCACAGTGATCGCGGCCTTTCTCCGAGTCGGCGGGACATGATCGTCGGCGGCAGGAGCAGCAGCATGAGTGCCAGCGTCGGGACGAGCAGTGTCCACCATGCTCCCACGGTCATGTCGTTGCGACCCCAGGCGATGAGCGGACCCAGGGACACCGCGGCAGGGTCGACTCCGATGCCCAGAAACGAGGTGGTGGCCTCGTGGACGACGGCTGAGGGGAAGGTGATCGCCATGGCCGCGGCCACTCGCCCCCAGACGGCCGGGAGCAGATGCCAGGTCAGGATCTGACGGCGGGTGGCGCCGAGGCGGCGGTCGAAGCGCACCCACCCGGAGTTCCATTCTTCGCTGAGCTTCGGCCCGATGAGCTGGGCCGCGATCGGCCAGTGCGTGAGTGCCACCGTGACCATGATCGCTTCTCGTCCCCCGCCGAGGATGCCCACGACGATGAAGGTCAGCAGCATCGAGGGCACGGTGACGGTGGCGATGAGCAGGGCGGTCGACATCTTCGACAATGCCCGCGACAGGGTGGACACGACTCCGATGGCGGCCCCGATGAGAGTTGTCGCCGAGGCGGTGATGAGTGCGGCAAGAGCCGATCCACCGGCTGCGGTCCAGGTGGTTCGGAAGACGCTGCGCCCGTAATGGTCGGTTCCAGCCAGTCCACCGTCTCCGGGTGGCAGCAGGGAGTTGGCGAAATCAGTGGTCTGCGTCGGCAGGAAGCGGCCGAAGATGAGCGCCACCAGAACAACTGCGATGGCGACGATCGGCAGTCGAGTTCTCATGACCGATCACCACGGGCCGTCGCGGTGTGCACCAGCAGCACGAGTCCTGTCGTCATTCCCGCCGCGATCGAGGTGACGGTGGCCAGCAGCGGAAGATCGGCTCCGGCGGCGGCTTGGACGAGTGCGTTGCCCAGCCCCGGATAGGCCAGCACCGCTTCGACGGCGGCCTCGCCGAGGACGATGGTGGGCAGATAGACCAGTGCTGGGCTGCGCACGGCGCCGAGCACGGTGGGCAGAACCGTGCGGATCCGGGCGCTGTGGCCAAATCCCCGGCCGATCAGTGCACGGGCCCACGGCGTCGACCACACCTCGGCGGCAGCAGAACGGGCCGCGGCGATGAGCGGGGCGGCCCAGGCGAGCGCGACCGTGATCGCCACCCCGGGGGTCAGGGTGATCGGGGCACTGGTGGCGGGGTTGGGCAGTGAAGCGCCCCACACCACGACGATGATCAACGCGATGAGGAACGAGGGCACTGCCAGCCAGGCGCCGAGGACGCCCGAGGCGCTCGAACTCTGTGCCAGTCCCGGGAAGCGGGCCAGCGCGATCGCCACCGCACCCACCACGATCACGGTGATGGCGGCGGCGCAGACACTGGCGGCGATGGTGTTGAGTCCGCGGGAAGCCACGATCTCTGCGACCGGGGCGTGGAGGATCCGGGAATAGCCCAGGTCACCCGTGGTCACCGCCGTGATCAGCCACTGCCACCAAGCGGAGAGCCACCCACCGGAGTGGTAGGCGGCTTCGAGGTCGGCTCGTGCCTGCTCGGAGGCGAACTCCCAGCTGCCGACGGTGTGGGCCAGAGGGTTCGTCGGTGAGGCCGCGGCCAGAGCGAACACGCCCGCACCAGCGGCCAGGACTGCAAGGAGCATCCCGCCGCAGATGATCGCGCAGCGACGTACGACGACCCTGGCCACTGTGCCCCTCAGCTCTTCGTCCAGTCCGCCAGATTCCACCATGGGCCCCAGTCGGAGCCGTGGACGTGGGGTTCGAACGTGGCATCCGGAACGTCCCAGCCGTCGGTGTCGGCGACATAGGTGTGTTCGAGGAAGGCGACGATGAGGTAGCTGGGGTCGTCCATGTAGAGGTCCTGGACCCGGCGGTAGTCCGCGTTCACCTTCGCCTCATCGGTCTCCTCGGCGGCACGGTCGAGGAGTTCATCAGCACCGGGAACTTCCACGTCGGAGGGATTGTCAAAGACCCCGGAGGTGCTTGTGCGGGTATGCAGCGCCGCCCTGATCTGGTGATCGATGTTGTAGGGCTGTTCCCCACCGGCGTAGACGATCGCCTGCCTGGTCATGGACTTCTCGATCTCGTCCCATTCGCCGGCTTCGACCTCGACGGTGATACCCAAGGGTTTGAGCTGGGCGGCGACCTCGGCGGCGATGTCCCCGCGCACGGAGTCACCGGCGGGATAGGTGAACGGGATGCTCGCGCTCTGTCCGTTCTTGGAACGAAGGCCGTCGTCACCCTTCTTCCATCCGGCTTCGTCGAGCATTCTCTGCGCTGCCTTGACGTCGAGTTCGAAGTTGGCCGAGGGTTCGTAGGCATCGCCGTAGAACTCTCCGACCGGGGTCGAGGCCGGTGTGCCGTGGCCGGCGAGGACCTCATCGACGATCTTGTTCCGGTCGATGGCGATGTTGAGTGCCTTGCGCACGGTCGTCGAGGCGGTGAACGGGTTGTCGGAGGGCAGGGTCAGTCCGCGCCAGTCGGCGGTTCTCGCGGTGACGATCTCATGGTCCTCCCCCGCGATCTTGTCGACCGAGCGCGGTGGTACGGCTGCCCCGGAGACCTTGCCGTCTGAGACTGCTGCCGCCAGCGCGGAGGAATCCGCGTAAGCCTGGATCGTCACCGATTTCAGTTCAGGAGTGGTGCGCCAGTAGTCGTCCCTGGCCTTGAGCACGGCGGTGTCCGAGGTCAGGGATTCCAGGACGTAGGCACCGGTGCCGACGGGTTCGCTGTTGACGCTCCAGTCGGCGGCCGGCGTGCCCTTCTCGATGGCCTCGCTGGGCAGGATCCCCAGGGTCAGCCGTGAGGCGAACGTGGGCGTCGGCTCGCTCAACCGGAAGACGACGGTGGACTCATCCGGTGTCTCGATGTCCTCGATCATCCGGAAGGCATCGACGACTTCCGAGGCGGAATCTGGGTCGATGATGGCCCGATAGGTGGCGGCCACGTCCTGCGCATCGAAAGCGGAGCCATCGGAGAACGTCACGCCCTCACGCAGTTTCACCGTCCATGCGCTCGAGTCCTCAGTCGCCTTCGGTTCCGCGGCTGCCAGCGCCGGTGTCAGGTCCGGCATCTGTCCAGTTCCCGGGTCCTCCTGCAGGCGCAGCAGGCCGTCGTAGAAGGGGGAGTTTCCGTCGACGGAATAGCCGTTGACGGGGTTGTATCCGCCGAGGTCCTCGGTGCCGATGACCAGCTGCGAGTCGCCGCCGTCGGGAGCCTCGCATGCAGAGAGTGCGAGTGCGAGCGCCCCCACAGAGGCCACCAGCGCCGAGGCGGTCCTTCGTTTCATATGGTCGACTCAGTTCAGTGCTGGTGGGCTTCTCCACCTTCGGCATGGGTGTGCATATAGCCTTCGCCTTCTTCCTCGGCGTGGAAGTGCGGGGCCATCGGACCAGGGTCGATCGGGGTGTGATCGCCCTTGTCGAAACGGGCGTGGACCTCGCGGACCCAGTCGGCCAGTGCGTCAACGGTTTCGGGGACCTTGCGAGAGACTCCGAGCACCGGCCCGCCCTCGCGAGCCTTCTTCGCGTCCTCGAGCATGAGGTCGACGTCGACATCGACGTGCGGGCCGAGGTCGATCTTGTTGATGATCAGGAGGTCGGCGCGACCGATTCCCGGTCCGCCCTTGCGTGCCACGTCACCGCCGCCGGCGACATCGAGGACGAAGAGCTGGGCGTCGACGAGTGCTGGTGAGAATGTGGCGGTGAGGTTGTCGCCGCCGGATTCGATGAGGACGATGTCGAGGGGGTCGAAGTCCTCTTCGAGGGCCTCGACGGCCAGCAGGTTCATGCTCACGTCGTCACGGATGGCGGTGTGCGGGCAGGCGCCGGTCTCGACGGCGCGGATGCGTTCTTCGGGCAGGACTCCTGCGGCCTTGAGGAAGCGTGCGTCCTCATCGGTGTAGATGTCATTCGTGATGACGCCGATGCGGAACTCCTGCGCGAGCGCGGTGCAGATATTGGCGATCGAGGAGCTCTTGCCGGTGCCGACAGGCCCGGCGATGCCCAAGCGAAGTGCTCGTTTTCCAGTGGTCATTGTCTCTCCTTCTCTTCGTGATGGCTCTTGTAGGTTGTGGATGTCAGGTCAGTCGTGGGGCTCATCGTGGAACTGCGGACCAGGTCTGTTCGCGGCCCCAGGGTTCGCCGATGTGCGTGAGTGCGGCGTCGAGGCGTTTGCGCAGCGCCAGACCGTCAGACCCGACCGCAGTGATCTGCACGCAGGTGTCGTCGACGGGCAGGATCGCGGTCTGCGGGTCGATGACCACGGTCTCTTTCGGCAGTCCGCCCTCGGGGTCGACGATGACGATGGAACCGACGCCCAGTCCTCGTCCTGCCACGGCGGGTGAGTCGAAGCCGGGGCTGTTCGGTCCCAGGTCGAAGCGTTGAACGCTCAGCGGAGCACCGCCTCGGCGGACGGTCAAGGCGGAGCTGAGGTCTCCAGGGTCTTCGCCGTGACGGCCGAGGACGAGCTCTTCGCGGTAGAAGAGTCGCGCGTCGGCCGCGAGGTCGATGTCGACGGTGTGCGTGTGGCGGCACCCCTTCGCCGCGATCACCGGCTCCGGCACCCACACCAGGGTCGCTGCCTCGCCGACGTGGGCGCGTGATTCCAACAATGAGGGGTGACCGTGGACGCCAGGAAGCACGAGGGTGGCCGAGACTTCACGGATGAGCAGGCTCGAACCCTCGCCGACGCTTACGTCGAAACGGTAGTGGTCCCCGCCGAGTGGCCCGGCTGCTCCCGAGGTCAGGGCGATGCGGGCGGCATTCGGATCTCGATCGATATAGGGTTCGTGGCCGCTGGCGCCGGTGGGTCGCGGCACCAGTGGGGCTTGGGCGCGCAGGCCCGACACGCGTGTTCCCGGCCGGCCGGGCTCGCTCAGCTCGGTCGCCACAGAGGCCCGGCACGTCATGCCGCTGGGGCCATTGGGTTTCACCTCGGCAGAGTACACGGTGCCGGGAGTCCTGCTCTCAGGATGCGAATAGTCGAACATGGTCCTTCACGTGCATCTCGGCGGCGAAATCTGACAGGGGCGAACTCAGTGCGGGCAGGTCCCGGGCCGGGGTGAGTTCGTAGTCGGCGGCTGCTTCCGCGGCGACGTCGAGCTCCTCGCCCAGGGACAGGATTGCTCCGTGGGCTTGGAAGGGGTCGATGCTCATGAGCTTGACCGCAGCGGTGGCCGGTCCTGTGACTGCTTCGTGGAGCACGACGGCCGCCGTCTCCGCAGCCCCCAGCTCCACGGCTCGACCGACTGCCCCGTACACGAGCGGCTGCTGCAGTCCCTTCGGCAGGTACTCAAGCAGCGGATGCGGATGGATTCGCTGCATCGACCGCAGCATCAGCGTCCCCAACCACTCCCCCGTCGTGCGCAGGGCCGGGGCGGGTGTGCGGGCACAGAGCTCCGCATCGAGAATGGCGAGCGACTCCGCAATCTCGTCCACGGTCGTATCCGCGGGACGGCCCCCCGCCTCGGAGAGGGACCGGTGATCACCGACGATATGTCGAGCCGAAACCGCGAAGGCGGCGTTCATCAGCCCGGTCGTGTGCAGGCGTCCGCGCAGGAAGTCCTTCAGGTCGGACACATCGGTGACCCAACCTTGCCGGATGGCCTGTTCGAGCCCACCGGAGTGCGCGTACCCGCCCGAGGGAAGTCGCCCGTCGCCGAGCATCAGGAGGGTCGCGCGTGAGGTGCTTCGTGTCATTCCTGTTCTCAGAACAGGAAATAGCGTTGGGCCATGGGCACGAACTTCGCGGGTTCGTGTTCGATGAGTTCATCATCGATGGTGACCGCGTAGGTGTCGGAGTCGACCTCGATCTTCGGGCGGGCCGAGTTGTGGATCATGTCGTCCTTCGTGACTCCGCGTGTCGAGGTGATCGGCACGAAGGGCCTGTCGACGTTGACCTTGTCCGCGATGCCGTCAGCGATCGCGTGTTCCGATACGAACGCCATGCTCGTCGCTGCCGCCGCGGACGACCGGAAGTTGAAGCCCATCCGCTCGGACACAGGCTGCGGGGTCGGAATCGAGGCGTTCGGGTCGCCCAAGGCGGCCACGGCCGCCATGCCGCCCTTGAACACGGTGTGCGGACGAACCGCGAACATCGAGGGTTGCCAGAGCACGAAGTCAGCGAGCTTGCCGACCTCGATCGAGCCGACGTGGGCGTCGATGCCGTGAGCGATGGCCGGGTTGATCGTGTACTTCGCGACATAGCGCATGGCGCGGTTGTTATCGGCTCGATCATCGCCTGCCAATGGTCCGCGCAGGCGTTTCATCTGGTGAGCGGTCTGCCAGGTGCGCATGGCGACCTCACCGATGCGACCCATGGCCTGAGCGTCGGAGGACATGATCGACAGTGCTCCCATGTCCTGGAGAACATCCTCGGCGGCAATGGTTCCCGCCCGCACTCGGCTCTCGGCGAACGCAAGGTCATTGGGCACCTGCGGGTTGAGGTGGTGGGCGACCATGACCATGTCGAGGTGTTCGTCGACGGTGTTGGTCGTAAACGGCCGCGTCGGGTTGGTCGAGGCCGGGAGAACATTGAGCTCCGAGGCGATCGTGATGATGTCGGGTGCGTGGCCGCCGCCGGCACCCTCGGTGTGGAAGGCGTGGAAGGTGCGCCCCTTGACCGCGGCGAGCATGTCTTCGACGAAGCCGGCCTCGTTGAGGGTGTCGGAGTGGATGGCGACCTGGACTCCGGTGTCATCGGCCACGCGCAGGGCGTTGTCGATGACGGCGGGTGTTGCGCCCCAGTCCTCGTGGATCTTGAAGCCGCCGGCACCGCCGCGCACCTGTTCGAGCAGGGCTTCGTCGTTCATGGTGTTGCCGCGCCCCAGGAACAGGACGTTGACCGGCCAGGGGTCCATGCTTTCGAACATGCGAGCCAGCCACCAGGGGCCGGGGGTGGCCAGTGTGGCCTTCGAGCCTTCCGTTGGCCCCGTTCCGCCGCCGACCATTGTCGTAGTTCCGGCCATGAGTCCGACCTGGAACATGTCGGGTCCGACGAAGTGGACGTGCGTGTCGACGGTGCCGGCGGTCATGATGAGTCCGTTGCCGCTGGCGATCTCCGTGTTCGGGCCGATGACCAGATTGGGGTCGACGCCGTTCATGGTGTCGGGGTTGCCTGAGCGTCCGATGCCGACGAACCGGCCGTCGCGGATGCCCACATCGGCCTTGATGACCCCCCAGTGGTCGAGGATGATCACGCCGGTGATGACGAGGTCGGGAGTGCCTTCGGCGCGGGTCCGTGATGATTGGGCCATGGATTCGCGAGCGGACTTTCCGCCGCCGAAGACGACCTCGTTGCCGCCGACGCAGTAGTCTTCGTCGATCTCGATGACGATGTCCGTGTCGGCCAGTCGGACTCGGTCACCGACGGTGGGGCCGAACGATGCCACGTATTCGGACCTCGATATGTCAACCATCCAACTCTCCTCTGCATTCGCCTCGGAACCCGAGCGCGATGCGTGCGCCCTGAATGGGAACGAGTTCGACTTCTTCATCGGCTCCCGGCTCGAAGCGCATCGCGCCGCCGGAGAGCACATTCAGTCTCTTGCCCCAGGACCGTCCGCGGTCGAATTCCAAGCCGGGATTCACCTCGGCGAAGTGGAAGTGCGAACCGACCTGGATCGGACGGTCGGAGACGTTGGCGACGCGCAGGGTCGTCACGGCCAAGCCGACGTTGATCTCGACGGGTTCATCGCGGAGGAAGATCTGGCCGGGGATGACCTTATCTGCAGCCGTGACCGGTGCTGCGGACTCCTCGCGTGGGCCCTGGCGGGATCCCGCTCCGGGCCGCCTCGGCTCGCTGGGGCCGCTGGGGCCCGATGAGGGGTGCCGCTCACGTTCGTCGATGCCCGGTTCCTGGATCACGGTGGCTTCGACGTCGTCGTAGTCACGGCCCGGATCATCGCTGGGATGCTCGGCATCGATGTCGCGATGCTCGGGCTTGAGTTCTTCGTTCTCGAACGGGTTGGTGCCCTGCTTCTCGTCGTCGGGTCCCGTTCCTGCCGGTCCGTGTTCGTTGCTCATCATTGGAGCGGTCCTGTCACGGTCACGAGCTTGGTCCCATCGGCGAACGTCGCCTCGACCTGAACCTGGGTGAGCATTTCCGGTACCCCTTCCATGACGTCATCTCTGCTGAGCACGTGTCGGCCCGATTCCATCAGGTCGGCAACGCTGTTTCCGTCTCTGGCGCCTTCCAGGAGATAGGAGGTGATGACGGCTGTCGCTTCGGGCAGGTTGAGTTTGAGGCCGCGGTCTTTGCGCTCCAGGGCCAATTTTCCGGCCGTGTAGATCATCAGACGCTCTTGCTCATACAAACTGAGAAACACTTTTCCCCCGGTGCGTTCGAAAGGTATGTATCAATTCGCAAAGGTGATGTGGAGGCTGCCTGTCACTCCGGGTGCTCGAGACCCGGGCAGGGCACGTCGAATGACACCCTGAAGCAGCGTCTCACCCGCGAGAATACGCTCATAGATGCAACCTTACCCATCGCTTTTGGGCAGTCAAGTCCACGACGGAGGTCGTCTGCGGCGGGTGGCGGAGGTCGTCTGCGGACGGGGTGCCGCGCGGGGTCAGCGCGGGGTCAGGGCAGTGTCGGCTTAGGGTCAGGGCAGCGTCGGCTTAGAGTCAGCTTCGGGTCAGTCCTGCGCAATCGCCGTTTCTCGGGAGCGGGTCCGAGCCCGCGCTTGCTCGAGAAAGGCAGAGAAGAGAATGTCCCTGTCGGCCTTGCTCGCACCAGCTTCCTCCGGGTGCCACTGCACACCGAGGATCCAGGTGTTGTCCACGCGTTCCGTTGCTTCGACGATTCCGTCGGCGGCACGAGCGGCCACGGACAGACCAGTGCCGACCCGACCGACGGCCTGATGATGTCCGTTGCGGACAGTGAATTTCTCGACCTGATAGAGCTCGTGGATGATATGCCCTGGTTCGAGTCGAACCTCTTCGTCGAGGAAGAGCGGCTCCCCTGGGGCCCCTTTGTGGAGGTGGTAGGGGTCGAGATCGGGGATCAAGTTGCCCCCGCAGACCACATTGAGCAGCTGGGATCCACGACACAGGTGCAGCATGATCGAATCCTCACCGATCCCGCGGGCGATGATCTCGATCTCACGCTCATCGGCTCGCCGGTCCTTGCCATATTCGTTGGGCACGATCTCGGTGTGACCGTATATCGTCGCGTCAACGTCTCCCCCACCGAGGACGAGTATCCCGTCAGCGGCTGCGATCGCCTCATAGTCCGGTTCGCCGGCATCGCTCACATCGTGGATGACGGCCCTTCCGCCGAGCTCATGGATCGAATCGACCGCGGTGATCGTCAGCTGTTTCTGCAGCGCGGTCGAGGCTGAGGTCTGCCCCGGCGTATTCAGCCCCACGATCACCGCGATCTCGACGACCGCTTCGGCGGTGGGAGATGTTGTGAGCACATCTGCTGGAACAAGGTCATGCACGGTCACTGCGATTCGCTTTCGTTGGCTGTGGTTGTTCGGCTGCGCACTGGTCGCACGAGGTCGGCGTCGGCTGTTCAGCTGCGGTTCTGGCGATGTTCTGCCGCCCGGGTGACGATCCATTCGAACAGCGCCCGGTCCACGGGCTCTGAATCCGCCCGGTCCTCGGGGTGCCACTGCACCGCAAGGATCGTGTGTTCGTCGTCTTCGACGGCCTCGACACAGCCATCGGTTCCTCGCGAAGTCACCCGCAGTCCTCGACCGAGCTCGTCGATCGCCTGATGATGATAGCTCGACACCTGGACATCCTCGCTGGCCCCCAAGGCCCGAGCTAAGAGCGAACCCGTTTCAACGCTGACCGGATGGACCTGGCCGACATGGTCGACGTCGCCGGCCGGCCAGTGCTGGAACAGGGTCCCCCCACGTTCCACATTCCACAGCTGCAGGCCGCGGCAGATGAAGAGAGCGGGGATGCCGAGGTTCTCAGCCGCGGAGATGGCCGCAGCGTCAGCGTCATCCTGAGACGGCAGGTCGGTGCCGGCATAGGACTCGTCAGGCTCTTGCCCATAGCGCTTCGGGTCGATGTCCGACCCTCCGGGCAGGACGATGCCGTCGACACGAGAGTACAGGCCACTGTCGATCACCGGGGGCACGATGACCGGTTCCCCGCCGGCGGCGGCGATCGACCTGAGCACAGCATCGGCGACGACGCTGCCCGAGTGCCGCAGCCCCTGCACCTGCCCGGACGACATGGCGGGGACGGCGATGAGCGGCCGCGATGAGGCGGTGCCCGAAGCAGTGGTCATGAGGGTCGTCCCGCGGACAGGGTTTCGGCGGGGAAGGGCAGATGCGGCATCCACCGCGCCCACACCTCGGCGAGGCGACCATCGGTGATGACCTGTGCCAAGGCAGTGTCTAGGAGATCGAGCATCGGAGCGTTTTCCTTCGCCACTCCCACTCCCCACGGGTTGCGGGTCTGAGCCGTGAAAGCGAGATCGAACTCGGGTTCATCACCGAGCGGAACGGTGACGACATCGTCGTCGACCATGGCGTCGACACTGCCATCACGGACCGCCTGGATCATGTCGGCGAAGACATCGTCTGTGGGGCCGAAGGACACAAGCTGTGCACCGGGGAACGTCTCCGCCAGGACCATGTTTGCACTGCCCTCGATAGCCGCAACCTTGTACCCGCCGAGGTGGTCCGGTGAGGTGGCCGGGTCACCGGCACGGACGAGGACGGATTCGTTGAAGACCGCGTAGGGGCGGGTGAAGTCCACCTGCGCCTGCCGCGAGGGAATGATCCCCTGTCCACACCACACAGCGTCGGCGTCACCACGGAGCACCGCCGGAATCATGTCGTCCCAGGCCACGATGACCCACTCGAGCTCACGGCCGAGGACCTCGGCGACGAGCTGAGCAGCTTCGGGTTCGTACCCGGTTCGGGTGATTCCGCCGTCTTTCGACTTGTCGAACAGCGGCGCGGCCTCTGAGTCGATGCAGGCGAAGCGGATGCTCGTTTCGGTCATGGGATCGCCTGCCAGTACTGGTCGAACTCCCACTGGGTGAGCACGCCGCAGTACTGTGCCCATTCGTTCTCCTTCATCTCCAGGAAGGTATCGGCGAGTTCGGGTGGAAGTGCTGTCCGAACGAATTCGTCATTGCGGAAGGCTTCGACGGCTTCGCCGAGGGTTCGAGGCAGCTCGATGCCCTGGCTTCCGGCTTCCGGGGGTTCGACCTGATTGCCGATCCCGTCGGCCACGGCCGCAGTGAGCAGCGCATGGGACAGATACGGGTTGACGGATGCGTCGGGGACGCGCACCTCGGCGCGTCCGTTCGAGGAGATCCGGATCATCGAAGCGCGGTCGTCGAGTCCCCAGTCGGCACGAGCCGGGGCGAACTGGCCCGGATCCCAGAACCGCTTATAGGAGTTCACGGTCGAGGCGAAGATGAGCATCATCGCCGGAGAGTTCTTGATGATTCCGCCAACTGCCCAGCGTCCCAGCTGGGACAGGTGCAGCTCCTTGACGCCTTCGTCTTCGAAGGTGTTGACTCCGGATTCGTCCCACAGTGAGATGTTGTGATGGCAGCCGGCGCCCATCTCTCCGATGAAGGGCTTGGGCATGAAGGAGGCTTCGACTCCGAACTCGCGAGCGACCTGGGAGCAGATCTGACGGTAGGTGACCAGCCGGTCGGTGGTGTTCTCGATGTCGTCGAAGTTCCAGTTGAGCTCGATCTGCCCGCGGTCCTCATAATCGCCTTCGATCATGTCGAAACCGAGTGCATCGGCGTATTCATGGATGCGCTTGTAGATGGGACGCATTCCTTCGAGGTATTCCACCTGATAGGCAGGGTTGTAACCGGGAATGGACTTCGGCGTGATGGACTCGCCGACCCACACCATCTCGGGCTCTGTGCCGGACTTCATCGTCAGTCCGAAGACGTCCTTGAGCAGCGAATGCGTCCGCTTCATGTGCGCACGAGAGTCATGGACGTTGGGTCGTCCGGCAATGCCGCCGAGGTGGTCTGGCTCGTAGGTCGAGCAGAAGATCCGTCCGACTTCCCCGTCCCAGGGCAGCGGGTTGAAGGAGTCGGCCTCCGGCATCGCCACGAACTCCTTTGAGTTGATGTTGGCACCGATGGGGCTGCCGTGGACATCGTTCTGGAAGTCCATGAGGGCGTTGCGGGTGAAGTTCACGCCCTTCTCGAGGTTGCGCACGAAGTGCTTGGCCGGGACCACTTTGGCCACTGTGCGCGAGCGCAGGGTGGGCACCACGTAGTACATGTATTCCACGCCCGAGCGTTCGATCTTCTCTTTGAGCGCTTCAACGGTGTCGTTGTCGGTGTTCGCTTCCCGGTGACGCTCGAGGGCGCTGTTGTCTTCGAGTTCTGAGGCGATGCGCGAGCGGAACACCTCGGCGAGGTTGGTTCCGTGGGAGGCGGTCCGGCGGCGAATCGCCTCGACAGCGGGATCGGCCTGCGCAGACTGGGCGGTGAGCGGGTCAGTGATCGTCATTGTTCATTTTCCTCTGTTCGCGGTCCAGCAGCTCTGCCGAACGGTCGATCCGGGAATACCCGGGAGTGATGCGGTCAGTTGTGGGAGTGAATGGCCGGTCGTGGGTGTCAGCCGTCGGTCTCAGCTGCGAGAGTCGAAGGTCAACGGCAGTCCGATGGGGCCGGTGTTCCCCGAGTCGGGCAGCCAGGTGTCGCCGCCCGGGCAGTCGAGGTTCGTGATGCGGGAGGCGAGGATCGGCAGGGCCTGGCTCATGTCTGCCCGCGCAATGTAATGACCGAGGCAATGGTGGATGCCGCCGCCGAATGTGAAGTGAGGTTTGCGATCGTCGAGGGTGATGTCGACCTCGGGGTTCGGGAAGGCACGCTCGTCCGAGCCTGAGGTGTGGGTGAACAGGTGCACCGTGGTGCCGGCGGTGAATTCGATACCGCCATACTCGAAGTCCTCGATGACCTCTCGTGTCACCCAGCGAGTCGTGGGATTGACGCGCAGCACCTCTTCGAGAGCAGACTTCGCCAACTCCGGGCGCTGCGCGAGGATCTCCCACTGTTCCGGGTTCCGGATGAAGGTCTGAATTGCCAGGCCGAGCTGGTTGCGGGTCGTGTCCATGCCGCCGAAGAGCATGAGCACCAGCGCATTGCGCAGCTCCTCGGCATCGAGCTTATCCCCGGACTCGCTGAAATGAACAAGGCGGGAGACCACGTCCTGGCCGGGATCTGCCCGTCGCTCCTCGATGAGACCTTCGACGAATTCGTAGAGTTCGCGGACCGCTTCGTCGACCTCGTCGATCTTCTCCTGGATCGACACCGACAGCGCATAGCCGACGGTATTGGCGCGGGAGGCGATGAATGGCCAGTGCTTGTGGTCGAGGCCCATCATGGCGCACAGGGCGCGGGTGGCGAACGGTTCGGCGAAGTCGCGCACGAAATCGCATTCCCCTTTGTCCGCGAAGGAGTCGAGGAGTTCAGTGGCGATCTCTGCGAACTCGGGTTCGAGCTTGCGCGCCATCGACGGAGAGAATGCCGGATTGAGCAGCCGCCTGATCCGATGGTGTTCATCGGATTCGAGCACCAGGAGGTTCTTTCGCCACCATTCGTGGAACGCTCCGGAGTGGACTCCATGGTGGTCTGGCCAACGAGCGCTGCCCTGGGAGAGGCTCTGGTTCTTCAGCAGTGCTGCAACCTCGTCGTATCTGAGGACGGCGTATCCGTAGTTGGTCCGGGCGATCCAGGATTGCTCGCGGGCATCGCGAACCTCTTCGGATGCCATGGCGAAACCCGGCGCAGAGATGTCGAGATAGGGAAGTTCTGTCGTGTCGATGGTTGTGCTCATCAGCGTCACTCTCCAGCCAATCGTCTTTGATCAACGCTTACAGTGAATCAAACATTCACTTATGCATGAATCAAACCATATGTGACTCATGGCACGCAAGCCCCTTCCTGCCGGCAATTTATCGGTTCGATGAGCAAGAACGCAGGATTCCCCTCGCAGCACTTGCCGAAGTGTTCGCGATCCGCAATGATTGAGAAACAGATGTTATGGTCGTGAGGCTGCCAGTTCCTCGGCGATCATTGCGACCGGCGGGCCTCGGCTCGGAGTTCAACGGAGAATTCGTCGACAGATGGAGGTCGAACCATGAATGCTCGTACACCCAGACATATTGCGGTCATCGGCAGCGGTCCTGCCGGCTGCTTCACGGGGCAGGCCCTGCGCCGTCACTGGAAAGATGCAGAGATCACTATCTTCGATCGCCTCGCTGCCCCCTACGGACTCATCAGGTACGGTGTCGCGGCCGACCATCAGCATACGAAGGCTGTGACTCGACAGTTCGACCGCAACTTCTCCTCCGGCGACTTCAGATTCGCCGGCAATGTCGAAGTCGGCACCGACATCGACCTCGATTCCATCCGCGCAGAGTTCGACATCGTCGTCCTGGCCACGGGACGGTGGCGTGATCGGACATTGACGGTTCCGGGAGCCCACCTCGACGGAGTGCTCGTCTCCGGCGACATCGTCAACGCGCTCAATACCGTGCCTCGCCCCAACATCCCGATGCCCGCGATCGGCCAAAACGTCGTCGTCATCGGAGCGGGCAATGTCGCCCTCGACATGGTGCGCTTCCTCATCAAGACGGCCGCCGACTACATGGACAGCGATGTGAACCCGGAAGCACTCGACTCCTATCTCAGCTCTCCGGCCACACACGTCACCGTCCTCAGCCGATCCCCCATCGCCTCGGCGAAGGCTGATGTGGCGATGATCCGAGAGCTGGGCAAGGTTCCCGGAGTCCGCATCACCGTTGCGAACTCGAGCCCTGCCACCGAGGACAACACCCTCGGACGCAAGCGCGAAGCCGCCTTTGCAGAACTCGCCTCGCAAGAGGTCGTTGAGGCGCGCGCGCACGTCCACTTCGTCTTCGGTGCAACTCCTTCGCGGATCGGCGGTACCCAACACGTGGAGACCGTCCACCTGTCTGCGGCTCCGGCAGGAGAGGCGAGCGTGATCCCTGCTGACACCGTCATCTCTGCGATCGGCTTCGACGTCAACGCACAGGGGCACTGGCATTACGCCGAAGAATACGACTTCACCCCTTCGGACGACCTCGGTCGCATCGGCCCCGGACTCTACCGCTCGGGGTGGCTCAAACGCGGGCCGGTGGGCGCAATACCTGCAAACCGCTCCGATGCCCACCAGGTCGCCAAGGAGATCATCGCCGATTTCGAGTCGGCTGACTCTCCGTCGACGACAACCGGCGGCTACGAGGCTCTCCCCCGAGCACTGAGAAACCAAGCGGTGGACTTCGCCGACTGGAGGCGCATCGATGCCGCGGAGCTCGCGAACGCAGACGAGTCACGGATCCGGCGAAAGTTCCATGACCACGAGGACATGCTCGCCGCCGCACAGTCGCAGAATCCATGAATCGCAGCACCGAAGACGTGAATGACACAGCAGAATGCAAGTCCCGCACAACTGAGAACATCGAACGAAAGAGATGAAATGAATACCGTCGTCCTCTACGGAACAGAATCCGGCAACTCGGAGCTCATCGCTCAGGACCTCGCCGACAAGCTGAACGCGGACGGTCACTCCGCCGAGGTCATCGATCTCCAGGACTTCGAACCTGAGAGCCTCACTCCTGAGAACTTCTACCTCGTTGTCTGCTCCACTCACGGCGACGGCGAACTCCCCAATACCGCAATCGAGTTCCATGAGAAGTTCACTGCGTTCTCCGGCGACCTCACCGGCGTGAAGTACGCGATGTTCGGCCTCGGCGATTCGTTCTACGAAGAGACATACAGCCAAGGCAGTGAACATCTCGATCGCCGCTTCACCGAACTCGGCGCCACTCGCGTCGGTGAATACGGCAGGCATGATGCCTCGTCCTGGGACCTGCCCAGTGATGTCGCACTGGAGTGGCTGCCCACTGTCATCGGTGCCGCCGAGGCGGCCTGAACCTGAGGTTGTGCAGGTTAGGATTCCGGCAGAGGCTAGGATCTGAAGAAACGTGAAGTCAGGAGGGGTGGGGCCGTTGGCGAATTCGTTTGCGTTCGTACCGGCGTCCCAGGGACCCCATGGCCCTTTCGGCTACGGCGATGCCCTGGCCGATAGGATCGTCACTGCGATCTCGCTGGGATCGATCTCAGTGGGAGAACGCCTGCCGGCAGAGATCGAACTCGCCGCAGAGTTCAATGTCGCAGTAGCCACCCTGCGCAAGAGTTTGGCGGTTCTGCGGGAGAACGGCATCGTCGAGACCCACCGTGGCCGCAGCGGCGGCACCTTCATCGTCTCGGTGCCTTTCCCCACCGATGAACAGATCCGGAACTATCTTTCAAGCCTCTCCATCGTCCAGTACCGTGACTACGGCGATGAGCACACCGCAGTATCGACCGGCGTAGTCCGGTTGGCCTGCCAGCGAGCTCACACCCAGGCCGTGGCAGAGCTCGACCATGCCGCTGCCCGGATGAAGAATGCGAGCACCCCAGCCGAATGCTCGGCTGCCGACAGCCGATTCAATATGCAGCTGGCCATCGTGTCGCAGTCTCCACGGCTGCTGCGGGCAGAGATGCGCCTGCAGAGCGAGATCCTCGCCCTCAAATGGTCCCCGGCAGGAGCGGCAGCTCAGATCTCCGACGTCATCGCCGATCATCGTGAAGTCTTGGAAGCCGTCAGCGATCGCGATTCCGACCGGGCGGAACGAGCGGTCGAGGCGAACATCCGAAAGACCGTCTACAGTCTCATCGATGTGAAGCTCACTCTCGACTCGAACGGCGCCGATACCACGCCGGCACGGTGAAACAGCCACAGGAAGGGGCGGCATGGCCCACTCACAGGTAGAAGAAGTCGCACACGGATTGGCAGTCTGGGTCGAAGACCTCCTCGTCGATCTCGAGCGCCTGGAATCATCCCTCAGCCCGCGGCTCGTCTCGGACTTCGCCGGCGACCCACCTCATGAAGTGAGCTCGAAGACCCGCAGAGCCCTCGGCAGAGACGTCGCCGACTTCCTCGAAGAGCACCCTGGCCTCGACGGCGCCGGTCTCATCTTCCAGCTCTCGCAGCTCAAACCCGAGACCGCCAGAATCGAGTGGTGGGTGCGGGACGAGGAGAAGATCAATCGTCGCGATTTCATCCTCGACCCCGACTCCGACCGATTCTATGACTATGAGTACCTCGAGTGGTTCAAAGGCGCGTTCCATGCCGGCACCCGCACCGTGGCTGGACCGTACATCGACCATCTGGGCGTCGACGACTACCTGTTGACGATGGCAGTGCCCTGTTCCGTCGACGGCGTCAAGGTCGGGGTCGCCGGCATCGATATTCTCATGAATGACGTCGAGGCAGAGCTACTGCGGATCCTCTCACCACTCTCGGGGTGTGCAGTGCTCAGTCGCCACAATCAGGTACTCGTCGGCAACTCAGCACAGCTGAGCACCGGAGTGCGCATCGCAGTGATGCCTCCGGGCTATTCCAGAATTCCGATCGCCGTCGACAACGTCGACCTCAGCCTCCTCTACCCGGATCCTCAACTCGGCTGAGTCAGCGTCACAGCAGGCAGCCTCCCACGCGACGACGAAGCCCCCATCTCATCGGC
>NZ_JBHFIH010000011.1:19697-25677 GCF_057334195.1 Brevibacterium sp. AGC70 | reverse complement strand
GGGGGGCTCGGCTCGTCTCTGACTCAGCTGCCTTGAGGCCGAGACTCGGCGCTGGGCACTGCCGACTGCACAGCGTCCCCGGCTGCGCCCCTGATCCCACTGCGACGCTCCGGATGAGCACCGAACAGATAGAGTGCCCCGACCAGGACCACACCCAGCGTCATGAGGGCGACGATCCAGGAGTCGTACCAGGGCACTCCGGCCACCGGCCAGGCGACGATGATCATCGCAAAGACCTGATAGACGAAGGCGGCGATCGAAATCAGCCAACCCCATCTGCCCATGGTGAACTCTCCGCTGGGCTTCCAGCCCTTCATACGAGCTCTCAGCGAGGCGAAGACCACCGACGAGAATGCCAGGTAGATGCCGAAGGAAGCGAAGGAGATGATCGCCAGCAGTGCATTCTCGCTCAGCAGTGAGATGAGAATGACGACGGCAGGGATGGCGCCGGACACAATGAGCGCGTAAGGAGGCACAGCACGGGTCGGGCTGAATTTGCGCAGGAACTTCGAGAACGGAAGCTGATCGTCCCGTCCCATCGAGTACATCAGGCGCGAGGCCGCGGCCTGCAGCGAGATCGTGCACGACAGGAAAGAGATGAGGACGATCGCCATGACGAACTTGAATCCGATCGGCCCGAACGCCTCCATGAAGATCGTCGTGATCGGATCGGGGATCGTTCCGTTGATGATGTCCTCAAAGCTGCCGACTGCCAGAATCAGCCCCAGGGCGATGAACATCGAGGCGAGGCCGCCCACGTAGATCGTCATCCGCATGGCCTTGGGAATGACCCGACCAGGGTTGCGGACCTCCTCGGCGACGTCGCCGTTGGCTTCGAAGCCGTAGTAGAGATAGATTCCCATGATCGCCGCACCGACGAAGGCGACGACGAACGGCGTCTGGTCCTGCATGTCCCCCGGGCGGAAGTCCTGGAACAACACAGTGAGATCATGCTTGCGCACCGTGAGAAGGAGCCAGACGCCTATGGCGGCCGTTGCGAAGATCTCGACGACGAAACCGACGAACGCGACATTGGCGAGGAACTTCGTTCCGCACAGGTTGGCAAGGGTGGCGAGGAAGATGATCAGCAGCGCCAGAAGCACATTGGCGATGGGTGACATCTCGATGCCCAGCAGAGCTCCCAGGAACGGACCCGCACCATAGGCGACTGAGGCGATGGTGACGTTGATGGCGATCATGTAGACCCAACCGCTCATCCACCCCCACTTCTTGCCCCATAGGTGTTTGTTCCACGGATAGATGCCACCGGCGATCGGGTACTGCGAGACCACTTCGCCGAAGACCGTGGCCACGAGCAGCTGACCGGCACCGGCGACGATGAGCATCCAGAAAGCCGGAGGTCCGGCCAGCGCCATAGAGGCCGCGAACGTGGCGTAGACGCCCACGACCGGAGAAAGATAGGTGAATCCGAGGGCGAGGTTGCCCCAGAATCCCATATCGCGTTTGAAGTCCCCGTCTGAGTGATGGCCGTCATTGGCCGTGCTGGGGACTGAAGTCGATTGAATATCCATGCTCCCGATTCCTTCGTTGGAGTCGAAGCTTGTCGGACCAGCATTCGTCCGCGCTGCGATTCGCGGAACGCCGTCTCGACAAAATTCGCCGAACTAAACCTTTACTACTGAGTCTTTAAAGCATTCATGGCACCGAATAGATTTGGTATCGGATGCCGCCATAGTCCCCAGAGCCCGCAAATGCCAGCTTTCCCCCTTGAAATACTAGGGCTCTGAGTTTCACTGTCGAGATAGGTCGACACCGACCCATCGTGATAACCAGTTGGAATACTATCAACTCTAGATGTTTAAGCCAATAGGCTCAGCCGAACTCCTCGTCGGCAGTTTCGCTGCACTTCAAGGCGAGTTGCCGACAGAGTTTCAGTAGTACACGGCCAGCCTGCCGCGCGGGCCGTCGATGACTTCGACAGGGGTGTCGAAGACGCGGGTGAGCACCTCGGCGGTCATGATCTCCGCAGGTGCCCCGAACTCGACGACCCTGCCGGTCTTCACGGCGCAGATGTGATCGGCATAGTGTCCGGCGAAGTTGATGTCGTGGAGGACGATGACGATGGTCCGCCCCATCTGCGTAGCGGCCCGACGCAGGTGCTGCATCATCTGCACGGAGTGCTTCATGTCCAGGTTGTTCAGGGGTTCGTCCAGCAGGACGTAGTCGGTGTCCTGAGCCAGCACCATGGCCACGTAGGCGCGCTGCCGCTGCCCGCCGGAGAGTTCGTCGATGAACCGGTCCTCGAGGTCGCTGAGTTCGAGGAAGTCGATGGCCTGGGAGATGATCTCCTCGTCGGCAGGCGTCAGGCGTCCCTTCGAATAGGGGAAACGGCCGAAGCCCACCAGCTGGCGGATCGTCAACCTGGTGATGAAGTGGTTCTCCTGGCGCAGGATGGACACGATCTTCGCCAGGTCCTTCGACTTCGTTGACGACACGTCATAACCGGCGACCTCGATCGCCCCCTCGTCGATGCCCAGCAGACGGCCGACCATCGTCAGCAGCGTTGACTTCCCGGCGCCGTTGGGTCCGACCAGCGCGGTGACTCCCCCGGCGGGGATATGCAGGTCGACAGGACCGATCTCGACGTCGCTGCTGTAGGACTTACGGACATCGTGCAGTGTGATCACAGGCGTCCCTTTCTCATGATGACGAAGAGGAATGCGCCTCCGCCGATGACCTCGATGATGATGGAGACGACGCCCTCGGCGTAGAACAGGTTCTTCATGATGAAGTACGCCCCGCCCAGGACGACGAACCCGAGGAGGCCGGCCATCGGCAGCACGCATCTGTGGTCGTAGGTGTCGGAGAACTGGTAGGCGAGCATCGCGACGAGGAAGCCGAGGAAGATCATCGGTCCGATCATCGACACGGACACTGCCATGAGGATCGAGACGAAGAACAGGATCTTCATCATCTCGACCTTGTGGTTGAGTCCCAGGTTGCTGGTCGTGTCCCTGCCGAGTGCGAGGACGTTGAGCCGGGAGGAGCTCAGGTAGATCGCAGCGCAGGCGAGGAGACACAACGGGATGGAGACAGGGAGATAGCTGGAGTCCGAGTTCGAGATCGAACCGAAGAGCCGTGCCGCGAGCACGTCGAATTCACTCGGCGTCAGTGTCCGCTGCATGAACGTCGCGATCGAGCCGAGTCCGCCGCCGATGACGACGCCGATGAGCAGCATGATCGCGATATTGCCGTAGCGGCCTGATAGCAGCCAGCCGTAGAGCGCGAGCGAGAGCCCCACCATGAGCAGCAGCTGCACGGTGAAAGGCACGAGCCCCTTGAGCTCGACGATCGCTGTGACCCCGAAGAAGTACATGGCCCCGGTTTGGATGGCAACGTACAGCGATTCGAAGCCCATGATCGACGGCGTGACGATCCGGTTGTTCGTCACCGTCTGGAACGCCACGGTCGCGAACGCCTGGCACAGTGCGACGACCGCGATGACGACGAGGTTCTTCATCCGCAGCTGCGCAATGAGCCAGAATCCCTCATCGGTGATCGGCATCGGGTTGTCCCAGGCCAGGAGGCCAAGAGCGATGGCCGCCGAGGCGACGATGAGCCCGGCCATGAGCGACCAGTACCGCCACTTGGATGTGGGCGTGGCCAAGGACCCGGAGGAGCGCCGAGGCGGTCCCGGGGTCCGCTGTATCCTCGCCGAGGTCGAGTGCTCTGTCGTCTCAGCAGACATGGCGCGCCTCATCCCCGCTTCCGCTGCCGTAGGAGGAGCCCGACGAACACCGCGGCGCCGACGACTCCGAGGATGACGGAGACCGGCAGTTCGAAGGGCATGATGATGACTCGGCCGATGAGGTCGCAGATCGTGACGATCGCAATGCCCGCCAAGCAGACCCAGGGCAGATTGCTGCGCAGGTCATCGCCGCGGATCATCGAGACGATATTGGGCACGATGAGGCCGAGGAACGGCAGGCTGCCGACCACCACCGTGACGACCCCAGTGGCGATGGCCACGAGGATGGTGCCGATGAGAATGACCTGGTTGTAGTTGAGACCGACATTCGTCGCGACCTCTTTGCCCAGACCGGCGACGGTGAAGCGGTCAGCGGTGATGAAGACCGCGACGACGACGATGACAACGACCCACAGGATCTCGTACTGGCCGCGCAGGATCGAAGTGAAGCTGCCGGCGAACCAGATGCCCAGGCTCTGGAGCATGTCAGTCTGGACCGCGATGAAGGTCGAGATCGCGCCCACCACCGCGCCGAGCATGATGCCGATGATGGGCACGATGAGCGATGACTTGAGGGAGACCCGGCGCAGGAACATGAAGAAGACCAGCGTGCCGATGAACGCGGCGATGATGGCCCCGATCATCCGCGCCAGGATCGAAGCGTCCGGGTAGACGATGACGGTGAGCATCAGCCCCAGCCCGGCCCATTCCGTGGTGCCGGTGGTCGTCGGTTCGACGAATCGGTTCTGCGTCAGCAGCTGCATGACCAGGCCGCACATGGCCATCGCCGCACCCGAGAGAACGAGGGCGATGGTGCGCGGCACGCGGGTGATCTGGAACATCTCGGCTCCCCTATCCCCGCCGAAGATGTCGTAGACGCCGGTGACGAGGGAAAGTACGAGAAGGAGCAGGACGCCGAGGACGCCCACTGCCAACTTCCAGCTCAGCAGCTGCCCCTTTGCCCCGGCAAGGCTCTTCCTCGCCGAGGTGACCTCGGCGAGACTATCGCGTGTACTCGTCATTCTCTCGATCTCAATTGCTGCTGGGAGGCGCTACTTCTGCTCTTCGAGCTTGTCGGCGAATGAGTTGAAGAACTCGGTGTAGGTCTGGATGCCTTCGTTGAGATAGGTGTCCTGCGGGAAGTACACGATCTTGTCGTCCTTGACCGCGGGCACATCCTTGAGCGCCTCTGACTTCTCGAGCACCTCGGCGGCGGGAGCCGATCCCTCATCGCGCTCTTCGGGGGCGAAGGAGGCGTCTCGGTCCAAGACGATCATGAGCTCGGGTTCGGAGTCGGCGATCGCCTCGACGGAGATGTCGTCTCCCTGGTGGTCCTCGCTGCTCGAGTCCACTTCGAGGGCAGGATCCAGACCGAGGATGTCGAAGACCGGCCCGACGGTGCGCCCGACGGAAGGAGCCGAGTAGCCGATGTCACCCGCCGAGGTGATGAGGCCCATGGCCTTGTCATTGCTGTCATAGGCGGCCTTGGCTCGCTTCACCGAGGCATCGTAGTCATCGACGATCTTCTTCGCTTCGTCCTGTTTGCCGAAGACCTCTCCCAAGGTTGTCGTCTGGCGTTTGAGTTCGGAGCCGAAGTCTTCGCCATCGCGCGGATCGAGTTCGAGCACGGTGGCCTCGGGTGCCAGCTTCGCAAGGTCGTCATGGAACTGCGCGAACCGCTGGCCATTGATGATGAGGTCCGGCTTGGCCTCGACGACCTTCTCAAGGTCAGGCTCGCGGTGGGATCCGAGATCGAGGACGGAGTCGTCCTTCGTGTAGCTGAGGCCCTCGGGCATCAGAGAGACCGCGCCGGCACTGAGTTCGATGCCCCAGGTGTCAAGAGTCTCGAAAGTGCGGTTGTCTGTGGCCACCACAGAGGAAGGAGGGCTCGCCACGCTCTGCGCTCCGTTGTTGTCCTCGATGTCGATGGTGCTGCCGGAAGCGGCATCGGCACCGGTGTCATCGGCGGCAGCTTGACCGCAGCCGGTCAGAGCAAGTGCAACGACGCCGGCCAGAGCGGTGAAACGAAGGCGAGACGAACCCATGGTGATCTACTTCCTGCAAAAGTCATTGATGTCAGATGAACACGAACCGTGAATTAGCTTAGCCTAAGCTTCACGCAATACGTGAGCGTAATCTATCGTTATTCATCTCACATTGACAGCGGAAGTAGTCAGTCAGATCGAGGCGATGAGGCGTCGCACTTCGTCTTCGGACTCCGCAGCGGCAGTGGGACCACCCGATCCACCGCGGTACACAAAGGCACTGGAC